>CAZCXK010000007.1:0-76397 GCA_964502605.1 uncultured bacterium
CCTCCTTTCCCATACTCTAGAATGACTGGGAGGCTATTTCCCCGCAAGTCCCTTACCACGAAATAACATACTGCTTGGGTGGCATGGGGTTGGCTTGCTTGAGCCAGTGAGGATGACCACCCGGTAGCTGTTTTGGATTTGGGGGCCAACTCAGATTGGGGCCAACTCAGATTGGGGCCGACTCAGATTAGTGCTAATCGAGTCAGCGGCCTAGTTCTTTGTAGGATGCATATTTCCTGCTTTACGAAAGGCTGCGTCAACGGCATGGCTGCGCTAGAGCGGCAGCATACTGGCCTCCAGTTCCAAGGAAATACCACGTTATGGCCTACTCCTAACGACACCTGCCCATCGTTTATTTATGGCTGTCACTCCCCCCCACTCTATCTGCAACGGATTATCCCTCACATTGCATTGTCCTGAGATAGTGACACCGACAGGGATTGCCCCAGCAAACGTGCTGATCTAAAACATCTGCCATTACAGAACTACGGGCACCAATTACGGCATTTGAGCCAATGCAGACACCAGGGCTAATAAAGCAATCGGACGCGACCCAAACGCCATTGCCAATGGTGATAGGAGCAACAACTAAACCAAAAGCGACATCTCGAAAGTTATGGCTACCAGTGCAGAGATAGCACTGTTGAGAAATGACCGAGTGCTGCCCAACACGAATGTGATCCAGACTGTAGAAAACGACGTCATCGCCAATCCAGCTATAGTCGCCAATTTCGACTTTCCAGGGAAAGGTAAATCGAGCCGTTGGCCGAATCACCACACCCTGCCCAATGCGTGCGCCAAACAGACGCAACAAGCTGGCTCGCAATGAATTGAATGGATGAGGGGTAAGCGGAAAGGCGATCGCCTGCACTAGCCACCAGAGTAAAATCAACCATCCGGGGCGACCTCTGTCAAACCAGGACTGATCATACCGACGCAGATCGATCAGAGATGGAGCGGTGACATCAGAGGATGGATCAGCCGATTGATCAGGGGGCGAGGTAGAAGTGTTCTCAAATGACGCAGATGTAACCTCTAATGGCACATCTTGATTCTGGTCAGAATTGATGTCAGAGCCAGATTGCGAAGAGGGCATAGGCTAATTTTAGAGAGGCTAGACATCAGGCTGTGGTACGGCTTCAGATGATGGAGATGGGGGAACTTGGGTATTGAGCTGCCCCCCAAACTGACGCAGCTCATAGAGTTTGACGCCAATTTGATACTCATATTGGCTCAGCAGGCGAGCATAAATATAACCGGCTCGTCCGTCTAAGAAGCCTAACTGCAAGATGTAAAACATCATAAATCGCAGCAAGGGTTTGAACGGCAGGCGCACCCAAATCTTTTTCAGAAATCGCTTGCGCTGGACTGCGTCGCCAAATAGATTGGCCCCAATCGTGCCGCGATCGCCCATTCCAGTTAGCAGATTGTGATAAACCCGCGCCTCCCAATTGGAATAGCGATTGTGCCGCTCGAGCCAATGATACATATCCCGAAAGTCTTCATGCAGCATGTCGTGGTTTAGATAGCCCACTGCGCCGCTCAAGATGACATGCTCATGCACTTCATTATCTCCGGTATTCGGAATTTCTTCAGTGCTGAGATTTTCATAGCGACCGTTGGCATGGCGAAAGAGGCGCAAGTTCCAGTCAGGATATTTGCCGCCATGTCGAATCCATTTTCCTAGAAAGAAGACGCGGCGGTTGAGATAGTAGCCATCATAGCTGGGGTTTTGGATCGCCTGAGCCATTTCCTCCCAGAGATCAGGGGGAATGCGTTCGTCGCAATCTACAATCAAGACCCACTCATTGCGAAATGGCAGATTGTCGAGCGCCCAGTTCTTCTTTTTGGGCCAGCGTCCATTGAAGTGAAACTGGACAGTTTGCGCTCCGCAGCTTTCAGAAATCTCAATAGAGCGATCGCCACTTTGAGAATCAACCACAAAAATCTCATCAGCCCGAGACAAACTGGCTAAGCAGGCAGGCAGGTTTTGTTCTTCATTCTTGGCAGGAATGAGCACCGATATGGGAATTTTGGGTGATGAAGACGTCATGGATATCGTTTAGAACGCTTACAAAAGTAGAAACAAGTCAAGAATCAGGTGGCTAGGAATGCTGAAACGATTTGGACGACTCAACATTTAGATGAATCATGCCACGAAGTGCCGCCCCTACATACCCAATCTGCCCATATGCGTAGACAAAGTTATCAAACCGCTGGGCTGGGTCGTGCAGGTGCGTGAGGGAGCGATAAACTCCTCTGAGGAACCGTTCACCCCCATGCATGAGCTGACTTCTGCCCGATCGCCCCGCTAGCTGCTCTCGATAACATTCGCTGATGCCTTGCCACCAGCTGCGGTTGAGAAACCAGGCGCGAGCCAGCCGCTCAGGGGCGACGTTGTGTTCGACATGAGCCTCAGGGATATAGGCGACATGCCACCCCCGCGTGAGCGCCAGCTCGGTCATGCGGAGTTCTTCATTGGACAGCAGGGTCGTGCCAACGCGGCCTAGGTTGAGATCAAATCCTCCCACATCTTCTAAAAACTCCTTGCGAATCGAGTAGTTTAATCCACGAGGAGTTAATCCGGGCTGATGAATTAACATCGTTGATTCCCCTAAATCATAGAGCCCTAGATTGCCTGCCAAGCCCGGAGACAGCCAGCGAGGAGGCTCAACATCAGGCGGCCAGATCAGGGTAATGCGCCCACCTGCAACTGCCAGTTGGTCATCGGTTTGGTAGGCGGCATAGAGCGATCGCAACCACTGAGGGCTGGCGATCGCATCATCATCGAGATAGGCCAAGATGCTGCCACCTGCAGCCTCAGCCCCCGTATTGCGAGCAACTGACAACCCCGTCACGGGTTCGTAGACATAGCGCAATTGAGGGTGTGGCAATCGAGCGTTGACCACATCAGAGGTGCGATCGCTAGACGCATTATCAACAACGATAACCTCAAAATCATCGGAGAAATCTTGGTTGATCAGGCTATCAATCGCGGCCCCGAGGTATCCGTCGCGGTTATGCGTGCAGATAATGGCTGAAATAACAGGATCCGGCATAATGGTTGCCTCAGATGCACGTCCATTTTGGTGTGGGTGAGAGTGTCATCATCCCCTATTAAGCCCATACATTTAGGACAGCCGACAGTCTCTTCGAGAAGACTTTACAAAAAAACCGAAACCCTGCACCGTGTCATCATCAAATTATCGCGCTAGCTGCTCTACCATTGGCCACACCGAAAGATGAGCCATCACACCTAGTGCTGCGTCACAACTAAAAATTAGGTTTGGTAGTCAGTGCTTTAGCGCTGAAGCGCTAACTACGAGCCAAAGCGTTACCCTAAAATTAAGCGGTGACTCTGCACTAGAGAGCCATCACTCAGACGGATGCTGAACACAGGCATGGGCTGACACGAGTGATTGGACGAGTAAACCTAAAGAACGTTCCAACTGCTGCTTTCTCTGAAGAAGTTGCCGCAGCTTTTGGTAGCGGGCGATCGCCAAACTGATCTGAGGAACTTGCTCTGGAGGGCACAGACGACTCCAGGTGCGACCGTCGGCATCTCGGCCATGTAGATAATATCCTGCGGCTCCAGATCTTCCCAATGCCGAGGCATCAGATAATGGGTGAAGGGGGTGGCCTGGTGGGGTGCCAACAGAGGGGGCGATCGCTCCAGGGGCTGATGACTGAGCCTGCCCTTGGGACGGCTGAGACTCTAACCACCCCTCAATAATTGGCCCCTCCTGATAAAGTGCCTGAACTTGAACCTGAAGCTGCTTGAGTTCTAATTGCCACTTGACAACTACGCTTTCAATTTCTTTGAGCAATCCCAAAACCAAACCAGGACTGGCACCCTGGCTAGGCGCTGACAATAGGGCATCCTGAAACTTCTGCGTCATCGGGTTTGGGGCAAGCGGCAGCAGTGGTGAGGATGGGGCGATCGCCACACTCGGCTGCATCAACTGGTGCTGCAATGGTTGAGCGGATGTCGAAGAGAATGGTGCAGGACTTGAAGATGAATGAATCGTAAACGAGCACACGGAAGGGTCAGAGGCCAGCCGCTGAATGGGTACTGCCCGACTTGGGATCGGTTTCGACCGATCGTTTCGACTCAACTGATTTAATGCTGTTTCAATGCGCTTTAGCTCTGTATTCACAGCGTCTACACCAAATAGTTCGTCTACATTGACGATTAAGACGATTAACTTAACACGACAGGTTTAGCTCAAACATCTGAACCCAGCACCCAGGATTCAGCACTGAGGCTTAAGCATCTAGACTAAACAGACTAAGCTATGAAGCACCGCTGTAGTGAGTTTATCAAGCATTTATCATGGCTGCATCAATTATTTTAGTCACGGGTCCTTCTCGATCTGGCAAAAGTGAATGGGCTGAGGCACTGGCACAACAATCTGAGAAAGCAGTGATCTATATGGCCACTGCATTAGTAGATGAAAACGATGCAGAATGGCAGGCCCGCATCAAGCGCCACCAGCAGCGACGTCCAGCCACATGGAACACGATATCGGCTCCAATGGATTTGATTGGCATCGTGCAGGCCATTCAAGCCGACGAATGTGCCTTGGTTGATTCGCTAGGCACCTGGCTCGCTAATATTCTAGAGCAGACCGATGATGAATGGAATGTGCAGGTTCAAGCATTGCTGCAGGCGCTCAATCAGGCAGCTGGTGACATTGTGCTGGTAGCGGAGGAGACGGGATGGGGTGTTGTTCCGGCCTATCCTTCAGGGCGGCGCTTTCGCGATCGCCTTGGCGAGCTAACGCGACACATGGGGGCGATCGCCTCCACGGTCTACCTGATCACAGGCGGATATGCTTTAAATCTCAGCACCTTGGGTATTCTACTCCCTCGAGTTAATGCCATTCCATGCAAATAATGGGTCTTAATCTTCAATGGGGAAGCGTTTGAAGCTGCCTTTATACAAGTAAACTCCATAAAGGAGCCTTTCCAGTGCAAATGTTTTGGCTTGCACCCATTCTTTCAACTGCCATTTTTGATCAAGCACAGCATGCCAGACCGAGTTCTGGGGAGTTTGGCTCGATCGATCCGCCTCTTCCATGTAGCCCAGATGCACCATCGCATCTCCAGCGACCCAGTTAAATCGTTCTTGCTGCGCCGTACTCCACGAACTCCAACGCTGACGCGGGTCAAAATCTTTGGTGTTGCTGACGCGTTTCCAGCCGCCCTCGTCATAGAACGCAGATGACCCCATGACAGGCAACTGCTCAACTTGGTTGAAATCGTAGACCGAGATGTCAACACCCATAAAGTCAAACATTTCTGTTAAAGTTTTCTCTAAATTATCCAAAACATCTTCATATTTGATAATGCGATATTGCGACTTAAATTCTTGATGGGTTGCATCAAACTCAAGAATGGTATGGGCAGCATTTGCCCACCGCTGAGTGGCGTCTTCATAGCTGTGACCAAATGATTTGACTGCTGACTCGACGACCGATCGCCCATCTCTGACCAAGATCATGAGCTGGGCATCTGGAAATAGCTTGAAAAAATAGTGGAGATTTCGAACGCTTGGTGTTTTAGTAATGATTTTACGGCGATCGCCCGGTTGCTCAAAATAGGAAATCAAGCCATCCCCCAGGCTTTTACAAAGATGACCTTTCAGAGTTTGATAAACATCTTTGCTCATCGGAGGATCATCTAAATGCTTCCAAAACTCTCCCCAATAATTGCAAACAACATCGGCATAGCGGCTTAGTAAGTTGGCATGAAACAAGAGATAGTCTTCAACCATGTTGCCGTCAGTTACACAGTTGCATTCTGGATGCAAACGCAGCAAATTATAGACATAATTAGTGCCACTTCGAGGCATAATTCCTAAGAAGAATACTGGGTTGATCCGTGCTTCTTGCGGATTGGAATCACTAGAATTTGTACTCTCAGATTCAGTTAGTGTCATTTCATCTGTGCTCCGGGTTTATTCCTTGATGGCGACTCTTTCTCAAGTTAAACGGATGCCACAGGGCAGTGCCCCAATGTGCAACTCTTTTAGAATCGCGGCGAAACCTGTCGTGCTAGTAACTCAGCCAAAGGCAGACGTTATAAAATAGAGTCTCCCAATAAGGCGTCTACTACTTCCAAATCAGGTTCAGGCTGGTCGCGGTTTTCAGTGATCATGCCAAAGCCATCATCATATGACCACATTGCCCAGCCCATGCTGTAGCTCTCCAGCAGCGATCGCACTCCTGCGATCCATTTCAGACGGTCGGCTCGCGGTGCGACTCGGCGATAGACTCCAAACTCATTGCACGACACAGGGACATGGTGCGATCGCCCCCAATCAGCCGCCCGACGAATCAATTCATCCAACCGCTCGATATTCCAGCGATATTCACCGTAATTCTGTAGATACTGCTTGGCTGCGGCATCCTCGATTGATGCTAGGAGAGGCTCTACCGTTTCCGGAGTCACCGGGAAGGGTACATTGGCATAATGGGCTAAAGCGTCCCAGCCCCAAGACGCGCCCTGATGGGTGAAATGTTTGGGTTCATAGAAATGAAAATTGTAGACAACGTTGGCATCGTCCACAGGCGTCAATTGTTCGAGGGCAAAAATTGGGCTCCAGTTATCACTCACGCGCTGATTGGCTGAGGCAATCAACGTATTCTCAGGGGCACTCGCTCGCATAGCCGCTAGCAAGCGTTCCTGAATGACATACCAATCTTGCGGATCTTCAGTGGCAGGTTCATTCATGACCTCCAGAAACACATAATCTGGATCACGCTCACTCAGGTGGCTGGCCAGTGCGCCCCAAAACTGAGTTACCGCATCAGCAAACCCTATATCACTATAAAGGCGGCTCTTAAACCGAGGCAGTGGGTGAAAATCGACAATTACTGCTAGCCCACTCTCCAGGATCATGTCTAGTGCAGCATCTACATACGGCAAATTTTCTGCATTGAGGCGGGTGGGTTGAGCCTCGTCAAATAAAATTTCTGGATCAAGAGGCAATCGGACATGATTAAAGCCCAACTCTCGAATCATCTGCACATCGTCTGGCGTGATTTTGTTTTGGAATGTTTCATGGGTAAGCTCAGTTTGGGCAAACCAACGAGCCAGATTAACACCCTGTGAAAGTTTATCTAATCGGTTTTGACTGACTCCCAACGACTGGGGTGAAAACAGAGTCAACAGACTCAGAACCAAGCAAGTGGCGATCGCCACTCCCAAAAATTTCCACAGTTTCATCGTCATATATGATTACCTCTGCTGTTCTCGCAAGATCCGATGCTTCTGAGTAGAACCCGTAATCTCAAGTGCTTTGCTCTGAATCTTTTGGTATAGTGCGTTCGGTAAGAGGAATGAGAGATAAGAGGCAGCTCCGGTCAAGAGCGTCCGTCTTGGCTCATAAAGCATCATCCTCCAGTCACGTCTCAACGATTGATTGAACAGAGAAACGGCTGCTTGCCCATCATCCAGAGTGACAGCTCGCCGAGCTAGATATCGCAGAAAATATGCCTTAGAAAGATTTTCATAATGGGCAAACAGCTCCGGGTCATATGGACGCAGCTTCTCAATCATGGCATCCCACGATTTCATCTTAGGCAGAAGATCCGCCGACAACCCACCCGAGTTCACACGATACAGCGTTAAGGCTTCCGGGATACCCTCAATTTCCCATGCTGTCTGAATCACGATTCGCAGCCAACATTCCACGTCTTGCGACAGGCGAAAGCGATTATCAAAATAGCAGTCAATCATCTCCCCATCAATGTCATCCTCAAATCGAATGGCGTCAAACACTTCACGACGAAATACTGCGGCAGAGCCGTTCCCAATCGGATTTCGACAAAATACATCTGCTTTTGAGATATCCGTCAACTTCGGCATCTGATAGATGTTTAAGGCGTTTCCATCTTCATCAATAAATGCCGAACGACTAAAACTAACTCCCACAGACGGAGACCGTTTGAAGTGCGCCACATGCTTAGCAAGTTTTTCTGGCTCCCATAAGTCATCCCCGTCTAAAAAGGTGATGTATTCTCCAGTTGCATGACGAATGCCAGTATTTCGAGCCCCTGCCAACCCTTGATTACGTTGATGAATAATGCGAATTCGAGAGTCATCAAACTGTTCGCAAATCTCAATACTTCGATCTGGAGATTCATCATCAATAATCAGCAACTCCCACTCGGAATAAGTTTGGTCTAATACAGATTGAACGGTATCCGCAATGTAATTCTCGACATTATAAACTGGAACAATAACTGAGACGTGCTTCATTTTAAGAACTACTCCTCATATCAAGAATCACTTCTGAGACTAGCAACGGATTGGCTATAATTGGCTACTACAGTTAGATGAATGGTTCAGCATAAGTTCACATATTTGTCTTCAACTATAGATTCCTTTGGGGCGAACCTATCAAAATTGACATCAATCATCTATGAATATCTACTCAATGAGAAAGACTAGAAAATATAGGATTTAGCCCTAATAGCTGAGCCTATTTGGCCAAGATTCTCAAGGTGCTTGCAACGACGTGCGCCAGATCAATCCGCTACCATATGCAGCCAAGCAAGTTAATATAGTTCGACGTGGCTCCTTGAGTAAAATTTTCCAGTCTGTTCGTAAGGATCGGTTGATATATTGAATTCCAACCTTGGAAGATAACTTGAGTCGAATTGCACGTCGAGCAAAATATCGAAGATGAATAGCTTTGGCCAGTGAATAATGCTGATTGACTAGGTGAAAGTCATATTGTTTTGCCTTTTCAATCATGCGATTCCAGCCATCTTCCATCTTGTAGAGATCTGAAGAGAGACCCTGATCGTTCGTACGATAATAAGTTAAGACATCATCAATCCCCATAATTTTTTCGTTTCCACACAGCATAATTCGTAACAAATAATCTACATCTTCGGAGTAATTCATATCGGGATCAAATCCCCCATATGTTTGAGAAACAGTTCGGCGCATCATCCAATTTGAGGTTGTAATCGTTGGGTTTTCATACAGTAAATGTTCGGGTTGAATTTGTGTCAGACGGCCATTTGACCGCTGCCCAGTCAGCGCCCCATCTGACCGCATAAATTCGATTCGGCCAAAGCAAACTGCAATCTCTGGATGCTCTGCCATGAAGTCAACCTGAGTTTTTAGCTTATGGGTAGCCCACCGATCATCCGCATCTAAAAAGGCAACTAACTCACCGTTTGAAAGCTCTGCTCCTCGGTTGCGGGCCCAAGAGACTCCAGCATTTGTTTGGGAAATGAGTTGGACACGTCGATCCTGCTGGCAATATTGATTAATGATTTCGACAGTTTTATCGGTAGAACCATCATCAATGATCAACATCTCAAACTGCGAGTAGCTTTGCGCCAATACCGAATCGATTGTCTCAGCGATAAATTGTGAGGCGTTGTAAGCCGGAATAACTACAGAAACGAGTGGAGTTGAACAATTCATATTTTTAGCGATTGACGATTAGTTAATTTACCCCAAGCTCAAGAATTGAGACTGATCGGTTGCTTCTATGAATTTGCTGAATAGCCAACATTTCGAGAGAATACATATCGGCTTGCCCACAGCATAAATAACGGGACGCACACCCAATGCACAATCAGGACAGACGTTGCAACGCCAACTGCATCCCACCGCACTCCCATCAGTAATCCACCAAAGAAGATGGATGTAAAAAGAACGCTCCAGATCAGGTTAATGTGAGGTTTATCAACTGCGTTTAAGAGCTGGTTAGTTGCTGACTCAAAGGGACGAGGAATTGCAGAAAGACAGATACGAATCAAGATTGGAATAGCAATAACCCACTGACTGCCAAACACAATTGGGACATAGAATGGGGCAAAGGTCGCTTGTAAAATAACAAATGGAACAATAATTAGAGCAATTGTCCTTAAACTTCTAAAGTAGGTGTGCTTTAATTTGAAGAGATCCGTTCGGACAGCGCATAAGTGAGGGTATAGTGCAGTTGTGATCGACTGAATGATTGTCAGACTAATCCCAAGACCTGCATTAAATGCCCAAAAATATCGACCTAACTCATCAACACCTAAGAATTTCCCAATGATCAGATAATCTCCGTTTTCCCGAAGGGTTTTGAGGAGATTGACGCCCATGATATTGATACCAAAGCTGAAAATATTTCCCCAGTTTTTGGTTGTAAAACCACCAGACGGTCTCCAAGATTGATTCGTCAGGTAGATGTAGATTTCGATAAGAGGCGTTATCAGCTTAGGCAGGACGATTGCCCATAGCCCAAGCCCTAAGATTGCCAAGATTGCGGTACTAATGTTGCTGACCGTTATCGTTGTTGCGTGGCTAATTGCCGTAATTTTCAGGCGATTTTCTCGCTGAATAAGGATAGATTGAATTCGACCAAAAGGACTCAACAGATATACTAAGGAAATAGCGCAAATAGGTAATATTAGGCGGTTATTGTCATAGAATCTGGCAACCGGAAATGCGAGTCCAATTTGGACAAAAAACAAGCCTATAAATATTAGCCAATTCAGCCAATAGGCACCGTTGCAAATATCTTCAAGTTCATCATCTTCTGATCGAATGATTTTGGCTCCGATGCCAAACATGGTCATGATGCGAGTGAAGTCATAGGTGGTTAGCACCAACGCTGCCAACCCAAAATCTTCTGTGGTTAGGGTTCGGGCTAAGACAACTGTTGTTAACAATCGAGAGACTCGATTAAACGCTTGTGCTCCACCAAGCCAGCCGATATTTCTTACAAAATTATTAGATAGTACTTTCTTTTTAAGAAATTCGATCAGATCTTTGCCAGGATTCATTTATTTCGCCAAAAACCAACTGTCAGTTCATCTCTCAAACCGTTATCAAGCAGCTAGCGGGCTTTATGTTCGAGCGAAGGCTTGGTAACCGAGATGAGTGGAAAAAAACGACTTAGAGAATGGACAATCTTTGTCGATAGCTGTTGGGGCAATAGTATCTTAATGAAAAGCTTCAGGCCAATCCGTTGAGTCTCATTGTTAAGGATGCTCGGAGGATGTAAACGAATTGATTTAAGATAATTGTGCATTGCTTTCTTTACCCCTTCATGCCCTGATGCATGTTCCAGGCAAAGCTTTGTAAAAAAACGATAGGTATTTGACAGTGCTTGATTTTTGAGGGACTGTAATTCTGCAGGTGCCAATTGAAAGCCTCGATTAATAACAGTCAAGATAGATGTTTCCATAACATCAATTTTTGCAGTCATTGAGGTAGAAGTTTTACGATATAAAACCTGATACTTAGCGACTCTCGCAAATGGCTGGCAAGCGGCGAGTCGAAGATTATAATCCCAGTCTTCAGCAGATTTTAGAGTTGCATCATACTCACCAACCTGATCAATAACGGATTTACGAATCATGATGTTAGATCCGCTGGCAATAAAGTTTTTGATCAGCAGTTTGGGATAGACATTTCCATAGTGTGGGAAGGGCTCTCCGGCATACAAAAACTGGCTGCTTTCATCAATAAAGGCGGTCCAGCTGTAGGCGACGCCTGCGTCTGGATAGTTGCGCAGGGCGTTGACTTGGTCTTCAAGCTTGTCAGGGGTCCAGAGGTCATCTGCATCAATAAAGGTGATAAATTCGCTGCTGGAGTTGCGAATCCCTCGATTGCGAGCCTCGGGGAGACCGCCATTTTCGAACGAGAGAATGGTGATACGAGGGTCATCAATTTGGCGAACAACGTCGACTGTGTCGTCGGTTGAACCATCGTTGATTACAATCAGTTCGAAGTCTGTAAATGTTTGACTGAGAATTGACTGAATTGTTTCAGTAATTGTTTTTGCGCCGTTGTAAGCGGGGATCACAACTGAGACACAGGGCATGGGGTCACAAGTCCTATTGATATGGCTGGAAATAGATTGAGCGATCGCAACTAAGGGGTACCGAGTCAAAATCCTCACCTGCAGGGTGCTCATGATATGGATGCGGCTAGTCTTGGAGCTAGCTTGGGCTGCCGCATCCTGATTATGACGGCAATCTGATAGAGTCCAGAGCCGCGTCTGATAGAGTCTAGATCCGCTATCGCCACAACTCTGGCCCGACTGCTATCCTAGCTCACCCCTACTTTTTGCTTAAGGATGGGCGTGCCATCTAAATGATCTGGAATTGGAGCCCCCATCAAGCTCAAGAGGGTCGGAGCCAGATCAACGGCATGAGCGGGGGGCAAGGCGACTCCTGGCTCAACGTCTGGCCCTGTCGTCACCAAGAACCCACGAGCGCGATGGCTGCCTGTGCGTCGATAGGGTACAGGCCCCATGCGCCCGAATGTGGGACTATCAATCACATCCGCAGGCGTATCATGCCAGATCACCACTAAATCAGCATCTGGCAATTGAGGCTGGCGATCGCCAACAGAGTCTCGCGTGCGGACGACCTTCTTGACCACCGGGTCGCCCGTGCGGGGATTGACCAGTGCATAGAGCTGCTGAGTAATTTCTTCGCACAGGGCATCGTACTCATCCGGAGAGACGATCCCAGCAGGGTCGCGCCCCTGGAGATTGATGCG
Source organism: uncultured bacterium (assembly GCA_964502605.1). Taxonomy (GTDB): domain Bacteria; phylum Cyanobacteriota; class Cyanobacteriia; order CAZCXK01; family CAZCXK01; genus CAZCXK01. Next base: position 12,526 of record CAZCXK010000007.1, read on the forward strand.
AATATACCCCTCTGAAAAACTGGGGAGAGCAAATGCTTTCATCTGCTGCCAGTAGGGCTGATACCAAGCGGTGGGTTGCCAAGTCACCGCCCCCCGAGGGCGAGCAAACCCAGACAGCAATGAATAGGATTTTCCAAACAGGTTATAGAGCTTGAGCAACCCTCGATCGATTTTGTGGTTGAGCGGCTCAGATAGCCAGCGTCGGCACCAGCGCTTAATGGGATTTGGGTCATGCCACTGCCGCCAGATTTCATGCTGCCAATTTTTTGTTTCAGGCTGATTGACGACTGGCACGGGCGTAGAGTGGCGATCGCCCATCGGCAGCTTAGATTGCCCCGGAAAACTGAAGCGATAGAGAAACTCAGCCAGAAACAGCATACTGGGCACGTCAGTGGTATTGCTACCGCTGCCATGAGCCGCAAACACAATCACATTGGCTGATTCGGGTGCCGCGTCAATGATGTCCCCGATAGCGCGATCCACCGACTCAAAAATCTCTAACATCGGGTCAGTCGTGAACCCATTGACCCGATGATGATGATATAGCGGATGGTCAGGCTGGCTCAAAAACCAATAGTCATGCCCAGCCGAGTGCGTCTCACCGAAGATGGTCAAAAACAGATCCCACTGCTCTCGTTGCATGAGGTCGCGGCAAATTGAAACGCGCCGCTCAATGCCAGTTTCGAGAGCTTTTTTCAGCCGCTTGAGATATCCTTGATCCCACCAATCGCCGTGGTCTTTGTGCAGCGCCGGATGGTTACCATAGGTGCGGATCAGATCTGACAAAGCATGATCTGGTTTAGAGTGGCTTGGCGTTTGAGGTGAATGTGCCCCCCAAGCCAGAATTTGCAACCCATTCACCTGGTCAGATAGGGGAGCCTGAGGCATATCAAACACGGCGACCCGATAGTCATCGCCTAGGGCATAGAAGGGCTGATACTCCTTAAAGTCGTAGGCTTCGACTAAGTGAGCATTGTAAGTTTGCTCATCATATTTAATGGGTGCCCAATACCCCGTTTTCTGGGGGAGACAGCCCGTGAGAAACGTAGTCCAGGGGGTTTCGGCTTTGTAATATTCAATATTATCGAGACGGCAATAGGTGCCTTGCTCACGCAGACGACTTAGAGTTTTGAGATAGCCCTGAGACATCCAGTTTTCTAGCAATACCGGATCTGCAGCATCAAGCCCGATGGCAATAACAGGTCTGTTCATAGAAATCACTCGACATATTAGTAGACGACAGGAGATGAGAGTTTCAATGCAGAAGCATAACGAAAGCGGCACCCAGATGCATGGCTTTGGCCTTCACTAGGTCTTGCTATGGTTCACTTGTTTGGATGAAGGACGCTTGAGAAAGAGACGGAGGCGGGTTGGCCAGCTTGGGGGCAGACTGGATAGTCTTCCAATCCAGCGATTGCAGCCAGACCTGATGCAAATACCCGAGGCTCTGTACCGTTTTCACAAGAGCAATGACACGCAGTCGGGAGTCAGGCCAGGATTGGATCAACGTCCCAACTTGGACAAACGGTCGCCCATGCTTGATCAACCCACCAAGAATATTTTTCCATTCCCACAGAATGGGTTTTCCGAGCAAATGACTGGTCAAGGCCGACGATCGCCCCTGCCAATAGCTGCGGCGCAGCATCCAGTTGAGTTGAATGCGTGCAGTCGGAATCCAATGTTGAACTGGGGCATTAGGCTCATAGTAAAGCAGCCCCATACCGCGATCGACGAGGAGGCGATAGACCAAATATTCTTCGCCTGAGCGTAAGCTTTGACTGCCTTCACGACCCAAACATTCTAAAAAGCCACCGACTTGTAGCAGTGCCTGACGTCGAAAGGCCATGTTGGCCCCAAACGGATATTTAGGCAATTTTAGCCAGGGAGACGGGCAATGATAATCCACTAGGCTAAAGAGATATTCGACTTTTTGGGGCATCCAGTCTGGTTTGGGGCTGTCCCACAGGGGGTAGATGGGTCCCCCGACACAGACAGGCTGGGGGTGCACGGTTTCAAAGGCATTAAGGAGCGCACTCACCCAAGTAGAGCTAGGGATGGCATCATCATCGAGGTAGGCAATGTATGGGGCTCTCACCTGATAAAGTGCTGTATTGCGGGCTTTTGATAACCCCTGAACGGGCTCATAGAGATATCGTAAGTTGGGCAAGGTTTGCTGATAGCGCCGACAAATTTCTGCCGTATTGTCGGTTGAGCAGTTGTCAACGACTAAAATCTCAAACTGATCGAGCGGTGTCGATTGGGTCGCCAAACTCTCCAAGGCATAAATCAGGCGATCGCCCCGATTGTAGGTGCAAATCGCCACCGACAGACGCGGAGGCAACGACAGTGCAGATGATGCGTCATTCATCAGGATTACGATGCCTCCACAAATCGTTTATGAGTTGCTGCCAACAAGCCAGATGTAGCTCCGGGGGATTTAGACAGCGTTGCCCAAATCATGCGCTTATACAGATCGGCGATTTCGCGCCAGGTGAATACAATCTCTTTATCCCGGAGGACTGACTGCTGTAAATCATCCGTCAGCAGGTTGGCTATATGGCTCAGCCTGTCTCGCCCAGGGAACTGGTTAAAAAAGTTGAGGTAAGAGTCAGTATCATTCTCAACCATAAAGCCGTAGGCTTCCTGATCGAGCAGGTGGGTCATGCGCTCACAGGGAATCGTCAACACAGGACGCCCACAGCCTAGATATTCGCACACCTTAATGCTGGCTGATGTAAAGCGATCTTGTGGAAACAGCGACTTATTGTAAGGAGCCACACACAAATCAGACGCTCCAATGTAGCAGGCAGCTTCAGCTTGCGTTGTGCGGCCATGAAACACAACAGGGGCAGCATACTGATGGGCGATCGCCTCCAGTTCATGACGTTTGGTGCCATCTCCAATCACATGAAGTTCGAGAGTGTCACGCTTCACCTGGCCGAGAGCCTCAATCAACGGTCCCGGTTCTTGAATAAACCGATTCAGAGACCCTACATACGTGAGCACGGTTTTGTCAGGGGCAATCCCCAACTGGCGGCGGCAGTCATGCTGGTTCCGGGGAAAGAAAATATCAGGGTCAATGCCATTGGGGATTGAGCAATGCAGCTTGCTCGCAATCGGATACCCAGCCGCCAACAAGAATGATTTCATTTCATCAGTTTCAAGAATAATGCCGCTGGCAGCTTGTATCCACTTTCGTCGCAGATGAGGAATGGTTCTGTCGAGCATCGACTTGAGCGCTCGTCTAATCAAATTGGTTTGCTGACTGCTGCCATAAAATTCCGCTTCGAGGATAAATAGGCTCGGCACGCCCTGCCGCTCAAATGCACTGGCAAGTGATCCTACCAGACTCCATTGACGCTCGATAACAACGTCAAACGCGTCAGCATGAGTCTGCGCAAATTGATTCAGTATGCGTTCATACCGCCAGGCCGATCCTAAATGCATCGGCGTAAAGTAAAAGCTGCGATTGCGCTGCTCTTTGGCCGACAGTTGATTCTCGTTGAGCAGCGTCACATAGCGAGCATCCGACTCTGGCGGCACCAGATTCTTGCGGAAGACAAGCGTTACATCAAAGTCTTCAGCCAAATAGGGAATCAGCGGACGGGTATTGAGAACATACGTCGTTTGAGGATAATAGTGAATCCCTGGTAAGGCGAGACATAGTCTAGGCTTGCGATCAGAGTAAGTCATCATGGTGGGAGAAGTAGATTGCTTTGGAGAATTCATCGGCCAGACTGGCGAGATGAACATCATTTGCGTCTATCCACGACGACTTCAAGACATCGTTACATTAACCTCAGCAGGATGAGTGGACGATCGCCCCTCTAGAGCCTCTATCTCCCCCCAATCAACTAGATGAGGCGGTTCATTGGGCTTTCGCTGCCCGACAACCTTTGCCGGAACACCCACCGCAATTGAATAGGGCGGAATATCTTTCGTCACAATGGCACCGGCCCCAATCACGCTGCCGCACCCAATAGTGACGCCATCTAACACTTTGACTCCCGTTCCAAGCCAGCAATCATCGCCAATGACAATGCCCTTGTAGGTATTGCCCTGAGTGCGAATCGGACGATCAGGATCGGTAAAGACATGATTATTAGCGTAAATGCCGCAGTGTGATGCAATCAGGGTGTTCTCACCAATGATCAGCTTTGAGCCTGATAGACAGGTGTAGGGGCCAATATAGACTTTGGCACCCAACTGAACGGAGCCATACCCATGAGCTTTGATATCAACACCCAGGTCAAGAGAGACCTGATCTCCAATCTGGATATCATTTCCAGAATTTGCAGCGCGAACCCGAACTCCAGGATGGCAGCTAACACCACTGCCAATGCGGATCTGACCCACGCCAACAAACTGAACCCCCGCACGAATGTTGGAAGCTCGACCCCATCCAGCAAAAAAGAGCGGATAAATGCGCTGCCTCAGTCGTTTGCCAATGAGGGACGGCATCCAACTCAATAAGCCTACCGCGACGCCACCTGCATAGTTTTTCAGGCGAGACCCACGAGACGATAGTTGAGAATCTATAGCGTTGCCCATAATCTCCTAACGTAGTCAGCTTCATTTACTTACAGCACAAAAGCAAGCGGGCGGAGCATGACGGCCTAATTGGCGTCTGGGATACCACTGACTCTCGACTTTAACCCGTCACCTCGACGGATAAATCATTCAATAGTAGTGACGATCTATAGATACAGTAGTGTTTCCGACCGGATAAAACTATAAGTCGCTTCATAAGATTGGACATCCTTGGTAAATCTTTGATGAAGCTATCAAATTTTGTTCGATTTGGACGGTGTGGTCTGATATTTTTTCGGTAGTATTTTAATAAATGCCATTAAAGCTTGGGTTTTAATCTAATTTCAAACATCACTCAAACAAACTTCAGATTATCGGTTTTCAATTCTTTAATCACAAAACTATCAACCCGTATTCTTGCTAGGTTTCCTGACAAAAGCTACTCTCGTAGCTTCAGGCTAGAAGCCTGAAGCAAACGGCATCTGTGGATTCATTGGGTTCGCGATCGCCAATCCAACCTGCGGCAGAATAGGGCTTCCAAGAGTTTTTTCTATTAACCAGGTTTTGCGATCAACAGTGCTGGTTTAAGGAGCAACTTTGAGGATGATTGGGATCGTTACAGGGCATAGAAATGCCCTGTGCAAAAGCTATTCACGAATTTTGAATCTCTAAAGCCATTCGCATATTTAGCGATACCTTGTAATCTTTATTAGAAATTTATAGATTAATCCGCGATCTTTCGTTTGGCTTTAACCGGCCTTTCAGTAGAAATACTATATTGAGTTTCGAGTCGATACCTTTTCCGGATTTCTAATACTTGAATGAGCACTGCTAAGAGTTAAGTAAATCTCGATTGAGTCACATTAATTTGGTGATCGCATCTGCTCAATAATTCTCAATCAGTCACTGCTACTTCCAACTGGGTCATTATGAAGAATCCTGTTATCGCGATCGGTTTAGATGCTGTTTCACCTGAGCTGCTTGAGTCATGGATTTCTGAAGGGCATTTAGAAAATCTGCGCCGTCTGCGAGATCAAGGGACTCGTACCTATTTAGATAATTTTGACTACTATAGAGCTGAAACCCCCTGGACAACCTTCCTGACGGGATGTTCTCCTCAGAAAACGGGCTACTGGTCTCCTATTCGGTTTCATCAAGATACCTACACGGCAACATTGGTTGAGTCCTATGACTATCAAGAATGCCCGCCCTTTTATGCGCTGGGCGATCGCCATCGAGTTGCAGTGTTTGACATGCCGCATGTCCGCATCGTTGATGAGGTTGATGGCATTCAGGTAACAGCTTGGGGAGCCCATTCGCCACAGGGGCCCAGTGAATCTAAACCCAAGGAACTCTTTCAAGAACTGGTTGAGCGGCATGGCGTTCATCCAGGGCTCCATAACGACCATGCCAACTGCTTCGATCTGGCTGCACTTGAGCACTTGGAACAGGTTCTGACCACTGGAATTGCTCGTCGCGCTGATATTTGCTGTGACTTACTCAACCGAGACAACTGGGACTTGTTCCTGACAGTCTTTGGCGAAACTCATGCTGCCGGGCATTTTATGTGGCATCTGAGCCAAACCGATCACCCGCTCTATGAGTCGATCGGGGCGGCAGCTGGCGATCGCATGTTGTCTGTGTTTAAGGCGGTGGACGAGGCCGTGGGGCGCATTGCAGCGGCGGCCCCCCAAGATGCCTACATCGTTGTATTTTCTGCTCATGGCATGGGATCTAACGTCATGGATCTCCCGAGCGGCACCTTCTTACCCGAATTCATGTATCGGTATTGTTTCCCTGGGTCTGCGGGGCTAGCCAAGGGCAATGCTCAAACCACTGTGGGTGACCCCATCATTCACTGCAAGAAAAATTCTTGGAGTTGGGAAGTTTGGTCTACGAAAGACGATGCAAATCCGGTGCGACGATTCTTGCGGCGAGAGGCCCCTTATCGAGTATTCAAAAAAATTGAGCCATTTTTGGGCAAGACCAAAGCCGTTGATCTGATTTCGCCACACAAAATGAAAGACCAACGCAATCCGCTCGGTTTCCAGCCCTCGGCCTGGTATATGCCTTGTTGGCGGCAGATGAAAGCTTTTGCTCTCCCCAGTTTCTCAGAAGGCTATATTCGCATCAATCTCAAGGGTCGCGAAGCCGATGGCTTAGTTGACCCGTCCGACTACCATGCGGTGTGTGATGACATTACGCAGAAACTTTACCGCATGGTAGACGCTCGAACGGGCGTGCCGATGGTGTCCAAAGTCATTCGGACGCGGCAGTCTCCCCTCGATACCGATCCCAAATTGCCCGATGCCGATTTGGTGATTGTGTGGCAAGAACAGCATGCCACTGATACGGTTGACAGCCCTGATTTTGGCCGCATTGGGCCTGTGCCTCATCTCAGAACGGGTAGCCATCGTTCTCAAGGATTTTTGATGGCGAAGGGCGCTGGCATCGAACCCAACTCGCAGATATCCAGTGGGCACGCCCTCGATTTGGCTCCGACGTTGCTGCATCTTATGGGGGCTCCAATTCCAGAGCATTTGGAAGGTCGCCCGCTATTGGAGACGAATGTGCCAGTCTTGCAATAACTTGTGAGGGCTCAGTCAGTGAGCCCTTATTTGTAAGGATTGCCTGTTGATTACAAATGATCAGACCACTAGAGGCTAAAGACGGCTATGAAAAATTCTGTCATTGCAATCGGATTGGATGCAACAGAGCCTGCTGTTCTTGAGAAGTGGATGGCTGACGGACATCTGACCAATCTCCGCCGTCTCCGTGAGCAAGGCACCTACGGTCGGCTGCAAAACATTGACTACTACCGTGCTGAGACTCCATGGACAACGTTTTTAACCGGATGTGCGCCCCAAAAAACGGGGTATTGGTCGCCCATTAAATTCAACCCTGTCACATATGATGCCGAATTGATTGAGGCTTACGACTTTCGAGAGTATCAACCCTTTTATGCCCTAGGCGATGACTATCGGGTTGCTGTCTTTGATATGCCTCAGACGACGTTAGCGGATCAGGCTAACGGGATTCAAGTTTTAGGATGGGGGGGGCATTCGGCTCAAACGCCTAGCCACTCAAGCCCAGCGGCGCTGTTTGATGACCTCGTTGCCCAGTATGGGATGCATCCAGGCTTTCGTAAGGATCATGCCAACTGTTTAGACATTGACGCGATGATGGGGCTGACCCAGACGCTCAAGCAGGGAGTTGCCCTTCGAGCCCAAGTGTGTCAAGACTTGTTGCGGCAGGAGCAGTGGGATTTGTTCTTAACCATTTTCGGGGAAACCCATGCGGCGGGTCATACAATGTGGCACTTGAGCCAGCCCAATCATCCTCTCTATCAGCCCATTGGGGCTCAGGCTCCGGTTGATGGCATGCTCGACGTGTTTAAGAACGTTGATCGAGCGATTGGTGAGATTGTGGAGACGGCATCGGAGGAGACAACGGTTGTAGTGTTCTCGGTGCATGGCATGGATGCCAATGTGATGGATTTACCCAGCATGGCTTTCTTGCCTGAGTTTATGTATCGGTTCAACTTTCCAGGCCGCGTTGGCATTGCCCAAGGAGGATCTGGTGATTTGCAGCCACCTAAGACGTCAGTACCAAGCGATGCTTCTAGCAAAGACGCGTGGCGACGAGAAGTTTGGAGTCTTAAGCATGAGTCAAATCCGGTGATGCGATGGCTGAGGCAGCATGCACCAACGAAGCTCGATCGCTTGGAGAAGTTCTTGGTTTGGCAGCAGACGGCTGATTTAATCTCTCCTAACGAATTGCAAAAGCGGGGCGATCGCCTCTTTTTCCAACCGGCAGAGTGGTATAAACCCAGCTGGACTAAGATGAAAGCGTTTGCGCTGCCTAGCTTTTCTGAAGGCTACATTCGCATTAATCTCAAAGGGCGTGAGGCTCACGGCATTGTTGCCCCTTCTGACTATGATGCGCTCTGCACCGAAATCAGCGATCACCTCGCTCGGCTGGTTGATGCTCGGACGGGAGCGCCTATGGTGAAGCGCATCATGCGGACGCGCCAGTCTGCTCTGGATACTGATCCTAAGTTGCCCGATGCAGACCTGGTTGTGATTTGGCAAGAGGAGCACGCCACTGACATCGTCGAGAGTCCTGAATTTGGCCGGATTGGCCCTCTGCCGCATCTACGCACGGGTAGCCATCGTTCGCAAGGGTTCATGATGGCGAAAGGCCCTGGGATTGAGCCAAATTCGGTGCTGCCTACAGGTCATTCGCTAGATGTGACACCCACGCTGCTCGCGTTAATGGATGCTCCGATTCCAGACTATTTTGACGGCAAGCCTCTGATTGAAGCACCTGCATTGGCCAGGTAGGAAAGGGGGCGATCGCCCCACATTCAATAGCATTTAATTGCATTTAATTGCACTGCACTGAACATAACTGCACTGACAGAACTGTACTCACATAGAGGAGGAGCACCCTTGAGCCTAAATCAAGATAGGGTTTTAGACCGAGCTAACGTAAATTTGATGGATGCAAATACTAACCCTATGGGAGATCAAGCACAACAACTAGTAATACCCTCACACAACACACCAACTAATGGTAATAAAGCTGGCGATCGCCCTCATCTCAAGCCTCTCAGACGCGGAAGCTTGCTGCTGATTGCTCTGATCGGCTGGATTCCGTTAAAAATCGGCATTTCCTTGCGACGGCTGCTCTATCGGCTGATTTTTAGACACATTGGCATCGATGTTGAAATTCAGCCAGGAAGCGAGTTTTCATGGCCAAACAACATTGAACTGGGCGATCGAGCCAGACTTCATCGAGATGTTCGTGTCCGCTGTCGAGAAGGAGAGAGTACGGTTCGGTTTAGAGAGTGGGCCCATATTGATCGGGGTGTAGACATCAAAATGCATCTAGTTGGTGGAGAAATTGAGATTGGTGCCCATACCTACATTGGCCCATATACCTGCTTATCAGGAAACTTGATCAAAATTGGCAGCTATTGCATGGTGGCATCTCATTCGGGGATTTATGCCAACAATCATGTGTTTGCTGATGCCACTCGCAAGATCGTTGAGCAAAAAAATAGCTACCAGGGCATTGTCATTGAAGATGACTGTTGGCTAGGAACTGGCGTCAAAGTGTTAGACGGCGTCACGATTGGCAAAGGCAGTGTTATTGGTGCAGGCGCAGTCGTTACCAAAAGCATTCCAGCCTATTCCATTGCGGTCGGGGTTCCAGCCAGGGTCATTGGCCACCGCGACGATGCTGTCTCAGTCTGATTGATTCCAACCTCTGTCCATTCCACTAATCAGGCAACTATATCTGTAGACCGCCAATAGCACATTGCTAAAGCTTGGCAACGCAACACAACACAACACTTCTGATTTTTCTTCATCTACGTCAGACCATTTAGCCGCGAATCTAGGGAAGTTAGTACTTTTTAAAACGCAAGTTAGATTGCCGAGAACAAGGTAATCAAGGTTCTATTTCATGTGCAATCTGTAATCACTGGAATTAAAACTTATGACTAAGTCGACCCATAAACCTAGAATTTGTTTCGCGCTACCCGGAATTCAATATACGCCGCATTCGCCTTATATTCGCAGCACGTTGCCGATGATTCCATATTTGGAACAGGACTTTGATATCACGATGGTGTATCGCAAGATCCTGCAAACGGGCACTGATCATATTAATCACAAATATCTCACCATCGTGGATGAGGCAAACGCATCAGAACACGAGAAAAAGAATCAAAGCTCCTATTTTGTGCCGAACCACTACGCGTCTCTGTGGAAATATCGGCAGCAGATCAATACGTTTGCCCATAAGCATCACGAGCAATTTGATTTAGTGTTTGAAAAGGAGTGGCCTCTGTTAGGGGCTTTTGTCAGTTCATTCTTTCGCTATGAAATTCCCACGGTGATTTTGATCGAAGCGATGTATAAATATCGCAAATCGATGTCACTGAACCCGGTTAAGCAAATAGCAGGCGTTGGGCTTAAAAAGGCTCAGCCATTCCTCCGTAAGCGCTGGTGTGATTGGGTTGATAGCATTGTCGTTGAAACTCAAGAAATGAAATCGGTGCTGCTTGATACGGGCTATGTTGAGGCCAGTAAGCCGATTTATCCGATTCCCTATGGGGTTGATCCCGATATCTTTGCAGTCCGCGATCGCACCTATTGTCGGGCTGAGCTAGGCATTGCGGCTGATCAGTTTGTATTGACTTATGTGGGTTCTCTTAATCGGTTCATTCAAGAGCCGGGGGCGATTATTGAAGCCTTAGGCCGCGAACAGCCTCAGAATGTTGTTTTATACATGGTAGGAGATGGAGCCAAACAAGGTGAGTTAGAAGATCTAGCCCGCCAGTTTAATGCACCCGTTCGCTTTGTTGGTCGGCTGCCTCAAAAGGATGCTGCGATGTATATTGGTGCGGCTAATCTGTGTATTGCTCCTTATAACAAAGATCTGTATTTTGGCGAAAAATTTACCTGCGCCAGCCTTAAGGTGCCTGAGTATATGTCATGCGGTCGGGCTGTGTTGACGATTCCCTGTGAGCGCATGGAGATGCTAACAGATCAGCAAAACTATGGGTTTTTGGTGCCCAACCAAGTTGAGCCCTATCGGGAGTTCTTTAGAAACTTGCCCACATTGAATCGATTGGCTGAGATCGAGGTTCAGATTGTTAAAGATATGGATCGAGGAATTCTTCGAGATAAACGAATTCTTCTGAGATGGTGGGATATTGCTGATATGTACAAAGAAGTGATTGAGCAGGCGATCGCCACCAGCCCCAGAGAAATGGCGTTAGCCTTCTAGGCGATCGTGATGGGCGGCCTAAATTTGAGAGCGAGATGGAAATGCTCTACCAAGACACTCAACGCTTCAACCTTTGCCTAGAGGCCGCTCAGAAGTTTGGGGTAGAGCACAAATATGCTCATCTTGATTCCAGCTCCTTTGGGGTTGCAGAGGAGTATGTTGGGAGCATTCCCCATGGGCAAATTGATCAATGTTGGTAGTGCGAGCATCTTGCCCGCGAGGACGCTGATGCTATAGATCGCTAAAGCGAACGCACTACCCAACAAAACTGGGATGCACCCGAGTATGTTGACCAACGTATGATGGAGAATTTCTAGACTTGACGGATGGCCATCAAGCAGATCAAACCCGCATTGCCCCCCTACGACTAGCGTTCAAAGAACAGCAAAGGTTTGATGCAGTTATACGCGGAATGTGGACTTTAAGGGCGATCGCCCAGAGTATCATCGTGTGATTGAGCATCTGATTTAGATTACCGAATACATCCAACTCAATTTTGAGTACGCTGAACTCGATAGTAGGTACTCCCAATTCAATTTTGAGTACGCTGAACTCGATAATGGATATCCCAGCCTTAATTTTGAGTACTCTTCAGTTCGTGTCGAGTACTCCTCACTTCGTGTCGAGTACCCCTCACTTGATCATGAATTCTCCTTTCTCAACTTCGGATAGTTCTACTTCGATGTAGAAAACTCCTAACATGAATCATTCAGCCGTAGGATAGGCAAAGAGTGTGCGTTCATGTCTATCGCAGCCGATGAAATCTGTTGGGCATGAGTTGTTTCGGCTATCTTGCCCATACACTTAACGGTGAAGTACCCCAGACTTGATCGCCACAATCTGGTCTCCGGCTGAGTGTTGCACAATAGGGAGAGTCATCTAAGAGCAATGAGCGATCTGAGAATGCACGGGTTGAGTGGGTTGGGCAAGGGCGATCGCCAGTTGGGGGTATGGCCTCGTGTTTTGATGCTCATCGTGATCGGCGTGCTGCTGGCTGGGCTGGCTGGGTGTCGTCTGACGTTGTCCCGCACCGAAGCTGCCAACCAGTCGCAGCTGGTTTTGACCTCTCTCAGCGAACCCAAGACCTTTAACCCAACGCTGAATCAAGAGTTTCCTAATATCTTGCTGTTCTGCTTTCGAGGACTGACTGCCGAGAACGGCATCACCGGAGAGGTAGAGCCATCTCTAGCGGAGTCATGGGAGTTTTCAGATGACCAGCGCCGAGTCGTTTTCACCTTGCGAGAGGGGTTGCGGTGGTCAGACGGGGAACCCCTGACCGCAGATGATGTGGTGTTTACCTACCGCGATGTCACCTTTAATGAGAGCATTCCAACTGATGACCGTGATGCCTTTCGCATTGGTATAGACCAGGTCTTGCCTGAAGTTCGCAAACTCGATCAGCGGCGGGTAGAATTTGTCATGCCAGAACCATTTGCGCCCCTTCTGCGTGCGGTTGCAGGGCCTACAGGAGTTAATATTCTGCCTCGGCATGTGCTGCAAGACTCGGTGCAAACCCTAGATTCAGATGGCAATCCGGTCTTTGTTTCGACCTGGCAGACCAATGCTGATCCGACTCAGGTGGTTGTCAATGGCCCCTACCAGCTTGAGAGTTATGCCACGGCTGAACGTATTATCTTTCGCCGCAACCCCTATTTTTGGAAGCAAGATAGCAACGGGCAACCCCTTCCCTATATCGATCGCATTGTTTGGGAGTTTCTGGGCTCCGATGATAATCAACTGCTGCGGTTTCGTTCAGGCGAGCTTGATATCGTCGGAGATGCAGGGCCAATTCGCCCAGAAGACTTTACCCTCCTAAAGCGCGAAGAAGATCGGGGCAGCTTTTCTGTTTACAACGGCGGGCCACGCTCGGGCACCTTATTCATTTCGTTTAATCTCAATCAGGCTAGAGACGACCGCGATCGCCCCATTGTTAACCCGATTCGATCGCGCTGGTTTAATACGCTCGAATTTCGACAGGCGATCGCCCACGCGATTAACCGCGATCGCCTGATTAACAACATCTATCGCGGCATTGGCAAGCCACAAGATTCACCCATCTCGGTGCAAAGCCCTTATTATCTCTCGCCCGAGCAGGGGCTACTCACCTATGACTATGATTTAGACCGCGCCCGTGCGCTGCTGCAATCGGCGGGTTTTGCCTATAGCCCCACGGGGCAATTGCTTGACTCAGACGGCAACCGCGTTGAATTTACGCTCAACACCAACGCAGGCAACGAGGTGCGAGAAGGTCTAGGGTCTCAAATCAAAGATGATCTGGCTCAAATTGGTATTCAGGTTAATTTTCGCCCCATTGATTTCAATACGCTCGTCACCAACTTAGCCAGCACCCGCGATTGGGAAGCCGTTTTATTGGGCTTTACAGGCAGCATCGAACCGAACGCAAGTGCCAATCTATGGACAAGTCAAGGCGGGTTACATCTGTTTAATTTGGGGCCTCAGCCCGGACAGCCCCCCATTACCAATTGGGCTGTTTCAGACTGGGAGCGGCAAATTGACCAGATCTTTCAACGGGGAGCACGAGAACTTGACGAGGCAAAGCGTCAGGAAATCTACAGCGAATTTCAGCAAATCGTCCAAGCTCAACTGCCCGTCATTCATCTTGTTAACGCATTGGCCATTATGGCTGTGCGCGATCGCGTTGATGGCATTCGCTATTCCGGGCTGCCTAGCTGGGGTCTGTGGAACATTGAAGAAATTAAGCTCAGCAATTAGCAGGCAATTTTTGGGGCTCTCACTCCATGACATGGCGTATCGCTGGTTCGCCGCAGGGTATGTTGCTTATTTCCCAGCCTATTGCAGATCGACCGTAGTTCTAGAATTGACAGGCTCTGCATTTACACTATGGATCTAATGCTATCCATTTTGTCTTTTTATTTCACCGATGACTCAACCTGATTCGCTCAAAGCCTTATTGCAGGCGATCGCCCACGGGGAAATTAGCCCAGAGGCCGCTTTAGAGCACCTCAAATATCTAAATTTTGAGCCGATTGAAGATTTTGCTCACATCGATCATCATCGAGTGCTCCGCACGGGCTTTCCTGAAGTGATTTGGGGGCAAGACAAGACGCCCAATCAGATTGCTCAGATCATGGAGGCGTTGCGCCCTCATCACCCGACGGTGATGGCGACCCGCGTAGGCGCTGATGTATTTGAACAGATACGCGCCAGGGTGCCAGATGCCCGGTATTACGAGACGGCGAGGATTTGTGCCCTCACTCCGCCGGTCTTAGCGCCGAGCCATACCGGGACGATCACCTTAGTTTCGGCAGGCACCGCTGATTTGCCTGTCGCTGAAGAAGCCGCTGTGACGGCGGAGATCTCCGGGTTTCGGGTCAAGCGCCTGTGGGATGTTGGCGTCGCTGGCATTCATCGCCTGCTCAACAATCGTCAGTATATCTATGAGGCCGATGTGCTGATTGTGGTTGCGGGGATGGAAGGCGCGCTTCCTAGTGTAGTTGCGGGGTTGGCAGGCTGTCCGGTAATTGCGGTGCCAACGAGTGTCGGCTATGGCGCAAGTTTCCAGGGGTTGGCTCCGCTGCTAACGATGCTCAACTCATGTGCCACAGGAATTGGGGTTGTCAATATTGACAATGGGTTTGGGGCTGCTATGCTAGCAGGGCAAATCTTGCGAACTGCAGAGAAACTGGCTCGGTTGCCCCAGTCGCAAGCGGAGACGCAACCCCTATGATGACTCCACTGGGCGATCGCTGGCTCAATCTCGTTTTGGCGGTTGTTTTGCTCACAAGCGGCTATGGCATCCATCGCTACCGCCTACACCAAGCGGGCGGTCAACTTCAGGTACAGTTCACACAGTGGGGTATTGCTATCATTTGCTATGGTGAAAATTGCTAACCTTTTGTTGCACGCCAATCATCATGCTCAAACCAGATTGAGGGGTGACCACTCTCTAGCCAAATAATGAACATGGGTATATACAACTAAGGGCATCTACATGCACGGGAGTAAGATTTCGATGACAAGATTGGGCATACCATTAGGCACGCTCATCGATAATCGTTATCGGATTCAAGGGCTGCTTGGCCGAGGCGCTTTTGGCCGAACTTACCTGGTCTCAGATGATCGACGTTTTGGTGAGCTGTGCGTCTTGAAAGAGTTTAGGACGAGCGATCGCTTTGACAAGTTTTATGTCGGCAAGCGACGCGAACTCTTTCGCCGAGAAGCGACTATTCTCCATCAGCTCGATCATCCTCAAATTCCCAAGTTTTTAGCCTGGTTTGAGAACACCCATCGGCTGTTTTTGATCCAAGAATATGTGGATGGGCAGACCTATTGGGATTTGCTTAAGACTCGGCGGCGTCTTGGCTACGCATTTACAGAAGCAGAGATCGTGCAGTGGCTTCGCAACTTGCTGCCGGTGTTGGCCTACATCCACGAGCGCAATATTCTGCACCGAGATATTTCTCCGGACAACATCATGCTGCCCAAGGGGCAATCGCTGCCGGTTTTGATTGACTTTGGCGTCGTCAAACAGGCTGATTCTCAGCTGTGTTCTTTGGCGGCAGACACCACAGAAATGAGCATTCAAGCTTCCGTTGCTGTGGGCAAATTTGGGTATTCACCTAATGAGCAAATCCGTATGGGGCAATGTTCACCGAGTAGCGATTTGTATTCGTTAGCGGTCACGGCCATTGTGTTGCTGACGGGAAAACAGCCTAGCCAGTTAATTCATTCCAAAACCCTCGCCTGGAACTGGCACTCCCAAGTGGAGATCGACAGTCGGCTGACTCGTATTTTAAATCGCATGATGGCCGAAAAACCGGGCGATCGCTATATGTCTGCGACGGCGGTGCTTCATGACTTAGCCCGTCTCGATCGCCCCATGCACCCAATTCAACGTGCCTGCGAGTCACTGGATTGGCCTCAATGGCTAAGGACATCGGCCAGTTCAGTTCTCCAAGTCTCATCCTCTACACAGGCAGCATTAAATGCCCATCGCCGCTTGCAGGTGCCTCGACAGCTTCGGCACCGTCCGGCATGGCGATTAGCGCTGATTGCTCTAATAGGTGCAGGAGGTATAATCGGGGCAACTCGTCTGAGCGCCACGCCACCATTTTGTCAGGCTTTAGAGACCTGCATCGTCAGCACTGACTATGGCGTTCTTTACGTTGAGGCTGGAAAGGATGGCCAATCGGCTCAGTCTCTCGCTGAATCTGCAGAAACGCTCAGCGCTCTCATATCAGCTCGCGATCGCCTTTCCCAAGCGATCTTCAGTCTCAGCCTCATTCCTCAAGATGCAGATGTGTATCCCCAGTCTCAAGAAACCTTAGCCCGGTTTCAAGCGCTCTTAAATGACTTAGACGTGCGGATCGAACGCGAAACGCAGGCGGCTAGCTTGCTCAATCAAGCCGAATCAGCCGCTCGGTCTGCCCACAATCTCAGTCAGGTGGCGGAGTCGGCCCGCGATTACAAAGCGGCTCGCGATCAGTGGAATGCAGCACTGACGTTGTTGAAAGCCGTCCCCACTGACTCATTTTTGATGCGGCAGGTCAGGCAGAAGACACAGGATTATCAAGCCAAGATGGAGGCTATCGAGAAGCTAATTGCGATCGAAGAACCAGATGAACCGATTGCGAATCTACTGCCGCACACGATCGCGCAGCCGGGTTCGTCTCCGGTTCTCGATGATACATCTGATGTGCCTAAAGTAGTGTCATCGTCGTCAACCGTGGGGCGATCGCCACAGCCTGCTCCCGCGATCGCGGCGCGGGCTCCAGTTGCCTCGGTAGAGGAACCCATTGTTTGGCCTCAGACTCGCCGCTCTGCCAATCGCTCAGTTGCATGGGCTCCGGCATATCACAATCCGGGTCGCGTCGCGTTAGCTGCCACTCAATATGATAGCGGTGTGCAGATTCAACTAGATGGTGCCTATGTTAATCAAAGTGGCACCTATGTTGCTGATTTGGTAATCAAGAATGATAGCGATCGCAGCTTTGGGTTTGTCCCGGTGCTCGCGTTTGTGCATGATCCTAATGGCCAAGAGGTGCAGTCACGCATCTCTCTGGAGGCAGATGATGAGTTCGTTTCTCCTGGTGAAACCCTGCGGGGACGAGTATTTGTCTTGGGACGTCGCTGGAACGATGCGGGCACCCAAAATCTGACGCTCGTCTTAAATGAAGGAACATCGGGAAGGCGATCGTTTCGCATTCCGTTTTAAAGATCTACTGTCGTGAGGCTTACATTAAAAGGCGATCGCCCCTAAATGGAGCTTTACCTTCATGGCCTGACCTCAGTTTATAGAGGGACTCGACTGGTTAAAAAGCTCAAAAACTTGGCGACACAGATGTTTTAAGGCACTCGTCACTTCAGCAATCGGAGCCGCTTCCCCTTCAAATGTCCAGTTGCCAATGGTTGAAAACTGCCACTGCTTGCCCCGGTGGTCGAAGCCTGCAATTTCGATGCCAATGATTCGGGCGGGGTGAGTGATTGAATCAGCATGAAAGCGAATCTGAACCAGCAAGCTGCGACACTGAAAGCGACGGCTGACTCCCGGAAAGTGAAAGCCAATGTCAATCGAATTGGGATCAACTAGCTCTTGGGTGTCGCGATCGTTAGCCCAGGGGTTTAGATCAGCTCTAATATCTGGAAACTGAGCCTTAAACTGATTAACAACGGCTGCAATTTTGCTAGCGACTTCAAGACTTTTGGCTTGTTCAGCTGCATTCACGTAACATACTCCCAGACTGTCGTGATCTGATAGGGTTAGGGTGACTACACTTGCATCATGGCCGGAGTTGCACCATGCCTACTGTCCCTTGTCACGTCGTCGTTGAGGGCAACCCTGCAATTATTTATGCCAGCCGAAACGGAAGGCCGACCAAATTTTTGCCTATTCTAAACCAATTTCTCCAAACGTTCTGGCAAGAAAGAGACATCTCTGGAGAAAATGTCGATACGCCTGAATGTCTTGTTGCTCAAATTATCGTGCGATTTGGCTTTGAAATCTGTGAAGACGACTACTCAAATCTGCGGGTGGGACTACGCTATAGTCCTGATATAGACTACCTTTATTGGATTCGGAGCGATCGCACGATTGAGGTTTGGGTGCCCACTGATGCCTATCGCCAAGATCCGACATTGGGGCTCAGTGGCTGCCAACCTATCGATGTCACACATCGTAACTCTGTTGGCAATTTCACTCAGCAATCTTGAAACGATCCACAAATTTTTGGAGAAGTTGCCTGAGCCACTCTCTTTCATCTCCAGATCCTTTATTCTGTCATTAGCCCAGTCTGGCTCCAACACTCAATCTCTCGCTAGGCAATTCAGCCTATTCTGGGATCTACACCGATGCACCCTGAATCACTGAAGGTTACCTTTGCGATTGAATCTGCGAGACTCAAGGATGCGCTCTCTTTTTTTTCTAAGCGGTTCTTACGAGCAACCCTGATAGGATGCGACATCGTTCGTGAGCCTACTAATTTCTGTCTCGCTAATCTATGTCATCGCCTGATAGATGGATGGAAGGGCGGACGTATCGCCTATGAGAATGGCATTGTGACGCTGATCTTCCGCTCGGGGCTACTCGATCTGCAGCCTGACATTTTGATTTATGATCCCCAAACTGGCGATCGCACCGTATTTTCTAAACGCCCCACACCTGCCTTAACATCGGCCTCGCAACCGCCGATTCAACTTCAGTCTCCGCTACCATCTCTATCTGATACAGCTGAGCAGTCAACCGCTCAGCAACTCACGCAAGCCCTGATTACAGCAAATGAATCGGTTGCGCGGCTGACAACGATGCAACAGACGTTGGAGAAAACAATCCAGGCGCTGGTTGCAGAACAGGCGGCGCTCAACCGACAGATTGACCAGCAATCTGTTGCCTATCGGCTAGAGTTTCAGCGGGCGATCGCCCACCACAGTCAAGAATTCTCACAGCAGTTGCAGAATGCCCTAGCGGCTCAGGCCGATGCCGTTATTAATCTGCTGCATCAGCATTTAGGCTCCAATTCCGAGCCGCTTAGCCAGCAAATTGAGGCTCTGCGTCAGCAAATCGCGCAGCTCACAAAGCGATTGAGCGAGTTTGAACCTGTTCATGACGCTGAAGCCATCTCCCCGCCTCAAAACAATGATGAATGGCTCGTTCGCATCAAAGATACGTGGGGCACGGTTGGCGACTATGAAAAATTTAGCTTGGCTTACCGAGAAGACAATGCTGATACGCCAATTTATTACACCCCTGACTGGGTTGTTGTGTGTGAATTTGAATGGGCACAGCGTCTCAGCCCGACGCTAGCCGATCTTTATGATTTACTTTATGGCGCTGGAGGCATCGGGTATGCAGGCGCTGATATTCTTCAGCAATTTGGGCGTCATGTCGATATGCTAACTGGAGACGGTTACTATATCTATCATCAAAATGGGTTTGATGCCCACGAAGCGCTCTGGCAAATCGCTAACGATGCTCAGCACTCTTGGCTGCCAGAGATCCAGAGCCTTTGGCATATTCTCAACGACCGTAATCACGATATTTTTCAGATGTTTGGATGGGAAAAAGAGGCGATCGCAGCCTTAGAGGCTTTTGTAAAGGATCCACATGGCGATCGCTCCCAATCATCCACCCACCATTCCACGCAGAGTTCGCAACAGCCTTGGCGTCCTCCCAGACATAAGACACTGGATGACCACCTTGCTGTGCTCAAAATGAAGCCATTTATACCCATCACCATTGAGTCTATTAAAACGGCATATAAACAAGCCATGAAAGCTGCTCATCCTGATCGAGGTGGAAACACCGAACAAGCTCAAACGGTCAATGAAGCTTACCAAGCCGTCTTGAAACATTACTTTCCAGACGTGCCCTAAAGGGCTTCTCCCTCCCTAAACACCTTACTTCGACAATGCCTGAAAGGATTTGTGATGAACGCGTCCTATAAACCGCATTTTATCGGTTTAAGTAGTGTCAAACTATTGCGTCAAAGATGCATGAATCAGCTTCAATCGCCTTAACAAACAATCCTGCGAATCATAGAACTGCTCAGTCAATTATTAATCAACTCATACCCATGATTTAATGGGCTCTGTACAGTTGTTAGTGATTTAGATCGACAATCCTCAAGTTTTCTAGGCAACCATCGTCTTAAGGCTCTCCAAGTCCAGCTTAATATTCACCCTTGCCAATTGCATGCATAGACGATTGGATCACATCCAGGATTTTTAGAATGAATCATTGAATCATAGCTGCTCAAATTAGTAACAACCTCTGAAGTGGATGAGCTAATTATGATTAGAATCGCAGTTAAAAGCGCCATTTGTTTAATTCCGCAAAATATGTCTCACACCTCTATAATTCCCTCTAGGGAGTCATGAATGATTCAGGGAGGATACCGAAATTTCATTCAAATTGTGTGAAACTTAAGCTGAATTATTGGTAAATTTACGAATGAAAATAGTGCAAATATTGACTCCTCTAAAAATCTAGGAATGTCAACATATAGAGCATCAAATAGACTATTTTCCTAAAAAAATAGAGAGCCTACATGATTCAGACTCTCTACTCTTAATCTAATTAAATATTAAATCTGAACTTAATCAAACTGCGTACATTCGATCAAGCCGAATTTCAACCACTATACAGATTCATCTTCATCTTCTATTAATTAGACTAAGTAGATGGGCTTAATTATTTGTAGGATATGTTAGCACCAGCGTAACGCATCAAATCCTTATGGAATGGTGCGTTACGGCTTCGCCTAACAGCACCCTACAATATCGTTTATTTATGTCCACCTACTTATTAACTGTACTCTATTAGAAATTCGCTATTAAGTAGGACAGTCTAAAGTATAATACTCGGCCAGATACGACAGCCTATTTCTAATGCGTTAAACCCCTAATTAGTACGATTTACTGATCACTCCAGATCGCTCGTCTATTCGCTATCACCGCACCTGAAACTACTTTTGTGTTAGTTAAATAAAAAGGATAAGCATCTTCATTTTCGGTTGAGCAGTTGTTAGCACCATACGAAATTTGATGTACATCATTCGTTCGAACCTTAATACACCAAGGCTGCGTCAACAGATATTGAGTCAATGAGGTCGTAACAACAGTTGTTATTGCAGCGATCGCGACTGGAGTTGCCAAGCGTTGTTTGAGAGTATCCATCACAATTGATCTCATTGATAGATAAACGGATTGTCTATGTCTAACGAGGTATGTATCTCCTATAGAGGGAGTCACATACCTACCTGAAAATCAAACTCCTTCATCATATGAACTACAGCAATCAATGGGCTCCGCAAAATCTCGTAAAATTAGAGCTGCAGTTCATGTTAATGCCCGTAGAATCGCTCAGAATTTTGAGAGGCATTGAAAGCTAAGCCAAGTATCAGAATCTAGTTTTTGGCCACGTCCTTATTCTGGCGTTGTATGCTCGAAAGCTAGCTAAGACCTGATTGGGGAACGCTAATTTGAGCTGTTCTTCAGGTATCGAGACGTCAGATTTTCTCAGAATAAAGAGCCCGGCTGCTGCAAAAAAGCGGTTTCGTCTGGGGTGTTGAGGCGCTCTAGAATAGCATTGCGATGTGGAAACCGACCAAATCGCTGAATGACATCACGATGGCGCAAGGCATAGTCATACATATTGCCAAGCTCTGGTGCTGCAGCTACAACGACTGCCATCAGTTTGACATTCTGGTTCTGATCTTCAAAGCATTCACTATGTTCTAAGGGAAGATATAAAAACGCCTGTTGCACCGGGCTAAGCAAGCAGTCAAACCCTTGGGCGATCGCGTTTCGCGTCACCGATCGAGCAAACGCATCCGTTGCATAGGATCGAGGGCTATTACGAAACATGTTGCGCGGGAATTGATCTAGCAAGAGTATGAGCGCCAAGCACCCGTCTGGGCTTTGCTGCCAATCAGAGTAAAAGCCTTGGCGAGCTTGTTGATAATCCGCTAAAAAGTGCTCACGAATTTCTTGATCAATATTGGGTTGCTTACCAAACCAGAGCTTACGGCGCTGCCTATAGATATCACTGTCAACAGGCGAATCGCCAAACCAAAACGTCAAGATATGTTCAATCCGTGATGTGGCCATATCGCGTGTGCAGAAGTGGCACAACCATAATCAAGTAGAACAGTTTAATAAGTTTCGGATTCGCTAGAAGAATCAGTTTCTAGGCTAGCTTCTGACTCAGACTGAAGCAGCAGATTCCGCTGCCGGCTACGGAAATCTTCAGCTGCCGTTCCCAAGTTTTCACTTTGCTGACGACTGAACTGATCCAACGTAGTTCCGTTGTTCAACATTAGCCGATGCATCAGGTTATAAATATCAGCTTGACTACTGGAGCCAGAAAATGGATCAGAATCTGTATCGCTCGTCCGCAGATCCTCAAGTGGATCCACTGTAGACGCTTGCTGGGCGATCGCCCCGTTTGCCATCACTAAGAAACTAGAGCTAGCGATCGCAGAGACAGCAACGAAGCCCGCAACAATTTTTGGCACTGACATGAAGACTGACATTAATGGCATAGCCTCTCCAAATTAATTGAATTAGGTTCACTTTCATGATACTTCAATCATGACGGTCTCATCACCGATCATGCTCCCTGCCGTATCACTTGAAAAACCCAACTAAGTGTTTCCAGTCCTACAAACACACATCAGGCAAACGCACGCTGTAACAGGGAACGAATGCTGACAAAGGCGAGCCCTGAAAACCCAACCAAAACCAGCATGGCACTACCCAACGTGACCTCTCCAAAGGGAGCCTGCATTACAATGCTTGTCAAAGACCAGTCTGTATGGGTATAAACATATCGAATCGGCTCAATCGCGTAGCTTAATGGATTCAGCGATGCCACCCACTGGAGCCAGACAGGCATGAATGAAAGGGGAGCTAAGGCCGTGCTTGCAAATAATAGCGGCAGGTTAGTCACAAAAATGACCGCAATCAGCTCGACGTGACCCGGAAGTGCAAACGCGAGACCTAGACTGATCGCCGTAACGCCAATGACTAAGAGCAAGACAATGCTAGCGACAAGTGCCAATCCCATTAGGCTGGGCAAACCCGAGCCAATAAACGCACATGCTGTCACAATCACAGCAGTTTGGATCAGGCTCAGCGTCGCAATAAAAATGGAGGACGCTAGCACAATTGAAAAACGCGACGCTAGCGGGGCAACTAACAGGCGGTTGAGAAAGCCAAACTCACGATCAAACATGACAGGCAATCCAGCATTGAGTGCGCCGCCAAAGGCCGTAAACACGATCACGCCTGCCCCCAGAAACTGGCCATAGTTTTGGCTTTCGCCAAATAACCCTGGCGGCACGTTTTGAAATAACGCGCCAAATAGGACTAACCACATTAGGGGTTGAATCACTCCTGCGGCCAGAGTACTGGGTCGGCGTTGGAGCTGAATGAACAGCCGTCGAGTGAGAGCTAAAGTTTCTTGAAAAAACTCTCCAGAAAAGACACCCGGTGTCCGCAGAGCGATCGCCCCAGTTGGAGCTTGACGTTGGGTCGGAGCTAGATTCTTGGGAGGTGGTGTGATGGTCTGACTCATGGTTCAGTTCCCCTCGATCAAAGTGGATTTAATACGTTGCTTTAATATAGGCTCAGGATCAAGTCTGGTAATTGGGTGTAGCCTATGTGGGCTCATTCATTGAACTACTAATCGAACAACGAAAAGAGGCGATCGCCCCTTTGAGCACCCTATCGCATATTTTGCTTTCGTTCTGCTTTAGGGTCTCGCGCTCCGGCAGAAGCAAGTTCTGCATCTATCAAGGTGCGACCAGTCGCAGCAAGGTAGACGTCATCTAGGCTAGGGCGAGCTTGAGAAATGCCAAATATCGGCAAATTAGCTTCTTTTAGCACCTGCTGAACCATCGTCAGTGCGTCACTTTGTGCATCAACAACGAGATTGAGCGAATTTCCTTGGGCTTCATTGATGATGACATCTTGGACAAACGCTAAGGACTGAAGCATGAGTCGAGCTTGTTCGGCCTCGGAGTCAGGCGTAAATTCTCGAAGACGTAGAGTAATGCGATCGCCCCCAATCTGGTCTTTTAGGTGTGAAGGCGTACCATCTGCAATCACAACGCCATCATCGATGATCGTGACCCGGTCGGCTAAGGCATCGATTTCTTCCAGATAATGACTCGTGATCAGGATCGTCGTTCCATCTGCTTTAAGCTGACGCAAAAAGTCCCATACGGCCACGCGACTTTCGATATCCAGCCCTACCGTAGGCTCGTCAAGCACTAAGACATCAGGCTGATGGAGTAGCCCCGCCGCCAGATCGAGTCGCTTGCGAATGCCTCCAGAATAGGTACCACTCCGTTGATCAATCCACTCCTCTAGACCCAGCAAATGAACCATTTTATCGATGCGATCGCCTGTAGCTGAGCGCGAAAGATGGTAGAGCGCGGCTTGCAACTGCAGCAGTTCTCGACCCGTCAGCACTTTATCGATCGCAACGTCTTGAGCAACATAGCCTAGGCGCTGTCGGACAGCCTTAGGATAATCGACGACCGAAATGCCTGACACTTCTAGCCGCCCCTCGTCAGGCTCAGCTAACGTGCATAAACAGCGCAGGGTGGTTGTCTTGCCTGCTCCATTTGGCCCTAGCAGGCCAAAAATTTCACCTGACTCAATCTGCAGTGAAATGTTTTTCACCGCATCTACCGAACCGTAGCGCTTTTGCAGCTTTTCAATTAAGACAGCAGGAGTCATATCTGCAAACTCCTTAGAAGATTGACATAAATCTCAATCTTTATTCTAGTCTTCCATGGGTCGATGATGGCAGGATGTGAGAATTCTCTTGACTCTTCAAGCCAGGTGAGCAGTCGTGTTGAATCAGCTCGTTGATGCATTCACACCGCACTCGTCACAGAACTAAGCAGAGTGTTGAGATGAGCAGTTAGAGTTGCCGATAATGCTTGCGTTGCAGGTAAGCTGTCAATGGCCATGCTCGTGCATAGAAGCATCATATACAAGATGGAATATTTAAACAGCGATCGCGCGAGTTGCTGATCAGTGGGGGTTTGCATCAAGAACCACGCTTTACTCGCAAACACTCCCCCTAAGACTAAAGCTGTGCCAGTGT
Source organism: uncultured bacterium (assembly GCA_964502605.1). GTDB lineage: Bacteria > Cyanobacteriota > Cyanobacteriia > CAZCXK01 > CAZCXK01 > CAZCXK01. The sequence continues at coordinate 37,949 of CAZCXK010000007.1, forward strand.
AGACAAGTCCCATAACTCTTAACGGATAAACCAGGAGCAGCGAAACCGGAATTAATGTAAGTGTGTAAATCCAGATTTGCTGCGCGGTCAATGCTTCACCTTTGACAACAGGCAACATCGGCACACCCACCTTGGCATAATCCTGGCGAATCATCATCGCCAACGCCCAGAAATGAGGCGGCGTCCACACAAAAATGATGGCAAACAGCACCCAGGCAGCCCAGCTTAATTCACCCGTGACTGCTGCCCAACCGACCAAGGGAGGAATAGCGCCTGCGGCTCCACCAATGACAATATTTTGTGTACTGTGTCGCTTGAGCCAGTGTGTGTAAACCAGCACATAGGTGACGATCCCCGACATGGCTAGCAATGCACTGAGCAAATTGGCAAAGCCCGTAAGCAATGAAAAAGAAATGACAGCAAGGGCGATCGCAAAGATCAGGGCATCACGCGGTTGCACTCGACCTGATGGTAACGGGCGATTGCGCGTGCGCTCCATGTCATAGTCGATGTCGCGATCGTATAGACAATTGATTGTATTGGCAGATGCGGCTGCCAACGTACCGCCAATTAACGTCATGAGAACCAAGCCGGGATCAACCTCTCCCCTAGCTGCAATCCACATGCTGCCTGCGGTCGTAATCAGCAACAGCAGAATGATCTTGGGTTTTGTTAGCTGCCAGTAACTATGAATGACCTGCAAAAAATTCTGGTGATGACGAGGGGCGTTAGTCAAAAGTGTTTCGTGCATTAGTTAAATATCCTGGTGTCTAACCTTCGATGATTACGCTAGTAAGACGATAGAGGAGGTGTCGATTCAGCCGTTTTGACAGGGGCAGGATAAGACCGAATTGGGTGAGAACGATCACGCCAGGCTAGGTTAGTAAAACAAACCAGAGTACCCAGCAATGCAGCCCCGATCGCCTGGTGCAATACGGTTAAAAGCTCAACCTGGAGATGGAGCTGAAACGTAGCGATCCCCAAGCTAATCTGCATGAGTAATAAGCTGCCCACTCCAAAGGCCAGATGACGAAGTGAAACTCGCAAATGGGGCGATCGCCATGCCCAGATCACAAGTGCCAAGACAGACAGGCTTGTAGGAATAACGCCGACTACATGCCTATTCATAACGGTACAGAAGTGCATCAACGAAAGACACTGATGTAATGCCCACTGAGAGCCGACTAATCCGCCTGAAAGACTCTGTCCATAAACCAAGATCGCTGCGGTCAACCCAGTCCATACTAATCCTCGACTCGCAAACCCTTCGGTTTGTTCAGATGGAGAGAAACTAGGCAATAACGCCGTACCCATGATTAACAGGGTCACAAAGAATAAAAGCGCCGTGCCCAGATGCGCTGTAACGATATCAAATCGCAGCAGTTCAGTGACCGTCAGGCCACCCAAAGCTCCCTGGAAACAAACCAGTCCTAGCGCTAGTGTCGTGACCCAAGGCAACCATGCTGGCAAGAGCCGTCGCTGCCCCACACTGAGTCCCACCAGAACAAGCGTCATCAGCCCAATTAGCGCGGCATCCAGCCGATGAAACCACTCTAAAAAGACTTGAAGGTTCATCTGCTGAGCTGGGAACAACGTGCCGTAGCACAGCGGCCAATCCGGGCAGGCAAGTCCAGCATTCATCACCCGCGTAGCGCTACCAATGGCCATTAGCACAAACGTGGCGATCGCAATTTTCCAAACCAGCTTACGAATGCGCACCTGAGCACGCCTCATTAACAAGGTCTGAGATACATTCGCGTGAGCAGTCGAGGCCAATGAATGGGAATCAATCTTGAGAGCAGAATCAGCCATTGGCTGGATCTCCTTGTAAAGGCATCGTTCAACATTTGACAGAGAACTAGGGGGCGATAAATCCAATGCAACAGGTCTAAAGATAGAGTAGGACAACCCTAAAAACCCTATTCATAAAACCGTTAGAAGCTTTGGAGCGTTAGACACTCTAACTACAATCCGCAGGAAAATTAAAGAATTCGACAGATTCATCGATAACGATCCACTGATCCGGCACTCTTCCCGCTAAAGGCCATAAATCAATTCTGTAGGCTGTTCTGAGCTTGAACCTCTTGGACAGCCCAATCAAAGCATCTACTCCGAACAACTTGGAGCCACAATGCCCATTCGCCTCTAGAGAACGGCGGGAGTCGAGGTCGCTATAAGGATTAGCCACACCCAAATATAAAGTTGGCAACAAATTGTAAAGCACAAACTCAAACCTAAATTGAGAGCCCTACATGATCTCTACTCTAATGACTTCATTGGGATTGAGCCGAAAGCTTTAGGGTTTTCTTCGGATTGTGAGGTGCTTTTTCTTTGCACAGCCCCGAGACTACATTGCATGTCATGACAGATTTGTTACAAAACGATATATTTTTGAGCGATTGATTCGGCTGTTTCCTAGAAATAATTGATTTTGGAGGATGAATCATAAAGAAATACCTAAAAAACCATCAGATGTTCATAGTGATTCCTGTCAGGAGTAAATTGCTGTCTTAACGTAGTAGATGTGAAACTCTAACGTTGGACTCTGCGAACTCGCTGTGAAAATTCCAAGCAACATCCTGGCAATGCTCGCGGGTATCCTATTGACCCTGGTGAGCTTGTGGTACGGACAAAATCATGGCCTATTGCCCGTTGCAGCTTCTGATGAGGCAGGGCTTGTAGACGGGTTGTTCAACACCATGATGACGGTGTCAGTCGGCCTTTTTTTGCTAGTTGAAGGCATCATCATCTATATGGTGATTAAGTTTCGTCAACGCCCTGGCGATGATGAGGATGGGCCCCCCATTCATGGCAATGTTTCTCTAGAAATCGTTTGGACTGCGATTCCGGCTGTCATTGTTCTGATTATTTCGGTCTACAGCTTTGAGGTCTACAACGAGTTGGGCGGCTTTGATCCTGATGCCTCGTCGGATCCAGTGCAAATGCAGATAGCTATGCTCCCAGGTGACGATGTGCCGACGCCGCTGTTGGGCACAACTCACTCTCTAAAGCCACACCATCAGCATCTCGCTGTCGGAGTTGGTGCTTCACCGGGTGAAAATGGAGTAGCACCCGATCTGACGGTCGATGTGAAGGGGTTACAGTATGCTTGGATCTTTACATATCCAGATAGTGGAGTCATTTCGGGCGATCTCCATTTGCCTGTCGGCCAAGATATCAAGCTCAACATCACAGCACAGGATGTGTTGCATGCGTTTTGGCTGCCAGAATTTCGGCTGAAACAGGATGCGATCCCAGGACGTGATGCTGAATTGCGCTTTACCCCGCGTCTCGTAGGTGAATATCCGGTCATCTGTGCCGAACTCTGCGGTGCTTATCACGGCGCGATGGTGACGAAGCTTTATGTTCATTCTCAAGATGATTACGACGCATGGCTGCAGTCACAGATTGCAGCTCAAGAGAACGGAGAAGCGATCGCTCAACTGCCTCTTGAACCTCGCACGCCTAGCGAGCGTCTTGATACTTATGTCAGTCAAATGGGCATCGATTCTTCTCGGGTGATTGAGTTACTGCAACCGGATGCACTAAGTTTCGATGCTGTTCCAGCTAATCAAGCAGCCCACTCTTCCCATCTATCTGAGACTCCGTCTGCATAATGACGCACCTGACTGAAACGCGGGTGGCATTCACGGAGCACCCGGTTGCAGCAGGTTGACCGGGCGCAGGACATGACGCGGAGAGCGACATTCCTCAATTCTTAATTCTGAAGACACTTGCTATCCAATGAAGCTATGACACAAGCAGATTTGAAATCCACGACGCCTTCAGCTCATGCCGACTCTCACGCTGAGCATGAAGAACGCAAGTGGTGGCATTATTTCACCTTTAACACCGATCACAAGGTAATTGGTATCCAATACTTAGTGACGTCCTTCGTGTTTTATCTGGTGGGTGGGGCACTGGCAACCGCGATGCGGACTGAACTGGCAACCCCAGCGGTCGATTTTGTCACCCCTGAGCTCTATAACAACTTGCTCACCATGCATGGGACGATCATGATCTTCTTATGGATTATTCCAGCAGGTGCAGGACTTGCCAATTACCTGATCCCGTTGATGATTGGGGCAAAAGATATGGCATTCCCCAGGATGAATGCTCTTGCCTTCTGGCTGATTATTCCTGCAGGGATCACGCTAGTGGGGAGCTTTTTCTTAGAAGCACCCCAAGCAGGATGGACATCATATCCACCATTGAGTCTGATGACAGGCAAGGTGGGAGAGGGAATCTGGATCTTTAGCTTGCTCACCCTTGGAACATCGTCCATTTTAGGAGCTATTAATTTCTTAGTGACTATTTTGCGGATGCGGGTGCCATCAATGGGCATCAATGATATGCCGCTGTTTTGCTGGGCCATGTTATCAGCAGCGGGCTTGATTTTGATTGGTACACCCGTTCTGGCTGGAGCTTTGATTTTGTTGGCGTTTGACCTGTTGGCTGGCACTGCCTTCTTCAACCCAACCGGGGGTGGGGATCCCATTGTGTACCAACACATGTTTTGGTTCTATTCGCATCCAGCGGTTTACATTATGGTGTTGCCGCTGTTTGGAGCAATTTCAGATATTTTACCCGTCCATTCACGGAAGCCCATTTTTGGCTATCGGGCGATCGCCTATTCGAGTCTGGCTATTAGCTTTTTGGGGCTGATTGTCTGGGCCCACCATATGTTTACCAGCGGTACGCCAGCATGGCTGAGAATGTTTTTCATGGTGACGACAATGATTATCGCAGTGCCAACTGGGATCAAGGTATTTGGCTGGTTGGCGACCATTTGGGGCGGCAAGCTTCGGCTCAATAGTGCCATGGTGTTTGCAATTGGGTTTGTGGCCGTATTTGTCATTGGCGGCATTAGTGGCGTTATGGTCGCGTCAGTGCCATTTGATATCCACGTCCATGATACTTATTTTATTGTCGCGCACCTGCACTACGTCTTGTTTGGCGGCAGTGTCTTTGGGATTTATGCCGCAATTTATCATTGGTTTCCCAAGATGACAGGGCACATGATGAATGAAACTTGGGGGCGCATTCACTTTGTGCTAACGTTCATTGGCATGAATCTGACCTTCATGCCGATGCATGAGCTCGGGCTGTTGGGCATGAATCGACGCATTGCTCTATACGATCCTAAGTTTGCCGACTTAAATATGCTGTGTACAGTTGGCTCGTATATCTTGGCAGTTTCGACAGTGCCATTTTTAATTAATGCCGTCTGGAGCTGGATGAAGGGGCCTAAAGCGGAGGCCAACCCTTGGCGGGCACTCACGTTAGAATGGCAAACCTCATCTCCACCTGCGATTGAAAACTTTGATAGCGTGCCCGTGCTTGTGACTGGCCCCTATGAGTATGGTGTTCATGAGCGAAAAATTGAGGTGTCTGGTGGCCAAGAGCCCGCTCTGACTGAAGGATGAGGCTGAAACAGCCTGTGTTGTCGTTCATTTCTAGGAACTTATGCAAGGTTCAACGATTGATCCGGCGAAAGCCGAACTAAACTATCATCATCAGGCTGTTGCCGTACCGCATGAAGGTCATCCTGATCACCGCATGTTTGGGTTAGTTGTTTTTTTGGTAGCAGAGAGCATGATCTTTGCTGGGTTATTTCTGGCTTATCTGACCTTTCGTGCTGTTTCACCAGTTTGGCCTCCAGAAGGCACTCCAGAGCGAGAGCTGCTGCTTCCTGGCATCAATACGCTGATCTTGATTTCTAGCAGCTTTGTTATGCATAAAGGCAATGCTGCGGTGAAGTCGAGCAGTGATGCTAGAGGTCTCCGCATCTGGTTTGGGGTGACGGCTCTAATGGGGGCTATTTTCTTGGCAGGTCAACTGTTTGAGTATAGCAATCTGGAGTTTGGCCTCAAAACCAATCTTTATGCCAGCACATTCTATGTGCTTACAGGATTTCACGGCCTGCATGTCTTTTTCGGGCTATGCCTGATTTTGGCGGTGCTGTGGCGATCGCGCGCTCAAGCTCATTATTCGAGTGAGAACCATTTTGGCGTCGAGGCTGCCGAGCTATATTGGCACTTTGTCGATGTGATTTGGATTATCTTGTTTTTGCTGTTATATCTGCTCTAGTCGTTGCCTGCGTTATCTTTCCAATGCTAAACAGGGACGTGGAACGCCACGCCCCTGCCTGATTCATATGATCACAAGTCTACGATCTAACCCGTAAACATTAACTTGAAAGAGATCGCTCAATGAATTGGCGCATCAGGTGCCAGGATCGATTGAGCATCTTCTGATGCACTCACCGACCAGCGATACCCAATCGGCAAATTAGCACGTTCACAGCTCTCTTCAAGCTGTTTCTGCAATGTTAACGCTTTCCGCAAGGTTGCAATCAGCTGATGAACCTGAGCTTGTTGAGGCGATCGCTGTCCTACAGCAAACATGGTCTGGCGTTCTAGGAGCTGCAGCAATAGCTCATAGTGAATGTGAGACGGGAGAGGAATCGGCTCCATGTGTGTTTGAGAAATCCGAATCAAGAACAAGAGAATATCTATCAGCCTTCATACTAGCCCTCAATCGTCTAGAGAGTATGAGTCAAGGAGAAGAAACAAACAGTAGTCCGATTGCCTCACCCGGATCAGGGCATCGCATCAGCGATTCTCCAACCAACACCGCTTGAGTGCCCACTTCACGCAATTCGCTCAGATCACTAGAGGTATGAATCCCTGATTCACTCACAATAAGCATATTCCGGTCTTGGATTTGGTGCTTGCGAGCAGCTAAAAGCTGACAAGTCGTTTGTAAATTGACGGTAAAGTCTTGCAGATTGCGGTTGTTAATGCCAATCAGAGTGACACCATCAATTGCCAGCACTCGATCAAGCTCCGCTAGCGTATGAACTTCCACTAACGCGGCCATTCCCAGCGCATGGGTAATTTTGACAAAGTATTCTAGATCTCTGTCAGATAAAATTGCTGCGATCAGCAGCACTGCATCTGCTCCACAAGCCCGTGCTAAATATATTTGATACGGGTAAATCAGAAAGTCTTTGCAAAGCAGCGGCACTTCAACAGCTTGACGAATAGTTTGGAGATAGTCAAAACTGCCCTGAAAGAATTTGCTATCCGTTAGCACTGAAATGCATGACGCCCCTGCATCTTGGTAAGAGCGGGCGATCGCCACCGGATCAAACTCATCCCGAATCACACCTTTACTAGGGGATGCCTTTTTGACTTCTGCAATCAGAGCAGGGTGGGTCTTGCCCTGGCGCAACGCGCTAACAAAATCTTTCGGTGGTGGAGCACCCTCGACTTGCTGCTGCAGTTTTATCAGCGGAACGCGCTCCCGCAACTGTTCAACTTCTGTCTCCTTATGCCAGACAATTTCTTCCAGAATATGACGGGGTGACGCATCTGGGACATTATTAACCTGGTAGTGGAGATGTTTAACGCGAATAGCTGGGTTAGGAGGGCGGCGGCGAATTTGCATGATCCTCTCAGCAGTGATAAACCAACAGTCAATTAAGACCAATTGTCAAAGTGGTTAGATGAATATAGCTCTGCCTTAACGGCATGGGGATTCCCTATCAAGATAGTCCAATCCGCTCTGATGTGCCTGATGCGCCGAGCTAAACCTTCAATGCTCGTTTATACGCATCGTCGAGCACTTCAGAGAGTGTCGGATGGGTATGCACGAGATAGGCTAATTCATGAATCGAACGGCGCTCCGCAATCGCATTGGCGGCCTCTTGAATTAAATCAGACGCGTGCAGTCCCATAATGTGGGCTCCAAGTACTTCGCCCGTATCGGCTCGATAAATTACTTTAGCGATTCCATCGGTTTCACCTTCAGCGATCGCCTTGGAGTTACCCTTAAAATATGACCGCACGACTGCGACATCAAAGCCCTCTGCCTTAGCCAAATCTCTAGCAGCAGGCTCTGTCATCCCCACAAAACTAATTTCAGGATGGGTAAATGCGGCAGCTGGAATGCTGCGATAATCGACTTGGCGCGATCGCCCACAGATATTCTCAATCGCCACAATACCTTGAGCAGATGCCGCATGAGCCAGCATCATTTTGCCTGTAGCATCTCCAATTGCCCAGAGATGAGGAACAGGCTGTCCATCCCGTAAAACCGCCATCTGATCATTGACGGCAATAAAGCCTCGGCGATCGGGCTCAACCCTAACCGTCTCTAACCCCAGGTTTTTCGTTGCTGGAATGCGCCCGGTAGCGACTAAGCAAGCATCTACTTCCATCACTTCAACTACATCTTTAGTCTGAGCGTCAGCCAGCTCAATGACAACGGGAGAGCCGGGGATCACGCGCTTAGCCAGCATTCCAACTTTGGTTTCAATGTCCCGAGGAGCAATCAGCACCCGCTGAGCCAGTTTGGCAATATCTGGATCGAACCCTGGCATCAACTGGTCTAGCGCCTCAATCAGCGTGATTTCACACCCTAAGGCAGTGTAAATATCTGAAAACTCTAACCCAATGTAGCCGCTGCCAATAATCGCAATCCAAGAAGGCAGCCAATCTAGCTTCAGGCCATCATCGCTGGTGAAGACGGTTTTGCCATCAAGCTCGATTCCTGGTGGGACAAACGGAATCGAACCCGGAGCTAAAATAATGTCTTGTGCCGTCACAATGCGTTCACCTGACTCGGTCACGACTGAGACTTTTTGAGGCTCGACAATTTTGCCCCAGCCCCGAATCGTATCAACTTTAAGGCGATCAAGACTGTTGGTTAAGTCTCCGCGAATCTTGTTCACGAGGTTGCTCGCATGATCGGCAATAGCCTGCCGATCGAACGTCACATGGTCTACTTGAATGCCCAATGCGTTTAAGTGGGGTGCATTCTGCAACTCTCGGACGCGACCTGAGGCTGCCAACAGTGCCTTTGAGGGGATACAGCCCCGGTTGACACAGGTTCCACCCATGTCTGCGGCTTCGATAATAGCCGTTTTGAGTCCGCTGCTGACGGCGTGCAGAGCGGCTCCATGCCCTCCCACTCCTGCACCAATGATGACTAGGTCGTAATCAAATCCTTCGCTCACGTAATTCGTCCTGTATGAACTGCCCTGTCTAATTTTCAACTGGAGTTGGCTCGTTAGACAACTCCTCTCATAAACTTGATGGGTAAACTTGATAAAACCAAGCTATTAAGCTTAAAACTATTCACCATGGACATGATGATTCAGTGTGGGTTCTAGTTTGAACCCTAGTATGAACCTGAAACTTAGTGTAGCGATTTTGGGCGAGTCAGTTCAAAGTACAATTTCAATGGGTTGCATCGTAAGTTTACTTCACACGCAAGCCCAGAAGAGGCTGTTTTGGCGTCTGGGTTTGTGTTAAGCAGAATTTTTGAGTCCAATTCCGTTTGAATTGGGAATTCTATATCAGAATATCTGGGAAGAGTGCTACTCAGGCGCAGTTACCCGGTTATCTATTGTCGTTGATGCGGGAGTCGGTCACGATGAACGATCGAAATTATAAGCAACGTCATTTCGCTGCACGACAGTTTATAGAATCGCTAGAGCTTCTGGAACGTCAGCTTACCCATCATCAACACGACGAGTCAAATTCAGGCGATTGCTCAGTCACGAGGTCAAACTTGTCTCCCAGGCTCAAGCCTGACAACTGCCAGCCTGGGACGGTGACGCTATCTCAATCTGGTGCTGACGAAAATCTTGATTCTATGCGTGCACTGGAGGCTGCTGCTGCCGATATTGAGCAGTTTATCCAAACTCAGGAGTTAGAGTAGAGTAAGAGGAATTCGCAGCTTGGTGATGCTGTCGCTTGACTTCATAGAGAATCAGTGCAGCGGCGATCGCCACGTTGAGTGACTCCACCTCAGCAGCTAGAGGAATTCGCAACTGGATATCAGCTCGTTTGGCTAGGTCTGGGGATAGCCCTGCTCCTTCATTGCCCATAAGAATCACCAAGGGATGAGTTAAGTCTAGATCCCAATACGATTGGTGAGCTGTCGGTAAGGTGGCGACGACTTGAATGCCCTGAGCCTGAAATTGGTCAATATCAGCCTGCAAATCACAGGTTGTAGTCATCGGAAGCCTAAACCACTGCCCTGCTGACGATCGCAAGACTTTAGGATGATCTAAATCGACACTATTATCAGTTAGCCATAGTCCATCAACTCCAACGGCTGCTGCAGTGCGAATGATGGCTCCCAAGTTTCCTGGATCTTGGAGTGCATCTAACGCAATGCCCAGATTAATCGCATGGCTCACCGCCTGACACGGAGCCTGTCGCTTTGCCACCGCCACTACTCCATCTGGGTGGACGGTGGTGGCGATCGCCCTCAACACTTCATCACTCACCACCTCAGTTCGCTGAACTCTAGCCGTGGCTTGCATCCATAGAGCAGGATAGCGCGATCGCCAATCAATCGTATGACAGAGAGCCACTAGCGGCCACTGAGCTGACAATGCCTCCTCAAGGAGGTGAGTTCCTTCCAACAAAAACTGCTGCTGCTGGTGGCGATCGCGAGGCCGATGAAGTTTCCTCAGACCTTTCACAAACGGATTTTGCAAGCTTGTCAGCAGCATCATTTATACAACCTGCACGTGCCAGCTTGCCCATATCGAGGCTCTCTACTCAATGCGGAACCCGGGACTTGAACCCGGAAGTCTTTGCAGACACTAGAACCTGAATCTAGCGCGTCTACCAATTCCGCCAGTTCCGCGAACAGCCTGAATTTAAGACTGCAGTTTTTCATAATGTCTTAATCACTTTCATCAGTCAAGGGGCTCTTGCAAATCTTGGCTAGTCGTTAAACAATCTTAAACATATTTGCTGAAATGCGTCTGCTAAAACATAATTGCGAGTTAACATCCCTTAGATAAGGTCGTAGACTTATTTTACTTTCCGGTAAAATCTAAACCAAATTTGTCCATTTTCAAGCCCAACCTTAGTTCGTTCTGGAGGACAGACCCATTAATCTTTCTCTCGGTTCATCCAGTCCCTATTCCATACCTGAAGAAGACACCTCCGTATTACATATTTGGGGTGGCTCTCCGCTATCTGGGCACGTCAAAATCAGTGGAGCGAAAAATTCAGCGCTAGCAATTATGGCAGGAGCCCTGCTCTGTCCTCAAGATTGCCGAATTCGCAACGTGCCTTCCCTTGTAGACGTGGCCCGCATGGGCGATATTTTGTCGTCGTTAGGAGTTGAACTTCATCACCACGATGACATTCTTGATATCAACGCTAGTCATATCGGCCAATCAAAAGCCCCGTATGAGCTGGTCAGTAGGCTCAGAGCCAGCTTTTTTGTAATTGGGCCACTTCTAGCTCGCTTAGGAGTCGCACGCATTCCACTGCCTGGAGGATGCGCGATTGGAGCCCGTCCTGTCGATTTACATGTTCGCGGCTTGCAGGCAATGGGAGCAGATGTGCAAATCGACCATGGCACAGTGCATGCCTACGTGAAAGGCAGTCGGAAGCGACTTCAGGGTGCTAAGGTCTATTTGGATTATCCTAGTGTCGGCGCGACAGAAACACTGATGATGGCAGCCACCCTAGCCGAAGGTGAAACGATTCTTGAGAATGCAGCTCAAGAGCCAGAAGTCATCGATCTAGCGAACTTCTGCCGAGCCATGGGGGCTAAAATTCGAGGTGCAGGCACTAAGACAATAGTTGTTTCAGGTGTTCCTAGTCTTCACACGACAGATTACAGCGTCATTCCCGATCGGATTGAAGCAGGAACGTTTTTGGCTGCCGGGGCAATCACCCGCTCCGAATTGAGCCTCTCACCTGTGATTCCTGATCACCTGACAGCTGTGATTTCTAAGCTGCGAGCTATTGGGGCAGATGTCAGAATCGATGCACCTAACCGACTGCGTGTCTTACCATCTGGCTCACTTGTTGCAACAGACATCGAGACATTACCGTTTCCTGGCTTTCCAACTGACATGCAAGCTCAGTTTATGGCGTTACTCACAGTCAGTCATGGAAATAGCGTGATTACCGAAACTGTTTTTGAGAACCGCTTGCGTCATGTGGCAGAACTTAATCGGATGGGGGCCGACATTCGGGTCAAAGGTAGCAATGCAATCATCAGAGGAGTGTCGGTGCTGTCTGGTGCTCCTGTAGTTGCAACTGACTTGCGTGCATCTGCAGCACTTGTCTTAGCTGGTTTGGCCGCAGAAGGCATGACAACAATCCAAGGTCTGCACCATCTCGATCGAGGGTATGAGACACTTGCTGAGAAGCTAGAAAATGTGGGTGCCAGAATCCAGCGGGTGGCAATTCAGCCAGACGAACTGGGAAGCAGAGCAGAACAACATGTTTCTGATCCGCCATCATCGTCGCTAATCGCCTAGGTTTCCATAGCAGAATTTTGAGCTTTTATCCCTAACCTATCCTATATCCATGTATTGGGAAGGGTTAGGGACATTAATGATATAGGTCAAGTAGTATGCCTATTCAAGGTCTAAAACTTCCTACTTTCTAAATTCAATAACTTTAGCGGCTAAATTTCTGAATAAAAAAGGTGGGAATGTTTTCCCACCTCTATCTACTAGTTGTCGAAACTAACCGGAGGCATGAATGCTATTCGGCAGCTTGAGGAAGCAACTCTCTCTGCTCCCCACGAGAAACTTGAACTTTACCATCCTCATCGACGTCAACGGTTGCAACATCGCCCTCTTGAACGCGACCCGAAAGAATCTCTTCGGCTAGAGAGTCCTCAAGTAAGCGCATGATAGCCCGACGAAGTGGACGTGCCCCATAACTGGGATTAAACCCTTCTTCAACCAGACGATCCTTAAAGCGCTCAGTCACCTCTAACGTAATGCCCTGTTCAGTCAAGCGACCAAACACCTCGTTGAGAAGGATATCGGCGATTTCCTTAACTTCGTCTTTGGTCAGCTGACGGAAGACAATAATCTCATCCAGACGATTGAGAAACTCTGGGCGGAAGTATTGCTTGAGTTCCTCATTAACCAACGAACGAATCCGAGTATATTGAGCATCAGCCTGATTTTCAGCTGAGAACTCAAAGCCCAGACCACTGCCTCCTTTTTCAATGACCTTAGATCCGATATTGGAGGTCATGATCAGCAGAGTATTTTTGAAGTCAACTGTTCGCCCTTTCGCATCAGTCAGCCGGCCATCCTCAAGAATTTGCAGAAGCATGTTGAAGACATCAGGATGCGCCTTCTCAATTTCGTCAAATAAGACAACCGTGTAAGGCCGACGTCTAACAGCCTCGGTCAGTTGTCCGCCTTCGTTATAGCCAACGTATCCTGGTGGTGATCCGATGAGCTTGGAAACAGTGTGTCTCTCCATGTATTCCGACATGTCAAGACGGATCATGGCGTCTTCGGAACCAAAGAAATAAGTGGCAAGAGACTTAGCAAGCTCAGTCTTACCCACACCCGTTGGCCCAGAGAAGATAAAACTTGCAATGGGACGATTTGGACTCTTAAGCCCCACCCGTGCCCTACGAATAGCCCGGGAAATAGCTTTGACCGCCTCTTCCTGTCCGACTAGTCGCTGATGGAGGGTGTCCTCCATATGCAGCAGCTTTTCAGACTCAGACTCGGTTAGCTTGTTGACAGGAACACCTGTCCAAGATGCGACAATATGAGCAATGTCTTCTTCATCGACAATCGGAGAAGGATCTTCTCCATTCGTTGACTCAGTTTTTTTGCTCTGAGCGATCGCCCGAATCTCAGTTTTGATCTCCATTTCGCGATCGCGCAATTCACCAGCACGATCAAAGTCCTGGGCTCGGACAGCATCATCTTTGTCTTTGAGAACCTGCCGCAATTCACGATCTAGCTCTTTAGCTGCAGGCGGCAGCTGAGAATTGATGAGGCGAACTCGGGAGCCTGCCTCATCAATTAGATCAATGGCTTTATCTGGCAGATAGCGATCAGAAATGTACCGATCAGATAGTTTAGCAGCTGCTTCCAACGCCGCATCCGAAATCTTCAGCTTGTGATGCTGCTCATAACGATCACGGAGACCATGAAGAATTTCAATCGTCTCATCGACCGAGGGTTCTCCGACCATCACTGGCTGGAAGCGGCGCTCTAAAGCAGCATCGCGTTCAATATGCTTGCGGTATTCATCAAGCGTTGTGGCTCCAATACACTGAAGTTCACCCCGCGCCAGCGCAGGTTTCAGAATATTCGCCGCGTCAATCGCACCCTCAGCCGCCCCTGCACCAATCAACGTATGAACTTCGTCAATCACCAGAATGACATTTCCGGCTTGGCGAATCTCATCCATGATCTTCTTCAGACGCTCTTCAAACTCGCCTCGATATTTGGTACCCGCCACAAGCAGGCCAATATCAAGCGTAACGACACGTTTCTCTTCCAGAATGTCTGGAATATCGTTATTGGCAATGCGCTGTGCTAGGCCTTCTGCGATCGCAGTTTTACCTACTCCCGGCTCACCAATCAAGACGGGATTGTTTTTGGTACGGCGACCCAAAATCTGGATAACGCGCTCAATTTCCTTTTGACGCCCAACAACCGGATCCAACTTGCCTTCGGTGGCTAGTTGAGTCAGATTTGAACCAAATTCGTCTAAAGTCGGCGTCTTCGTTCGCCCTTGAGTTCCACCTGCGGAAACTTCAGCAGTTTCACCCAACATGCGAATAACTTGAGTTCGAACTTTAGACAAGTCAACACCCAAGTTCTCGAGAACTCGTGCGGCAACTCCTTCCCCTTCCCGAATTAGCCCCAAAAGCAAATGCTCTGTGCCAATGTAATTGTGCCCTAACTGGCGTGCTTCTTCTAGAGACAGCTCTAGAACACGCTTAGCCCTGGGCGTGAAGGGGATTTCGACAGCGACAAAACCAGAGCCGCGACCAATAATTTTTTCGACCTCAATCCGGGCGTCTTTTAAATTGACCCCCATAGATTTCAGTACTTTGGCGGCGACGCCGGTTCCTTCCCCAATGAGACCCAGGAGGATCTGCTCGGTGCCCACAAAATTGTGGCCCAGGCGACGAGCCTCTTCCTGGGCTAGCATAATTACCTTGATTGCTTTCTCTGTGAAGCGTTCAAACATGGCGTTTTTCCATCACCTGCTGCGTGCCGGTATGCTGATTCTAGCATAGGCAACTCTTGCAGGTGCCACCAATCGGACAACCCAAGGGAATACGGGGATCATCACCCGTTTAGGGAAGAAGAATTGCTATTAATCGTTTCTTAAACGCTGCTTAGTCTAAGAAAAAGCTGGTTATTAATCTCTTTTTCTTTAATCATTTCTTGAGAATCTTCAGAATAATTTTCCACACATAATTTTTTACAATGAGAGCCTCGAGTCAAGATGTTCTGGACGTTTTGCAAGAGCTGGATAAGTCTGAAGCTGCCAACCTGCCTCAGATAGGTGACGATTGATCTGTTGATCCCACCGCTGCAGCTTGTCTATAAAGTCGGGATTTTGTAGTCCACTGTGCCAGAGGATGAGCGCGTCTTCGTCTGTGTCTTGATAGTATCGCCGCCGTTGCCCCACAGTCTGAAAATCAAATTTTCGATAAAGATTAATTGCAGCCTGGTTAGAAACCCGTACCTCTAATGTTGCCCACGCCAGCCTTCGTTCTACTGCGATATTCAGCATAGCGTGAAGCAATGTCTGGCCTAACCCGTGCCGGCGATAGTGGGGATGGACGGCCAAGAGAGTGATATGGGCTTCATCTGCGATCGCCCATAGGCAGGCGATACCGAGTAATGCTGATTCGGGATCTGGCTTGGGAGCGGACTGAACAAAGCCGCGCTGCAAGATCAGCAAGTCACTGTTGGGGCTATCTAACTCCCGCTGATATCCGTCGAGTGTCCAAAGGCCACCCAAGCATAGTTGGTCAAGCTGCAGTGCAGCCGATACCAAGTCTGATGTGAGAAAACTAAGAACCAGAGACTTCACGCTAGCAGATTACATTTCCGACAACACAACGAAAAACAGAGTCATATCAAATGTTTTATAGCTTACCTAGTGAGTTAAGCAGTCCTCGATTGTACACTAGGAAAAGCACATATACTCATCGATTGTTTAGAACTACCCCCTTACCAATTGATTACTGACCGAGTGAGGAACCTAGAAAAAATGGTATCGACTCCTGCTACGGAGGTTTATGATTCAGCGCTTCGTTATTTGTCTGATTTAAGCTCTACACCCCTATCTCCAAACCAGCGCCTGTTACCGCTGACGGCTAGGGTCAACGCCAGTGACCATCTAGAGATTGGCGGCTGTGATGTTCCGACGTTAGTTCAGCAATTTGGTTCTCCTCTCTATGTCTTAGATGAAGAAACGCTGCGACAAGCCTGTTGCCAGTATCGAACCGCATTTGCTGACTATTATCCAGGAGACTCGCGAGTGCTGTATGCCTCAAAAGCCTGGAATTGCTTAGCGATATGCGCAATCGTAGCTAGTGAGGGGCTGGGTATTGACGTTGTCTCAGAGGGTGAGCTTTATACGGCACTCCAAGCTGGGGTCAAGCCTGACGCCATCTACATGCATGGAAACAATAAAAGTTTAAGTGAACTGACCTTGGCCGTCGAGTCAGGAGTTACAGTTGTAGCTGACAACTGGCTTGACTTAACACGGTTAGCTGAGCAAGCTACTGGCGATCGCCCAGTCCGGCTTATGGTGCGTGTTACCCCTGGCATTGAATGCCACACCCATGACTACATTCGCACGGGGCATCTTGATAGTAAATTTGGGTTTGACCCAGATCAGATCGATGCAGTCTTGCAATTCTTGCAGCAGACCCCACAGCTCAACTTTGTAGGTCTACATGCCCATATTGGCTCCCAAATTTTTGACTTGCAGCCTCATGACGATTTACCCAGCGTTATGGTAGCGTGGCTGGTTAAGGCAACGCAGTATGGGTTGCCTGCACTTGAGTTGGATATTGGGGGTGGCCTGGGCATTTGCTATACCGAGGCCGATGATCCTCCGAGTATTGATGCCTGGGTCAAGACGGTCTGTGAGGCAGTCGTCGTAGCGTGCAAAGCTGAGAACTTAGACTTGCCGACGCTCTTAGCCGAACCTGGGCGATCGTTAATTGGCACAGCTTGCGTCACGGCCTATACGGTGGGCAGCCAAAAGGTGGTGCCTGGAATTAGAACGTATCTCACTGTTGATGGAGGCATGTCAGATAATCCGCGACCGATTACCTATCAGTCTCATTATCGTGCTCTGATTGCTAATCGAATGACGGCTCCAATGACGGAGTCATTGGCGATCGCCGGTAAACATTGTGAATCCGGTGACATCGTGATCAAAGAGGCTCAGCTACCGCCAGCGAGTTCGGGCGATACACTCGTCGTAATGGGAACTGGAGCCTACAATTACAGCATGGCATCTAATTACAATCGCATTTCTCGTCCAGCGGCTGTATTGGTGTATCAGGGAGACGCCAGTATCATCATTCAGCGTGAAACGGTTCACGACTTAATTCGGTGCGATCGCCTTCCCAACCGCTTGCTCTAAAATCGCCCAGCCATTAAGGGATTAATAACCTGCAGCCAAACTAAATTTCGGCACGTTGAAACTCAATGAATTCTGAGCACGTCAAGGTGTGGATGCACCTAACGACCTCGTCCAGTCATTGCATCTCAAAACTCCGACTGGTTAGCAGTTTCTTGGCTTCACGACGATATCTCAGCGAGCAAAATTTCCTGACGAGACTGTAAGGTTAATCCGAATCAATCAGATGGGATCTCTGTTCAAGCAATGGCTGACAAACCTCGGCTGGACTCAGTCCTTGCTGGTTCATGTGGTTGATGTTGGGTTAGTCTTAGCACTGATCTACATGGTGCTACTGATTGTGGGTGAGCGCCGCACCCTCTGGATGATTCGCGGACTCATCATACTGATGCTTGCAGCCGCATTGAGCAACGCGTTAGACCTGTTTCTCTTAAGTTTTGTTTTAGAAAAGTTAGTCATCGGATCTGCTGTAGCGATGGCATTTATTCTCCAGGCTGAGTTCCGACGATTTCTCGAACAGCTAGGCCGAGGTGAAATCATGCAGCTATTTCGGCAGTCGCGAGAGGCGATCCCGAAGCCAGATAGCGTCATTGATGAAATCGTGGATGCAGTTAAAGAGCTTTCTCAAAATCGAACGGGTGCGTTGCTTATTTTAGAAACCAGTCGCCCAATTGATGAGCGAGATTTCTCTGTGCCGGGTGTCAAGCTCAACGCTGAAGTTTCCAAAGAACTACTGCAAACGATTTTTCAGACGACAACCCTATTACACGATGGAGCAGTCTTGATTCGGGCCTCTCGAGTAGTAGCAGCAGGTGTAATTCTGCCCATTTCAGAACAGCTTGCCTCTCGCCAGTTAGGCACCCGACATCGGGCGGCAATGGGCATCACTGAACGGGTAGAAAATTGTGTTTGCGTGGTAGTTTCGGAAGAAACCGGATCAATTTCGCTCGCAGAGCGGGGCGTGCTAAATCGCCCTCTGACCAGCAGTAAACTGCGAGATCTACTGCGGGAGCGCTTCTCTCAATCGGTTGAACGAGAAGCGGTTGCGCCTCAGCTGCGGAGTTTAGGTCGC
This sequence comes from uncultured bacterium, assembly GCA_964502605.1. Taxonomy (GTDB): domain Bacteria; phylum Cyanobacteriota; class Cyanobacteriia; order CAZCXK01; family CAZCXK01; genus CAZCXK01. Next base: position 56,453 of record CAZCXK010000007.1, read on the forward strand.
CAAATTCGAGCTCAGGGAATTGCTCTAACTGCTCGGTTGGTGCGACTCTTGTCGTCAGCATTTCGGCGAAAGAAATAGTTGTTGTTAAATCCTCATTAAAGGGATTTTCAAGATTGATTTGTTTTTAGATTTCTACTGATTCAACCTGTTAACTTGGAGCGGGAACGCCTACTCTTGGAAGAGAAAATGACAGCAAAGCAAACTGTTTTACGTGACTTGCCCACTGATCTCAAGCCAGAGCAGCTGCCTAAGCATGTTGCCGTAATCATGGATGGTAATGGGCGCTGGGCCAATCGTCAGGGATTGCCACGGAGCATTGGCCATCGTCGGGGAGTGGATACGCTCAAAGCCTTGCTCCGGTGTTGTCAAGACTGGGGCATTGAAGCGCTCACGGCGTATGCATTTTCAACTGAGAACTGGAGCCGACCTCTAGAAGAAGTTGAATTCCTGATGGCTCTATTTGAACGAGTTCTGAAACAAGAACTGAACGAAATGATTCAGGAAAATGTTCGCATTCGCTTTGTGGGCGATTTGCAAAGCCTTCCCGATTCTCTCCGCGCTCAGATTGAGCATTCAATGGCGGCAACTGAGCATAATCAGGGCATTCAATTCACGATTGCCAAGAATTATGGGGGCCGCCAAGAAATTGTGCAAGCCTGTCGGGCGATCGCTACCAAAGTTCAGCAAGGGCTGCTGCAACCGGATGCAGTTGATGAGACGCTATTTCAGGCTCACCTTTACACCGCTGGAACCTGCGATCCTGATTTGTTGATTCGTACTAGTGGCGAGATGCGCATCAGCAATTTTCTGCTGTGGCAGACAGCGTATGCAGAACTTTACATTACAGACACCCTTTGGCCTGATTTTGATCGGGCAGAATTCCACCGGGCCCTATGGGCTTATCAGCAGCGCGATCGCCGCTTTGGCCGCGTTAAACCGCAGTGAGGCAAGAGGCCGCTAGGGCCCTGAAAAAATCGCTTCGTCTAGATCTCGCCGACTTAACGAATATTTGAACGAGCGTTGGATATCATGGCCGTCATCACTCGCATTGATATATCGCACAGTCAGCGAATCAACGTCTAACCAAAGTTCTGCGTTCCACTCAGTTTTTTGCAAATGCCAGCAGTGAAGATTGTTTTGATCTTGGGTGCAACCCTGAGATATCAACCATTGCTCGATGTCTGGCAATGGGTGATTGTAGAGAGGTGTATCATCAGACGGAAAAGTCATGCTATCAGAATCAGACATTAGGATTGTTTACAAATCAGCTAATAGAACATCGATGCCGCACCTGTAGATCAACCACATGTGAGTTATGACTCTGGGGCAGCGGGCAAGAATCTCGGTGATGCGTTCATGGGATAGCCTTCAGAAGGGGCTTGCAGTTCAGCAGGCTGAGTAGGTAAATCCACTGCTTGGGGCAGAGCTTCAGGTACAGACTGCTCTTGATTGAGATGAAGTGCTTCAGGGAGAATTGATGGAGCTAGAACGGGGTGCAATGCAGGCTCTAGAGCCGTGCTGGAGGGATTAGAGATCGGCAGGTCGTGAGCCTGGCTCAGAGGTTGAAAGGCCGAGTCACCCCGAGCTAGGCCAATAGCAATCACGAGTAACAGACACGCGGCAAATGTCAGCCCTAGGATAAATACTGCGAAAATTTCGCCTGGAGATAGGGAGCGATCGGTCGGATCAAGATAAGCAGACCGAGAGTAGCCGTGACGCGATCGCGCCATAGGGCGATTGAGATAATCGGGTGCCTGGATAACTGCAATGCGAGAATAGCCAATCTTCAAATCGTAGGCTTTACGTCGCTCAGGATTGCTCAACGTTGCATATGCTTCATTAATTTGCTGAAATTTCGCAGTGGCAACCGCAGGCGGCAAGTCAGTCGTATCTGGATGATAACGCTTGCTCATTTCTCGATAGGATTGCCGAATTTGCTGGGCAGTCGCCCACGATGTCAAATTGAGTGCGCTGTAATAACTAGTCCCTTGCTCGTCCTGTGACACGAGTTGCCCTCTGAAATCTAGAAAAGTGTGAATGAGCGATTCATCCGTTTAAGACCAAGTGTTTTGATATTTTAACGACGTTTCTGAACTCCGTTGACTCATGGCCGAGTCGCCTCACCTCAGCAAATTGCCGTTTCCCAATCATTGCTTCGGGTCAGTCGGATCTGAGCCAGGGTTATCACTACTGGGATAACGCGTCCATAATTCGTGGCGATCGCCCGCCAGCCTAAATCGGCAAAAAAATAAACCCACATCGCCGGCCCCAAGAACGCAAACACAGTCCGCACGGAACCATAGCGAGCTGCACTAAGAGCCATTCCACGGCTTGCCATATGCACTGCGGCTCGGTGTTGCAGTTGGGTTGCAAGCGCAGTTCCCCCTTTCAGGAGCGCCTGCTGGGCCACCTGATATCGAGCGGCATGAAACGCAAACTGACGGGCGATCTCTCGCAGCAGCCATGGCCGAATTACAGCACTTAACGTCAGGGCACTTCCTCCTTTGATCAGTAAAGCCAGTGGATCGCGCTGGAGAGCCAGAGGCAATTTATGATTCAGCGCAGATTGCGAGATTGTATGCTGAATCTGCTCCCGGAGATGTTGCTGTTCCGAGCCCGGCAAACGTTGCCAACTTCGACTTAAGATATGAAGGAAAATCTCGGCTTCCAAATCTGTTGTCGAAACACTCTCTGAATACGAGATTTTCAGATGGTGACATACCCGAATCAATGCCTGACGGTAGCTCACCTGTCCTGTTTTTTTCTGCAATACTGTGATGCCATCTGCTGCCAGATACCGAAATCGGCCTTCCAATTGGTCAAGCCATGCCTGCCGATGTTGGCTCTGGACATGAATGGGATCGTCTCCCAGAGCATAGTCTAACGGATTTAGCCGACGACAAAATAAGATGTCCGTCAGCTCGCGTAGCTCACTCTCTGTTGCGAGCTCTAAGCCTGCCCTCAGTTCGTCCATTCCATGCTATCTCCAGGAGTTCGATTCGGTTTGCCCATATTCTACTGAATTGATGAGCGAAAAAACGCATGACATCCGTTTTTGAGGTTGTGGTGATCGGGGCGGGGCTATCTGGCCTTTTATGTGCGAGACGCTTACAGGATGCTGGCTACCAGGTTATCGTCCTGGAAAAGTCTCGAGGTCTAGGTGGGCGAGTTGCGACTCGTCGAATTAATCATAGTCCCGTTAACCATGGACTGCCGTTTATCGAGCCTCAAGGAGAGTGCTCCCGTAACCTGATTTGCCAGCTCGAGCAACAGAGCTGTCTTAATATCTGGTCAGGAACCGCTAGCATGATGGATGCTTATGGGACGATTAGACCCATGGCAGTATCAACTCGATATGAGTCTCAAACAGGGCTAACCGCTGTAGCCAAATTCCTTGGCAAAGGGCTAGAGATTTATCAACAGCACCGAGTTCAGGCGATCGCCCCTTCGTCTCAAGCCCTATGGCAACTCCATTTAGATGGCAGCACAGATTGCTACTATGCCCAAGCCGTTGTGATTGCTATTCCATCGCCTCAAGCCTTGACACTCCTTCAACCGCTGGCGGTTCAGGGTTTCCCCGCTAGCACCCTATCTCAAATTGAACAGGCTCAATTTTCACCCTGTCTCGCTGTCATCGCCAGCGAGTCAGTATCGAATGGTAACAGGAGTACTGGCAACCCGTCCTCCAGTTGGGATCTGCTTACCCTGCCCTATCATCCAGATTTACGCCTGATCAACCGCGTGAAATCATGGGCTTCAAATGCAGATCGGCCGATTTGGATGATTCACAGCAGCCCCGATTTCGCCTTGCGTCACCTCGATCTGCCTGACCTCAATCAAGTGGGGCAATTGTTAGTGCAACAGGCCCAGACGATCATCGCTCATCAGGCCTCAGAGTTTCGCATTCTGCATAGCCACCGCTGGCGCTATGCCATTTGTTGCCGCCCCATCTCAGATCGGTGCCTATGGTCAGCGTTGCCGCACCCCCTAGTCATTTGTGGCGATTGGTGTGGCGGACAGACACTTGAAAATGCCTTGCAATCGGGATGGGCTGCCTCAACACGAGTCAATCAGCTGACTCAGGGACGATCACTACCAGTCTTAATACAACTATAGGGTGGGGATCATTAAAATCACACCACCCCTTAACAGTGTTGTCTGCAGCCCAATAACTGCAACGCTTATATCAAAACTGTGAGCCACAGTAGGCATGGCCACAAAGTATCAAAGCTAGCCACACAAGGCATTCAGGCAAAGTTGATTAGAACCGCTGCTGAGTCGATGAACGCGAACTATCGCGATTATCATCATCGTCATTCGATTCTTGCTCATCGTCTCCTGCCGCACCTGTATTGGAACCAGGAGAGCGCCGCCGTCCCATACGGCCTGAATTAGTCCGTTTGCGAAACTTACGAGCATACGCCTGATTTCGAAGTGCTTTTTCTTTCTTTAGGTTGCGGCGTTTAGCCATTCTTAACCTCATTCAAACGAGTGATCAGTAATCCAGACTCAGCCCAAACGTTCTTATTTTCACGCTGTAGCCAAGCAAAATTTGTCAATGGCATGAGCCATCAGGAATAAACTTTAACATAATCCATCGGCACCCGGCTGCTGCATTCATAGACGCTCGTGGAATCGACTATCCTGATCTAACATTCACATGTTCAACCGTTGGCGTAGGGAAGGTGATGAGTCTGGCTAAACGCATAGCAGCTCTTGCCGCGCTTTTTGGCAAGATACATAGCTTGATCAGCACTGGTAATTAAATCATCGCTATTTTGCCCATCCTGGGGATAGATACTGATGCCAATGCTGGATGTAATTAGGAGAGTCTTTCCATTTAACACAAAACTTTGAGCCAGGGTATTTAAGATTTTTTGGGCAACCCGATCAACATGCTGAACCGTGGGAATCCCCGGCAAAATCACGATGAATTCATCACCTCCGAGTCGTGCAACGGTATCGCTGCTGCGCAGACACCCAATTAGCCGCTGCCCAACGGCCTTGAGAAGCAAATCACCCATGAGATGTCCTTCAGAATCATTAATTTGTTTGAATCGATCTAAATCGAGGAACAGAACTGCAATGATTTGCTCATTCTGACTAGCCCACTCGATGGACTGATTGAGCTGGTCGAATAGCAGTTTGCGGTTGGGCAGCCCGGTGAGGGCGTCGTGATAGGCAATGTGGCGCAAGTGGCCTTCTGCTTGTCTGAGTTCTGCGTTGGAGCGACCTAGTTCTTCAGCCGTCTGCCGAAGTGCGTCTTCGACCCGCTTGCGCTGAGTCACATCTCGAATAATGCCAACGAGAAACAAGTTGCCAGCCGCATCTCGGTGCAGCGATCGCTTGGTCGCAATTGAGTAAGTAATTCCATTAGCATTGGTAAATTCATCTTCCCGTTCATGTTCGATACCGGTCACAAAGATCGCCTCATCTTCATGACGAAACAGGCTGGCCTGCTCGGCTTGAAAAAAGTCTTGCTCGGATTGATCGAGTAGCTTTTCTAGTGGATATCCAACAAATCGGCAATAGGCTTCATTCAAAACGATCCACTGATGCTGTGTGTTTTTGACATAAATTGGATCAGGAATCGTGTTAATTACCGAGTGAAGAAACTCTTTTGATTTCTTGAGTTCCTCTTTGAGATGAGCTAGGTGTCCTGTCATCATCACGCCTGCTCCAAGCAGGGCTAATGCCGGTGGAACAATCGGAATCCACCAGTTGAGCAAAACTGCCCCATAGACGCAGCCGATCAGACTGGAGCCTAGTCCTATGCCCCCTATTGCTGACCAAAGGGGCGATCGCACTCGCCAGCACAATGCTGCCCCCATCCAGGCCCATAGCCCGACCCATAGCCACTCAATCAGCTCAGGAAACCCATGAATCAGCCCTTGCCCATCAGAGGCTGCTGTCAAGATTTGGCTAATGAAGTGGGCATGAAGCTCAACTCCGGCAATGGGTCGCGCATCTTGCGTTAGCCCTCCACTATACGAGGTGTAGAAAAAATCTTTGAGACTAATTGCCGTTGAACCAATCAACACGATGCGATCGCGCATGAAATTCTCAGAGAGACGGTTGTAAAAGATATCACTCGCAGAAACGATTCTAAATGCCTGATTGTTGCCGCGTGGGTTGGCAACAATTTGATAGCCACCATTGTCAACCCGTGCATACCCCCCGTGATTGGGTTTGAGCGGATGAAACACGCCCTGGCCCATCTGTAAAATCATCGGGTTAACGTTGGCCGGTTGGGGAGTAGTGCCATCAGCCTCTAAATATTTTGTTGCAACCCGTAGTGAGAAGCTGGTGCGCGGGCCATCGTCAATCGTCCAAAAGAGCACGGCTCGTCGTACGCGACCATCCGGATCGGCAACGACGTTGTTGAAGCCTACCTGATCGGCTTGCATCAGGATCTCATGCGGTTGAATCGCCGGACTATGGGCATCAGGAAGTTTTTCAATGCCAATTAAGTTAGGTGTGTGCCTGAAAAGAGCCTGCAAGGTTTCAGACCCATCACCTACGGGCAATTCTCGATAGATGTCAAGACCGATAACTCGAGGCTGATACGACTTAATCTTATGCAACAATTGCGCTAACAGGTCGTCAGAGAATGGCCAACTCTGGAATTGACGAATATCGTCGTCGTTGATCTCAATAATGACAATGCGTGGATCGGGTGGCCGAGTCGGGCGTAAACGTAGGGTTTGGTCAAAGGCAGCTAATTCTGAGCTTTGCAATAACCCTGCCAGCCGTAGCGCAATCACACAGACGCTAGATACAACAGCGGTCACCCAAATTCTGCGTGTTCTCAAGACGTTCAAGAACGTAGTGGAAAAGGGCGCAGTGGGATCTGAAGTAGCCAAATCATGTATAGGTTGGATCATCAGAGTTGGGTCGGAATTAGATCATAGATATGTGATTAAAACGGTCTCTGGATCAATCTGGATAGGTGAGAAATAATTTGGATTGTGCTGACGAGGAGCGATCGCAGCCCTATTCTTCTAAAACACTTCTCGTTCAACGTTATGGAGTACAAACATGAGATACCTGAAGCTGGCTAGAAAAAGAATCTGATACCAGAGGGCAGCGTCTTGCGATGTTGGTAGCTATTTCCCCATAGTTTTCAGGCTAGAGTGCCCAATCAGAAACAAGTTCTAACTGAGCATCTGAGCCGAGCACTCATCAGAAGGTGCAGTGCTTGCAGATGAGGATGACCCTCAGAACATTAAGGAAATTCACATTAGTTAATTTTTTTGTCATATTTCGCGTTAATCCTCAAGAAATTGTTATTGTCGATACATCTTGTACTGACAATTGATATTGATTGAGGACGGCATTATGAAACAGTCAAAGCACTTGGGGCAATCTCTTTCGATGGGTGCCTTGTTAGTCTTCGCCTGTGTTGCATTGGTAGGGTTGATGTTTATTGAAAGCGGTATCCAGTAGCGCCGCTAGGTTGCACGGTGCCAGGGGCATTTGCGACTCAGCACAAAGCACTCACTTGGGGAGTGAGTCATTAGACTTACTTAGGGGTGCCAACATTCGGTGAAAATCAAAGTGCCGATAGTTTGGCACTCGCTCACTGACAAAGCTCCATTAAAGACAATCGTTCTCGATTCACTATTCGTTAATCATTAGATGGTGTTAGACCCGTTTCAATAGGCTCAAGCCATGAGTGTCGGTGCCACACGTATGAACCAGGCCATACTGAACGCCTAACCGATAAACTTCTTGCGTTTGCCGAGGTGATGCTCGCCAAGGAAATGGGTTGTCGTAGGCATAGTAGGTCTCGATGCCATCAATGCCAAGCTGAGCGGCGGCTGGAACTAGCTCACGAGGCGGTTGGTGATAACGTGCGGGGTGCGCCAGAACTGCAAGCCCCCCTGCTAAATGGACTGCGGCGATGACTGTCTCTGCATAATACGCTTCGCCACTAGCTGGGTGGCGCTGCAAATACGGCTGCATAGCGTGATGATGGGGATCGAAGGCATAACACAAAATATGAACGTCTGAAGCGAGTAGGTTTGCATTGATTTCGACCCCAAGCCATAGCCGGGGAAATGCGTTGGCGGCTGGCAACAGACAGTGCTCTTGCTTCCATTGATGTAGACGCTGTTGGGCTCTGCGGTATCCATCAAGGGTGTGGTGGTCAGTGATGGCCAGATCGGTCAGACCGGTAGCGATCGCTTGCTCAATCAACTCTTCAGGAGCTAGCCGTCCGTCGGAGCAGTGCGTATGCATGTGGAAATTGAACGCATAAGGACAGCTCTCAGCCGTAACGGTCTGAAAAATTGTTTTGAGTAGATCAGCATTTTGACCGATTAATTTCGATGAATTTGAGAGCGAATCTGCATTAATAGCCATGTCTTTAGCGTTAGGCTTAACGATTGGTTACGTTTCTCTATACTATAGATCTGATGTCAAGCCGCTGCTCAGCCCTAAATGCCCCCTAAATGCCACTTGAATCACTCCTCAATCGCCGTTAGTCAGTCAGTCTGAATCACACTGATGCATTTCTATCGCCTGAGCCCGCATCAAGTCAACTACTAATTCAGAATGGAGCCAATGAAGTCTTAGTCTTTCATTAGCCAGCCTACCACTAGGGCGATCGCCCCCCACAATAGCCAATTGGGAAGCCGCAGGGCATCGACCACATGTAGCGGTAAATAGGCCAATGGCTGCAGCAAGATAACTGCCAGGAGCCAAACCACTACAAAAACGGCGTAGTGCATCTCTCTGGTTACTCCTCGTAATCTGTGTCGATTTCAATATCTAGCGTATCTTCATCAACCTGAATGTAAAGAATATTGGGCCGACAACAGACCTGACAATCTTCAACATAGGACTGATGTCCACCTGCACTCAGGTCAATAAAGGTCATATTAGGTTCGCCACAAACGGCACATGTATATTCGGCAGTATTTTGCATATGGGAAATTGATGTGGATTCACAACTCAACCGACTCAGCCTGAATCACCTGTAAACTTCCTCCCGCATAAAGTGTATGGTGTTTGATGCGAAATCCCATCTCTTGAAGCAGCTGCGCCAAATCTGTTTGAATCAGCACCCAAGCCGTTTGGGTCTCAAACAGCAGCAGAAATACCATCAACCCTGGCATCATGAGAGGATTTGTTGGTTGATGAAAATCAACCAGAGTAAAAATACCACCGGGCTTAAGCACGCGATGCACTTCACGAAGAATGTCGTGCAACTGGTCAGGACTCATTTCGTGCAGCGCCACACTAGTGTGGACTAGGTCAAAGGTTTGATCGACAAAAGGCATCCGTTCGGCCCAGCCTTCAATATATGTAGCATCAGGGACGTTATGCTGTGCCCGCCGAATCGATCGAGGAGACGCATCTAACCCAGTGACATGGTGCGATCGCTTCACTAAAAACTGAGTGGTTTGCCCACTGCCACAGCACAGATCCAGCACTGCTGTGTTGGGCTCAATCGAGAGTCCTTGCAGTGCCAGTTGCCGAAATCGAGCTTCTCCGCCCACACTCAGCGCACTCAGACGGGCGATCACGTCATATAACCACTGATAGCGATAGCTCCAATCTCTTAAAATCGTTGCCACACTCTGTACCTTTTTTTCTGAGCCGATCAAATCTAAGTTAGATCAAATTTAATTAAATCAAACCTGAGCGCAACCAGCACATGCCAGCGCAGATCAGCAATTACCCTGATGCGCTCTCATTTCCTAGAATTGCGCGGCCTCCGGTTCAATCGCCGCATTCATCAAATTTCCAAGGGCATCAGCAACTTGCCCGATTGCATTGTCACAGTCTGCCAAGCCATGACGGTCAGCTAAATATTGCGGATCGTTGTAGCCTAGCCAAACCTGCCCCACTCTATCTTCCCAAACTAGAGCCTTTTGCGGCAGGTCTATGGCGATACTTTGGCTACACTGCATGAGTGGTGTACCTGCCATCGGATTGCCAAAAATCAGCACTTGTGTCGGACGCAACTCCAATTCTACACTTGCAGCTCCTGCTTGATGATCTACACGAGCGATGATGTTGAGGCCATTCTCAACTATCACTGCCTCCAGGCGATCGGCAGTTTCTTCAACTGAGTATGGGCTCGGCTGCGCAATCAGACCCATGGGTGGAGCGATCGCGGCGGTATCAGATGATGGCTCAGAGATCAGCAGATCAGCGGACGGGGTCTGAGCGGTTGCCATTTTTTCCCCAGCAAGCCACACCATCAAGACGGCTAGGACAGCAGAAAAGGTCGTTAAAACCTGCCTTTGCGTAGCATTCACACGCACAGTCCTCAATTATTTCCATGCAAACACTATATCGAACGGCGGCTTAGAACAGCAGCTTGAACGGATTTTTGAAGGGCAGATTAAAGGGCGATCGCCTTTTAGCAACGACATTAGCGGCAGCAGCAACGGAGTTTTCAACGATTGAATCAATTTAAATCGACATTTAGAACTGTGACCAGACAGCCAAGCTCTTAAGATTCAACCATATAGCTCCCCCCTGCGTCTTCATCTGACTATCTTTTACGCTCAAATCATCGCTGACTGGTAAACTTGAGCCGCACTATAGACGGCTTCGTTTGCCTGAATAGATTTAAAGAAATCCACTACGGGGTGAGGGTAATCGACCCCAATTCTGACATTAAAGCGCCGCTGCTCAACGGATTGCAGTTTCCAGGGTTCATGCACCTTAGCCGCCGGAATCTCGGCCAGCTCAGGCAGCCAATGCTTTACATACAGACCCTGAGCATCGTAATCTTTTGATTGCTTGAAAATATTGAAATAGCGGAAGCCTCGGGCATCATTGCCAACGCCTGCAGTATAGTTCCAGTTGCCGTAGTTGCTGCACACGTCATAATCAATCAGCAGCGACTCAAACCATTCTGCGCCCATACGCCAGTCAATACCGAGATTTTTAGTCAGAAAGCTAGCGACGTTTTGCCGCCCTCTGTTTGACATAAAGCCAGTCGCCGCCAATTCGCGCATGTTGGCATCTACGAGCGGATACCCCGTTTGCCCACGCTGCCACAGGTCAAAACGAATCCAGTCTTGCTTCCAGCGGACTGATAGCTTACGCAGCCCTGATGGATAAAAGACGCGATCGCCATGTTTGACACAGATAAACCGAAAATAATCGCGCCACAGCAGTTCAAACACCAGCCAATAGGTAGAATCATTGGCAATCCGCTGGTCTTCATAGCGCTGCACTTCTTGATAGATCAGACGCGGCGACAGACAGCCCAGAGCCAGCCACGGCGAAAACTTTGACGAATAATCAGCCCCCAGCATACCGTTGCGAGTCTGTTTATAAACTCTTAGCCGATCGCGCTGCCAAACATACTGATCTAGCCGCTCCAGAGCAGATGTTTCACCCCCTTTAAAGGGCAAAACGCCGCGTGCATCAGGAGACACAGCGTCTAATCCCAAGTCGTGGAGACTCGGACTGTCTCCTGTCTTAACTGAGGGCAGCGATGGTAAACGATCAGGCGCAGCTAAGGCCGGATTAATGGTTGACGATTGCTCAACCCGCTGGCGAAACTTCGTAAACACTTCCGGCAGCCGGTGCAGCTCAAACGGCAAATCATCAGGATGAAACAGCGTCGCGCCCCAAAACTGCTGCATTGCTGTGCCCAATGGGGCTAGCGCAGCTCGGACGGCCTGCTCAACTACTAACTCCTCTGAAGTGGCCTCACTTGAGTAATAGACTGCCGCAATATCTAGCGTCTGCACCAACTCAGGAATCACCGCTTCTGGAATGCCATGACGAATCACCAGATCACTACCGCGCGATCGCAGCGATTGCCGCAGGTCAGCCAAGCTTTCTAGCAAAAACTGAGCCCGAAAGCTTCCCGTCTTGGGGAAGCCAAACGAAGTCGTTGCAAATTGTCGAGGGTCAACGCAGTATAAGGGAATGACCTGGAATCCAGCCTGAAGCGCTCGATGCAGCGGCTCATGATCATGTAAGCGGAGGTCATTGCGATACCAGATCAAAATTCGTGTGTCAGCCACTCATATCTCACCCATAACAGCATTGGCTTTGCATTAGCTACAAGCAAAACATCTCCAACAGGCGATCGCCCCTACTAAAATGATACATTTCTTAAAGTTTTGGGACAAATCCTCAACAGGTTAATCATTCGCTGCACATTCACCGTATCTTGTGCCTGTCCATTCAAATGGCTACACACGGCTTTCACCCACTACTAAAAGCAACGATACAGCAGACGAACTGACATCGTTGCTTCCAGGCGATCATTCACGACTAGAAATTGCCCAGAGAGAATTTAGCCCCCCTTAGACATACTCTTCAGAGGCAACTTCAGCCGCATGAGTACCATTTTGTGTATGGGTAGTCGGCTCAGTTCCGTTGGCATAGCGACCGTTGATGTCAGCCCCAGCAGGTTTGGCGGCGGGGGCGTTACTGCCTTCCTGCGCTAAGTCAGGTGAGGTAGCCTCAGGTGTTGCTTCACTGATGGGGTGGCGTGAGGTCACCATGGCGATCGCACGGGTTGCACTTTCAGGCAAGACTACAACCAGTCCAGCATCTGAGGCCGTGTCGAGCGCCGTGTTGATCGCATCCGTCTCGTTGAGAATACACTCGCAGGGCAAATCAGGCGAACTGCTGCGAATGCCTTCAATAATGAGATCAGCCGCATCGCCGCGCGGGCGTCCGCGCGCATCGTCGTCTTCTTTAACAATAATGCGGTCAAACATATTAGCCGAAAGCCGCCCCAGATTGATGAAATCTTCATCGCGGCGATCGCCAGGGCCACCAATCACCCCAATCCGCTCTCCGGGCCAATTCCGGACAAAGCCACCCAAGGCTTCATAGCTAGCAGGATTATGGGCATAATCAACTAAAACGTGGAAACGACCCAGATCAAACAAATTCATGCGCCCTGGAGTCTGATGGACTGAAGCTTTGAACGTCTTCAGCGCATCCCGAATATCATCAATTTTGACGCCTTGAGCATAAGCAGCCAAACAGGCCGCCAGAGCATTGGCAATCATAAATGGCGCTTTGCCACCCATTGTCAAGGGCACCAGATCGGCTTGCTCGATGCGATAAGTCCAGTGGCCTTTGAGAATCGAGAGATAGCCACTTTCATAAACGGCGGCTAACCCCCCTTCAGCCAAGTGCGATCGCACCCGCTCATTGCTCGGATGCATTGAAAAGTAGGCCACCTGAGCCTTAACCCGCTTCGCCATTTCAGCCACTAGCGGATCATCAGCATTGAGAATGGCATATCCATTGGCCTCAACTGACTCAGCCACAATGCTCTTGAGATAAGCCAACTCTTCGACCGTGTTGATATCGCCAATCCCCAAGTGGTCAGCCGCAACATTGAGCACAACGCCAACATCACATTGCTTGAAACCCAGACCTGAGCGCAAAATGCCGCCTCGTGCCGTTTCGAGCACAGCCACCTCTACGGTCGGGTCTTGCAAAATCACTTGAGCACTTTGAGGCCCGGTTGTGTCACCAGATTCTACTAGATCGTTATCAATATAGATTCCGTCGGTTGTGGTATAGCCTACGATTTTCTGCGTATGGCGGAATATATGGGCAATCAGCCGGGTTGTTGTCGTTTTTCCGTTGGTGCCCGTAATCGCCACAATCGGCACTCGTGACGGCGTACCCGATGGGAAGAGCATTTTAATGATGGGTTCGGCGACATTGCGGGGAATCCCTTCACTCGGGGAAAGATGCATCCGCAGCCCCGGAGCTGCATTCACTTCAACTACAACCCCATCGACCTCATGCAAAGGGCGAGAAATATCAGAGGTGACAATATCAATACCTGCAATATCTAGGCCAATAATTTTAGCAACTCGCTCAGCCAGCCAAACGTTTCTAGGATGAATGTCATCTGTGCGATCGATCGCAATTCCACCAGTGCTCAAGTTTGCTGTTGCTCGCAAATAGCAAATTTCACCCCGTTCTAGCACTGTATCCAGGATATACCCTTGCCGCTCCAGCAGCTCCCAACTGGTGCGATCGACCTCAATCCGGGTTAAAACATTATCGTGACCTTCTCCCCGTCTTGGATCGCGATTCGTTTCATCGATCAGCTCTTGAATGGTGAAGCGCCCGTTGCCGACCACATGCGCTGGCACTCGTTCGGCGACCGCAATCACACGGCCATTGATCACCAACACTCGATGATCGCGACCACTGTAATATCGTTCAACAATGACCCCGCTAGAAACTTCTTTGGCTGCGTCATAGGCGACTTCGGCCTGTTCCCAGTTCTTGATGTCAATCGTGATACCCCGACCATGGTTCCCATCTAGAGGTTTGATCACAATTGGATAGCCACCAACATCGTCAACAGCTGTTCTTAACTCATCGAGATAGTAGATAACTTCGCCCTTGGGTACCGGAATTCCAGCATTGCCCAAAATGCGCTTAGTGCTCTCTTTATCTGATGCCAACTCGACCGCCAAGATGCCAGTCAGACTGCTCAGTGTAGCTTGAATGCGCTTTTGGTAAATGCCATAGCCCAGCTGAATCATGGCTCGCGACTCTAGCTCAAGCCATGGAACACCTTGCGCATCAGCTTCTTTAACAATTGCTTCAGTACTAGGGCCTAATGCCGCTTTCTCCCGCAGGCCATTTAGGTCTTGCAGATCTTTTTCCAGCTCTTCTTTCGAGTAATACCCCATTTCAATGACGCTCTGACAAAGGCGAAATGCCGCTCTGCCTGCATATCGCCCAGCCTGCTCATTTTCATATTGAAAGACGACCTGATAGACCCCTGGCTCAGATGTCTCACGAGTGCGACCAAACCCAACCGACATCCCAGCTAGGGTTTGCAGCTCCAATGCCACATGTTCGATGATGTGGCCGATCATGGTGCCATCTTGTACTCGACTGAGAAACCCGCCGCGATGCCCTGGGGAGCAAAAATGCTCGATTAAACTCGGAAGAGACTCTACTAACCCTTCGTAAAAGCCTGGAATCTGATTAGATGGGCGTTCGGCCAAGTCTTCTAGATCAAGGCGGAGAATGATGAGCTTGTGATATCGGATGCTCCAGTAATTTGGGCCGCGCAGAGTCTGAGTTTTAAGAATTCTCATAATTATGTCGGGATTATGTCGGGATTTCTCGACCGCAAGATGAGCAGTTAGAGTTGCACTCTAGTCTCAAGCCTGAGAAATCACTCAAACTGTTCATGACGAACAGTTTGTCAGAAACATCACACCTTACTCAGGTTGGCACATTATCCGGCTGCGGCTGCGGCTGCTATCTAGACGCTAAATCTGTGGGCTAGCTCTCTCTTAACGATAGCTGGAACCCTTGATAAATTTGTCATCCCATTAGAAGAATTGGTTAGGTGATTTTTCAATCTCCAGGGTGATCTCACGAAGCCGCAGAGAGCACGGTACGGTCTCCGAGAGAATAGCGATCGCTATGGTTGAGGATATGAACCCGTAAGTTGTGAATGCTCAGGGGATCAGTTGTACCCACATCGGACTGATTCGTGTAAGACAGCTCGCGGGCATCAATGACTGTCACGGTACCTTTGCCAATTACCCGAAATGTATCATCGTCTTCAAACATCGCGCAGGTATCTTCGTCAATGCCAATGCCAAGCTTATCGGGATATGCCGCGATCGCACTCATGAGGCGAGCCATCCGGTTACGATTGTGAAAGTGCTGATCCACAATTACTTCGGGGATAATGCTCAGTCCGGCGGCGATATCGACTAATGAGCGATTGGGAGATTCACCGCTACCACCCCCTGCGATCATACTTTCACCCATCACCGCAGCTCCGGCACTGGTACCTGCCAGGGCAATTTCTCCGATCTGGGCTTTCATTCTGACCTTGTCCATGATGGGGGTGTCAGTCATTAACCCGCACAGACGTAGCTGATCGCCCCCCGTCATAAATACTCCGGTTGCCCGATCCACAAACTGGTGCCAACGGGGGTTATCACCGTCACTGCGCTCCCGGATATCAATAATTTCAATAGCTTTCGCTCCCATATCTTGAAAAATAGTCTGATAGCGATCGCCAATAATCCCTGGCTCTCTAGACGCACAGGGAATAATTGCAATTTGGGCATCAGTGCCGCCAGCTCGGTCAAAGAACGTTTGCAAAATCTCACGTCCATGAACCTTATCTTCGGCACCGCCAATCACTAAAACAGCGGTTCGTGTAAGCTTGGACATTCTCTGCTGAAGAGATTGAGGGTTGAGTTGCAGCATGGCATCACTCCTGGGTTGGGGTCGAATCCAACGCTCCAGAAGTCTGCCAAGGTTAAAGTTCTGCCGATCTATCTGCTCACTCAATCGTCGCGATCGCTCTGTATACAAAACACTCTTATTCTAGAGTTAGCAGAACCACTCAGAAAACTGACTTTTAACCGAATCGACCCAAATTATCATAATTTATGGTCATCCAGACATTAAGCCTGTCGCCAAATCCAGCGGCCTCAGCGTTAGCTCACAACTAGTTCTCACCAATCGTGAATTCGTGACTGCCAAATTCTGGAGCGTAGTACCATTAGGAATCATGCCAGATTTTTAAGAAAAATTTAAGTTATTCATCAAAACTATATTGATATACGAGCCCTCAAACCATTCCATCACGAATTCCGGTGAGATTTGACATTATTACGCTATTTCCTGATTTTTTCTCGTCGCCACTCAGCTCAGGGCTGATTGCTAGAGCCTTCGCTAACGATATTGCCTCTGTGCATTTAGTCAACCCGCGAGATTTTACCACCGACAAGCATCACCGCGTTGATGACGAACCGTACGGTGGCGGCGTGGGCATGCTGATGAAGCCTGACCCGGTCTTTGCTGCTGTCGAGTCGCTGCCTGCTTTGCCTCGGCGAGACATCATTTTTTTGACGCCTCAAGGGCAACCCATGACGCAGACGTTGTTTCAAGAATGGGTGTCTTATGACCAGCTTGTGTTAATTTGCGGCAACTATGAAGGCATTGATGAGCGCATTCAGCATTTGGTGACGCGCGAAGTGTCATTGGGCGATTTTGTGCTCACTTGTGGAGAAATTCCGGCGCTAGCGTTACTCAATGGCGTCGTCCGATTACTTCCTGGTACGGTGGGCAAGCTCGAATCGCTGAAGGCCGAAAGTTTTGAAGATGGCCTCTTAGACTATCCTCAATACACTCGCCCTGCCGAGTTTCGCGGCTGGAAGGTGCCCGATATTTTGCTTTCAGGCAATCATGCTGCCATTGAGAAATGGCGACACGAGCAGCAGATTCAGCGGACGCGCGATCGCCGTCCTGATTTATATGAGCGGTGGCTGCAAGAAAGAGTAAATAGCAGAAACCCGCCTGATCCAGATTGAGTCAGATGAGTTTTGAGTTTTGAATGAATTCAATGGCTCAGACCTCAGAAAAAACCAACGCCAAGCGTTATGGCACAAATTCTAGATATACTCGCTCTGGGAGATGTGAAGGCTATCTTTATGGATATTCGGATTGGCAACGGATATGACATCCATCGGCTGGTGCGCGATCGCCCTCTAATTTTGGGTGGCGTTCATATTCCTCATGAAAAGGGGCTATTGGGGCACAGCGATGCCGATGCGCTCACCCACTCTCTGATGGATGCTATGTTAGGAGCCCTCAGTTTGGGTGACATTGGCCATTACTTTCCACCCGGTGATCCACAGTGGGCTGGGGCTAATAGTTTGCAACTGCTCAAGCAGGTCAACCACCTGATTCATGAACGCGGCTGGCAGGTGGGCAATCTGGATGCGGTGATTGTAGCAGAACGTCCTAAGATGAAGCCTCATCTTGAGCACATGCGCGATCGCTTGGCCGAAGCGCTAGACATTACGGGCGATCGCATCAGCATTAAAGCCACTACCAACGAGAAGATGGGGCCGATTGGGCGAGAAGAAGGAATTGCAGTCTATTCGGTGGCGTTGCTTGTCAGAGATTGAGTGCTTGGATTACTAAACCAGCGGGATCGTCTCGATTATTGATACAACCAAAAATTCCACAAAACTGCTTGCACTATCTCTCATCTTTTTTCTGCCAGGCCACTAGCATCTCGCTGACATAGATATAGTGGATGAGCTTGGGCGATACGGAGGCGTTGTCCGGTATGTTGTAATAACCTTAATCAGGCTCAGAGTAGCGGCCTAAGAGTTTTCTTCGCATTTGATAAGGCAATGGCGACTTTGGTTGCTTGTTCTGCATTGCCATCAGGAAATAGAGAATTGCTGAATTCCTCAACATATCGCTCCAGATCCTCAACGGTGCAGGTGACGTGAGTGCCTCCCATCCATTGATGAAAATGGGTATGGGTATCAGAACCAATGGCAATCAGGTTTGTCTCCATATCTGCCAGGTGAGGATACGCATTTTTATCAAATAGATGGTGAACTTCCAGATCAAACTTATGCACTGCTTTACGCCGATCTGTTAATTGGCATCGCCCTTTTGCCTGGGAACGAATGCGCTCCATTGCTTTTTTGATACGCTTGTCTCGATCGGCTTCATATTTTTCAATAGTTTCCAATGCCAGAGGCGCATAGTCAGCAACGACTTTAACCCATTCTTGGCGATGCCTCTGAGATAGGCGAACACCTAAATGCTTGCCAACTGAGGCTAGCCCCGATCGACTGAGATACCGGACATTTTGCTCATCATTGAAAAAGTCCGCATCAATCTTCAGAGGTTCAATATCAGTATTTTCGGCGCGTTGAATTTCGGTAAAAGTTCGATTGAGGATATCTTGCCGCGTGCCCAGACCCAAAACGTCTCGGCAGGCTCTTGGGGCTAAAAAAGCTGTGCTATTTCTGAATATAATCTGACCATTCAGTTGGCTAATTTCCTGAACATGTTTGGCGACCATCAAGCCCTTGAGTCGGCGATCGCGCTGGAGTAGCCAGCGTGTCCATCGTTTGAGCAGGGGGCGCTCTTTTTGATTGTTCTCAAGATAGTTGCAAATTTCAACTGCACCCTCTGCACTGAAGACCCTGGCTCCATAGGCTTCTCGTTCATAATGAAGACCTTTGATCAATTCCCAGTCATCATCAGGATCGGAATCAAAGAAATCACAGATGTCTATTAAGCGATCTTGTGTGATATCTAGTGCATCTGCCAGTTCTTTCGCCGTGATGTTACACTTTCCCATCAGCTCTGGTTTCCTTCTCCAAATTAATACGCGGCTAATAGACTGTCTCGCATGATTTTCAACTGCTCAAAAACTTCTGCGCTCCCACCATGGTCGGGATGATGCTCTTTAGCAAGTTTGTTGAATGCTGATTTAATTTCGTCAGCAGTCGCTGTTTTAGGATCTAGAGCAAAGACTTTCCAGGGCAGGAAGTTTCGCAATACATCAACGCCGTTGATTGAAGTCGTCCCAATGGCATTGCGTTCACTGTCAGGCAAGCCGACAAACTTGCGATAGACCTTCAGCCAAGCAGCCTTATTGGTCATTTTGAGCTTATGCTCTTGGACAAACAGATTAAAGCTACTGTTTTTCTTTAGTTCTTGATATGACGAGCAGTTGAATGCAGCAACGACAGCATCCTTCAGATCTTGCATACTGGGTTCAACGGGCTTGAATGCCCCACCGTTGATAAATTCAGCAAAGTGAAGCAGAATTTGCTCGTCATAGCTATGTTGCTGCGCCAGTTCACGAACTCTTGCTCTGACATGATTGATGTTAGGCCGGGTTTTGCGTTTGTTGGAAGTTGTTGCTTTCGCCATGATTTTCTCCAGTGCCTGGGCTTTCTAAATCTACATACCCCAATATAGCCAGACCTTTTCAAGATGCCCTGATTTTAGGAAGAACTACCAATACTCAATGCAAGTTTTCCAAGACTTAAAACGTCAGGCTCAAGGTTTCACGAAAACAAAATATGTGGCGCTGCATAATCGCGCCACATAGATATTAGCCATTTCTCCTAACCGTCTTGGCTTGTTCTTAACCAGAACGCCCTCAATCGCAATGCGGAGATGA
>CAZCXK010000008.1:0-16146 GCA_964502605.1 uncultured bacterium
GATCCCCTTGGTTGGTTCGCTCATTGTGGCTTATTCATCTGAAAACCGCTGTAAACGCCGCCACTTAAACAAAGAATGAGGAGACATCGGAGAGCAATCGGCAGAGCTCGACTTGTCTACCTTACCATTGAAGAATTTTTGCGACACAATCTCAAATTCGGCAAATCTTGAACTGGCTCTACTAATGTGTGCTATGGTCAAGGGCATTCAGGCTTTAAACTCCTGTGTCCGCAAGCAACTGGCTCATTTGCCGCACATCCACATTGCCGCCACTGATCACAACTCCAACACGCTGTCCTGGAGCTTGAACGATGCCTTCTAGCAGGGCGCTGGCTGCTAAAGCGCCTGTCGGCTCAACCACAAGTTTCATGCGTTCCCAGATTAGGAGCATTGTCTGCAGGATGGCCTCATCCGGGACTCGCACCATATCATGCACGTAGTGAAGGATAAGAGGAAACGTGATGGTTCCGAGCGACGGAGTTCTAACTCCATCTGCAATAGTATTGGGATGCTCAATGCGATGTAATGTTTTGCTGTGAAATGACTGGACGGCATCATCTGCACCGCTGGGTTCTACGCCAATCACCTTGCAGTTGGGAGACAAAGCCTGAGCGGCGATCGCACACCCAGAGAGCAATCCCCCTCCTCCACAGCAGACCAGCAGTAAATCTAACTCTCCCACGTCTTCAAATAGCTCTTTGGCAGCGGTGCCTTGTCCGGCAATCACATGGGGATGATCAAACGGCGGAATGAACGTCATGTCATGCTCGCGTAGCATGGTTTGTGTAAGTGTTTCTCGGGTTGATTCAGAACGGTCGTAGCGAATCACTTTTGCCCCATAGCCTTCGGTCGCTGCCAGTTTTACGGCGGGTGCATCTTTGGGCATGATGATGGTCGTGGAGATGTCTAACAATGTTCCAGCGAGGGCGATCGCTTGAGCATGATTGCCAGACGAAAACGTGATCACTCCTTGCTGGCGCTGCCTGTTGGAGAGTTGTGACATCGCGTTGAATGCGCCTCGAAATTTAAATGCTCCCACGCGCTGAAAGTTTTCGCATTTGAAAAATACTTCAGCGTTTGTGCGCTCATTGATAGTGCGAGAGGTAATCACTGGGGTACGGTGGGCATATCCGTCTAGGCGTTGTGCTGCTGCTTCTATATCGGCATAGGCTACAGAATCAACGGTAGGAGCGTGAAATTGAGCCTGTGGAATCGGGGAAGGTGTATCCATGGACGGTGTGATGGCGGTTGCGCCAGCGTCTAGTAGAACAAGGTTTGTCGCCATCAATTTAATGAGTGACAGTTAACTACAGTTAACTAATGACAGGCGTGTTGAGTCGAGGAGGGAGGCACATCTAATGCTGGGTTGGCTGTAAAAAAGCCATCTGGCTTTAATGTGAACCCAATTGATGCAGCAGGCATGACCGGCCAATCTTCAGGACGCGGAATGTGGTTATGGTTGAATGTATACCAGACCACGATATCAGTGTTTTCAACTGAACGGTTGGCTTGAGTCCACAGTGGGAGGCCATCATTCCCAGGATGCTGATTGGGATAATTGCCTGCTGGATAGTTTTCATCGGGGGCGTAGGGCGTGACCCAAAGGTGTTTGCTTGTAAACCCGGCTCGTTTCATGATGGGGGCTTGGGGATGTGCAAATGGCAGCGTATTTTCTCCAGGCAGTAGCCGATACCCGACAGGCTGCCCTAGGCGATTATGCACCGTTGGATTGACAATTTTCCAGTAGCGAGCCGAGAGAGAATTAATTGTCCGCTGGGCGACTTGTTCGGTTGAGAGCAGCGTTGGCTTGATGTAGAAAGCATTCCCATAGGGATTATCAACTCCCATCGGTTCGGCTTCGGTGTTAATCTCATATACGGAGTTATTGACTCCATCTAAATCAAAGTCGAGCCGCATATTAAAAATATGTTGATGGTTGAGCGCATTGAGCTCTGGTGCAACTAACGTGCCATATTTAGCTGTGTCTGCCAACGCACCGCACAGCAAGATCCCCGTGAGTTTGACTTCATATTGAATGGTGCCGTCTTGATAGAAATGCCAATAAAATCCGTATTCGTAGTTGTCGATCGTGGCAATAAACGAAAGCACTAATCGGCGCGATCGCCTCACTTCTGTGCTTTCCAGTCGCCAGTCTTGGTGTTTCCAGAGGATACTATAGTCTTCTTCATGCAAACAAACTGCATTCTCAATTTTGGCCAAGTCCCCCCGACTATCCGTGATGTAAGCATCAAAATAGTAGATCTCTCCCAAACAATCGCATCCCAACGTTAGAGAGTTGGTGAGCATCCCGATGCCATGTTCGCCAATGTCAAAGGCATTTTTGCGAACATGTTGAGGGCGAGGGTCTCCATAAGGAACTACCATCTCCGCGAGTGACGCCCGATAGAGAATAGGTCGCACTTGACCTGCATCTGTATAGCTGACGGTATAAAGCACTAACCCTTCACGAGGGTTAAATCCGATGCGCATCCGCCATTTTTGCCAGATGATCTCATGCCCATCTACCGTAAAGCTGGAGCCGTCTGGTTGAGTAATAGTCAGTGGTTTTATGTCTTGGCGAAACTGAGGAATAAATTCGGGAGCATAGTTGCCAGCTTC
This sequence comes from uncultured bacterium, assembly GCA_964502605.1. GTDB lineage: Bacteria > Cyanobacteriota > Cyanobacteriia > CAZCXK01 > CAZCXK01 > CAZCXK01. Next base: position 2,620 of record CAZCXK010000008.1, read on the forward strand.
AGGTGGTACGGGCACCACGCCCGCATCTTCGATGCGAATAACCTCCATTGTATTCAAATCGACAACTGGAACTAATCCATCAATGGGACGGGCATAGTGGTTGCTTGTAGGAGTTGATCGCAACCAACATAAGGCTCGTGAGAGTCGAATGCCCTCTTCTTCGGCAATGCCAAAATTGCCAATCGCCCAGGGGTCAACGACAACGAGATCTAAATCAGTAATCCCTCGTTTGGCGAGAGCTGCTTGAAATGCGGGATGGGCTTTTACAGCGGCCTCACAGTCAACGAGCTCGTCTGACATGATATTGGGCTGCACGTTTGGAATGTGCTTCCATGTCGTCACAGCGGCCTGTGTCAGTGAAACAATAGCTTCGTAGGTCTGCCCGGTGGCGTTGTCGAGTAAGACTAGAAACGCTTCTCGCTCTACTTTATTGCCCGGTTTGAAGTGGAGCACCGCTGCTTTTGGAGGCTCATGCAACATGACGCGGGCAAATCTAAATGAATCTCCGATATCTTGCTGCGATCGCACGATGGCCACGGCTACTTCAATTTCTTGGGCTGTTAGCGGTTCTAAGGGATGTTGTGTCGAAGCTGCTTGAGTGAATGAATTGGCAGAGTCGTAGGTGCTGGTCATAATGGCTGGCGATTCGGGCGATGAGACAAAGATTTGTCAGGCAACCAGATGTTAATGTAGCGCCGACAATCTTAATGTTGGCGCTACATTAACGAAACCGCGCTGACAATCCTAATGTAGACGCTACATTAATGAAATCGCGCTGGCAATCTTAATGTAGACGCTGCATTAACGAAATCGCGCTGGCAAGCTGACAATCAGATCGATCTCGCTGAGATCGGACTCAGCACATTCTCCGGTTTGGGTGAGTTGTCGCACATCATCGGGCTCAACAGCTAGGGTTGAAATCGGGGAAAGATTGAAAAGAATAAGGAAGATCAGTGGAATTTTTTGATGGTTCATATGAGGGGCTATCAGGATTTAGGAGCGATCGCCCAAATGATTCTCAAAGGCTGATCATACGGGATCACCTTGGGAGTTGGTCGGGTTTACAACTCAGTCAACCTGTGCACTAACTCCAAAAAATACCCCAGACTCAAGCAGGAAGCACAACGGATTCTCGACCAGCTCAGCTTGACGGGTTCTAATAGTTAAGGGACACTAAGTAAATACTGAAGATCTGACATCATCTTGTGCAAACTTTTTTAACGCTTTGACTCAGAATAATGCGGTCATTGATAATTTTTTGACTAAAGTCAATTGCAGGAAGATGTGTGCTGGGTTCTCACGATCATTTGGCTATCCCTCTCGACTACGCAATAGTGTCTAGCTTTATTGACGCGCATGGAAACACTTGAATTTGTGATTTATCCTGATGGCCGGGTTGAGGAAAGGGTCACAGGCATCAAAGGCGCATCTTGCGCTGAAGTGACTGCGGCAATTGAGTCTCAGCTGGGCAGAGTCATTAGTACAGAGCAAACCTCTGATTATTTTGCTCAAACGTCTCAACAGCAAGCTTCAGTGTCCCAAACAACGTATAGCAGTTGGTAGGGTTGGTTGCCGCTAGTTGATTTTTTGTTCAGATTAGTTTATTAAAACTTGGTGATAAACCTATGTCTCACTTTAGCCAAATCAAAACCCAAATTCGCAATCTCGATTCGTTGAAGGCTGCTCTAACTCATGCTGATATCAGCTGGAAGTCTGGCCCCGTTCAGGTGAAAGGATATCGAGGGCAGACCCATGTTGCTGATCTAGCTATTGAGCAAGACAACGGCTATGATGTCGGCTTTAGCTGGAATGGCCAAGAGTATGAACTTGTGGCAGATTTGCAATATTGGCAGCAGCCGCTCTCGGTCGAAGGCTTTATTAATCGAGTCACTCAGGGTTATGCCTACCAAACGGTGGTGAGTCAATCGACTCAACAAGGGTTTCAAGTTGCTGAGCAGCAGACGAATAGTGATGGTTCAATTCGCTTGGTTTTGCAACGCTGGGGGGTGTAATGGTAGATGCTTCTGGTTTTCCAGTAGAGCAGCCCAATGACCCCAATGCGCGATCTAGTGCTGAGCAAACCGGGTTTGAGCCTGAGTTGGGCGGCCAGTGGCGAGATGCGCTCGAACGAACCGGGTTTGAGCCTGAGTTGGGCGGTGCTGTGCGCCAAAAAGGAGTTTACGTTGATGAAGTAACGTGCATTGGCTGCAAACACTGCGCCCATGTGGCTCGCAACACTTTCTATATTGAGCCTGACTATGGGCGATCGCGTGCAATTCGGCAAGATGGCGACTCAGAGGATGTTGTGCAAGAGGCAATTGATACGTGCCCAGTTGATTGCATTCATTGGGTTGACTACACCGAGATGCAGCGACTTGAAGCAGAGCGTAAGCATCAGGTGATTAAGGCGTTAGGGTTTCCGGCGAGCCACTCGTCTAGTGTGGCAAATCTCCGCCGCCAGCGTCAAAAGCGGAAGCACGATCTCTAGTGGTTTTCAAAAAGTAGCCAATTAGGTATAGCGAGCCGCATAACACGACAATGTTGTTGGGTTGATGTGTGGCCAATTTTGTTGATTTCTGGAGCGCCGCAAACAGATTGTCATAGGTGTTGTATGATGCTAGCTCTGGACAGAGATTGTGAGCCAGAGTTGCCAGGTCATCGGGCGAAGCTGAGCTGTGATCGGGCACGGGAGCTAGGTAGAGGCGATCGCCCCGACGCAAAAGGGCTCGGAAGATGTCATCATGATCTTTGGTTGACAACATGCCCATGACCCAGTGAATAGAGCCTCCGGGAGGAAGAGTCTGATCAATAAACATGCGCAGCGTTTCGGCTGCTGCTGGGTTGTGGGCTCCGTCGATTAAGATGGAGTGATCGTCCCACGTTATCCATTGCAGACGGCCTGCCCATTGGGTTTGGGCCATACCTCGAACTATGGCCGCCTCAGAAATTAGCCAGTTCTGCGCGCGCAGGTATTGTAGGGTGGCGATCGCCAAAGCTGAGTTCATCAGCTGATGCTGGCCGAGGAGCGCTAGCGGATATTGGATACTGGCCTGTTGACTGACTGAATTTAAAGCATAGTCATAGCGCGCCCAGCCGTTGCCCAAGTCTTGAGCAGGCATGACCCATTCGGCTTGACAATTCAGTTGAGCAATTCGTTGTTGCACAACGGATTGAGCCTCCGCTGGTAAGACTCCAATCACAGCAGGACAGCCCGCTTTGAGAATGCCCGCCTTTTCTCCAGCAATATCGGCGACGGTAGGGCCAAGGCGCTGCCAATGCTCTTTGCTAATAGAGGTGATCACACTCACGAGGGGGCGATCGCAGACATTGGTCGCATCAAGCCGTCCGCCTAGCCCGACTTCCATCACGGCCACATCAACCTGCTGCCGCGCAAAATAGAGCCATGCTGCTGCCGTAATCACCTCAAATTGAGTGGGCGATGAATAGGCAGGGTCAATTGCCTGTATGACCTTTAATAAAATTCGCTGTAACTCGACAGGGGCGATCGCGTGGTCGTTGAGACAGATTCGTTCGCACCAGCTGACAAGGTGAGGAGACGTATAGCGACCCACCCGAAACCCAGCCTCTGTTAAGACCGTGGATAGATAGGCACAGACTGAGCCTTTACCGTTGCTACCCGCCACATGAATGATGGGCACATGCTGATGAGGATGGCCCAATGCGCTTAGCAATCGATCAATCCGCTCTAACCCCAGCTCAACCCCAAAATGGGAAAAGCTTTCTAACAACCTAACGACCTCGGATTCTTCCGCACTCAGGCGCTCCTGATTTTCCTGACGATCATGGAGGTTAATGTCTTGAGTCAATGATTTCTAGCCTCGTTCAGATGAAACTTGAGCCCACATTTGGCCTGCCGATCTGGACTATGGATTCCGGGTCACAATCCACTGCATAACGGGCGATCGCTCTTTATGCCCCCTGCTATAGCCGAAGCATGTATTCGATAATCTTTGTATTTCGATAATCTCTGGATATTGTCAGCATCCGCCTGACCGACTTTTTATCTTGTAAAAAGAAGGTAACATTAGAAGAGTGTTTACTACGCGAAGGCAGATTTGTAACTGTGTTTGTCCTCAGCGGCTACGAATATCTTCTAGGTTTTCTGATTATTTGCGGCTTGGTGCCTGTATTGGCCCTCGGTGCATCATTTCTAGTTCGCCCTAAACGCAAAGGTGTTGAACGCCGCACCACATATGAGTCTGGGATGGAGCCCATCGGTGGAGCCTGGATTCAGTTCAATATTCGATACTACATGTTTGCGCTGGTGTTTGTCATATTTGATGTTGAAGTGGTGTTTCTCTATCCGTGGGCGGTCGCATTCAGTCAGTTGGGCCTGCTGGCATTTGTTGAAGTTTTAATATTTGTCGCTATCTTAGTGATTGGTCTGATATATGCATGGAGAAAAGGAGCTCTAGAATGGTCATGAACCCTAGCACCGCAACCTCCAATAGCTCTCCTGAGCGAATTATGAACCCTGTGGGGGCTCCCCAGGTGACGCAAGATTTGTCTGAAAATGTCATCTTGACAACGGTTGATGACTTACACAATTGGGCTAGGCTGTCTAGCTTATGGCCCCTCTTGTATGGCACTGCGTGCTGCTTTATTGAGTTTGCCGCTCTGATTGGCTCACGATTTGATTTTGACCGATTTGGTCTCGTGCCTCGGGCTAGCCCCCGGCAAGCCGACCTGATCATTACATCAGGAACCGTCACTATGAAAATGGCTCCAGCATTGGTGCGGCTCTATGAGCAGATGCCTGATCCCAAATATGTGATTGCCATGGGCGCATGTACTATTACAGGCGGTATGTTCAGCGTTGATTCACCAACAGCTGTCCGAGGCGTTGACAAGCTCATTCCTGTGGATGTTTATATTCCCGGATGTCCGCCTCGTCCTGAGGCTATCATTGATGCAATTATTAAATTACGGAAGAAGATTTCTGCAGAAGCTTTCCAAGAACGGGAGAGTTTGGGTCAGACTCACCGGTATTATACTCGTAGCCACAATCTGAAAGCAGTTCCTGAGATTCTTACGGGCGAATATCTCCAGTCTGTGACCCGCCAAGCTCCATCTAGAGAGCTAATGGAATCAATGGGACTGCCCGTATCTGATGTTTTGCAAGAGAATAAGTCGGATGTAAAGGAGGGGCTTGAGCGTGGCTGAATCGGATAAGCCTGAATCAAGTGGCGAATCGTCTGAGATTGTTGACGTTGGCAAAGTTTCTCGTTGGTTAACTGAGAATGGCTTTGAGCACAACTTCCTCGAACGGGATCATAGTAATGTCGAGGTGATTAAAGTTGATCCTGATGTTTTGATTCCGTTTGCAACTGCACTCTATGCCTATGGGTTTAACTGTTTGCAATGTCAGGCTGCTTACGATGAAGGCCCAGGGCAGCATCTGGTGAGCACCTATCACTTGATTAAGGTGAATGACAACGCAGATTGCCCAGATGAGGTGCGCTTAAAAGTTTTCTTGCCGAGAGATAATCCTCAAGTGCCGTCTGTCTATTGGATTTGGAAAGGGGCTGACTGGCAAGAGCGTGAAAGCTATGACATGTATGGCATTGTGTATGAAGGCCATCCCAATTTGAAACGCATTCTGATGATGGAAGATTGGAAGGGTTGGCCGCTTCGCAAGGATTATGTGTCTCCTGATTTTTATGAAATTCAGGATGCCTATTGATAGGCCCGCTGAATAATGACAAGTCTGGTTGATATGTAATTAAAAAGGCAGCGATCGCCATTAGATCACTGCCTTTTTTACAAACTGGTGCTTAAAACGCAACCTGTGTCTTCTGGAACAAGTGCTCAGATCAGCACCATGCACGGTGGTCAGTCATCCCTCAAGTCAGCAGCGCTTTTGCGTCTGATTTAAAGATTTTTGAGAAACGACAGGTTGGCATATTGCTTCTTGAAGCCAATGGATTCATAAAGCTGACGGGCACCGTTGGGGTTTTGGGTGTCAACGCCAATTTTGGCTGTTGTCATGCCTGCTTGCTGCAGCTGATGTAGTCCTGCTAGCACCATGGCTCGACCGAGACCCAATCGCCGAAACCCGCGCCGAGTTCCCAGTAGGTTGACCCATCCGTCTTGCTGCCCTAGATGCTGATTGGTCTCGTCATCAATGCTGCAATAGCAAAAGGCTGCAAGCCGACCATCTGGGGCGATCGCCACTAGGTCTAAGTCAGCCCGATACTTAGGATCGGTTAACCCGTGCGAGTAGGTTTCGATCGTCAACGGGTGATGATTCCAGTGGTCAATAAACGATTCGTTGAACAGGTCAACCCAATCGGCTGGGTCGGCTGTGTTGCGTTGCAGGGTGAATCCATCTGGAAGTAGAGGGTCATCAATCGCCTCAAGCAGCGATCGCCCCAAGGTGAAAAATTGGCGATCGACCTCAAATCCTGATCGTTTGAAACGGGTAATCTGATCGATGAGACTGTCTCGGCTACTGGATCGTAGCTGAACGGCAACGCCTCGTTCATACCCAATGTTTCGCATACGCTTATCGGCCCAAGCGAGAATGTCAGACTCTAGACCGTGGCCTCGCGCCTCTGGATGGACTCGGAACCAAACATATCCATCGAGTGGGTTAGCCGACTCCGGAATCCACAGTTGGCTGAAGGCAATCAGTTCGCCTGCGCTGGTTTCCCAAAGTCGTAAATCATGTGCTGAATCAACATGAGGAGCCGTCACTTCCAACTGCAAATCGGCAGCAGAATAAAATGCACCCAAATGATCGACCGCTTCACATGCATTGAGCAAATCAGCAATCGGCTGTAAATCAAGCTCACTCGCATACGGACGAGTGACAAGCATTTTCATGACGATAAAACTCCTGATGAATTACCAAATGGGAGGACGTTCTAGACGGTAGGTAGCTTCGACCTGCCGATGAGACTGGTTGATCTCGTCAGAGGTATCGGACGATGCGTGAGTTAAATTCTGCGAGTTTAACGGATCGTAAACGGCGAAGAATCGAGCCAAGGGTTGCCAAAAATGATGTGAATAGTTGCGCGAGAAAATGAACAAAATCATACTAACCTCCATAAATACAGCGCTACTAGAGCGCGTTATAACGATTTCAAGCTGAGTCAATGAAGACATTGAATACTGCATCTAGCTCAAATCAGGGAGTGTTTCATATTGAAACAGATGGGCTTAAGCACCAATACGGCTTAGACCCTAAATGGCATCCAAGTCTAGAACTGGAATTTTGCCTGTGAAAGATCTCCAGTTCTAGATCTGGACGCGGTAGGGTTGACACACAATCAGCAGAAGGACACACCAATAAAAATCGCTGCCAGAGGTTTGAGTAGGAGACAAGAGGAGCAAAATCGGACTCGGCAGCGCTATACTACATAAATACTACATAAATACTACAGGTGTCAAGCATTTATAGTTTGCCATCAAAAAGAATCTGCATGGATGATTGCTTACGTCAACTTCATGTCCAGATGGGCATATTCCAAATAGATGACTAAAACTGAGTGAATGGTTGCCCTAGCCCTGTAAGGCCGTAATGTTCGCTTGAGATTCTTGCCAAAGCTGCATGAGTTTGGCCTCAGCGCGATCGCTCAAACAAGTCAGAAAAACTCCTTCTGAATCGACAGCGCCTGACGACAGCCAGATTCCGCGTAAGATGATTTCAATAGATTCTGGATCGGCGATCGCCCACTCTAGCGAGTCCCAGACGTCATAATCATCTGTCTCATAAAGTAATGCACGTTCTGCTAGGTTAATCGGCAACAAGAATGATGCAGAACATCGCTCCATCCGCAGATGGCGTTTGACCTGTCGTGATAAGCGCATTCGTAATTCGATCCACTGATCTAGAGCATCAGAAAGGTGTTCTAGAAAAAGGGCTGTTTCGGTATAGGTAAACTTCAACACGTCTTGAAGGCTCCCTTCGTATAAGGTCGATACTGATTCACACGTAGCTCGTTGCAAGACGATGACACGCGGGGATTCGACGACTCTTGCGCGCTAAGCGAGTTGAAAATCTTGGCAATTTAAAAGCACACCAACCCCCGCCTCTATGTGCTAGAAGCGGGGGGCAGAATAATCGCAATCGATTCTTCTAATGCCTCAACGGTACAAAACCACAAAACTTGTACCTCCCGCCTCGCCCGACTGGACGATCTATGCCATCGAGTTTGAGCAAGCCGCCGTTTGTATCGTCAAAACGAGGCGCATCCATGGATAGATCTATCCAACGAACCCTATTGCCGATAGTTTTCATACTCAACTGGTTGAGACTGACAGCGCCAATCAACCTATCTGCTGCCGCAACGCCTTTCAAGCCAATGGGTTGGCTCGCTGATAGCAGTGAAAAATTGATCGCTAACTGAATCATGAAACTACCCTACGGGAAGTGAAGTTTGACTCTAACACACAACATACTACATGGATTTCACTGGAAATTCCATAATCTAAATCGATAGTTACATGCCGCTCTTTCAAAGCACGAACGAGTTTTACTTTAATTCTGGCTTGGATGACTTGACCCACCTTAACTTGGCATAAAAGTATGGAAAAAAATAACTTACAAAAACTGGGGTACGCCCTGTGACAGGCGACCCCAGATTGTGAGAAATCAAGTGTTGTAATCAGGGATGCAGTTACGCCGCCGCCATAGTTTGAGCCACAAAATCCCAATTGACCAACTGATTCAGAAAGGTGTCTACATATCCTGCTCGAGCATTTTGGTAGTCAAGATAATAGGCATGTTCCCAGACATCCATGGCGAGCAGTGGTGTTTGTCCATGAACGATGGGGTTTTCAGCATTGGGAGTGTTCACGACTTCGAGGGTGCCATTGTCAAGAACCAGCCACGCATATCCGCTGCCAAACTGCCCTGCACCAGCGGCTGTAAATGCTTTCTTGAATGCATCGAGGCCACCCAAATCAGCATTGATTTTGTCGGCCAATGCACCCGTTGGAATGCCTCCACCATTGGGTTTCATGCAATCCCAATAGAAGGTGTGATTCCAGGCTTGGGCGGCATTGTTATGGAGCTTGGTCAAACTTGGGTCTTTGAAGGCTGTTTTGATCACATCTTCAATTGGTTTACCGGCCATATCAGTCTCTTTCACCAAGTCATTGTAGGTGTTGACGTACTTGGCATGGTGTTTGTCATGGTGAAACTCGAGCGTGCTTTTGGAAATGTGCGGCTCTAACGCACTGTAATCATAGGGTAACGGACGTAATTCATAGGCCATAGGTTCAGATCCTCTCAAAGCAGTGGTGGCTAAAACTTTAGTCGGGCGATCGCCCTGTCGGACACGCGCTGACTTTAGTTTTATTTTTTGATAGTTTTTCCTGTCAAAAATTGCCATGCTTTGATGCTATTGGATTTGCTCTAAGATTTCTATCCTCTATGGGGGGACAGTCGGCTCTGTCTCTAGCTAGACGCGATCGCCCTTCACTCCTCCAAAAAGCCTCTTCTAGCAAGCCACCTATTGAGCAACATTAGCCCCTTTAAGGCGATTCAGTAGTTTGTCAAAGCGCATCTGTGCTAACTCGGCTGTGTCTGCTCCATTGGGATGTTGGGATACAGGAGCCGCATCGCGTTGAGACTTGTCGTGGCTATAGCCCAACTGTTTAACGGTTCCACGTAGCCGACTTGACAGTAAGATGGCGAGGGCTCGATAAAAGCGAGCGGCAAACCCCACATCGTCTTGAAGCTTGGCTGCAAGCGTCGATCGAGGAATAGCCAGCACTAGTGATTGTTCAAGGGTTTTGACTGTGGCCGATGGGGGGCGCGCCTCGACAAATGACATTTCGCCCACCACTTCTCCGCTAGAGAGTCGGGCAATTTCCTGCCCTCCGAGTGCAGCGATCGACACAACCAGTGTTCCTTCAAGCATGATGTATAACGTGTCAACTGGTTGCCCTTCATGAATTAAGGTGGTGCCCGCTGGAATATCGTTGCGATCGCCAACGTCAATTAGCCAATCAATGTCGCGATCGCTCAACTCACCGAGAATAAAAAGAACCTTCTGCATTATTAATGGTTTAACCCCATGTGCTATCCAGGAATGACCCTATACCTTTGCAGCACCCTGATCTAACGCGGGTTGTTGGCGATGCCTCGGCGGCGGCGAAAAGGTATAATTCGCACTTGTAATAGTGCCTCAACCTTCGACAGACCAACCCAAATCAGCGTTATTTTTATACCCGCCTTACGAATTGATGAGGTTTTAATTAAGACATCGACCCGGCCCTTGCATAAACTTCTCCACATCGGTGGAAAATCCGCAAAAAATCGTCAATTTTTAGATGGTATGACTCATCAACACTGATTCATCACTGGCTCATCTAAATCAATGAAAATACAGGATATTGATTCTGATCTAACGGCTAATATCCGAGAATTTACGTCAGTAGAGCCCGGAAATGATGTAGAAATAATACCTTAGAAATTGTTCATTGTGAGGTCTATCTGCGTCAGGCGATCGTGACATGGGGGAGTAAGTTTAGACAGACGACGTGATTGGTTATTCAGCAGATGTATCGAACTGAATCCCTCGGATAGACCAATCTAGCAGTTGCATCGGGTGATAAATCGGCACAGAGCTGTCTCGACGAGTCAAATGTTTTTGAATCTGGAGCGCACAGCCTGGGTTGGGAGATGCAATCAGATCAGCTCCCGTATTGAGTAAATTTTCAGCCTTTTGGCGTCCTAATTCGTCTGACGTTTCGGGCTGCAACATGTTGTAAACCCCTGCACTGCCACAGCAGAGAGCGGCATCGAGCGGCTCTTTGAGCTGGATGTTAGGAATCTGGCGTAAGAGCTGACGCGGTTGCAGACTAATCTTTTGCCCATGCAGGAGATGGCAGGCGTCTTGGTAAACCACGGTAAGCAGAGTGCGCTGTAGCGGTGCAAGTGGAGCGGTTAGACCCACCGAAACTAAAAATTCTTGAGCATCACGCACCGCTTGCGCAAATGCGTGAGCCTTGTCGCGATAGACCGGATCGTCTTGCAGGATATGTCCATACTCTTTGAGCGTATGCCCGCAGCCCGCCGCATTGATAATAATCGCATCTACTTTGGTAGAATCAAACGCATCAATCATCTGTCGAGCCAGGACCTGGGCTTGATGCTCCTGACCCTGATGATGGGGCAATGCCGAACAGCAGCCCTGCTCTGGAGGAACCACTACTTCACAGCCATTGGCCGTTAAGACTCGAATGGTGGCTGCATTCACGTCTGGAAAGAACAATCGCTGCACACAGCCCAGAATCATGCCAACTCGGTAGCGTGTTTTCCCTTGGGCTGGAATAATTGTGGGAACGGTGTCTCGAAACGAAGCCGCCGACACCGTAGGCAAGAGTGACTCCATGGCTGCCAGTCTTGGAGAAATCCGCTCTAGCCATGACCTTGAGCGGAGCACCTGCTGCAATCCTGACTTCTGATATAAGAACAGAGGAGCTAGCAGTGGCATGAGGCGATCAGGATATGGAAATAGTGAGAAAATTAGCCCTCGAAACAGGCGATCGCCCCATGTGCGAGGCTGATTGCGCTCGACTTGGGGGCGAGTGGCTGTGATCAGCTTGTCATATTGCACACCTGATGGGCAAGCTGTGACGCAGGCGAGACAGCCGAGGCACGAGTCAAAGTGTTGGGTGGTTGACGCGGCTAAGGGAGCCTGATGTTCGTTAATGGCATCCATCAAGTAGATACGGCCTCGAGGAGAATCCATTTCGGTGCCAAGCACCCGATAACTGGGGCAAGTCGCTAGACAAAACCCGCAATGGACGCATGCATCAATGAGAGCAGGGTCTGGCGGATGGTGGGCATCAAATCCTTTAACAGATTCTGCTGTAGCAGTGTAATTATCAGATGAATTGAATAAAAACGTCTCAGTAGATGTAGGGGTGAGTTCAGAAGTCATATTAAGTTGGGAAAATGGGAGAACGATACTAAAACCAATCGGACTTTAAGCTGGAAGACGTGGCTAGATGCCGTTCACAAACCGCCCTGGGCTTAACAGCGAATGAGGATCAAATTGCTGTTTAATGCCCTGCATCACAGCTAAAGCATTGCCTGGGTAGCCCCACAGATCAAGGGTTTGTTTCCAAGCGATTGGAGCGGCAAGAATTGACAGAAACCCGCTGTGCTGCTGGCACAGGTCTCGCAGATGTAGTAAGGTTTGCGGTTCAAATGGGCGATCGCCCTGCTGCTCACTAGTCTGGTCGGACACTATATGCAGTATCCCTAGCCCACTAGCCGCATGAATCAGGCCAACAGCCGGTGATGAGATCTGGGTCATCAGGATTTGCAAGGTCGATGCTGCAGAAGAGGGGGCTACTCCTATTTTGCAAGTAATTGTTGAACCAGTGGGCGCAGGATGAATTTGTTCTCGCAATCGTTGCCATAGAGTGAGTTCGTTGTCTCTCTGAGCGATATGGGGCTGAAGCCCCATATCGTCAGCTAGTTGAGTGATCTGACGAGTCTGCTGCTGCATACTGACTTCCAGGCCCTGAAACCGAATTAATAAGCCTAGACCGTCTCCGAGATCTAGTTGACGAACCAATGAGGTAGACAGCAGATCAATGGCTACTGGGGTAAGTGATGATGCGAGTAAGGTAGCGGTTAGGGTGGCGATCGCGTCTCCATCTCCGGCGATCGCCACGGTTTGGGAGGCGGTTGCCATCGGATAGACACGAAACGTGAGTTGGCTGATGATACCCAGGGTGCCATATGATCCAGTGAGTAGCTTCATCAGGTCATATCCGGCTACATTTTTCACCACGCGCCCCCCAGCGTTGGCCACCTGACCATCTGCTCTCACAAACGAAATGCCAATTAACATATCCCGCACTCCACCATAGCGCTGGCGTAGAGAGCCTGCATTGCCCGTTGCTACGATGCCGCCCAGTGTGGCTCTACCTGCATAGGCGGGGTCTAGCGCTAACATTTGCTGCTTACGGGCTAGTTGAGTCTGCAAGTCGGCAAATCTTACTCCGGCTGCAGCCGTCACCGTCAAGTCACCAATGGCATGTTCAACCAACGGGGCGAGTCGTGCCGTGCTGACGACCACTTGAATCTCGGAAGCCAGACCGCCCCAGTGTAGCTTGCTCCCCGAACCACAGGGCACCATACGCCAGCGGTTTTGATGGGCACAGGTGACCACTTCTGCTAGTTCGGCAATGGTGTGTGGATAAACCATTATCCAGTCGGCGCAGTCGGGGCTGATGGCTGCTGCCATCTGATGTCGAAACAGGCGATCCAGATCCGCTGCACTACATACATTCTCAGAGCCGACAATGCGCTCTAGTGTTTGAGAAACTTGTTGCGGTGACTCGCGGTGAACTATGCCCATCCTGTCTGACTCACAATCCCTAAAATCCCTATTGGCTTACTCTATCAGTCTGGGGGATATCGGGTGTGGGATCTCTCAAAATTCTGCGAGATCGCTGGTTGCCATTGAATTATTGCCATTGATTTAGACAGGCGTGCCAGGATTTATAGCGGAGGGCGGAGGGCGAAAGGCAGAGGGC
>CAZCXK010000008.1:16246-75202 GCA_964502605.1 uncultured bacterium
TTAGACAGGCGTGCCAGGATTTATAGCGGAGGGCGGAGGGCGAAAGGCAGAGGGCGGAAGGCGGCAGGCAGTTTGATGGCTCATAATATAGGGCATTTCAGCTGTTAAAACTGTCTCAACCTTGATAGTGATGGTCGTATATGAATAAACATAAATTCTCAACGGTGCCGGGTGCCGTTAGGCGCAACCGTAGCTGCTTAGCAGGTTAGAGTGATGCAAAATTGACGCAAATGTTAAAAAAATCTATCTCGCTTCAAACTCATATTGGCAGCGCTTTCATCATTGCCCACAATGAGCAAACTGATTTGCTCAGAGATACGTTAATGAGCGAAGGGTTGATCTGTGAGGTGTTGAGGCAGGTGCCTCAGCCTGAGTTTCAGACGTATTCTCCCAGTTATCTGGCCTTGCTCAATCATCGTCGCGCTTGGGAACGGGCGATCGCCCTCTCGGCTCCCACGCTAATCGTGGAAGCAGACTTTGTCCCTGTGAAAGGGCTGGGTCAATTGCCATTACCTTTTCCTGGTGATCAGGAGCAGGTCGGTCTTGCCTGGATTTATACCTGTGCTCCGCAAATGTATAGCGTTTCGCAGGAAGGTTATGCTCAGGGCTATTCCAGCTCAATGGTGGCCTATATCGTGACGCCGAAAGGGGCTCAGATTTTGATCGACTGGGCTGAAGAGATTCGGCAGACGATCGGCCCGACGGTTTATTCATCGTGGGATTCGAGCATTGACCCATTTCTGCGGCAGCGGGGGCTGCAGAATTTCATCCCGTTTCGCAACTATGGCGAACATGGTGGACGCCCTAATCCTGAACATCAGCAGCATGGCCTGAGCCGCAGCCATCGAGCGGATGTGCTCTATGGTGATCTGGCGTTTATGCCACTCTATGCCCTCCCGGAAACCGTGAAGCCCTCAGATGTTGTGTCATGGAGTAGCCGATGGACGTATGTGCAGGTGCGATCGCACGCCCGACTCAAAGGATTGGTGCGTCTGATATCTGGCAAATATCTCCGGTTTAAGATTGTCCGCAACTCTAGTGTGCCAATGTGGTTACTCAGCTTTGCAGTGCGACGGCAGGCATCACTGCGGCTGTAGCTATTGCCATCAGGTTGAGGCCAGATTGAACGGCTGAACACACTGTATGGCTCTAGACTGCTGCCTTCTGCTTTTTGCTATATCAGCCATAGGGTTGCCAGGGCAGAGTGAACTGGTACAACAGACATTTCCCCATTCCAACAATCTCCAACAGCTGAAATGATTAGTGGGTGCTATTAGTGGGTGCGTTTTTGTTTCTGCTGTACCCAACCTGTTACGATTGCCAGCATAAAAACGCCCAATAGTGCTAGGCCAAGAAGCAATTTCCCTCCTTCTAGCACCCCCGCACCCAAGGCCACAATAGGTGGGTTAGAGACGGCAATGCTGATGACAAGTGCAGGAAGAAACTTGAGCCAGTGGGTCTGGGTGAGGCCGACTCCATAAGAAACAAAGTCGAAAAACCCCGTCATCAAAAACCCTGTCATCAAGAAAAAATTATCCTCTATGTGTTGCTGGCTGAGGCAATCGACTCGGTGCATAAAGCGATCGCCTACTAAACGGTTTACAGCTGTGCGCCCAAACTGCCGTGACAGCGTGAAGCTAACCATACAAGATGCCAGGTCAGCTAGACAAATAATCAATAACCCCTGCGAAAACCCCAGTAACCCGCCTGCGAGCACCGAATAAGCGGTTCCGGGCAGTGCCGGAATCACAACACTGACAAAGCGCAGGCCGAAGATGCCTAAGGGAGCCCAAACACCCAGATTGTCGATGTTTGAACGGATTCGTTCGATGCCATATTGATGAGCCAGCACGGTTGCGAGAGCAACAGCTGCGATGGCCAAACCCAATTTGATACTTTTGCGGAGCGTTGTCGTCATGGCTGTGGTGTGGGGTTTGACGTTCCTGGTTGAGGTGCGTTGCAGCATCCACTACCCAAGCATCTCACATCATCCTATCGAAGCTCACGCTGTTTAAATATGATGGGGCAAAGTCAAGGCTGAGCAGCGATCGCCGCTTGGGGCCCACGCTCGGGCTCAGACCCTATTGGTACAACTCGTTAGTTGCTCTCAGATACCTCAATCCCCAAACGGGCTTCTAGCTCTGTGATCCGCTGGTGAAGGGGAGCAACTATTTCAGCGACATCTTCAGCAGAAAACCTTCGAGGAATATGCTGAGGGCAATTCCAACTAAATGCTTCGACCTTAATCACGATCGCCCGCGCGACTTCCGCTTCATAGTTGGGGTCTGCTAGCTGGCGCAACAACTCCGGATTATTGTCAATCACTTGGGCCCGACCCCAGATTTTCAGACGACGGCGGTTGACGTAATCCATTAAAAACAGAAAAACTCGGTCATTTCCAGAGAGGTTGCCTACGCTCAAATATTGCAGGTTGCCTATAAAGTCAGCAAATCCTAGGGTTGTGTCATCTAGAATCTTGAGAAAGCCCTTAGGCCCTCCCCGAAACTGGATGTAAGGCCAGCCATCACTGTTGACAGTGCCCATATAAAAGCTGTCACGCGATGCAACAAAATCAGATTCTTTAGCCGTAAACCCATCGATGTTGGTGCCTCGCTTAGCAAAGGTTTCGTAGATTTCACGAGAACCATAACGAGTTTGAGCTGCTTTGACATCTGGCGTAAACGCAATGTCGGTAAATTGGCGAGTCATATTGACCTCCTACTTTAAAGCCACGGTTTCTCTAAGGTTTCGATCGTTCTCAATTCATATAATTCTTAAGTCCTACCATGTTGATTTGGCATAGCGCTGGTCGGGAAACTGCAAATTAATCATGGGATGCGCAGATTAATATTTACTATAGAAACGGTTCCCTTCGGACAGTTATATGGAATATGCTTCACAATCTGCCTATGCGCGGATCGCGGATGTAGTCCGCTAACGCATAGTGTTTACCTGAGGAGGAACCGGTTCTACGACAGCACATCATCAACTACAAATCCCTTGGGCATGAGCTTACAGGCAGCCATCTGTGAATTTGCACACTTTAGACTTGTGTGCTGGTGACGCAGCAGGCTCAATCTAAACTAAGCCGTGGGTGCTGCCTCAATACCTGCCATGCCTACAAAATTGGGGAGCTGTTTGATACGTTCAATCCAGGCAATGACATGAGGATAGGGCTCTAAAGCGACCTTGCCATCAGGAGCTAACGCAACGTATGGGAAGGCGGCAATATCTGCAATGGTTGGATGGCCAAACTCTAGCCAGTTGCGAGTACTGAGATGATCATTCAATAAGCTAAGAATCAGATGAGATTTCTCTGTTGCTCTCTCGATGTTGATAGCTTTAGAGCCGAATAGGTAGTAGAGTCGAGCATTTTCTGGGCCTTGACGAATTTCGCCTGCTGTTGTTGAAAGCCAGCGCACAAGCCGACTTAGGGGCTCTGCATCAGTTGGTAGCCAACTCTCATTGGCATATTTGCGGGCTAGATAAACCAGGATGCCTTGAGCGTCATTCACGATGGTGTCGCCATCGACTAGGGCAGGCACTTGCCCAAAGGGATTAATGGCTAAATAATCAGGCTGCTTGTGAGCGCCTTTCATCAGGTCAACAAAAATATATTCGTACTCAATGCCCAGCAGATGGAGGAAGAGACGAGCTTTGTAAGTGTTTCCAGATAAGTCGTGGCCATAAAGCTTAATCATTGGCGATCTCCTTGTTAATTAATGAAGGGATAACCTGAACTAATGTGGTGAACCCAGGTGACGATTTGAGTATTCTAGGGGCCTGGCTTGATAATACCGAACGTTCGGTAAAAATGTCAACAACGTTTGTTTAGCTCTGTTGAGGCGATCGCCCATCAACTTGGTTCGCTAAACGTCTGGGTATTCCTGTTACAGGGTTGATTCTTAAGGTTGGATTCTGTAGTTGAATTTATAGCCGTTGCCATTAAGGTTGAGACAGATCAAATAGCAATTTCAAACGTCGTAAAACATTAAGAGCATTTAGCCGTGGAGCAGGGACTATGGTGATTGAGGCAGGAGTTTATGTCGCAGTTCACTAGGCTTAACTTGGCAACTGAATGAATTTGTGGATCAGGGCGTTGTCGGTAGCGGGCAATTAGGGTTCTGCGTTTGGGTTATCTGCAACCGCTGTATTTTCTTGTTGAGCACTGCGCGAACAGGGGCTGAACGCGAGATAATAGACAAAGTGCTGGCAATTTTCAGCACCATGTCTAAAGGTTAGTAAACCGCTGCCAACTCTAGAACTGGAATTCTGTACTATTAAGAAAACTCTAGATCTTGGGCGGGGCTTGGTAGAAGACCTGAGCAAAACGATTGTGGAATACAGTGAGACTTATGGCTGCATCGGCATCTGTTGAAAACACCATCCCTAAAAATAAAGCCCAACTGCGCCAGGAAATTTTAGGAGCCCGTCGGTTAAGCAATTATTGGTGGGCAACTGTGGCGCTCTTAGGTGGAACTGGGTTTTTACTCGCTGGAATTTCAAGCTATCTTAAAGTCAATCTGTTGCCATTTGCTGACCCGACAGTGCTGGTGTTTATCCCTCAAGGCATTGCGATGAGCTTTTACGGGGTTGCAGGATTGCTGCTCGGAACTTATTTGTGGCTTGTTATTGTTTGGAATGTAGGGGCAGGGTTCAACGAGTTTAATCGAGAGACGGGGCAGGCTACGGTTTTTCGATGGGGATTTCCTGGCCAAAATCGGCAGATTGAGATCAAGCGTAACTTGAGTGATGTGCAGTCGATTCGGGTCGATATTAAAGAGGGTTTAAATCCTCGTAGAGCACTCTATCTCCGCATCAAGGGTCAAGGTGAGATTCCATTAACACGAGTGGGACAGCCGATGCCACTGGCTGACCTGGAAAATCAAGGTGCTGAGCTGGCGAGATTTTTAGGCGTTCCTCTAGAAGGACTTTGAGCGGATTCTGCACCCAGATTTGCTGCAGGCATATAAGATGAATAGCTGTGGTCATGCAGGAAATTGACACATGTGTAACAGAATTCGTCGCTGGCTCGTAACTGTGTTAGCAGCAACAGCAGTTTTGATCGTGGGGTGTTCGTCACCCTCAACAGCCGATGTTGAGTCGGCTGATGCATCTTTAGTGACGAGTTTGCCCATGTTGAGTGGTAGTGCAATTGTGGAGCTGACTGTCTCAGGTCAGCCAATTACGATTGAGCTGAATGGAGCCGATGCCCCCGTCACGGCTGGGAACTTTGTAGATTTGGTGCAGCGAGGGGTATACGACGGGTCTGCATTTCATCGTGTTGTGAAAAGCCCTGACCCGTTTGTCGTGCAGGGGGGTGACCCGCAAAGTAAAGATCCGAATGTTCCGCCTGAGCGCCTAGGCACAGGCGGATTTATTGATCCAGAAACGTCGGAGCCTCGGTATATTCCGTTAGAAATTAAGCCACAAGGCGCTGAAGAACCAATTTATAGTCAGACGTTTGAAGAGGCTGGAATTTCTGCACCGCCTGCGTTGCCGCATACTCGTGGTGCAGTGGCAATGGCTCGATCTGCCTATCCTGATTCCGCGTCATCGCAGTTTTATATTACGCTGGCCGATCATAGTTTCTTAGATGGCAGCTATGCGGTGTTTGGGTACGTCACGCAAGGGATGGATGTGGTTGACCAGATTCAGCAGGGCGATCGCATTGATGCTGCACGCGTCGTAACGGGGCTTGAAAATCTAACAGAACCTGCCGAATAATCTAATATTCAGCACCATTCCATTGCAAATAATGATCAGGGGCTTGGAACAGCCAAGCCTTTTCTATTGGGATAGGATGCAAACAGAATGACTCTGATTGGGAAAATTCTTCGCCGACTCTCTCCATATCACTCTGTTGCCTTATGTCGCTAATTGATCATGTCTTGCCACAGCTCCCCGACCAAGCGCTCGAAAATCTGCGTCGTGCCGATCGCCTCTGGCACCGATATCAGCATGGAGATATTCCCAATCCGACAGTCATTGAGGCTTCATCAACTATATTGGCATCGGTCGATTGGGATGTAGTCATTTGCGGAGGCACGTTGGGCATTTTGTTGGGCTGCGCGTTAGCTCAGAGGGGGTGGCGGGTGGCCTTGATTGAGCGCGGACAGTTGCGAGGCCGCGCTCAGGAATGGAATATTTCCCGGCGAGAATTGCATAATCTGGTTGATCTGAATGTGCTCACTTCTAATGAACTAGAAGAGGCGATCGCCACTGAATATAACCCCGCTCGGATTGCCTTTCATGGCGGTGTTGAACTCTGGGTTAATGATGTGCTCAACGTGGGCGTTGATCCAGTTTATTTGCTCGATCGGCTCAAAACCAAGTTTCTGGAGGCGGGCGGCAATCTGATGGAACACACGGCGTTTGAGTCTGCCATTCTCCACCCCAATGGAGTGCAGGTGAATGCCGCGAGTGGCTTGACAACGCGACTACTGATTGATGCCATGGGGCACTTTTCGCCGATTTCTCAGCAGGCTCGGGGCGGCCAGACGCCCGATGCTGTTTGCATGGTAGTGGGTAGCTGCGCTCAGGGGTTTCCCACTCAAGATACAGGTGATTTGATGGCCTCAATTTCTGCAATCGAAAACCAATGCCAATATTTTTGGGAGGCGTTTCCAGCGCGAGACGGACGCACGACCTATCTGTTTACCTATGTGGATACCCATCCGCAACGTCCGAGTTTGGAAGATCTATTTGAAGACTATTTGCGGCTTTTGCCCCACTATCAGCAGGTTGAGTTAAGCCAGCTTGACTTCAAACGAGTCTTATTAGGGTTTTTCCCGTGCTATCGGCGCAGCCCACTGCAGCTTCCTTGGTCGCGAACGCTAGCCGTGGGAGATAGCAGCGGTAGCCAATCGCCTCTGAGTTTTGGGGGCTTTGGCGCAATGATTCGTCATCTCAAGCGGCTGACGCTGGGCATTCATAGTGCGTTGGCCAGCGATCAGCTGAGCCAAAAGTCATTGGCGCTATTGCAGCCGTATCAACCTAATTTATCCGTGACCTGGCTGTTCCAGCAGACAATGAGTGTGAGAGTTGACCGGGCGATCGCCCCCAATCAGATTAATGTGCTGCTGTCGGATGTGTTTCAAGAAATGGATGCGTTGGGCGATCGCGTTATGCACCCTTTCTTGCAAGATGTTGTTCAGGCATCTGGCTTATTTCAAACTCTGGCGCGTACCTCTATCCGCCATCCTGGCATCATTTTTAGTGTGCTGCCGCAGGTAGGTATTGTGACATTGCTCAAATGGCTGCTGCATTACGCTAATCTAGGAGCATATGCAGGGCTTTATTCTTTGAGTCGTTGGGTTCTCCCTTGGGTGAAGACATTGCCCCCCGAACACGAGTATTATTTGAGTCGTTGGGTTGATGCTTGGCGATATGGTTCAGGTAACGACTACCACGAATAATGTAAGTTGCTGATTTAGGGGCGCAGGCTAAGTCGGCTCTGATAAAGTCTGGTTCTAAGGCGTGATCAAGGCTTAACACTACCAGGATGCATCTGCCTGAGTAGGTTGACAGTCATTAAACTACTGGTCGAATCGTATAGCGCCTCGGCACCGCTTCAGTATTTATGAGAAAAGCACTCTATATTCTGGCAGAACTGAGCGATCGCGAGTTTGAGTGGCTGCTCAGGGTCGGTCGGCTAGAGACGATTCCAGCAGGAGTGACCCTGATTCATGAAGGAGACCCTATCAGCGCACTTTATCTCGTGTTAGATGGCACTCTGTCGGTCACGATTGGGGCCTTGGGCGGTCGAGAGATTGCTCGTCTATCTGCTGGAGACGTCGTCGGAGAGATGTCATTCTTAGATCGCCGCTCTACATCGGCGACTGTAAGAGCGGTGGGAGAGGTGTTGCTCTGGTCGATCGTGCGATCGCAACTGGCGGCTAAACTCTCAGAAGATTCCTCCTTTGCCGCCCACTTTTATCACGCCCTGGGGATTTGGCTGTCTCATCGATTGCGGGGCACGATGAGTCGCTTGGGCTATAGCTATGGCTATGGCAAAGACGAGCAACCTGCTCCGATCGAGCAGTTCATCGAACAGCATCCTGACTCGGCAGATAATGTTGAGCTTGCTAAGATCAGGCTGGCCTGTTTTCTCGATCGCATGAAAAGTGTGCATTGATTCAGATGCATTGACTATGAATATTTCAATGGCACGACAGGGCTTCTACCGCGAGCTTTTACACTCAGATCACCAAATTGACTTGGCACGGGTAGCACTATATATTGCTCAAGAAGAATACCCGAGCCTCGATCCTGATGAATATCTCAATGCACTGGACGTGATGGCGGCAGATATTCGATCTCAACTGCCGATTGAGTCGTATCCTCTCCGCATCATCCGTTGTATCAATCAACACCTATATACTGGGTTAGGGTTCACAGGAAATTCGACGGATTACTACAACCCCGACAATAGCTATTTCAATCAAGTGATTGAGCGTCGCACAGGCATTCCGATTACGCTGTCGCTGCTCTACCTCGAAATTGCTAAACGACTTGATTTTCCAATGGTGGGGGTGGGTATGCCAGGGCATTTCCTCATTCGTCCTGACTTACCCGATATAGAAGTTTTTGTTGATCCCTTTCAGGCAGGAGACGTTATTTTCTTAGCAGATTGTCAGGCAAAGCTGGCTGAGATTTATGGAGAGGCGATCGCCTTTCGCCCTGAATTTTTAGCCCCGATTGGTGTGCGGCAGTTTATCGGGCGCATGTTAGCAAATCTTAAGGCGATTTACCTCCAGCGGGGTGATATGCACCGCTGTCTTGCAGCGATTGAGCGGATTTTATTTGTGTTCCCTGACTCGCCAGCGGATCGGCGCGATCGCGGCTTGATTTACTATCAGCTCAGACGGTGGTCTGATGCCTCTAGTGATTTAGAACATTATCTGGCATCTGTGCCAACAGCTCACGATGCGCCAGCTGTTCGTCAGGTGCTGAGACAAATTGATGGCAATGCTTAAAGCTTCTAGGTCACCTATTTCCCGATAGGCACATGAAGTCTCGTGGAGAATACGTTATTGAAATCTGAGATGGTGCTCCTCAGCTACCCGCTTGAGACGCCGCAACTGCTCTTGCATATCGTGTTGTGTCCATTTGGCGGCAAATGTTTCAAACCCAAAGCGGATAAGCGGATTAGGAACGCTGAATTCAAACCGATTTAGCAATGTTGTGCCGCGATCGCCTGGTTGACATTCCCAGCGATCGCGCCCCTGAAAAAACCCCTTAAATTCCCATACAATCAGACCGGGCTCCCGGTTGACGACAACACTCTTGAGTTGAGGCTGAACGATAGGCGTCTGAATCACAAATCGGCTGCGACTACCTGGTTCTGTACTCCATTCGCCGATAGGTTCACAGCGCAGGGCGGGGTTGAGCCATCGATGCATCAAGGTCAAATCTGTAAAACACTGCTCTACGGCTGTCGCACTCGCTCTAATTTGAATCGTATTCTCGAATACTTGATAGGCCAACATGCTGACTGATTTGCCTCAAACCTGCTATCGCTACTCTAGCGAGAAATTGTAGAAATCTACTGCTTTAAATTCTAAAATTGAGGCGAATGACTGCAAAATTTGCAATTTTTGGGCTTAAGTCTTCCTGAAGAACAGTTTAGATTGTCTTGCTAAGGTTTAGCCTTTAATTAAATCTTATCCAAGTCTCTAAGTAGGGTTTTGCTATGAGAAAACTTCAGAACCCGAAGTTGACTTGGTCTATCTTGTAGCTAAGTGAGCGAACAAATGTGCTGTTGAGTCTGAGCTCACGCGATCAGGCTAACTATCACAGCTAACTATCGCAGCATCATAAGGACAACTGAGTCATCTGTCTTAGAACATACGGTGGATAGGGTGTACAAACAACACACAATCATTTACATAAAATCCTCCTTGGAGAGGGTATAAATCCTACCAATGTGTAGGACAATGCTCGTGATGTTTTAATCTAAATTCGCCCAGAGTCAGTTGCTTTCTTTTGATGACTGATTCATGTCGCAATTGTACTGAATTCCTACGTTCAAGAAAGCTATGAATGAAATCTGGCACGTTATCACACCAGGGGCATTAACGATTGACCCCTATCACCCTCCTTTACTGGCTCAAACGGGTCAGGTCGTTGGTTTTTTTGAGAATATTGGTAGCCAAATTGGTGCCTTTTTGCCCAGCTTGCTAGGGGCGATCGCCATTCTAATCCTGGGATGGCTCGGAGCTACCTTTGTCGCCAAAATTACTCAAAGCTTATTAAAGCGAACTGAGATCGATAACCGAATTGCTCAAGCTGTCATGGGTCAAGAGGCAGGTGCAGAACCTCCTCCGATTGAGAAGTGGATCGCAACCGCCGTCTACTGGATCATCATGACCTTCGTGCTGGTTGCATTTCTCAATGCGCTGAAATTAGAAGTGGTCTCCGAACCGCTCAATAGCTTCTTACAGCAAATCTTTAATTATCTGCCTAAAGTTGGCGGCGCTCTTGTCTTGCTTGCACTGGCATGGACGCTGGCAACCCTGGCCAAGCTCGTTTTAACTAGAGGCTTGGCTCGATTTAACCTGGATGATCGGTTGGCAGAGCAGAGCGGGGTGGAACCTGGATCAAGCCCATTTTTACTCAACGAAACGCTGGGAAATGCGCTTTACTGGTTTATTCTCCTATTTTTTGTGCCCCTGATTCTGCAAGCGTTGGGGCTTGATGAAAGCATCGAGCCTGTGCGCGACGTGTTGAACGCTATCTTATCGGCGCTGCCGAGAATCTTGGTCGCAATTGTAATTGCGGCTGTCGGTTGGTTCATTGCCCGGATCGTCCGTGGTATTGTTACGAACCTGCTAGCAGCAACCGGGGTTGATCGCCTGGGTGAGCAGTTTGGCCTGCGCGGAGGAGGTGATGCGCTATCGCTATCGGCGCTGGTAGGCACAATTGTCTATGTTTTGATTTTGGTGCCAACGGCGATTTCGGCACTGGAGGCATTGGAGATTCAGGCAATTTCTGAGCCCGCGATCGCCATGTTGCAGACGGTGATCAGCTATCTGCCGTTGTTTTTGGCCGCAGGCTTGATTTTGGTCGCTTCCTACGTTGTAGGTCGATTTGTGTCTGATTTGGTGGCTAGCTTCTTGCGCAGCCTTGGATTTAACAACGTGTTGATGTGGCTAGGCTTACCCCAAGTAGAATTTGTTGCAACCGAGCCAGAGCCTCTGTCTGACACTGCTCCTGGCACTCCAGAGCCTTATGTGCGCCCGACAGCAGAAAATCAATTACAGACCCAAGTGCGAACCCCATCTGAAATTGTGGGGCTAATCGTGATGGTTGCGATTGTGCTTTTGGGTGCAGTTGCTGCAACTGAGGTTCTACAATTTCAAGAACTCACCAGCATTGTGAGAGCTGTTCTCAGAGTTTCGTTGCGAGTTCTGAGTGGCGTTGTCGTCTTTGGCGTCGGTCTTTATCTGTCCAATTTGGCGTTTAGCCTCTTGAGCAGTTTGGGAACGCCCCAGTCTAGAGTCCTTGGGCAAACAGCTCGAATCGCCATTATTGCTCTTGTCAGTGCCATGGCGCTACAGCAAATGGGCATTGCCACCAACATTGTTAATCTGGCATTTGGCCTGTTGTTAGGGGCTATTGCCGTGGCGATCGCCCTTGCCTTTGGGCTGGGAGGCCGAGATATTGCAGCCGAACAAATTCGAGAATGGCTTAATTCGTTCAAACAAGGTTAGGCCAAGTAGCAGCGTTGATATTAATCGCTGCTAGCTGCTACAAATGATAATCAACGAACTTGCGGGTTGCACAATTGAGCAATCCGCTTTTTTGTGACCTGTGCACTGCTAATCAGGTCTTACAGCCAGATAGATCAGCGTCCGCAGGGCAGGTCATGTATGTTGTGTTTTGGGAGTTAAGACCCAGCACAATAGAGGCGTCAATGCGATACACGACATTGAAACAACGAGAATCATCCAAAGTCCTTGAATTAAATCGGGTGTCATGGGAGTTTACCTGAATAAAGGGGGATATTAGTTACTTCACGTTCACCCCTTTCTATTTCAGAATGCCCATGGAATGATTTACACAAACACAACCCCGATTAAGACTGGATAAAGAAAAGTGTAAGCTGAGGAGTCTATTTGTTTAGCCTCATTCAGCGCTTACAACGCTCATCTGGCGCAACACCAAGTTATGGGCTGGCGTAGATGCCACGCTGCCGGAGCTGTTGCACAAAAAAGTCTTCAAGGGATGGTCGTGCCAGCTTCATTGAAATGAGCTGGATGCCCATGTCGTCTAGCTCTGATAAAAAGTCTTGTGGTCGTCCTTGGAGATGTCCATGCCAGTGAGTATCTTGAGCCACTAGATCAGGAATCCAGTGCTGTAGTTGTTCTGGGCTACCTCCCTTAACCTTGACCTGATACAGCTCGGTTGAGCCGAGCAAATCATTCACAGAGCCGGAGCAAATTAACTCACCTTGCGCCAGGATCGCAATGCGATCGCAAATCATCTCCACATCTGAGAGCACATGGCTATTAAAGAAGATCGTTTTGCCTTGTTTTTTGAGCGATCCAATAATTTCTCGGATTTGATAACGCCCTAATGGATCTAGCCCAGACATGGGTTCGTCAAGAAACACGACTTCGGGATCATTGATCAACGCCTGTGCCATGCCAATGCGCTGAAGCATTCCTTTAGAATATTGCCGCAGCTGTTTTTGGCGAGCTGCTGATTGGGCCAGACCCACAAGGTCTAGCAGTTGGGTGATGCGCTCATGTTGAACGGTAGGAGAAATTTGAAATAGCCCTGCAGTGTAGCGCAAAAACTCCCAACCGGTCAGATAGTCATAAAAATAGGGATTTTCGGGTAAGAAGCCCACTCGATGCTTGATGGAGCGATCGCCTAGAGGTTGACCCAAGATTGAGGCTCGCCCTGACGTCGGGCGAATGATGCCGAGTAAAATTTTGAGCAGTGTTGTTTTGCCTGCTCCATTGGGGCCCAGCAATCCAAACGTTTCACCTTGATAAACTCTCAACGTGCAACTCTTGAGAGGAACTAGGTTTTGGTTGAGCCAAAATCCTGTCCGATAGACTTTGTGTAACTGTTCAGTTTCGACAACGACCGTCGATTGATTGGCTGTTGCGTCAGACAGAGATTGAGACGCGACATCAGTGCTCATCGTTCTATCGTCACCCAAATTAATCAAGCGTTTATCTAGTCTTGTTGTGTCAAACAATATTTAAAGAGTGGGGTAATGTGCTCTATACAGCACATTACCGCATCAAATTGTTAATTTCAGATGGGCAAATCACCAAGTTTCTCTACATTATGTGATAACTCCCTGATTATATTAATTCCCATCTTGACCAGCTTTTATGTCAGGCTAGAAATTAGATCAGAAAAGAGCCATAACTGGAGCGATTGGTTGAAGCTGGGGGCTGGAGCCAGTCAGCTATATGTAAGGCTGCTCTGGCAAGATACCCCGACATCGATAACTAGTGCAAAGTCACCTCCTAATTTCCAGGTATGACGAAGTACTAGAGACTGTCGAATTGTTAAGCATTGAGTCTTGCAATCTTATAGAGTCTGCTTTTAGAGCATTAGAAAAGGGTATGGATCGATCAAAAATTATTGCTGTTGTCACAGGGGCGATCGCCCTTTTGCTGGGAATTGTCTATCTGGCAGTTGTTCAGCTTTTAGATTTTCGAGGGGAGATGTTACCCGCTCCCACTGGGACTGTGATCGGGTACCCCATGATTGAGTTCTCCATGATTGGGCACCCCATAATTGAGCGCTTCATTTGAACACATGTATCCTGTGTGTTCGAAACAAGTGCTATCGATGAGCACCCGCGATGGGGTGCGGTTGGATGCGGATGTTTACTACCCCGATACGCCAGGAGAATTCCCGGTGTTGCTGATGCGGCAGCCCTATGGACGGGCGATCGCCTCGACAGTGGTTTATGCTCACCCAACTTGGTATGCCGCGCATGGCTATATTGTTGTGATTCAAGATGTGCGTGGACGCGGCACTTCAGAGGGCACGTTTGACCTGTTTGCCCACGAAATCGATGATGGAGAAGATACGGTCAATTGGGTGGCTACTCTTCCTCGTGCTATAGGTCGCGTAGGAATGTATGGGTTTTCATATCAAGGCATGACGCAGCTCTATGCAGCAGCGGCTCAATCGCCTGCGTTAGCCACTATCTGCCCCGCGATGATTGGCTATGATCTCTACCACGATTGGGCCTATGAAGGGAGTGCCTTTTGTCTGCAAACGAGTCTCAGTTGGGCAATGCAATTAGCCGCTGAAACGGCACGCCGGCAAGGGAAAGGAGATGCCTACCGCACGCTCTATGTGTCCGCACGAGCCCCATCTCTCGGTGATCCGGTTTGTGCTCGGTCGGGCATTCTCAAGCAGCTTGCGCCTGATTCGTTCTATCATGATTGGCTCCAACACTCTGAGCCTGGAGATTATTGGGAAAAGCTCTCTCCCAAGAACTACATGGGCAATATCGACTTGCCAATGCTACATATTGGCGGATGGTTTGATGCCTATCTGCGCGGCACGCTCAAGTTTTATCGGGAGATGGCGAGCCGAAGTATCTACCCCCAGCATCTTTGGGTTGGCCCGTGGGCTCATCTGCCATGGGGTCGCAGAGTTGGAGCTGTAGATTTTGGAGTGGAGGCCAATAGCCCGATTGATGGTCTTCAGATCCGCTGGTTTGACCATGTTTTAAAAGATATCGATACAGGAATGTTTCATGAACTACCTGTGTGTCTCTTCGAGATGGGGCGCAATCAGTGGCGATCGCTCCCTCGATTTCCAGATGAGTCGTCCTCCTCGTATTTTATGTCTAGCTCGGGTTTAGCAGCTCTAAGCGATGTGTCTGGTCGTCTGGTTGAATCCTTGCCCTCATCCTCCGAGATTCCCGATGTTTTGGTTCACGATCCGTGGCGTCCGGTACCAGCATCTGGGGGGCACGCGGCCTTTCCCTCAGGATCGTTTGATCGCGCCGAACTTGACTGTCGAACGGATATTCTCACCTACACGTCAGACCCACTCCCAAATTATCTTCATTTGGCTGGCAGCATTGTCGTTGAACTGTATTGCACTGCAGATAGTCCCAGCTTTGACATTTGTGCAGTCTTCTCTGAAGTTCATCCTGATGGGTCGGTCTTTAACCTCTGCCAGGGCTATTGCCGCATTGATGAACCTTTGAAGGCATCGGCTCAGGCAACTGCAGTTGAGGCGGAGCTGATGCCCCTCACTGAGCCATACCGAATTAGGTTACAGCCTACCTGCGCTCAAATTGCTAAGGGTAATGCGTTTCGGCTGAGCTTGAGTGCAGCCTGTTTCCCTGCGTATGCGGTGAATCCTGGTACTGGCAGTTCACCGAGTACTGGGCGACTGATGGATGCTCGGGTGGTGACGCTGATGATGTATACGGGCGATCGCACCCCTTCTAAAATTCTGTTGCCAATAGTCTCTCTATCGTCGGAAAACTCCTAGCCCCACTTGGGAAGTCTAATGTCGGGGGATAATGGTGGATAATGCGGTTCAATCCGACTGGGATACTCTAGTTCCCTGACTCTATGCAACCAATGAATTGACTATGATTTCTCTGCTTGCCTTTTTTGCAACAGGTTTCTGGATGCTGATGATTTTTGACTGCATCCGCAACGATCCAGAAAAAGGAATCTGGCTGTGGATTCTTATTTTCTTAAATGTTCCAGGAGCCATTATCTATTTTCTGGTGCGGAGAGCTCCCTCTCTTCGCTGGCCAATGCCTCAATTTGTGGGTCGTTGGACTCGCCGCACTGAAATCTGGAATGCAGAGGCCGCCGCTCGAAACATTGGTAAATCTCATCAATTCGTCAATTTGGCGAATGTTTTACTCGAGATTGGCAACATGGATGAGGCGGCAGTGGCGTATCAACAGGCGCTAGAGCGGGAACCCCAGAATATTCATGCCTTGTGGGGACTGGCTTCTATTGATATGGCTCGTCAGCACTATGAATCGGCGCGCGATCGCCTGTTTAGCATCCTCCAGAAAAAACCTGATTTTAAGTTTGGTGAGGCGTCTTTGGTTTATGGACAGGCTTTGGTTGAGCTAGAGCAGTGGGATGACGCCAAGGTTCATCTTGAAGAGGATCTTAAGCGCTGGAGCCACCCAGAAGCATCGGTGATGCTAGCGTCTATTCACATCAAACGAGGTGAGCCATACATAGCTCGCAACCTTCTCGAAACAATGATGTCCAAGGTGAGGGCATCTCCCAAATTTCATTATCGAAAGAAACGACATCTGGTTAGAAAAGCCCAACGCATGCTGAAAGTACTTTAGGGATTAAATCGCTCTCCTGAATTCAACTTGTTCTTTTGAGTCAGCAGTTTTAACTAGATATAAAAAAAGGGCACAATGCCCCTTTTTTGATAAACCCAATGGGTTAGAAAACCTGACAGATCAGCTTGCCACCTTTTCAGCAACTTCAGCGATCGCCTTTTCAGGTTGGATCACAGGCTCTAAGAGCGGCTTGCCAGCAAAATAGTCTGGAATCGGCACATTCATCAAATTGAGCATAGTAGGTGCCAAATCTAGCGCATGGCCCTGGGGTAGCCGAGACCCTCCTTCAACTTGGGGAGCTTTAGCGATCAAAAAGCCGTCTGAGCGGTGACTACCTGTCCTTAAATAAGGGACAGGCCCAATCCGACCATAATCATCGCTATCGACAACATCGGTTGTGTGTTCTTCTTGCCAAATCACGACGATATCTGCGTCTGGAAGCTTGGGATCGCAATCCAACGGAGACTGGCGAGTCCGAATCACATCTTTAACCATCGATACGCCTGTGCGGGCATCTTTGAGATGACGTAGCTTTTGAATGATATCATCGCACAGCGCGTCATAGTCGTGAGGTTCGACAATACCATTTGTCTCACGCCCTTTGAGATTAATGCGAATATAGCCCTCTGAAAAGCTGGGAACTGCAAATGCTTTCATGGTTGCCCAAAAGTCTCGATACCAGAGAGCTGGTTGATAGTAGAGGGGGTTTGATTCTTTCATCAAATCAAACGGGGAAACTAAATCAGGCCCGGCGGTTGTGCCAAAAACGCCTTGCACCTTGTTAAAGACCTTCGTGGGTAAAACTTTCCGCAGCAGGCGTTTAACTGGATTAGCATCATACTTCAAGCTCCACATCGTGCCCAACCAACCACGCTTGGCTCGGGGGCCCGCAATCAGGTTTGGCGACACGGTTCCAGAGTTGCCCTTAGCCAATCCATAATGGCCTGGGAAGTTATAGCGAAACAAAAATTCTGGCAGGAAGACCATACTGGGCAAATCCATCACATTGGAGCCCATGCCATGAGCTGCAAATACGACAACCTGAGCATTCTCAGGTGCTTTGCTCACAATGTCACCGATGGCACGATCGACCGCCTGAAACACGCTTTTCATTGGGTCATCTGATGGCTTAGCAACGAAGCGATAGAGCGGATGCTCAGGCTGGCTCAGGTGCCAGAAATAATGCCCTGCGGCATGGGTTTCCCCAAATACGGTCAAGAAAAAATCCCAAGGTTCTTTCTGAATTAAATCTTGACAAATTGTGGCACGCCGAGCAATGCCTGTTTCTAAGTGACCCTGCAGCGTCTTTAAGGCCGCAAAATCCATTGAGCTAGCATGATCCTCTCGTAAGACTGGATGCTTACCATAGGTCTCATTCACTTCTTGAAGTAGTGCTTTGGGGTGAGACACACTCGGCGTCATGGGAGAATGAGCCCCCCAAGCCAGCACCTGCAGACCATTTACTCCGTTTGCAATGTGGGATTGAGGCATATCGAACACGGCAATGCGGCGATCGCCACATAAGGAGTAAAAAGCTGGATAGTCACTGAACTTATAGGCCTGAATCTCTTCGACATCATAGTTTTCTGGGTAAAATTTGAGGGGTGCCCAATATCCAGTTTGTTGAGGTGAGCAGCCTGTCAGAAAGGTCGTCCAAGGAGTCTCGGCTCGATAATAATCAAACGTCTTCAGGCGAGCATATGCTCCTTTCTCTTTAAGGCTACGGAGATTGGGCAAATATCCTTGAGACATCCAAGTCTCAATCACGTTTGGATCAGCCGCATCCAAACCAATTGCGATTACGGAGTTGGTCATACTTCCTCCCATACCTGTAGACAAATCAGAGCAACGCAATGAAATCTATAAAGTAGACTGATGGGTATCAAAACCTAATGCTATTCGTGATTATGACGTTGAAAATGAATTATCGGTTCTCGGCGTTGCCTTGTTCAGACTTAGGGCTGCACCAT
The DNA here is from genome assembly GCA_964502605.1 of uncultured bacterium. Lineage (GTDB taxonomy): Bacteria > Cyanobacteriota > Cyanobacteriia > CAZCXK01 > CAZCXK01 > CAZCXK01. The sequence goes on from CAZCXK010000008.1 coordinate 34,538, forward strand.
TGACCTCTTTAAGGTTTTACCAGACCAATGCTGGCTACACCAGTATCGTGAGAGTTGCTTCATCTACTTATTACGGAACTGGATCGAAGTAAAAAGGGATGGTTAAGCAATTTAGCTGTGAATTTTCTTGATTGGCTAATAGCTAGGCTCCTGGTTGCCTGACAGATCTTCGGAGTGTGGATTGAGCGCAGCCGAAATCCACGTCGTTGTAGATACCTTAGGCAGAGTGCGGTCGAAGCCTATGGTACGGGGGAGTCAGCCTTTCACGAGTTTTGTCAGCTAGCCAGACCAAGCTCTCTAACCGATTAGGCTAAAGACTTTTGTTCTTCGACTAATGAGTTTCCTGATTTGAAGCTTTCATCATTAATTCTTCATTAAGATTCGATGTTTGAGACGATCTATCCATAGTAGAGACATTTTACTTTTATGCAATGCATGATGACGTCAGATGACGTGACACGCTTTCTACACTTGGAACAATGGACTTTTGTCAGAAAATTTCTTAATTTTAAGCCCATTGAAGGCTAGATCAAATCCGCGTCAGGGTTCTATAGCATCAGGTCTTAATAAACAGTGAAAGACTTGACGTGTAAGGCGTGAAGAGTGTTAAGGTAGGCTTGGTAAGTTTTCGGTAGAGTCAGCTTGTTTAAATTACTTCGTTTGCAGGCACATCTCCGATTTAACTCACTTCATCTGTTTTCATTGGACTAAGGAGATGCTCTGTGTCTATTTACGTTGGTAACTTGTCCTACGATGTGACCCAAGAGGACTTGACTCAGGTTTTTGCGGAATACGGCAGCGTTAGTCGGGTAAGCTTACCCACCGACCGGGAAACTGGTCGTCCACGGGGGTTTGCCTTTGTGGAAATGGGTAGTGAAGCCGAAGAAGCAGCCGCAATCGAAGATCTGGATGGCGCTGAGTGGATGGGGCGTGACCTTAAGGTAAACAAGGCAAAACCACGTGAACCAAGAGGTGGTGATCGGGGTGGCGATCGGGGTGGTGCTCGTCGTCGCTTCTAAATTTATCTACGAACAGATCAACTGATCTCTGGCGGATAGTGCTCAGTCACCTACAATTTAGTTATTGATATCGCTCTTGAAGTAATAGTGGGCAGGCGAGGCGTCTGCCCTTTTTGATCATTTGGCAAGGAGAAGGCATGGCTCAAGTTATTCTTGGAGAAAATGAAGGAATCGAGTCGGCACTACGCCGCTTTAAGCGAGAGGTGTCTCGCGCTGGAATTTTCCCAGATTTGAAGAAGAATCGATTCTTTGAAACCCCTTTGGAAAAGGCAAAGCGTAAGCAAATTGCTCGACGTCGTCAGCGAAAACACCATTCGCGTTAGGTATACGTGAGCGTTGTTGATTGCGAGACTGTCAGTAGCGCTATGACAATGGCATCGCGCAGATAGTCGTTAGAGCTGGTTCTTCTAAAGACGCGCGTTGTTTCTCAGTAAATAAATCTACCTAATTTAGTTTGGTCAGGTGGCGATAGGGTAAGAATAGCTTTTATCTGCCATGTTTGGTTATGACATGTCTATCTTGTTGTTATGGTGGTGTTAACAGCGAAACCCCTACGCCACCAACTAGCTCTGATGCATCGGCCTGACTAGAGAACAATCGCTGAATTCGAAAGCAATGGTAGGTTTTGATCAGTTGGGTCAGAGGTAAGGCGTTATGGGCAGATGCGCCATAGAGTCGGTTATGAAGTGCGGGGAGCTGATGCCACGGACATCGCATGTTGTAGTGGTGGGCATTATGATAGCCAAAGTTGAGACATAACAGGTTAAGCCATAGATATCGCGTGGATATTAGATTCGAGAAAGTGTTGACGTCTTCATAGGTGCGATCGCGCTGCGGGATGGCTTCGCCTATAACAACGTAGTCATATGTATGGTGGAAGGCATCTATGAATCGCATCAAATTAATGAAACACATATACGCTAATCCATAGAGTATCAGTGCGCTCCACGAGACCCAGCCCAAGAGTCCAAATAATGCTCCTCGATATATGAGTAACCCCAGCGTATATCCGCGCATATGCTGCTTGTGTGGGTCGTAAAATGGTGCCCAAATGAGCCGCCACCGCATGACATATTCAAATGCTGGTATGTAGAGCCATTCCAGCATTAAGAAGGCAGAACGAACCGGCTTTGGTAGGTTGTTGATATAGGTAGCACTATGAAACGGAATGAAGTCAGCATGGTGTACATGATGATTGAAGTGGTGCTGTACGATATCGTCGTAGGGTGCATAGCACGCTCCATTGAGATGAGTGATTAAGCACCCGAATGTTTCGTTGAGCGATCGCGTTGAGAATAAATTTCCGTGAATTAGCTCATGAGTCAAAAGAGTAGATAGCACTAAGGCATAGGCAACGCAGACCATCCCTGTAAGCTTTATCCACCAGATACTTTGAACAAGTAAGCCTACGCCGAATGCATACAACATAGTCGTGAAGGCGATCGCGGCTACATTGAGCCATACACCTGAACTTCCAGTTACTACTGCTTGCCGCATACTCGATCGCTCCTGCTAGGACGGCTGTGCACCATGGTTAGCTCCCAGATACGTGTTTAACGTAACAATTGTCTAATTTCGGCTAGCATCCCAAACACGATGGGAGGCTAGAGGTTTGTCTTGAACCCCACTATGTGAAATCAATCTATGAATATTGAAACGAATTGAGTAACTAAAAACTGTCTAGACTGTTACTGGCGTAATAATGCAAATGATACTTGCGAGATCATGAGGAAATATCGCAGTATGTTACTCTCTACGCTAAATTTGCTATGACTCCTCTAGATCTAAAGCTAAACGTGACTCAGACTGGCTTAGACGCTATTGATCAGCAGGTGATTGATTTACTGCGGGTTGACGGGCGCATGGCGTTTACTGAAATTGCCAAACGGCTCAATATTCCAGAAGCAACCGCCCGCTATCGCGTCCAGCGACTATTGCAGTCGGGCATGATCAAAGTCTTAGCATGGCCTAACCCAGAAAAGCTGGGGATGCCGCATTTTATTATCGTTTCTCTCAATGCTCAGAGTGAAAAAATTGATGCTGTAGCCGAGACCTTAGCTCAAATGGATGAGGTTAGATTTGTAGCAATTACAACGGGGCGTTACAACATTGTTTCAGATGTTTATTTTGGGTCTCATGAAGACCTGCTCAAATTTTTTGACAGGCTTAACCATGTCGATGGCATTATCGGCTACGAATCTCAGATTACGCTGAAGTTGTTGAAAGCAGAATATAAGTACAAGCTCGCGTAATTGAGTTTGCCTAGCGTCTACAGCAATTTGTAAATGCAGATAGTAATATCTGGACAGGGACACCAAGTCCAGATGAAGATGTGAGCTGTTCTCATCGGCAGGCCCCCAGTGCTGAATTTGGGTGTGAGACGGGACGGTTCTTTGAATCATCTGGCAGAAGAATCTTGGAATTGTAGCCTCAATTACAAAGTTGACGACTTACAAAACTTATTCTCGGTCTGAGACGGTCTACCTAGTCAAGAAATGTGTAATGCAAGGTTGGATTTGCTTAGGCACAGTGATTCTGTCACAGGTTAGTCAGGCAGTTGAAGGTTATGCCGTATTAGGTTGGTGTCTAAGAATCTGAACCTGAGGTTACTTTTCGACATGTATGCTCGGGCTCGTCAGCACTCGTTTTGGAATATCTCGATCGCGATTTGAGGGAGGCTCAATGAATCTTCGCAGGCTTTTACCCATATTGGGAGCATTTTTGTGCAGCGTTCTGATTACAGTGAGCTGTGCTCCATCTCCAGATTCGGGTGCAACCGATCCGACAGCTTCTGATGCTACCGAAACGGCAAGCGAGCCAATCAAAATGGGGTATAGCAGTTGGGCTGGATGGTGGCCTTGGGCGATCGCCGAGCAAGAAGGGCTATTTGAGGCAAATGGAGCCAATGTTGAACTGATTTGGTTTGACGGCTATCTCGAATCGATGGAAGCTTTAGCCGCTGGTCAACTTGATGCCAATTGCCAAACTCTCAATGACACCATTTCATTTGCGGCTGATGCTGTTAACGGAGAAGTTGCTGTTTTGGTCAACGATAACTCTGCAGGTAATGACAAGATTATTGTTTCAGAGGGTATTAACTCGGTTGAAGACCTGGCAGGTAAGACTGTTGCCCTAGAAGAGGGTGTAGTGGGTGACTTCTTGCTAACGTTAGCGCTACAAGATGCCGGACTGTCACGCGACGATGTTGAAATCAAGAATTTAGAAACAGGAGCAGCATCTGCTGCGTTTGCAGCGGGTCAAGTTGATGTGTTTGCAGGGTGGGTGCCTTTTTGGGAAACGGCTTTGGAGCGAGAAGGTAGTCAGGAACTGATTAGCTCAGATGTGTTTCCAGGTGCTATTCCTGACTTGTTAGTTGTCAGTCAAACACTGATTGATGAGCAGCCTGATCAGGTGCAAGCGTTGGTGAATACCTGGTTTGATATTCTTTTGTTTATGGAAGAAAACCCTGAGCAAGCCAATGAAATTATGGCTCGTCGTGCCAATGTGAGCGATGAGGAGTTTGAGAAATATTTAGAGGGAACTAAAATCTTCACTATTGAGGAGAACTTAGAAGCGTTTAGTCCGGGTGATTCTATGAAGCACATGCCCTATGCAGCTCAAGAAATGGCAAATTTCATGGTGGAGGTTGGCTTTATTCCAGAGGCTCCTGACCTAGATGCTGTTTTGGATGATCAGTTTGTGAAAGCCTATGCAGAGTCGCTGCCATAGCGATCGCCCTGGAATGCTAATCAGACTCGCAACGATTGTGGTGTTCCCCTTGTTATTTCTGGCATCTATGCTCGGCGCTACTGTGTATGTACAACTCCTCATTGGATGCATATCAGAAGCATGTGTCTGTGCAGTAGCTCTCAACAGAGCATCGATTACTTCCCTTCTGTATTGTGTGGTTCTAGATTGTTTGCTCGTATCCTAATCTCTTATCTGATGTACCCGTGGCTCACTATTCTGCAAACTCTGGCGATTCTGGGCAATTATCTGTGCCAACATCCAAAATGCTCAGGCCTACTGTGTTTTGGCGGATTGCAGAAGATGTGCCGCGATGGCTAAGCTGGGTCTTAGTCGTTCTGTCCATTACGCTGCCGTTTAGTCTGTGGTGGTTACTTTCTACTTCAGGGCTTGTGAACCGCAAGTTTCTACCCACTCCCCCTCAAGTAGTAGATGCATTGATTGATTTGTGGCAGCGCGGATTCTTGCTCAACGATATTGGAGCTAGCTTTTTACGGGTGGCGAGCGGTTTTGTTTTGGCAGCGATTATTTCTGTGCCCATTGGCATCAGCATGGGAGCGTTTGCCAGTATTAGATCCTTGCTGGAGCCGATCATTGGTCTTGTTCGTTATATGCCTGCTCCTGCATTTATCCCGCTGTTTATCATTTATTTGGGATTGGGTGAAGAACCAAAAGTTGCGCTCATCTTCATTGGAGTTGTGTTTTACAACATTTTAATGATTATGGATGCAGTTAAATTTGTTCCTCGAGATTTGATTGAGTCAACGTATACTCTGGGTGGGTTAAGACATCAGGTTTTGTTTCAGGTGATTACACCGTATGTTTTCCCTAACATTCTTGACACGTTCCGCATCAATATGGCATCAGCCTGGAATCTTGTCGTTGTTGCTGAATTGGTTGCCGCCGATAATGGGCTAGGGAAGCGAGTGGCGATCGCCCAAAAGTTCTTTAGAACCGATGAAATCTTTGCTTGCTTGATTGTGTTGGGGTTAATTGGTTTTATTCTCGATCTCTCTCTTCGTTGGCTGCTGCGTGCGACTTGCAAATGGGCCTTTGATTAAGAACTGGACGCTGAAACTGCCGACCTGTTCTAAGCACCTGCTAGTCTATGTGGCTATGGCTTTGAATTTCTTAACGTCTCTGGTGTGAATCTATTAACTGATAGCGAAATGCGGGTGTTTTTTTAGTCCATTTTTATCCTCTACCCTGGCACGATCATGCACCTCGAAGTCTCTCAACTCTATAAAACATTTCAGACTCGCAAGGGCTCTCTTCTAGCATTGAAAGGGATAAATTTACATGTTGAGACCGGAGAACTAGTTTGCGTTGTGGGTGCATCAGGTTCTGGTAAGTCAACCCTGTTGCGTTTAATTGCAGGGCTTGATCAGGTCTCGTCAGGTGAAATTAGAGTGGATGGCATGCCGGTAATTGGGCCAGGGGCTGACCGGGGTATGGTGTTTCAGCGTTATACGCTATATCCCTGGATGACTGTGGCCGATAATGTTGGGTTTGGGTTGAAGTTGCAGAATGTTGCTAAGGGGCTGCGACGAGAGCGAGTGGCTTACTATCTTGAAGTGGTAGGGCTGTCACAATTTGCTCATGCCTATCCTAAGGAGCTTTCAGGTGGGATGAAACAGCGAGTGGCGATCGCCCGAGCACTGGCGTCTCAGCCTAAAGTGCTGTTGATGGATGAACCATTTGGTGCGTTAGATGTTCAAACCAAAGAGATCATGCAGCAGTTCTTGTTAGAGTTGTGGCGGCGTACAGGCACCACGATTCTCATGATTACTCACGATGTGGAAGAAGCGGTCTTTTTGTCTCAACGAATTTATGTACTGAGTTCTCGCCCGGGCACGGTTCAGCGTGAGCTGCAGATTCATCTTCCCGACCATCGAGATTTTCACATTCGCCGCCAGTCTGCGTTTCAAGACTATCGAGAAGAAATTACCAATCTCTTACGTGGCACCTACCAAGAGGCTACGGTCGGCGTATAAGCTTGAAAAATGCCATCAAGAACCATGAAGAACGCGGTTAGGTTTCGCCAGAGCTTGTAGTCAGTTCGCTCATGTTAACCTTGCTCACATCAATCTTGATGGCAGTTTCGGCAGCATCTTTGTTGGTATGAATTAGATGATGAGACGAACTTGCCGCACTACTGATAACAGGATGTTCGTCGTAAAACGATGAGCCGTCCTGATAGATTGGCAGGTCAAACCAAAACGTGGTGCCAATGCCTACTTCGCTAATTAGATGAACTGTGCTGTGATGTTTCTCAATGATGTTGCGAACGATAGACAGACCCAGTCCGGTGCCTTCCAGGGTGTGCACTCGATTCTCAACGCGGAAGAAGCGATCGAAAATGGCTTCTTGATCTTCTGCATCGATGCCAATGCCGGTGTCAGAAATTTCAATGCGGACTTGTGACGGGTCTAAGTGGCGATCGCCCTCCAGCGTAAGGACATAAGCCCGAATTGCGACATACCCACCCGACTGCGTAAACTTAAGCGCATTGCCAATCAAATTCGCAAACACTTGCAATAGCAAATCGTAGTTGCCCAATACAGCGGGTAAGTCAGCCTCCAGCTCTTGGACAAATTCAATTCCCTTATCTTTGGCATTGAGCTGATAGGTGCGGAGGGTTTGCTCAACCGCCTGGGTAACTTCAACTGCTTCAAATCGATAGCGCTTGTTTGATTCAAGCCGCGATAAATCCAAGACATCGTTGACTAAACGAGTCAGGCGATCAGTCTCTCGATTGGCCGTATCTAAAAATTCTCGACGTTCAACCTCGCTTAGATCTTCGCCATAGTCATGCAATGTCTCAATGAATGATTTGATATTGAATAGCGGCGTTCTCAACTCATGGGAAACATTGCTAATAAACTGGCTCTTGGCTTCATTCAGCTCAACCTCCCGAGTAATATCTTGAACGGTAATCGCAATACCTTTCAGATTCTCTCGAGATTGGTCTAACACGGTGGTCAGCAAAATTCGCACGGTGCGTCGGGTCGGCTCTGGAAATGTAATGCGAAATTCGATGGCTTCTCGTTCGCGCACGGCATCTGAGTGAAACCCGCCTATCGCAATTTGATAGAGAGGCCGACCCAACTGGGCTTTAACCGGAGCCGGAAGATAATCCAGCACATTTTCGCCTAACACGTCATCATTACCTTCCCAACCAAATAGCCGCCGTGCCGTAGGGTTGACCAACACAACATGCATATTGGTATCAAGTAAGACGGCTCCGTCGGCAATGGTGGCGACTAGAGTTTCGAGTTTGGCCTTTTCTGCTGTTAGTTCTTCAATATTTTGCTCTTCATAGCGCTCCAGCCGCTCAGCCATTTCATTGAAATTGAGGATAAGTTCACCCAACTCGCCCCCTAGCGGCAAATCAATTCGCTGCTTAAAGTTGCCTGCGGCAATATTCTTGACTCCCACCAGTAGCTCCTTAATGGGCTTGGTGATTGTCAAGGCGTTAAATACGGCTCCCAAAATCACCATGACCCAGATAGAGACAAAAACAGCGATCGTGACATCTCGGGTAAGGTGAGAGGATGCGACCACTGTTGGGTTGGGATTAATGCCAATGGCTAGAATGCCGAGACGCTTGCCATCGTGGTTGAGCGGCACAAACACGTCTGTTACTTGCCCATCCGGGGTGAGATGCTGGCGCACCATCGGCGCATCTGTATTTTCGGCATAGTTTTCTGGTAGCTGCATCCGGCGACGAATGGTCAGTGAATTTTGCACCTCCGACTCTGAAAAGGGAATCCCAAAAAAAATATTGCCCTCGTCATCGGCATAGAGCATGTAGCGAATGCTTGATGTGCTGCTGTAGAACCGATGAGAGAAGCGGGCCAGTTCGCCGCGATTATCATCACTGACCAAAGGGGTGACGTTGGCGGCAAGAAGCAGCCCCAAATCTCGACCGAAGCGCGTATCGTTGAGTCGGGCATCTTGCTGAATGGTATTAACAGCCCAGAAGGTTAGCCCGCTCATAATTAGCGATACTACCAACGTTGCTGCTGCCATTAACCGAGTTTGGAGAGTAAACTCTGACCACCAGCGACCAATAATTTCTCGGATTTGGTTGAGTAGAGCTAACACTGCATACCCATCGGAATCAGACGTGATTTGTTGACGATTTTATTGCACCTCGTTGGATTTCATTGTTACACGTCATCTGATTATCTGGCGATCGCCCCCTTAATTAAACATGTGTGCTCTGCGCCCAATCTTGAGCCAGTGAGATATATTTTTAGGCCATGGGTCTTCAAGGCTCTGCTGATATCACTATGGCGTTGGGCGCATGTGCTGCGCCCAAAACTCTGCGAAGCCAGAAGGGCTTAGTACGGCATTAGAATGCCACGCAATTCGCCGCCCCGATTTTGCGTTGTATGAATATCCATATAAAGCATGCCATTGGCTAGCGCTTGCAGCTGATCGCTAGTAAGAGTGTATTCTCCTTCGAATCGACCTCCCTTGCCGCTTTCATCAAGGGTTATCTCTAGCGCATACTGAAAGGAGCCATTTCCGGTCGGCTCGCCTTGGTGAATATGCACCCCAGACGTAATGTTAGGATTGGGCGGGTTAACTGGATCGGCGGCATAATCGCGCAGCGGGCTAGTGAGGTTACTGAAATCTCCTCTCACAAGCAGGCGATCGCCCATTAAAGCGGCTCCTGCGGCTCCAAATGCAAACCCAGATGGAGTGGTTGGCGTTACGTTTGCTTTGGTCAAGATGGCACCATAAGATGCCACGCTAGAATCCAGCATATCAGTCTGATCTAATTCAGCCTGAGCTAATAAGGCCGCCTCAGCATTTCGTAGATTTGAGGCAATATGCTCATGAATTAGGCCACTAGTGGTCGTCGTTCTTGTTGACCAAACCATCCAGCTTGATAGGGGTTGACTCAATATCGGGGTTGATACGCTGACCAGCAGCAGAAAGGTCATCGTACCCAAGAGAAAATTTGATAAGAACCGCTTTGTGTGAATCATGAATGCTTCCTCGTTCAAATTTAATTGCCTATTGCTATGCACAGGCTGTGGTTCAGAATTCACTCCTAGTACGAGTTGGCTGATTGTTTGGATGCAGCGTTTGTATACCTCGTTGGCAGGCTCCGTTTAGAAGTTCCGTTTAGAAGTAGGGTGTGGGTGCCTGTTAAAGCAGGAACGTGCTGCTTTAAAACTCGCTGATCAAAATGGGATCTCCTTCATGGCGCTGAGGCGAAGTAGCATCTTCTCGGGTAATGGCCAGCTTATCAATGAATTGGATTGATCGATAAACCCTTGGTACAGGAACCGTTTGAGTGATTTCTCCCTGATCATTGACTTTAAATACCTCGGTCAAGATGGCTGCTTTATCATCAACAGTGAATGGGGCATCCTGGCGGAGCACGGTCCACAGCACATAGACTTGGTCAGGAGGTAAAGGGGGCAGGTTCTCAGCCCGCAGCGTTGCTTCTAGGGTGTTGGGATCTACGACAACTGACGCAGTCAAGCTTCTGTCTGTACGGGTTTCGGGTTCGGTGCCAGACAAAGCATACACCAGCGTCTCTAATTCTGAGCGCTCGATGCGGATCGTTTGCAGGGCTCTCCACAACCGATAATTGTTGATACTCAACGCCACGATCAGCACGGCGGCTATGGCTCCACTCATCCGTTTCCATGGGATGCTAGAACGCTTTGGCGGCGAGGCTGGGTGCGGTCGAGGCTGATTGATGTCATGATTAGCCTGATGATTGGCCTCAAGAATTTTAGTTCGCAAATGGGCTGGTGGGGCTAGCTCTGGCGGAGCATAGGCCAACTCTAATGCCGTTTGCATGCGGCTAACCTCGGCAACAAGGGTCGGATGCTCGATCAGAAGACGCTCAAATTCAGCGGCTTCCTCTGAATCAAGATCACCCAAGACATAACCCGCAATCAATAACTCTAACTGCTCTAAAGGTATCGACCCAGCCATAAGTATCACGACTCAATGTAATCAGTAAGGGTTTGTCTTAGTTTGAGCAGACTTCTCCGGGCTCTTGCCTTCACCGTTCCCAGCGGAATGCTGAGCTGAGAAGCGATGTCTGACTGACTTAATCCGTCATAATATGCCAGCCTCAAGATTTGCTGTTGGCTCTCTGACAATTGAGCTAATGCGGCCTGCACATTTTGATGACGTTCATGTTGAAAAATTTTCTCTAGCGGTGGTTCTAAGGAGTCATTAGGAGGGCTGTCTGAGCGCCATCGTTCTAAAACCCGACGCTGAACAGTGCGCGATCGCACCCGATCTAGGGCTCGCGATCGTGTCAAGATGGCAAGAAATGTCCTTAACGACCCTCGGTGCGGATCATAGGTACCCATCCTGACTAAGCTCACAAAGATGTCTTGAGTTAAGTCTTCTGCTTCTTGAGAGTTGCCGAGGACTTTGAGAGCTAAGCCATAAACCAGGCCAGAATGCCGATCGTAAAGGGTTCCCAATGCGGTAGAGTCTCCGGCTTTTAGAGCGCGATACAGATTTGTATCCGATAACTCTAAATCTGTATTGGATAACTCCGTATTGGATAACTCTGTATCTGGTTGATGCAGGGGTGAGGTCTCTGCGTGATCAGAGGAGTCAGAATGCATCATGCATGGTGCTGAGACGTTTGCGAAGAGGGGGGGAGAAGCTACGCTTAGCACGGCAGGTAAAGCTGCACTGGGCATAGGCGGTATGCAAAATTGCACATAATATCTTGATTGTAGGATCACGCCTCCCATATTCGCAGAGAGATTCGGCATCTAAGCATATGAACGCATCACTCTCTATACGACCTGGGATCGCAATTGGATTCAGGCTGAGGGCAGACAGGCGGAGCCTAGAGCACCCGGTAGCCAATATCTCGCCGATAATAGGCTCCCTCAAACTGGATGCAGTCAACCGCTTGATAGGCATGGGCGATCGCCTGCCTAAATGTATCTCCCATGCCTGTTATTCCTAAGACTCTGCCTCCATCTGTAGTGACTTGGTGATGCTCAAACCGAGTCCCTGCATGGAAAACAAGGGCTCCGATTGCTTCGGCAGCCTCAATCCCCTGGATGATTTGCCCCCTTGTGTAGGCATCTGGATACCCACTTGCTGCCATGACTACACAGGCTGCTGCTCCGGGGTTCCAGGTGATTGGAGGCAATTGGGCTAGACGCTGTTGAGCGCAGGCCAACAAGATATCCTCTAGAGGAGTTTCGAGTAGAGGCAGCACCACCTGAGTCTCTGGATCGCCAAACCGACAGTTAAATTCAATGACTTTAGGACTGCCATCAGGGGTTATCATCAGTCCGGCATAGAGAACTCCCCGGTAGTCGATGCCTTGCTGTTGTAGTGTGGCGATCGCGGGTTCCAAAATTTCTTGCTGGATGCGATCAAACATCGCATGGGGAATTACAGGTGTTGGCGCATAGGCTCCCATGCCGCCTGTGTTCGGCCCAGTGTCACCGTCGCCAATGGGCTTATGGTCTTGGGCTGGCAGCAATGGGCGAATCGTCAGCCCATCGGTAACGGCTAAGATAGAGGCTTCTTGACCTGTCAAATAGTCTTCAATGACTATACGCTGACCCGCCTCACCAAATCGGCCACCAAAAGCCTCCTGCACAGCAGCTTTGGCGACATCCAGGGTGGGGGCAACTGTCACCCCCTTCCCAGCAGCCAGCCCATCTGCCTTAATCACGATCGGGGTACCCCGATTTACAACATAGCGCAGCGCAGCATCAGCATCTGTAAAGGTTTCTGAGTGAGCTGTGGGGATACTGGCTTTGGTCATCAAGCCTTTTGCCCAGGCTTTGCTCGACTCAATCTGAGCCCCTGCCTGAGTCGGCCCAAATACTGTTACCCCTTGTTTCCTAAGATGATCGGTGATGCCTCGCGCGAGTGGTACCTCCGGCCCCACGACAACGAGCCCGATATTGTTGACTAAACAGGTGCGCTCAATGCCACCAAAATCATTAACCCCAAACGCTAGATTGCGGCACTTTTCCATGCGTGCCGTGCCGCCGTTGCCTGGGACACAAAATAATTCTTGAATGTTTTCTGACTGTGATAATTTCCAGGCGAGAGCATGTTCTCGACCTCCGTTGCCAACGATCAGTACTCTCACTCGCGTCCCCTATCAAACAACCTTAAACACAATTCAATGCATCATAAAATGCATTTCATTATGTCATGTTCATGCCCACCTGACTCCCTTCCTGAAGCAGTTTGTTGGGATTTTTTAATGTGCTGGCCTGGGATTATTCCGACAATTGTAAGGGGATTGTGTAAGCTTGAATTGATTATGTGGATGAGATGGATCATATGTTGTACGTACTCCTTAGACAGGTTTGGGGGCACAAGTGGAGTCAGATCAGTCTGGTGGGGGCGATCGCCCTTGTCCTAATGCTCGTATCCACTTCAGTAGGGCTGACTCAAACGAGCTTTCCACCTAGTCCTTTGGAGGTGCAAGAGGATGATCCCCTGCTGCCTCGCACCGTGGTGGATCGACCACTCAGCCCTCAAGAGCGCCGAGTCTTGGAAACTGCCCTCGAAGAGTTGAGATTGCAAGGCCAAGCCAACTATCAGCAGGGTGATGTAGCGGGTGCCTTTGACATTTGGATTCGTGAAGTGCGCCTGCGCCGGGTCTTAGGGGTTGAGCAAGAAGTGCCTGCGCTGGCCCGCATTGGTGAAGTTGCGTGGCGAGAAAACCAAACGACGGAGACTCGCATTGTCACTGAACGACTGATGGAAATTGAGTTGGAAGTCCAGGCGCAGCAGCCTCCTGATTATGACCTTCTCTTGCAAATTGCTCAGGCCTATCAAACGCTGCGGGCTCAGGATCCAGCGGTGGGGCTGTATGATGAGATTTTGATCCAGGCTCGACAAGCTGAAAACGTAGTCCTAGAGCAGCAAACGTTAACTGCGCTGGGAGAGTTGCATCTTGCTTGGTTTGACTACCCCAATGCGGCGGCGGCTTATCAGCAATTGCTAGCGCTAGCGCGTCAAACGGGCGATCGCATTGCCATCATCGAAAACTTGCGCCAACTCGCTTACATCTATCAAGAAGATCAGCAGCTTGAACAGGCGATCGCCACTCAACAAGAGCTGATTCGACTGTTTGAAGCAAGCCAAGAATATACTGAACTACCTGCCCTAAAGCTTGCCGTAGCCGACAATTATTTAGGCATTGATCGCCCTGATTTGGCTGCCCCAACCTATCAAGAAGCGTTTGCCATTGCCCGATCAGTGCAATATTACGGCTACGCTAGCAATGCGCTCCAGCGACTAGCCCAGCTCTATCGCGGGCTCGATCGCCCGGATGATGCGCTGGTGGTCTATCAGCTTTTAGTTGACGTTGAACAGCAGTCATATAACTCTTATGGGCTGATGAATGCCTATGACTGGATTGGTCAAATTCATCGCAATCGAGGTGCAACGAACCAAGCTGTGGTAGCTTTTCGCCAGGGGTTACAGATTGCTCGCCAGCTTAATTATCGCGTTGATTATTTCACAGAGCAGGTACAGTCACTATCTGGCGGTTAGCACGTTTGCCCTGATGCTACTTGACAGAAAACCTATCGATGAAAAAATCCGGCCTGACGACCGGATGAAGGACTCATTGCCTACGCAATATTAACTACTCATTTTTCAGTATCTAATCCGGGATGTCGCGCCAACGATAGGGTTTTTAATAAAATGCAAGGCTAGTTTAAAGTGGCCTCATCTGATGCCAATGATGTAGACAGTTGCGGGTGCCATTGTAGGCATTGCCAAAACACAAAAGCTTTCGCTTGAACGGCAGGTTAAGCGAGCATTCTAATCGTCTGTTTCTTGTTCGAGTTCTTCTTGCAGTACGTCCTCGTAAACGTGAGGTAAAGAATCGGTTGCCAAATTAGACTCAATTCCATATCCCAGACTAGTCCAAGTGCCTGAGAGTATCTGCAAGACAGAATCAATGTCGCCGGAGCGGAGTAGATTAGATAAATCGTCACCCCAAGCCTGAGAATCAGTCAGCCAGCGATACATGACCTCATCCTGAAATTTAGGCTCAAAGCTATAGCTCTTCCAAAATAACCACAACGATGGGGATGGATGGTAAGCGTCTGCTTTTTCTAGCCACGTTGTTGTAATAAATTGATATCGACCCGCAGCAGTTGAGCAATCTCCGGTATTGGGGCCTACTTTGATGGGAACACAGAAGTCAGGGTGATGACTCAAATCTTGGAATCGTCGCCCCCCATATAAAATCGAATAGGGCTGATAGTAATTGGCCTCACTCACTGAGATGGTTCGCATCAATGCCCGAATATAGGGATCACCCCCTTGCATTACAAGGGGAAGCGGGTAGGTTTGCCAACGAGGCAGTGAACGCGATCGCCCATTCCAAACTCCGACACCAATTGATATCAAGAGCGTTAAGCTGGCAGCCGTCACGCCGCTAAGTGCCAGCCACCGACTGAATGGAGCGCGCCGCCTAGAGTTGCGATGAGAAACGGGGGTGGGTTGATGTTCAGCTAACGACAACGGAATTACCAAATATCTGGATGCACAATACTCTAGATGAGTGACTCACCTCAACTAGCTAACGCCAGCAAACAGTTGCTCGAAGGATTTAGCTTGAGCCTCTGGGCTTACGATGATTTCCACAATCTTATTACGAGCATCCGGATTAAACAGCGCCTCAACACAGACTTGTGCAACCTGGGTACGGGGAATGCTGCCATCAAAGAGGGTGTCCGCACCTGACATCAGAATCGGATCAGGGATGTCGTCATTCTTAAGGCCACCTGGGCGGACGATTGTGTAAGTCAAGCCGCTTTTTTGCAGATACTCTTCAGCCTGTTTTTTCCAAATCAGAATTAGCCAGAACAAGTTCAGTGGGTGAAACAGTTGCGAAACGCACAGCGAAGAGACCAGCACAACCTGTTTAACTCCAGTTTTGGAGGCGGCATCAATCAAGTTCCTAGTGCCTTCGTAATCGACTTTATAAGGCCCAGTTATGTCAAAACTGGGGCTTGCGCCTGTGGCACAGAGAACGACCGTGCTGTCGGCGATCGCAGCAGATAGACTCTCTGGTTGCAAGACATCGCCTATGACTAACTCAACACCATCAGGCAAGACCTGGCGTGCTTTGTCAATATCTCGCACGAGTGCGCGCACTGAGATACTACGGCTAACTAATTCAAATACAATACGCCGACCTGTTTCTCCGGTAGCCCCTGCTACAAATGCTTTCATAAAGTTTCTCTATGGATTAATAGGTTACACGCTTGATCATACTGACATGTCTAGACTGCAATGGATAACTTAAGAGAGAGATTCATGAATCATGATCGGTCGGACTGACTATGAATAATGCGCGTTATAAAGGTTTCCCGTCGAGCTGTCAGGAACCTGAACTGTAGCAAGTGTATCTGTTGATGACTTAAGCTGATTGTGCATCCGTAAATCACTCGATAAATGACTCTGTTTTCAGAGTAGATCACCCTAATTTTTACGTAAATCAAGCATGGCTGTATTCTCCATTGCCGCGATATGCTGAAGCAGCCAAGAGGGGAATTCA
The DNA here is from genome assembly GCA_964502605.1 of uncultured bacterium. Lineage (GTDB taxonomy): Bacteria > Cyanobacteriota > Cyanobacteriia > CAZCXK01 > CAZCXK01 > CAZCXK01. The sequence goes on from CAZCXK010000008.1 coordinate 50,858, forward strand.
AAATACTGCTCCATTAGCTAACATGATTTGTTAGGGGCGATCGCCTGATCAGGAGCTTACTCTACTAGGACAATATTCCTGGAGAAATATTCTTGAGGGAATAGTTAAGCCAACTGGCTGTGTTCAGAATCAAACCGCTGTCGTTTGTCGTCAATCAAGGCTGTTCATAACCTCGATTTGGGTATAAAAGTAATAGCCGTCTCTGGTCGTCCGCGAAGATTGTAGGAAAGTGGGTTTATGCAGGCGAATTCATTCGAACACCAGCATCACGGAAGCTCTAATTCTCTAATAGAGATGGCGTCAGATCTCATTCAGGGCGATCCACCACTCCTCGATTCTGTTGAGGAGGCTATGGAGCGTGTCAATGAGGCCGTAATTTTCAAAGGCTACTTTGCGAGTTGCATGGAGATGTATGCCGACTCATCTGAGGTCGCTTGCTATTTAGACAGTCATAATGATTGGTTCCAACGGTGTGCGCTGCCGATGAAGGCAGAGTCTCTGGGACAGGATGGATATGCTCTGATCATTGGTCGGTTTGGTTCGTTTGGCTATGATGTTGAGCCCAAGATTGGTCTCCATCTGCTGCCTCAGGATCACGGTATTTATCGGATTCAGACTGTTCCAATTCCGGGATATGAACCCCCCGGCTATGACGTAGATTTTCAAGCGGCATTAAGTCTGACTGAGGCTAATCCTCGATCGGGCAGAGCTGAGACTAGTTTGCAGCAAGATGCCAGTCAGCCTGCATTAACCCGAGTCGAATGGGAACTACATCTTACGGTGGCAATCAAGTTTCCTCGATTTATTCAGGCATTGCCACAGTCACTCATTCAGACAACTGGCGATCGCTTGCTCAATCAAATTGTTCGGCAGGCCTCTCGCTGTCTCACCTATAAGGTACAAGAAGACTTTCATTCGAGTCGGGGCATTCCGTTCCCACACAAAACTCACAAAAAATTCTGGCAACTGGGACATAAAACTGACAAATAGGCTATGGATCTAAAGATTAAGATGGTTGGCCATAGGTCTAACCTTGGTTGATTATGCCGAATAGCTGATCGCAGTGGTTTTATGCGTCGCTATGCAGTGTGACACCAAATTGAACGTCTGCCCCCTCCAAGGGCTAACGTTTGACGTCTGCAATTTGCTGATTGCCGTTTGCTATGCAACAGTGTAACTGGTGCTGCGTCAACCTCGACAATCCTGCGCTACTAGCTTTGCAGATTTGCCTTGCGATCTTTAAGATAATGCTGTCATCGCCCAATTGCGACTGACTGTAAAGTGTGAAAACTCCCCAACTATCCCGATGAGGTCATCTGGTTGTGAAGAATGATCAGGAGTCGGGGAAAGAATGCGTTCTCAAGTCAGCTTGGATCTGATATTCCTTGCTGTTCGTAGGATACGCTGTAGCTATTGCGAATGTATGCGCTTAATATGATGCGCCATAATGCGCCAAGTTCTTGTCATCGTGTTGTTAAGTCTATGTTAATGTGGCTATGCCGATCACAGCCTTGTTTACATTAGGCTTATCTTGATATGTCTATGCTTGATCTAAACAAAGATCCCACATTCTAGCTGAGTGTCAGCCGCGTAAATGGACTAATGCCGAAGCCATCTGCCACTGGCCCAAACGTTGATTTAAAAAAAGTTGCCCCAATTTCCAATTTAGATGTACACGTCGTTGTGCTGAATGGGGTTGAACTCGTATCGGCAAGAGTCAAGAGACAGTTTTATTCTAGAAATATCTAAAACTAACATCCAAATTAAATTACAGTAGCGTTGATTCTGTAAGGTAAAAAACGATGAGTAGCAAAATTCAGGCTCAGTCCACTAAAGTTTGGCAAATTTTGACAAATCCCGAGACCGTCAATACCTATAAAAATGTAGTTACAACGACCTGGTCTATTCTTAAAGAGTCTGCCATTCTAGTCTGGCTCATGGCTTGTCTGATTTTGGTGCTGATAGATTGGTTTTGGACGAACAGTATTTTTGCTGGACAACGTGTTCGGGTGTGGGTCAATTCCTTTGATGAACCAAATACCAACCAAATCGCCTCTAATGTGGGGAAACAGCTCCTATCGGCCAGTAAGCTTAGCGTCGCCAGTAGCATTTCGAACGCCAGAGCCCTATTGGGGTTGCCAGAGAAAAAGGAACCCGTACTAGAACTGTCAACACAGAAGACGCCTGAACAAGTATCTGGGGCTGTTATGCCGTCGCCTGCAGTTAGTCCCGTTTCGACACCCGCCCCGACGACAATCTCGTCTCCAGAATCTCCTCCATTCTCAGAACCTTCTACATTTAATGATTCAGCGGCACCAGCGCCCGTGTCGGATGTCAACGACGATACCGAAGAGTCATAGTTACATGACATAAGCTACAGTAACCCCTCGGCCTCCATCCGTTTGTTCGGCAAATTCATAATGAGAAATTTGGGGGTGTCGCTTCAGAAAGTCTTGAACGCCTTGACGCAGCTTTCCGGTGCCATGGCCATGAATAATCCAGAGTGGGCCTGAATCAGCACTGGCGATCGCCCTCTCTAGGGTGATTTCAGCATCAGCAACTCGGCTACCGCGCAAATCAACAGTGGTTTTAGAAGTGCGGATTGCCGGAGCTGCAGGTGCGGGCGGAGGCGTTGACACGGCAGCAGGAGGTTTGGGCTTTTCTGAAAGTTCTGGTTTCTCACCCTGAAGCGATTCGATGTCGGCCAGGGAGACCATCATTTTCATCAGGCCGAAGCGGACGGTAAATTCACCCTCGTCATTGGGGGCAGTCAGCACATCAGCAGTTTGATTTAGGCGAGGAATCCGAACGCGATCGCCCACTTTGGGACGAAATCCGGCTTTGGGCTTGGCTGCCTGGGGTTGAGCAGCCTGTTGTCGATTTGCAATTTGATTGAGTTGTTCTGTTGCATGCTGAGCATCTTGAGCGGTACCTGTTCCCTTCTGCAGCCGCCGAATGACTTGAGCAATTTCTGCACGGGCTTGGGCAATCGCATCTTGAACGGTCTGCTCTTGCTGCTGCTGAAGTTCTCGCTCTCGTTCCTTAAGCATGGCCGCCTTGCGGGACACCTCATCATGCAGCCGCTCGGCTCGCTGCAATAGATGGGCAGTTGCTTGGGCTTTTTGTTCTTGACGTTTGCGCTGATCTTCTAGCCCTGAGATTACCTGATTGACATCTGCGTTAGCTCCCATCCCAACATGGCGACGAGCTTGGTCAATAATCTCAGCTCGCAGCCCTAGTCGTTGGGCGATCGCGAGGGCATTTGAGCGCCCTGGAATACCCCATAGCAGGCGATAGGTAGGCGATAGCGTGACATCGTCAAACTCTACAGAGGCATTTTCGAAACGCTGGTCTTGATATTTTAGGGCTTTCAGTTCGCCAAAGTGAGTAGTAGCTATAGATAACAGTGCCTGGTCGGCCAGACATTGAAGCAAGGCGATCGCGAGGGCACTGCCTTCTGAGGGATCGGTGCCTGCGCCAACTTCATCCAGTAGGACAAGGGCATTGGCAGGGCGCAGAGATTGGGACTGAGATTGGGACGATCGAGCCGGTGAGGGCAGATTTGTGTCCAGAAGAGGGCGTGTTTCCAGATTGATCAGAGCCGCATCTTCAGGTTGAATGGCATCTAAAATGCGACTAATGCGACGGATATGCCCAGAGAAAGTCGAAAGGCTTTGCTCAATCGATTGTTCATCGCCAATATCAGCCAGGATGTGCTCAAACCACGGAATTTCAACGGGCTCACGGGCTGGAATAAACAGTCCAGCTTTAGCCATTAGAGCCGCGAGTCCTAAGGTTTTGAGGGTTACTGTTTTGCCCCCAGTGTTGGGCCCAGTGATGGCTACCACACGAGTCGCTGGCTCGATGATTAGATCAATGGGGACAACCTCAAACCCTTGTTCATGCTGGTGCTGCCAGACGAGTAGTGGATGACGGAGCTGCCGTAAGACAATGCGTTCATGGGCATCAGGGCTGATGAATCGAGGTGGATTGGCATGGAGCCAGAGCGCATAGCGAGCACGGGCGACAGCTAAATCGAGAGCAGTGGCGATCGCCACTAAGCGGTCTAAATCAGGCTTGACTGCAGCTACAGATGTAGTCAGAGCGCGACATACGGCCTCCTCTTCGGTTTGTTCACGGCGCAGCGTTTGACGCAGCTGGTTACCGACATCAACAATGGCATGAGGCTCGATATATAGCGTTGCGCCACTGGTTGAAGCGTCATGCACAATGCCGGGAATGGCATCTTTTTGCGGGGCTTTAACCGGGATCACGAAGCGATCGCCCCGTTGCGTGATCACCGCCTCTTGCACCGCACCCCCATGTCGCTGCAAAATCCGATTTAAAGCCTGGTAGATGCGATCTCGAAGCTGGTGTAACTTGGCGCGAATTTCACCGAGCTTGGGGCTGGCTCGATCGGCAACCCGCCCCCGATCGTCGATGCAATGGTGAATCTCTTGTTCTAACTCAGGATAGGTTCGCAGGTCTGCAACGAGATCTTGTAAAACAGGGCTCTCAGCCTGAGCGTCAATTGTGCGACGGAGCTGCCGTGCTGCTGATAAGGTAGTCGCAATTTCTAACAGGTCTGCCCCGGATAACAGCCCCTGCCGTTCGGCGCGGTCTAAAGCCTCACCAATGTCGTGGATGCCATCAAACTTGAGCCCCGGAGTCAGCGTATTTTCCAGGTGATAGGCTTCTTGAGTTTGGGTGAGCAGGTGTTGGCTCTGGGCGATCGCCGTCGGAATGCTCAGATGTCGTGCTGCAGTAGCGCCCAGTTTGGTCGCTGTAAACGTCGCCAAGTGCTGACACACTCGCGGCCATTCCAGTAGTTCTTGCGTTTCCGATGAAATCAAGCGTTTTAGAGGAGTTGTGGAGTGAGTAAACTGCCGATTTATTCATCTTAATGAAAGATTGGAATCAGCGCGGTTGAAATCCATCATTCTGATATAGAGTTGGGGCGATCGCTCAGACTGAGGATGATGTACATTGTGGTTTTACCGCTGAAATTTATAAGCTTTGTTCATCGCCAGACCAGTCGTTTATTTAAGGAGGATCACGGAGAGTTCTCACAACTCGACATGCCAGAGCTTGATATCGGTACTCCAGCTCCCTGTTGCTATCCACATGCGCTTTGCCCCTTCCGGAATCACTGCGAAATAGTCAATGTAGACCCCATAGCCTGTCAGAGTCCGGCTGACCCGATTAGTTTTCCAGTCCCAGAGCTTGATAGTTTCATCAGCACTACTGCTCATGAGCGTATTGCCATCTAAACTAACCGCGATGTCATTGACGAAATTATCATGCCCGACTAACGTACTCAGTTCTTCGCCAGTTTGCAGATTCCAGACTTTGATAGTCTTATCGGCACTGGCGCTAAACCCGGTTTGCCCATCTGGGGCAATGGCGACCGCATTCACGGGCCCCGTGTGCCCCGTCAGCGTGTATAAGATTTCCCCTGTGGAGATCGTCCAAAGAATGACCTCATTATCGGCGCTGCCGCTGATCAGTGTTTGCCCATCTGGGCTCAGCGCTAAATCGTTGACAAAGCTGTTGTGCCCAATGAGAGTGCGAATTTCTGTGCCTGTGGCAACATCCCAAAGTTTGATGGTTTTATCGGCACTGGCGCTTACGAGCGTCTGACCATCCGGGCTGAATTTAACGTCATTGATAAAGCTGGCGTGACCTGTGAGCGTGCGCAGCTCTTGCCCAGTTTGCAAATCCCAGAGCTTGATGGTGGCATCGGCACTGCCGCTAGCTAAGATTCGGCTATTGGTGCTGACATCGAGTGCCTGAATCGGGCCAGTATGACCACTCAGAAGTTGGCGCTGCTCGCCTGTAACTAAATCCCAGATTCTAATGGTGGTGTCTTCGCTGCCACTAATTAGGGTCTGACGGTTAGGAGTAGCCACGAGTGCATTCACCAGACCGCTATGCCCTGACAGGGTTTGCTCAATCGAAATCTCCTCAAGTTGACCTGACAAGAGCATGGATGACTGTGCATCTGGGTCAGACGATGCAGCCTGCTGCTTCTGCCAAATGCTATAGAGGCCGATTGCCAAAATCAGGATCGCTGCCCCACCCAGCAGCCAAACCCAACGGGAAACCATCGACTGCCCCTCGGCTGGATGTTGAAGATGGGTTGAGAACTTGAAGACGGTGTGTCGGGGTGGATGGCTAGAAAGGTGAGCTGCGTCGGCAGGAGAATTTTGCTGATGTTTAAGCTCAGCAAGCCGATCGAGAATGTCTTGGGTACTGTGGGGGCGATCGCTGGCTCGAGGTGCTGTGAGGCAATCAATTAAGTCAGCAAACTGAGGTGACAAATGAGGCGCATATTCTCGCCAGTTAAGCTCATTATTGAGTGGATCATATAGACCATCATCCGTAGGCTGCTTTCCTGTCAACAGGAAAATAAAGGTGCAGCCCAAGGCATAGAAGTCTGATTGTGGCACTGCCTGACCATGTTCTTGTTCAGGAGGAGTATAGCCCGCCGAACTGATGCGAGTGATGCCGCCAGTGCTGCCCAATTGAGCGAGATAGGTATAAGTCATCTCACGGGCTGCCCCAAAATCAACTAGCACCATCTGACCCGACGAGCGCAGCATGATGTTCTCGGGTTTAATGTCGCGATGAAAAAAGTTTTCTTGATGAATCAGATGCAGAATTTCTGCAAGCTGAGTCAACCAGTTGAGAGCCTGCTTTTCGCTAATGGGGTGATAGCCCTGTTGCCGCATCCATTCTTTGAGATTTGGCCCATCAATTTTCTCCATCACGATGCAGTGGAGGGGGGCTGATGAGTCTCGCGGCATGAGCTGAAAATAGCCATCTGGATCGATATGAGGAATGCTGGCATGTTGGAGCTGGCTGAGCACCATCGCCTCTTTTCGAAACATTTCCAGCACTTTGGGATGATTGTTGTACGTGTCTTTAAGCACCTTCAGAATTTTAGGGGTGCTGCGTTCGTACGCTTCGTACACCATACCAAAGCCGCTTTTGTCACTCAGCAGCCGCATGACTCGATATTTTCCTTGCAAGACGAGATCAGATCCACAACTTTGACAGAAATGATTACTGTCATTGCCGGAATGATCAGGCTGGAGACATCGAGGGTTAATACAAAGACTCATAGAGAGGTGCCGATAGATGCATCCGAGTGAAGAGATGGCTGATATTAGAATTCAGGCAATAGGGAATCGGATAGTCAATAGACAACGGGTAGAAAAGGGGGGCTACTTCTGAACAACTTGATATCAGCGCTTGAGAGACTAGAGCTAGGGAGGGTATTTTTAACTACGGGTAAAGGGGCTGTCATTTACATTGTTTTAGTAGGCGTGAACCGTGTAAAACCTGGAAACGCTGAGAGAGCTGCGGTTGTTAAGGAGAGTTGCTACAGTATGCGCTTATAGCCTAGTGCCATCGCTATAGCCATGCTCTCAGGCAGTTGTCTCCTATTCTGGGGGAGATACTCTGGCTCAAAATAGAGTAAAGTGGCTCTGCAATCGAATACGATGATGCTAATTTTCAACGCGGCTCGTCTGGAAATTGGCTCAATCGACAAACTCGCTCATCTCTATAGCTTGTAAAGCGACTGATTGAGTGCGATATGTGACCCGCTAGGAGAATGAAGGCAAACTCATCTCAGACTATTTTTGGACTATGCTTCATCTATTATTATCCGTCAAAATGGTTCGGGAGTCTTGATGGCGGCAGGTAGGTATGAAACCTCAAATTTAGGCTGGCAATTGCGACTACTCGGGCAGCGCATTTGGGAGTGGGTTGAACTGCAGTTTTCGAGAGGCAATTCGTCACCATCGACCTCGTCGCCGACGTCTATGATTCCTCCGTGGTTGGTGCAGACTACCTTTTGGCTACTGTTGACAATGTTGCTGGTGTGGTTGGGGTGGCAACTTTATCAGACTGGGCGGTCTTATTGGCGGCGGCGATCGCCCAAGGCTAGCTCAGAGAGTTTGGCGCGCTTGTGGTCTCCATCTGAGCGCTCGTTGAGTGCGTCTTCATGGTGGGAGCGATCGCAACAATTGCAGCAGCGAGGGCAGTATCGAGATGCCTGTCGAGCCCTCTATATGGCGATGTTGCAGCAGTTGCGAGATCAACAGCTAATCCCCCGTGACGAGAGTTTGACCGATGGCGACTATCTGACATTGATTCAGCATCTGCCACAGTCACAGCTCTATCGGCTGCTGATTTCGACCCATGAACGGCTTTATTTTGGTGGAGCAGCGGTGTCGGCTGAATGGTGTGATCGCTGCCGACGAGCCTATGAGGAGATTGCTGCTCAATGATGCGGGGTAATGCGTTGACTCAATGGAATCGTCGTAACCCCTGGTTGTGGCTGGCGATCGCCCTGGCAACTCTAATTGTGCTGACGGTCGTGACTGCGCCCAATGCTACTAAGCTCGAAGGCTCAACCTATAGCCGAGCCCCATCGGGCTATGGGGCGTGGTTTGAAGCCATGATGGAGCTGGGTCTACCCGTCCAGCGGTGGCAACTGCCACTGAACCAATTGCCGACTTCTGAAGACATCAGTCTGCTGCGGGTCGCTAGCGGGTTACGCCTTCAAGAGTTGACCCCAGAGGAACGTCGCTGGGTCGAGCAGGGCAATCGGCTCATTGTGCTGGGGGTGCGATCGCCCGTTTCTGAAGCCCCGTTTATCACTGAATTGCCCAGTGAGGTGGGAGCAGTCAAGCTTGAGACAACCCGTCGCCACGGGGGGCTGTCAGCTATGAATGAGCGCTTGGGCGATCGCTTTGGGGCAGCGGTCTGGCAGCAAGCCTATGGAGCTGGGATCGCAGTGTTTGCGGTCACGCCTCACCTAGCTGCCAATGCCTATCAAGCCGAATCCGGCAATTTTACATTTTTGGCGCAGCTGGTTAGCCCCGATCGCCAGCCCGTCTGGGTAGACGAATATATTCATGGCTACCGCGACTCAGACGAAACTCCTGTGGCAACAGAGACTGCGCCACAGAACTGGATGGCCTATCTGGCTCAAACACCGTTGATGCCAGGCTTTTTTCAGCTGCTGATTCTGCTGGGTCTTTTGATTTGGGGAATGAATCAGCGCTTTGGTGCTGCAGCATCATTGTCACCTGCGATCGCAAACAACAGCAAAGCCTACATTCAGGCATTGGCAGCTGTGTTGCGTAAAGCTCAAAGCAGTGCTTTTGTGATAGAGGTCGTAGGGCGTCACGAGCAGGAGAGCATCCAAAGGGCACTGGGCCTAGAGCGTGAATCACTTGCGCCAGAGCAACTGTTGACCGCCTGGATGCAGCGCACAGGGCGACCCGCAACTGAGCTAGAACAGGCCTTACGTCCCTATTGGCGCAAACAAGCTATGAGCGAAACAGAGCTGCTGCAGTGGATATATCAGGTGCGATCGCTGCATCAACATCTGTAGATCATGTTGCACCCATTCCCTTAGACAATGCCCTTATCAGAGTCAACATCAGAAAGCGCGCCCCAAGAAAACCCGCACCCAAATCTGTGCTCAACTTTTTCTTAGAACTTATGCCAGAGTCCATACCAGAGCTTATGTCAGATACACCGTTCCCCATTCGCACCCAATTTGATCAGCTGAGTCAGATGCTCAGCTGCATCATTGTTGGGCAAGCGGCCCTCGTCCAACAGCTAATAGTGGCGCTGCTTTCAGGGGGGCACATCATTCTCGAAGGTGTACCGGGCACTGGAAAGACCCTATTGGTCAACGTCTTTTCTCGACTGATCCAGGCAGACTTTCGCCGCATCCAACTCACCCCAGATATCTTACCTGCCGATATTCTGGGCACGAACGTATTTGATTTGAACACACGCAGCTTTATTCTCAAACGGGGGCCAATTTTCACAGAAATTTTACTGGCTGACGAAATTAATCGCACTCCACCCAAGACTCAAGCGGCTCTCCTCGAAGCCATGGAAGAACAGCAAGTGACGCTCGATGGCGAGAGCATGGCGCTGCCTCCACTATTTTGGGTCATTGCGACGCAAAACTCGATTGAGTTTGAAGGCACCTATCCCTTGCCTGAGGCCCAACTCGATCGGTTTTTGTTTAAGCTGTTGGTCGATTATCCCGATGCGATCGCCGAGAAGCAAATGCTGCTCAATTCTCAGGCTGGCATGCAGACGCGCCGACTTGATTTGGCGAACCTTAAGCCTGTGATGTCGGTGGATCAAATTTTGCAAGCTCGCCAAAACGTTACGGCAGTTGCCGTTAAAGAGTCGCTGATCGATTATCTGCTGGCCTTGGTGCAGCGCACTCGACAGCATCCAGATCTGAGCTTGGGGGCATCGCCTCGATCAGCAGTGGCGTGGCTACAAGCCGCTAAGGCTAAGGCGTGGCTGTCTGACCGTGATTTTGTTACCCCAGACGATGTCAAGGCGATCGCCCTGCCTTTGCTGCGACATCGGCTAATGCTCAAGCCTGAAGCTCAGCTTGATGGGCTGCAAATTGATGGAGTAATTACCTCACTGCTGAGTCAGGTGGCGGTGCCGCGATGATTCCATCGGTGCGACTCTATGGTCTGCTGCTTTTGGGGGGAGCGATCGCCATTGGAGTTGCGGCGCTGTTGCCGTTGTCTTTGCGGTTGACCGTTGCCTTCTCAATGGTTGTCGTCTACGACACGATCCTACTGCTGCTGGCACTATGGGATGCTCGGCGGGCTCAGCGCCAACGGGTAATAGTGCAGCGTTTGCCACTTCAGCGCCTCTCGATTAATCGAGATAACATGATTACTCTCTCGGTGCAGGCGGTAAGTCCTGCTGTAATCCAGATTCGAGATGGTTGTCCGACGCAGTTTTCCAGTTCTCCAGCCCAGCTGGCGGCCACTTTAGAGAAACGCAGCGTTCAAGACTTGTCCTATTGCGTTCAGCCACGGTGTCGGGGAGAGTTTACCTGGGGTGATATCCAGGTGCAGCAGCTAGGAGTCTGGGGGTTAGCATGGCATCGCTGGACAATTCCTCAGACCGCAACTGCGACTGTTTATCCTGATTTGGTGGGGTTGCGTGACCTGACGATTCGGCTGACACTGCAATCGGCTGGCTCGATTCGACAGGCGCAACGGCGTGGCATTGGTACTGAATTTGCTGAGATGCGAGACTATGCCACAGGTGATGATCCGCGTCTAATTGACTGGAAAGCCACGGCACGACGCGATCGCCCCTTGGTGCGTGTTTTAGACCCCGAACATGAGCAAACCGTGATTATTCTGCTGGATCGGGGACGGCTCATGACAGCCCAAGTGCAAGGGCTGACGCGGTTTGACTGGGGATTGAATGCGGCTCTATCACTGGCCTTGACTGGGCTCAATCGGGGCGATCGCGTTGGAGTTGGAGTCTTCGATCGACGCATGCATCTCTGGATTCCGCCGGAACGCGGGCAGCCGCACCTCTCGACCCTGATTGAGCGGCTAGCGCCGATTCAGCCAGTGCTGCTCGAACCCGATTATCTGAGTGCTGCAACCATGCTGGTGACGCAGCAAACTCGGAGAGCGCTTGTCGTCCTGATTACCGATCTGATTGATGCAACTGCATCTGCAGAGCTGCTCACTGCCCTTGGGCATCTCACCCCACGCTATCTGCCGTTTTGTGTGACGTTGCGTGATCCTGAAGTCGATCACCAGGCTCAAGCGCTAGTTCAAACGGTGGAAGACGCGTATACCCAGGCCGTGGCTCTAGATGTGCTGCATCAGCGCCAGATTGCCTTTGCCGAGCTGCAACGGCGTGGCGTGTTGGTATTGGATGCTCCAGCCCATCAAATCTCTGATCCGCTGATTGAGCGCTATCTGCAGCTGAAGGCTCGAAACCAGCTCTAATGCGATTTTGGCTTCATGCGGGGTCTAAAGCGCGGTCTGAAGTGGCATCTCAGCTAGACAGATTGCGCCGCAGACAATACCTTACTAAGAGGGTTAAGAGAATCGTCCCAACTAAGTATTTCAACCCATTGGGGATTGCCGGACTGGGTGAGAAGAATCCTTCGATCAGTCCCGCAATGATCAGCAACGGGATAATGCCGTAGATTAATTGAGCCGCATGACCGCCATAATATTTGAGGGCGTCGCCTCGGCGAAACGGCACCGGAAACAGCAAGGCTCTGGCAATGAGTAACCCCGCCCCACCCGCTAGAAAAATGGCAGGTAGTTCGAGTGCCCCATGGGGAAACACAAACGCCCAAAACGGCCATGCTAGATTGTTTTGTTCGATGAGTGCGCTAATCGTGCCAATGAGAACGCCGTTGAAAAAAAGAAGGTAGACGGTCAAGATGCCGCCCGTGATGCCCCCGGCGATCGCATTAAAGGAGACGCGTAGGTTATTGGTCATGATTTGTGATGAGGCGGTTGGCTCTGTGCCCAAAATTGACCCCATCCACAGTTGGCCATCGTCACGCACCATCGAAATTATTGACTCTGGAGCCACCAGCGCCATAAATGACGGGTCGCGCCATGCAAACCACCAGGCTATGACAGCACCTGAGAAAAATAGGCCAGTGGCGATCGCGGTATAGATCCAGGTTTGTTGCACGATTGCCGGAAACCCCCAGCGATAGAACTCCAGAGCCGATCGCCAGTCTTGACGACGAGACCCTTGATAAATTTGGCGATAGGTACGCGATGTCAGCCCCTGTAAATCTTGAACAATGGCATCTCCCAGGTGATGTGTTCGGGCTCGGGCCAGATCAGCGGATACTGAACGATATAAACTAGATAATTCTCGAATCTCGGCAGCAGTGAGTGACTTTAGTCCGCGTTTCTCAATGCGAGACAGCAATTGGTCAAGCTGCTGCCAACTGGGTTCGCGTCGTCCAATCCAACGTTGAATATTCATAATAAATTGCGACAGATTGCGACAGAAGTGCGGTGTCAGCGATCGCTTTGCTTACGCTAACGTAAGATGGCACGGACTAGCAGGCATTTGCGTCCTCGATGCGTGTCGTGTCGTTGTGCCCTTCGAGTATTTTCATCTGTATTTGTGCCATTGGAGAACTCATCATGCCTGCGCGTCCGATTCGTCCGCTGAATGTTGGCAATATTGTCAGTGCTGGGATGGGGCTCTATCGATCGCACCTAAAACCCTATCTGTGGCTGTCGCTGCGGGCGCATCTGTGGTCGTTGGTGCCGATTTATGGCTGGGCCAAGTTTCAAATGCTCAGTGCGGCGATCGCCCGCCATGCCTTTCATGAACTGATTAATGAACCTGAAAGCATCGCCACATCAGAAACAGAAGTACGGCCCCACATGTGGCTATTTTTTGCCCTACAGCTCTTGGTGTTGCTACTGCTGTTTGGCATCAACATTGCCCTCAGTGTGCTGCAGTTTCTAGCGATTTCGCTGCCAATTTCCCTACTATTTGGCACGTTGGGAGATTCGAGCCAGGGCTGGTTATACCTGATTCAGATCGTCATCAATGTTGTGTTCTACATCGTGTATCTGTGGTTTTGGTCACATATTTTCTTGCCGGAAATGCCGCTTGCCATCGACAAAGAAACTGACATTGTCAACAACATTGGTCGTAGTTGGCAGTTAACCCGGGGATTAGCCACCCGCGTGCTATTGGTGATTAGTATCGCAGGCATCATTACGATTCCGCTTTATATTTTGGCGATCTTGCCTGCGATTGTTGTGGTTGTTCTGGCTTTTCCTGTGGCTGGCTTCGCTGGACAAAGCGCCATTAATACTCCCGTGTTGGTGCTGATGCTGATGCTGGCCTTCTTGGCAGCGATCGCCCTGTTTTTGGTCGTCGGGACTTTGGTACTGCCGCTGTGGCAGGCTATCAAGGCCATTATCTATTATGATTTGCAGAGTCGCAAAGAAGGGTTGGGGCTACAGTTGCGCGATCGGGCCTGATGATTTTCTGGCGAGTTGCCTGGTAGAGTTTGGGTTAATCTGGTTTATCTCTATGCAGTCTTTAGTGCTATGCAGTTCCTAAATCGCTTTACCCTGCGAACGCCAGAAAGTGTCGAACTTGAGTTTACGTTGGCTGGGTTGGGCAACCGTGGCCTGGCCGCCCTCATTGACTACGTGATTTGGAGCTTGATCACAGGTATTTTTCTGCTCGTCCTATCTCGGGCAGATTGGCTGATTAGTCTGGTGTTTAGCTGGGTCGGCAATACAGAGGCCATTGAGCTATGGTTTACGGCGCTGCTGATTTTGATCAGCTTTGTAGTCTATGTGGGCTACTATGTTGTCTTTGAAACTCTGTGGCACGGGCAGACCCCTGGCAAGCGATTTGTCAAAATTCGGGCGATTCGGGAGGATGGGCGTCCGGTTGGGGTGATCCAAGCGACGCTGCGCTCGCTCCTGCGCCCCATTGATGAACTACCGCCATTTTATCTGGGGGCATTTTTTATCGTCTTCAATCAACGCGAAAAGCGGCTCGGCGATTTTCTGGCAGGTACGATTGTGATTCAAGATGAACAGGCGATCGCCCCTGCTAGCGTTGCCATCTCTGAATCATCAGATGAACTAGCACAGCATCTGTTACAAGTGGCCGACATTTCTCAACTGCTGCCTGACGACTTTGGCGTGATTCGAGACTTTTTGCAGCGGCGTGCAGCCATGAAATTAGAGTCTCGGAAAAACGTTAGCCTCACATTAGCCCGCCAAGTCAAGACAGTTATTGATCTCAGTGCTATTCCTGAAGGCACCACCTCTGAAGTTTTTTTAGAAGCGGTATATCTATCGTATCAGCAGCAGTCAGGACGATAGGATCAATCACAAGCGTTCTGTCATTTGTGGCGCAAGTTGGTGGGTGCTGCTGTTGCTACCCCGATGATGCATATCGATTCGATGGCAAATGATCATAGGGGATAAGCAAGTGATGTGGTTCCCTTGATAGGGTGAGGAGCAAATGCCGATAATTCAGGGTTCGGGGCAGTCGGGGCAGGCCGAAACACTGTCGCCCACTAAACGCGCATTAGTTGCCATCAGAGAATTGCAAGCCAAGCTCGACACGGTTGAATGGGCCCAACACGAACCAATCGCCATTGTTGGCATGGGGTGCCGCGTGCCGGGTGGGGTAAACGCGCCAGAACAGTTCTGGCAGCTCTTGCAGCAGCAGGTCAATGCGATTACTGAAATTCCGGGCGATCGCTGGGATGTTGATGCCTACTATAGCCCCGATCCGACCGCACCGGGCAAAATCTGTAGCCGCCACGGAGGTTTTGTGCCCCATCCGTACGATTTTGACGCTCAGTTTTTCCGCATTGCGCCGCGAGAAGCCCTCACTCTTGACCCCCAACAGCGTCTGCTGCTCGAAGTGGGATGGGAAACCCTAGAACATGCTGGACTTGCGCCCGATGCCCTCATTGGCACGCAAACAGGGGTCTTTGTTGGCATTTGCAGTATCGACTATTGGCATCTCCTACTGGCTCGGCAATCTGTTGAGATTGACGCATATCTCACGACAGGTAACACCCACAGCGTCGCGGCGGGTCGGTTATCTTACCTGCTTGGGCTCGCTGGCCCCAGTCTTGCCATCGACACCGCCTGTTCGTCGTCACTGGTAGCCGTGCATCTTGCATGTCAGAGCCTGCGCCAGCGAGAGTGCGCGACGGCTTTAGCGGGTGGCGTCAACCGCATTTTGTCTCCTGCAGCTAGCATCAATTTCTCCAAAGCAAAGATGCTGTCACCAGACGGGTGCTGTCGTTCATTTGCCGCTGATGCCAACGGGTTTGTGCGCTCAGAGGGCTGCGGCATGGTTGCCCTCAAACGCCTCAGCGATGCCGAGCGTGATGGTGACACCGTCTGGGCTATCATTCTGGGCTCTGCTACCAATCACGACGGGCGCACCAGCGGTTTGACTGTGCCCCATGGCCCCGCGCAGCAGGCTGTTATTCGTCAAGCTTTGCAGAATAGCCGGATTGCCCCGTCGCGAGTGAGTTACATCGAAACCCACGGCACGGGCACGGCCCTGGGAGATCCGATTGAAGTGGGCGCACTGGAGGCCGTCTTTGGGCCGGGGCGATCGCCTGCACAAGCCCTGATTCTCGGTGCAGTCAAATCCAACATTGGTCATCTGGAAGCTGCTGCAGGCATCACCGGGCTGATTAAAGCCGTGCTTGCCCTCCATCATCAGGAGATTCCGGCTAATCTCCATGCTAAACCCCTCAACCCCCTGATCAACTGGTCGGATCTGCCGTTTAAGGTGCCGACGCAGGCTGTTCCCTGGGCAGCAACCACGCAGCCACGCATTGCAGGCGTGAGTGCGTTTGGTTTTAATGGCACCAATGCCCATGTCATTGTCGGAGAGTGGATGAGAGAATCTATGTCTGAGACGATGGCGGCAGAAGAACAACCCAGTCAGAATGGTAGCGAACACGCCCATCTGCTGGTCTTATCGGCACGCACAGAAGCCGCTTTGCGGGAGATGGTGCGGCGATATGCAGCGTTCTTTGCTGAGCATCCTGATCTCGTGCTGGATGATATCTGCTTCACTGCCAGTGTGGGGCGATCGCACGCGAACTATCGATTGACAGCGATCGCCTCGTCTCTGGCTGATATGCGGGAAAAACTGCTGGAGTTTGAGGCGGGGCAGGCCCACCCTGATGTGCAGCAAACGCGGGTACAGCCAAGTGACACAACTGGGCACTCGGCTCCGACAGTTAACGTCACTCAAAACGTCAGTCAATCTGACAGAACTAACCGCGATCTGATGTTGCGCTTGACGGCACAGCGCTATCTCAATGGAGAACCCATCGATTGGGATATTCTTTATCCGCCTGGTATGCATCGCAAAGTTGTGTTGCCGACTTATCCCTTTCAGCGACAGCGATACGCGATCGAGACAAGTTGATACAATGAGTCGGATGATTTTTGTCATATGAGTTTCACAAAAAATATGCTCTCTCGCCTTTGGCATCAGTATCGAGTCATTGCTTTGAGCAGTCTGACGGCGATCGCTTTGATTGTTTCAACGTCATTGAGTCTGCCTGCTGCTGCTCAGCTAGGCCAGCTTCCGGTGCAAGAACGCTCTGCTCTACAGTCGGGGCAGGTGACTTTAACTGGCAGTAACGGACAATATACGGCGCGGGTGCTGGTCAGCGCTCCAGTTGCAGCGGCATGGGGTGTTTTGACTGACTACAACAATTTTTCTGATTTCTTTCCCAGTGTGTCTGAGAGTCGGCTGTTGAGTTCAAGTGGTAATCAGCGCGTGTTTGAGCAAGTCAATCTCATTCGCGTTTTGCTCATAACCCGCAGAAGTCGCATCGTTATGTCAGCTACTGAAAGCTATCCTCAGCAGATCGCGTTTAATCTCGTCGAGGGTGATGTCAGGTCGCTCCGGGGGACTTGGCGACTGGAGCAAGCCTCTCCCGGACAGGTACTGATTACGCATCAGGTTAGTGTTGATCCTGGCTCATCAGCACCCCGTGAACTGTTCTTTAATCTGTATCAGAATACATTGCAAGATACGCTAGCTGCCCTGAAACGCGAGGCCGAGCGCCGAGGGTAGCTTATGGGTGCAGCGAGCCAACATGTGGTCATTACCGGCGGATCGAGCGGCATTGGTCAGGCGATCGCCCAACGACTGGCCAGCACCGGAGCCCATATTTCGATCATTGCCCGTGACTCACTTAAGCTCAGCGCTGCCCAAGCCGACATCGAGCAGCATTGCCTGACATCTGCCCAGCAGGTCTTAACCTTTGTGGCGGATGTTTCTGATCAGACCCAGGCCACATCAGCGATTCAAGGGGCGATCGCCCAGTTGGGTGCACCCGATTGGCTGATCACCTGTGCCGGAGTCGCCCATCCTGGCTATTTTCAAGATCTGCCGGTTGAGGTATTTGAACGGACGATGGCCATTAATTATTTTGGCACCCTCTACTGCATTCGCGCGGCTCTGTCCTCGATGCAGCAGCGCCAGCAAGGGCGGATCGTGCTCGTCTCCTCGGGGGCAGGGCTAGTGGGTCTCTATGGCTATACTCCCTATAGCCCGACCAAGTTTGCGCTGCGCGGGTTAGCCGAATCGCTGCGCGGAGAACTTAAGCCTCTGGGTATTGGCGTCTCTGTGGTTTATCCGCCTGATACGGACACTCCGCAGCTCATCCAGGAGAATCAGACCAAACCGCCCGAGACACAGCGCATCACTGCTACAGCTAAGCTATGGACAGCGGGCCAAGTGGCTGATGAGATTCTCAAGGGGCTGAGACAGCAGCAGTTTGCGATCGCCCCTGGCACTGAAATGTCAATTCTGCATCGCTGGCATAGCCTGATTGCACCCGTTCTAAACTGGTATTTTGATCGCATCGTTGCTCAGATTCGAACCGATCGGAATCGGTGACAGGTCACCGCGATTTCACATCAAATGTATGGTTCAGAAACCCATTGATCAAGGTGCTGCCTGGTTTTATCTCAGCTTCATTGCTCCTGTATATTACGGGCTCATTACCCTCCAGCACGCCTTGAGCTATGACTACATCGTGCAAGATGATGCTCGCCAGCATGTGGTTTGGTTTCAGTACTTCATCAATCCCCAGCTTTTTCCTGACGACTGGATTGCCAACTACTTTCAAACGGTTGCGCCGATGGGCTATCGCTTCGTTTACTGGGTAGCCGCAACCCTCGGCATCGAGCCGCTGATTTGGGCAAAGCTGCTGCCGCTGCCCCTAGCCATGATCACAACGCTTTATGTTTTTCGTCTTACAGTGCTGATGCTGCCGCTGCCGCTGGGCGGTTTCATCGCGACGCTCATCCTGAATCAGCATCTTTGGCTCAATGACGACCTGGTTTCAGCGACAGCTAGAGCCTTCGTCTACCCTCTCTTTGCTGCATTTTGGTATTATTTGCTCAAACCCGCCTTGATTCCATGTTTGATCAGTCTTGGTCTACAAGGGCTATTCTTTCCACAATTGCTGCTGCTTGAAGTCGGCATCCTCACTGTACGGCTGGTTGATTGGCCGCTTCACGGACCTCGACTTTCTCGGCGCAAACACGACTATCATCTGTGGCTAGCCGGACTGGCGATCGCCCTTATGATTGCGATTCCCTTTACTCTTCGCCTTTCCACATTCGGCGCAGCCGTCACTGCCGAGCAAATGCGTGTCATGCCTGAATATGGTCTTGGTGGACGCAGTCAATATTTTGGCGTTGCACCTATTAATTTTTTTCTCAACGGCTCTAGTGGCATTCGTATCCCCGTCTTTCCATCGATTATTTGGGCAGGCTTGGGGCTGCCGTTGTTACTGCGGTCGCGGTGGCTACAGGTTCAGCTGATCACAAGCCATGTCAGCAGTTTGGCTCAGGTCATGGTGGCCTCACTCAGCCTCTATGGCATCGCGCACCTGCTGCTGCTGCGGCTTCACTTTCCGAGTCGCTATACCTATCACAGCATCCGGTTTGTGTTGGCGATCGCCGCTGGCATTGTGTTGGCTATAGTGCTGCATGTTGGCTATTGCAAGTGGCAGGAAGACCGGCGGGCTCATCTGCCGTGGTCTCGGCGTGATCGAATCATCATCGGACTGACCGCGTTTACTCTCGTCATGGTAATCGGTGTTCCGGCGATTCCTGCTTTAGTCTTTAAATTTCAAGGGTGGGAAATCGGTGAAGCATCTGCCATCTATCGCTACCTGGCGCAGCAGCCCAGCGATGTGCGGGTGGCCTCACTCAGTTCAGAAGGCGACAACATTCCAGTATTTGCACAACGCTCAACTTTAGTGGGGCGAGAGTTTGCTTTGGCTCACCATCCTGGCTATTATCAAGAGCTACAGCAGCGGGCGATCGCCTTAATTCAGGCTCACTATCGTTCAAATGCCGCTGCTATCAGTGCCCTCGTCATGGCCTATGAGGTTGATTTTATTTTGGTAGATCTGTCAATGTTTACACCCGACTATTTGCGCCAGCAAGATTGGCTACTTCACAGTTCATTTCAGAACGTGGTAGAAGAGGCGATCGCCCAGTTAGAGCAAGGTGACCAACCTATCTTGCAACAATTGAGCCACCAATGTGCTGTTGCATCTGCTTCAAAACTGGTTTTGGTCAATGTGCAATGCCTATTAACTGCTAAATCGGCAACTCTAGATCCCTAAGTCCTATGTCTCGCTAAGCCCTATATCCATCAGTCGCATCTTTATTAATGAATCCTCATAAACATAAATGATGTACAACTGACCAGAGATGCGCCTAGCGTAGTGGGGCGATCGCATCTGGTATGTCATTTGTCTCTGACACATCATGACAGCCCGCATAAATTTCCCAATCTTGAACCTTCTCTTGCAACAAAAAGCGTGCAGCATCATAGACCTCATCGTGCGTGCCTTCAATGATCACCAAGGCATAACCTCGCCGAAGCTGATCTGTGTAATGGATAACTCGATCTGCATGCATCTTTAGCTGCACCAGCAAGGAGGCAAGCGTGCTCTCAACATCGGTGGTATGGGGCGATCGCCGCAGCCCAGAAGAAACACGCCCCCCTGCAGAAGCAGACTCAACCGCTGCAAGAGACCTGTCATACCGATGACCCAGAGAAACCGACCCTACCTGATGTCGCAGCGAATACCACTGATCAGGGGTGACAACAAAAATCTGTCCAACCCGATCGTCCAAAGATTGCAGATTTTGCAGCACACGGTCGATATCGCGGCTCTGAACAGTAACAAACGCCCGAATATAACGAGTCAACATCATAGCTCTTGCATAGACTTCATGAGTCAACCACAGCGGGGCAGTCACTAACTCTCACTGCCCACGCCATTTCTCAAGAATATTTGACCGCTATGATCTAAACCATCAGCCCTGCGGCTGAATACAATCTGCTTAGCCAATCCATCAGACAGATTCTGGTGACATCTGTAGCCCACATCTGCCGCCGTTGAGCAGATTTGAGCTACTCACCATTGCAGCGATCGCAGAGGCCATGTACTGTGACCTCATAGCCATCGACCTTTAAGCGAGGTCTTAACTGTCCGACATTAACTCCTTGGAATTCTTCCCAGGCAATATCCTCAATTTCACCGCACGCTCGGCACCGAAAGTGATGATGGGGGGCAACATTTGCGTCATAGCGGCAGACTCCTTGGTCTAGCAAGACTTCACGCACCAAACCAGCATCGCGCAGCGCCTGTAGCGAGCTGTAGACTGTTGCCTGAGAGGATGTCGGAGCCTCTTGGTTGAGATCGCCTAAAATATCGTCTGCTGTAGGATGGTCGGCACGGGCGAGGAGATTTGCATAGACAGCAAATCGCTGAGGCGTCACCCGCAACCCCTTAGCCTTCAATGCTTGGACAATCGTATTTGCTTGCTTTTGCATACTGTTGCGCTCCAAACGCTATTCAAACCGCTATTGCCTGCCGCGATAACGACGTGAATGACGATGACTTGAATGCCCTGTTGAGCCGATCTCAGTAGGATCCTTATTTAAAAGATTAACATTCTTGAATGAGAATAATACTCGATCTATAAGAATAAGTAAAAAATAAGTGGCTCTGGCTATTGATTTATTCCTAAATCAGAATTATTCTGAGATATAGGAGTAAACGCAACTCAAGTTGTTTCAAACTACTAAAGAGGTAAATATGGCCGTTATCGAACGTGTACCCGACGTTGTCTTCAAAACTCGCGTGCGGGATGAATCTGTACCTGGCCCCAACCCGTATCGGTGGCAAGACCAGACAACTCAGGATATCTTTGGCGGTAAAAAAGTTGTTGTCTTTTCATTGCCGGGTGCGTTTACGCCGACCTGCTCGTCCAATCACTTGCCTCGGTATGAAGAGCTATACGAAGAGTTCAAGGCTGCAGGCGTTGACCAAATTATCTGTGTGTCTGTCAACGATGCCTTTGTGATGTTTCAGTGGGGCAAGCAGGTAGGTGCCAAGAACGTGTTCCTGCTCCCTGATGGCAATGGCGAATTTACTCGCAAGATGGGAATGCTGGTTGACAAGTCTAACCTTGGCTTTGGCTTGCGTTCGTGGCGGTATTCTATGGTGGTGAATGATGGCAACATTGAGAAGATCTTTGTTGAACCAGAGTTTGCTGACAACTGCCCGACCGATCCATTTGAGGTCTCTGATGCTGACACCATGCTGGCCTATCTCAAGGGCTCTGAGCCTGCGGGTGTTTCTCAGCCGCGTCTAGCTTTTGTGGGCTAGGTTTTAGCATCATGCTAAGCTTTGAGTCCGATTATTCTTGAATTCTTGAGCAAAGAGGGTCTAAGTTAAGTTACCCTCTTTGCGTTTGTTCAAGAGGCTTTCATATTCAACCGTAGTGAATTGATCCAGTGGGTTAGCGATGAAACTTTCCAGCAAAAATCTTGACACTCGCATCGATACTCTCTATGACGCTATTGTTGTGGGCGGTGGCATGGGTGGGCTCTCTGCTGCTATTTACTTGGCTCGCTATGGTCTCAAATGCTTGATTATTGAGAAGGGTAGAGGGCGATCGCTTTGGATGCAAGATTTGCGCAACTACTTGGGGTTTGATCCGCACACGCCGGGGCGAGATATCTTAAACCATGGAGCTAAGCAAGCTGTCGATTGGGGCGCAGACTACCTACATGGCTACGTTGAAGATGTGACTGACGAAGGTGAGACATTTGCTGTTCGAGTTAAAGTAGGCAAAAAAGAGAGTGTCTATCCAGTCTTTCGCAGTAAATATCTGATTGCTGCATCTGGAGTCATTGATGTATTGCCCCAGATCGACGACATGCAAAATGTCTACGATTATGCAGGCTATTCTCTTCATGTCTGTATGATCTGCGATGGTTTTGATATGTGGGATCAGCAAGCGGTCTTGATTGCTGGTTCTGAATCTCAGATTAACGCGGCGTTTGTGCTGAATTGGTTCACGCCCTATATTTCAGTGTTAACTCATGGACTGTGCACGGTTGGCGATGAGATGAAACAGAAGCTAGCTGACCATGGATACCCTCTCTACGAAGCTCCAATTTCTCGCTTCCTGGGTGAGAACCACCGCATGAGTGGTGTTGAGCTGGCGGACGGCACCCATGTGGATGCGACGACAGGGTTGATTAATATGGGGTCGATTTACCATAACCATTACCTGAAAGGGATTCCAGGATTGGAATGGAAGGGTGAGAATCTTGTCACCAATGAGATGACAAAGACAAGCCACGATCGCATTTTTGCCTTAGGTGACTTAAAGCAGGGGCTCAATCAGGTCTCGATTGCAGTTGCTGATGGGACGCTAGCCGCCACCCAGATTTGGCGCGATATTCGTCGGGCGAGTGCTCCTCGCAAATGGGAAGAAAATCGATCCAAGGTGCCTGTTTCTCTTTGAAGACCGTTCTAACATTGTTGTCTTGAGCCGTTGCTGCGGTTGCTAAGGTGTAATAGGTTGGCGTGTTTTGAGGTTAAACCGATAGCCCCTCGGCAAAATATGAAGACGAATACCAAAAACCGCTAGGGGTTCGTCTTTAAGCGATCGCTCGACATTGTTATATGACGTTTTCGATTCATCGACAACGGTTACAGCGCCTCGTCCTACGACTTCAAATTCATCGCCATCGACGATGATGGCCGTATCTTCGTCGATGCCAAACCCTAGTGCTGCTGGATGTTGCAGCAGTGCAGAAATGAGTCGCCCCAGTCGGCCTCGTTGGGCAAAATGCTGATCGACCAGTGCTTCGGCGAGAAACCCCATCCCCGGCCCCATTTCAACTGCATCGACGCGGGGATTAATTTCAGAATCTCCGGTGACAATCATGATATCAGGCATGATTGCAGCTCCGGCACTTGTGCCGCCAATGGTCATGCCCTCAGCATGGCGCTGATGCAGCAGGGTGTCGAGCTTACTGTCTTTAAGGGTTTCAATGATGCGCGCTTGATCTCCACCCACAAAAAAAGCGCCCGTTGCATCTCGCACCTTATCGAGCACCTCTGGACGATCTGCGTCGTCATGATATTCGGTATCGACAATGCGAATGTCGTCTACGCCCAAGCGCTCAAACACTTGAATGTAATCTTCTCCGACTTCGCCGGGTAGGCTGGTCGCAGCAGTCAGAACCGCGATTTTGGCTTTAGTACCCCCTGCACACCGGACAAATTCTCTGAGAATTGCACATTCTCTCTGCTTATCTTCTGCCCCACCGATGATGACGAGTTGCCCTCTCTGATTTGCCGCTTCCATGTCAATGGCTCCATTGTGTTGTGTGAGTTGAACCGGTGATAGCAACAAAGCACTCGAAAAAGCACCCGATTGCATCTGGTGGTTGATGAATTGTTGCTGATTGTGGCGATCGCCAACCGCATTTGCTTTGGTGACCTGATCCTAGTTTGATCGCATTTGTAACAGTTGTAACAAATTTAATGTCGCAATTAGAGTCCTTGCTGCATAGACCGCTAAGCTGAACAGATTGCTAACTGAAAAGCTCTTTGGGGTTTAAGGTCGGTATGCT
>CAZCXK010000009.1:0-2943 GCA_964502605.1 uncultured bacterium
TAATTTCACTAAATACTTCTGCTTAATTTGCAAGGGACGTAGCGTACCATCTCGTAAAATGAAATCCTCTGACTTTGTTCCTGCTAGATCAATGACTTCTAAAATGAGGGCAATCTCTAATACTTCTTGGCAAAATCCCAACAGTGTTGATAGGTTTGTGCAAATTTGTTCCTTCTTATACGGAAATATTTCTTCTAGTTTCTCGTTTAGAAAATTGAGTAAATTCTTTACAGGCTCTAAAGTTAAAAATTCATCGTAAATAGCGATCAGGTGATCTTGATGGGTAATCAAAATATTTTGTGGATAATATGCTTTACCTAATATGACTGGATCATCCAGGGAATTCATCCGAATCTGCTGACCTTTGTGAAAACAGATATAGCCAGCCGCATAGATAGCAATGCATAAACCGTTATAAAACTGTTCGCTGTTGTAGCTACCATCGATCGCGTAGAATCGTCTATCGCTATCATCGATTTGATCGAATGGAATAATCTCAAATATTTGAGGAGTCTCTATATTTTCTTCATGCCCAATTATGGGAATACCATAATTTTTGTTGCTTCTTGTATTGATATGTTTAGCAACTAACTCAATAGCACTATCAGGTATCTCTTTTCTGGGCATATCTAGTTTTCAGCACTCTCGTCTAGAGCAATTGTACCCATTAGCTTTAAATGAAATGATGCACACTTATGGGATCTTGCACACCCCAGTTCTGGCTTTTCACCCTCAATGATAGCCCTCTAGCAGTTTCGAGGTACAACCTTACCAGTACCTTTACGCTCAATTTGCTCTAGTTACTAACAGATATGGTTCGGGTTGTACCCCACCGTTGACCCAGCAGGCTAACTACTTATTAGCCTGAGGGCGATCTACCCAGTCTTGATTCTCGATGTTGGATTAGCAAACGTCTGGGGTCAAAGCCCTCTAGCGTGGGTATCTGTCAGACTACTAACTCGATGCGATCGCCCCACAGCAGCGCTGACAGCATGAGGCGATCGCCCCAGACTCGTTCTCAATCGAGCACAACTGTCTAGGGTCGAGTAGAGTGTTGCAGAATGTAAGAAGAGTGAGGCTTAAATTTGCTGATGCTGTCGGCTCAATCTATGCCGATGCTATTGGTAGTGCTAATGTTGCCTCATATCTGCGCCAATTCCTGGTCTTCTGTCCCTTCTATGGGTCTCAATAAGTTGAAGCGAATGCCTAACCGGACTGACGAACTACAGCCTATGTCTTCCTCAATTCACGCTACCGTTCAAATCGCGTCTGCGGATACAGCCTCCGAGCAGAGAGGCGATCGCCTTTGGGATTCCTCTATGGAGGGCGATCGCGCCAGCACAAGTCAAAATGGTTCGTCATCTGCCCCCGAGCGTTTTGCGCCCACCGATGAATTTGCTCGG
Organism: uncultured bacterium; assembly: GCA_964502605.1. GTDB lineage: Bacteria > Cyanobacteriota > Cyanobacteriia > CAZCXK01 > CAZCXK01 > CAZCXK01. The sequence continues at coordinate 1,404 of CAZCXK010000009.1, forward strand.
CGGCACATCGGCCCTAACGATGAGGATATTCAGGCCATGCTAGCGGCGTTGGGGCTAGAGACGCTGGAGCAACTAATCAGCCAGACAGTGCCCCATGGGATTCGGCTGCAGCGTCCGCTAGACTTGGGTGCGGGTCGGGGGGAGATGCAGCTTTTGCAAGAGCTAAAGGCGATCGCCTCTCAAAACCAGGTCTTTCGATCATACATTGGCATGGGCTATTACAACTGCATCACCCCGCCTGTGATTCAGCGTAACATTCTCGAAAATCCGGGGTGGTATACGCAATACACGCCCTATCAGCCAGAAATTGCACAAGGGCGACTTGAGGCTTTGCTCAACTTCCAGACGCTGGTGATTGACCTCACCAGCATGGAAATCGCCAACGCATCTCTGCTCGATGAGGGTACAGCGGCAGCCGAAGCCATGACGCTAAGCTATGGCTTGCACAAGGGCAAGGCTTCTACCTTTTTTGTGTCTGAGCTATGTCACCCTCAAACCATTGCCGTTGTCCAAACTCGCGCATTGCCGCTCGACATTGACGTCGTGGTGGGCGATCACCACACCTTTGATTGGAGTCAGCCAACGTTTGGGGCACTGCTGCAATATCCGGCGACAGATGGCGCAGTCTATGACTATGAGACGTTTGTCAAGCGGGCACATGAAGCTGGGGCTTATGTCACCGTAGCCGCAGATCTGCTCAGTCTGACCCTGCTAAAGCCACCAGGAGAATGGGGCGCTGATATGGTAGTGGGCAGTGCACAGCGATTGGGGGTGCCCCTCGGCTATGGAGGCCCCCATGCCGCTTTCTTTGCCACCAAAATGGACCACAAACGCCAGATTCCAGGGCGGCTGGTGGGCGTCTCTAAAGATGCGATAGGCAACCCGGCCTTGCGACTGGCGCTGCAAACGCGAGAACAACACATTCGTCGAGATAAGGCCACTAGCAATATCTGCACGGCGCAGGTGCTGCTGGCGGTCATGGCGAGTATGTATGCTGTCTATCACGGGGCTGACGGTCTGCGGGCGATCGCCCACCGCATTCATCAGCTGACGCTTTCACTAGCTGGGGGGCTGCGGCAGGCTGGGGTCACTGTGGGCACAGACCCCATGTTCGACACGATCCGGGTCACGGTTGATGATGCTCAAGCAGTGCTCAAACGGGCGATCGCCCAGCAAATCAACCTGCGGTATGTCGATGCTCACACCCTTTGCATTGCCCTAGATGAAACCACCACCGAAGGCGACGTGTGTGATCTGTTGAGGGTGTTCTTGCCGCATGTGGCAGATGTCAAACCCCAGACAGCGTCTTCATTACAGATTCCACCGCCGCTTCAGCGCACCACCCCCTTTCTGACGCATCCGGTCTTTAACTCCTATCACTCTGAGACCGAAATGCTGCGGTATATGCATCGACTGCAGAGCAAAGACTTGTCGCTGACGACGGCCATGATCCCGCTGGGGTCATGCACTATGAAGCTCAACGCTACGGCAGAAATGCTGCCCATCACCTGGTCAGAATTTGCCAACATCCACCCGTTTG
>CAZCXK010000009.1:3043-74995 GCA_964502605.1 uncultured bacterium
GGGCTGTGTCGTCCGGCTGATTTTGGGGCTGATGTCTGCCATCTCAACCTGCACAAGACTTTCTGCATTCCCCATGGGGGCGGTGGTCCTGGCGTTGGGCCCATTGGGGTGCAGGCTCATCTCATACCCTATCTCCCTGGGCATACATTGGTGGCAGCCGGTGGCACGCAAGGCATTGGTGCAGTCTCATCTGCCCCCTGGGGCAGCAGCAGTATTTTGCCAATTTCGTGGATGTATATTGCGCTCATGGGTGCAGAAGGGCTGACTCGCGCAACTCAGGTGGCGATTCTCAACGCCAATTACATTGCCAAACGGCTAGAAGGTGATTACAACATTCTCTATCAAGGCCAGCACGGCCTAGTGGCTCACGAATGCATTGTGGATACACGACCCTTCAAAAAGTCGGCAGGGATTGAGGTGAGTGATATCGCTAAGCGCCTGATTGACTATGGGTTTCATCCACCGACGATGTCGTGGCCTGTGATTGGTACCATGATGGTGGAGCCGACAGAGAGTGAGTCGAAAGCCGAACTGGATCGCTTTTGTGAAGCGATGATTGCTATTCGAGATGAAATTCGTGAGATTGAGAATGGCACGGCTGATCTGACCGATAATCTGCTCAAACATGCACCCCATACTGCTGCGGTGCTGATTGCGGATACCTGGGATCGTCCCTATTCTCGCCAACGGGCGGCGTATCCCTCTGACTGGACGCGGCAGCATAAGTTTTGGCCGCAGGTTGAACGCATTGATGATGCCTTTGGCGATCGCAACTTGGTCTGTTCTTGCTTACCGATTGATGCCTATGGTGAGCTAGAGCAGCATGGGTGATGGGGTGATGGGGTAAGGGCTCCGAAGGAGTTAGGAGTGATGGTTTACTGGTGGCAGGCGACGTTCCCGAAGGGTCAGCAAACTCTTACCATTGAGGATGCAAATGGCTATCCCGTGAGGATTGCCTATGGTGAGGCGGGGAGCGGCCCTCCGCTAATGTTGGTGCATGGAGTCGGGGTTTGGAGCTATTGCTGGCGATATAACATTGAGGTGTTGGCTCGACATTTTCGAGTGATTTGTTTTGACTCTAAAGGGTCTGGGTTTTCTGAGAAGCCGCCAAGACCAGAGACGATTGGGCATCAGGTAATTGAGCTGGCGCGCATCATTGAGGCGCTGTGTGGGCAGTCTCCTGATGATGCGCCTGTGATTGTTTCGGAGTCTCTGGGAGCCTTGACGAGTCTGGGGCTTGCCGTTGAGCATCCAGAGTTGGTGTCTCGTCTGGTCGTGATCAATGTGCCGATTTTCCCAAAAAAGCTGCCCAATTGGGGCATGCAGCTGCTGGCAGCATTGCCGTTGGGGCTGATTCAAGGGGTTGATCAGACTCGGATGCCCTACATGCTGGCTCCGATGGTGCGGCAACTGGCGGCGATCGTCCGTCGAGATGTAGTGGTTGACCCTGGCCAGATCACTGAAGAAGAGGTGTATTGGGCCACTTACCCCTACATCGAGTTTCCGGGCACATTGACGAAATTTGCCGAAGACTTGCAGCTCGGCTGGCGCGATATTCAAAACAATTTAACGGGGCAACCTAGCTATCTCCAGCGCATTCAAGATGGCTTACTTACAATCAAGCATCCAACGCTGATTCTCTGGAGCGATCGCGATCGATGGTTTCCACCCAATGATGGCCGCCGACTGCAGCAGTGCTTACCCAATGCGACGCTGCAAATTTTGCACCGATGTGGCCACCAAGCAGCGGCTGGCTGCCCTGACGCAGTTAACCGAGCCATTCTCAACTTTTTGGGAAGAGCTGAAACGATTACAAACCAAGCAGTAGGCTGAATTCAGCCTGTAGTAAGGAGACCCAGATTCCTACCGACTTGGATCAATCCGCGTGGAAGGTAATGCGGGCCTGCTTCACCATATCGATGAGCGTATGATGCGCATCTTCAGAGTCTTGCAGCTCATGATCAAACGGAATTTGTAGCGGAATCGTATGGTCTGGGGTTTGCACTAGCAGATTCATGCTTTCAGGGTTAATCGCTAGCAATTGGGCGGCGATCGCATCTTTCAAACCGCCAAATGCCTTGGCATAGAGCAAGACAGCTTCTGCATGGTCATCGTTCATGTGAGCACAAATGCGATCGCTCACTTCGGGAGTCAACACGTCAGCCATAGGTCTATCAACAGTTTTAGGTGAACTAGTCAAATTAACTTAAACGAATGAGATCTCTATTAAAGAATATCCTCAGTTCAATTGCAGTATGGGCGTCTCTTGGGCTGTAAGCAAGAGGCTCACCCTCATTTAGTTCTCAAATAGTTCTCAAAAAAGCGGTTCAGCCCAACTCCCAGTCAAACCCCTTGCTGTGTACATACATCTCTGGCGATACTTGCTACGCACAGGCAGAGCCTTTCATGTCGCGCAGCGAAACGCCAACCCTATTCTCGGGAACCTGACTCCCCCGCACTCCTTCCGAAAGAGGCTGGGATATTGACGCTGCGGCCAGATCCCTGGGCGATCGCCCTGAGTCAATCAGGTGCCGTTTATCAAGACCTGACGACCGCTTTCGCATCCCAGGCAACGACGCAGCCCATCAACACCCGCTAAAATAATGTCTCAGGGCAGTTCCAAGGCGTCACCATGATTTCTGAACTCGAGAAAGCATTGCAATCATTTGATATTCCGGCAGATTGGGTGGGCATCCGTGCCGTCAGAGAGGTTGGGGTCACGCGATCGATGCGTGATGGCCATCCCCAAGCCAATGGGCGATCGCTCAACCAGGGAGGTATGGTCGAAGTGCTAGCCCAGGGGCAACTGGGCTATGCTGCTACAAATGACCTGTCACTAGCCTCCCTGCAAGCTGCCGCGCAGATGGCCTATCAGCAGGCGATCGCGGCTAGTCAGTGGGCACTACATTCATTTACAACGGCTGTACGGCCTAGTGTTGTGGGCGTCTATACCTCCCCATTTTTAAAGCCGCTCGATGCCCTCAGCGCCGGAGAAATCAATGACCTGCTGGCACGGCTGTGTCAGACGCTGAAGGTTTCTGACCAAATTGTGCAAACCACGGCCACTGCTGTCACCAGCGAAACCGAATCTTGGTTTATTAGCAGCAACGGCTCCGAGGTCTATCAAAAGTTTTTGATGCTGCAAACCCACTTTGGTGCGACGGCTCAAGATGGGGCGATCGCCCAACATCGAACTGACCACGGCTTCCGAGCCCACTGTTTCCAAGGCGGGTGGGAACTGTTTCCGCCGCCTGATCTGTGGGAGCGGGCACACCAAATTGGCGAACAAGCCGTTGAGCTGCTCACCGCTGACGAATGCCCGACCCAAACGACAACGCTGGTGCTAGCTCCTGATCAGATGATGCTACAAATCCATGAGAGCATTGGGCACCCCCTCGAACTCGATCGTATCTTGGGAGATGAGCGTAACTATGCAGGGGGAAGCTTTGTCAGCCCGTCTGACTTTGGCAGCCTCTCCTACGGTTCACTCCTAATGAACATTACCTTTGACCCGACCGTGGCGGGTGAGTTTGCCAGCTATGGGTTTGACGACACTGGCAACCCAGCCACGAAAGAATACCTGATTCGGGAGGGGGTCTTGCTGCGCGGCTTGGGCAGTCTCGAAAGCCAAACTCGCCTCGGCGTCTCTGGCGTTGCCAATGCGCGGGCGTCTTCATGGAACCGTCCTCCGATTGATCGCATGGCCAACATCAACCTCGAACCCGGCACCGACTCCTTGGACGCCATCCTTCATACGATTGAGCACGGCGTCTATATGGAAGCCAATCGGTCATGGTCGATTGACGATCAGCGTTACAAGTTTCAGTTTGGCTGCGAATATGCCAAGCTGATCGAGCATGGCCAGCTAACCAAAACCCTCCGCAACCCCAACTATCGTGCCACCACACCGGAGTTTTGGCATAGCCTGATTCGCGTGGGCAATGCCTCCACTTGGGAAATGTATGGCACGCCCTACTGTGGCAAAGGAGAGCCCAATCAGGCGATTCGAGTAGGGCATGGCGCACCTGTCTGTGCGTTTGAGAATGTTGAAGTTTTTGGGGGAGACGCATGACATCTGCCACGCCTGGCTATGACTTAGAGCAGACCTTTCATCAGCTTGTGGCAGCTCTGCTCGACCAGCTCACCGCCGACGAGCATTTGACGATTAATCTGTCAGGAGAATGCAGCCAGTTTATTCGGTTTAACCGGGCTAAAGTGCGGCAAACGGGCTACGTGCAAGACGCTCGACTGGCGATCGCCCTAATGCACAACCAGCGCGTCAGCAACCACAGCATCCCGATTACGGGAGATTGGCCTATCGACTGGCACCATGCCCAGACTACACTGAGCGACCTGCGCTGCGAAGTGTCTCAGATTCCGGTTGACCCTTACTTGGTGGTGCCAGTCGGCTCTGCTACCAGTCATGAGGTTCATTCTGGTGTGTTATTGCCTATCGAATCAGCGGTTGCCGAAATTTTACCGATCGTTGCTGGCCTTGACTTTACGGGATTTTACGCTGGAGGTGCAGCGATGCGGGGCTATGCTGATTCGGCGGGGCAGCGTCACTGGTTTGCAACCGACTCATTCGCACTCGACTATTCGCTCTTTACTGCCGATGGGCAGGCTGTCAAAGGCACATTTGCCGGACGCGAGTGGGATGCCGCCGCCTATGCCGCCAAGCTAGCAGAGTCTCGGCTGCAGCTAGAGCGACTGGCACAGCTGCCTAAATTGATTCCCAAGGGCAGCTATCGCACCTACCTGGCTCCGGCAGCTGTCGCTGATTTGATCAACATGTTTTCATGGGGGGGGATCAGTGAAGCGGCCCTACAGCGGGGTGGCAGTGCGCTAGGGGCGCTGCAGCGCGACGAGAAACAACTATCTCCAAAATTTACTCTGGCCGAAAACTTTAGCCGAGGGTTGGTGCCTCGCTTTAACGAGTTGGGAGAAATTGCACCGTTCACCCTGCCTCTGATTCAGCAAGGGCGGCTAGTCAACTCGCTGATCAGTTCTCGCACGGCAAAAGAATATGGCAAAACCGCCAATGGGGCTGCCAGCGGCGAATATCTGCGATCGCCCGATGTCGCTCCCGGTGGGTTAGCGGCTTCTGATAGCTGGGTAGCGTTGGGCACAGGGCTCTATGTGTCAAATCTGCACTATCTCAACTGGAGCGATCGCCAGAATGGGCGAGTCACTGGGATGACGCGCTACGCCTGCTTTTGGGTTGAGCAAGGCGAAATTGTGGCTCCCATTGACAACCTGCGCTTTGATGAAAGCCTCTATCGCTGTTTTGGCGATAATCTGGTTGATTTGACTCAGACACAAGAGTTTATCCCAGACGTTGGCACCTATGAGATGCGCGAGGTGGGTGGCAGTTGGGTGCCGGGAGCGCTGGTAGATGACTTTACCTATACGCTTTAGAAGGAGCGCCTGATCACGCTAATCGGCGGTATTCTCTGCCAAGTGTAGATTTAATCGGGGGCAACAGTGCTAAGTTTTTTCCACCTCATCATGTCTACCCATCTATGACCCCACAGATATTGAGCTGGGAGGTGGGGCTTTAGACGAACCGCCCCTCTCATCTAGCGATCGCTTGGCACGACTTTCAGCCCTCAGTTTGGGTTGCAGGTATAGATTCTCTAGCAGCACGGCCCCCCCGGCTACCCACGGCGGCACAATAATCGCGCCAATGATGCCCAGCACTTGTGTGCCACCCAGCACTGCCAACAACTGATAGAGGGGATGAACGCCCACCGATGACCCCACCAGTAATGGATCAAGTACGTAGGTTTCAACATTCTGAATGATCACAAACAGCAAGAACACCCAGAGTAGCGTCCATCCATCTTGCGAGATGGCGACCGCCAAAGCTGGGATCGCCCCCAAAATTGGCCCCAAAAAGGGAATCAGATTCGTCACTGCCGCGATCGCCCCGAGACCAAGCGCAAAATCAGACAGCCCTAAAACGCTCAAGCTGGTGGTGATAATTACGCCTAGAATGGCAGAGACCAGGATGCGGCCCCGAATATAGCTGCCCATGCGATAGCTAATGGGTGCCACCTGAGCCGTGAGGCGATCGTCCCACGGTGGCGGCAGCAGTCGCGTCATGCTGCGCACCAGCGTGCGGCTGTCTGCAAGCATGTAGCCCGACAAAAATAGTGACAAAATCAGACTAAACACCCCTCCTACAATTCCGGTGGTGAGGTTAAACGAGCGGATCAGCACCTTCTGCGTCGAGCGAATTGCCCAACTGGTCAGCCCTTGCACATCTAGCACCTGATTAAACAGCTGCGTGATTAATTCTGGGCGGGTATCGCTCTGAGTCATCACCCAGCTTTCGGCAATGCTGATCAGGTTCTTGAGCGACACAGGCACCTGCCGGATCAACCGCTGAAGTTGCTCAAAAATGGTGGGGCCGATCAGCAGCCCTAGCCCTGTTGCCCCAGCAATCAGCGTGAGATAGACGAGTACCACTGTCAGCCAGCGCGGGATACGCCAGCGCTCAGCCCACTCAACTATAGGGGCGATCGCCGCAGCCAACACGACTGAAATCATCAGCAACACGACCAGACTACGAAGCTGCCATCCAATGATGGCGACGACAACTACCGCTGGGATCAGCAATAGAGTAGACAATGAAACCGAGATTCGCTGTTCGGGCACGAGAGTCAAGCGTTCAGCCTCCCTGTATGATGCATGCCTTTATTCTGCCAAGATTTGGGCGATCGCATTCGTTTAGAACACGACAATCTGGCTTCATGCTGCATGAATGAATGATATCGAGAGCCAAATAGAACGGCATTCAATCAAGACAACCAATCAGGATAAATCCTCAAGCCATAATCTCCCATACCTCGGCATATACTTGACATCCAGTGAGTTAGGGATTTGCCAAGAAATAGAATCCCGATCATTCTAGAGAAGATGAGAGGAGTTGCCTAGATGATGCCTCAGTCCCCTGGCCTAGAATCGCCAGCGTCGATGTTTGCGTATGCCCGCATTAGTGCCCGTGCGGTGCGAGAAGCACTGATGAATGAGAAAGGCTACGAGGAAGCTGAAGCGCCGAAGCGTCAAACGATAGGCTCAAGGCTCAATCGGATGGGATATCGCTAAAAAAACACAAAAACACAAACCCCTGGTTGCCTGACAGATCTTCGGAGTGTAGATTTTGGCTGCGCTCAATCCACGTCGTTGTAGAGACTTTAGGCAGAGCGCAGTCAAAGCCTAAGGTACGGGAGAATAAGCCTTTCACGAGTTTTGTCAGCCAGCTAGGGTGCGACCATCAAGCCGAATACACTCACCTAGACGAACTGACGATTGACTTGGATGGCGGTGCTGCGAGTCGCAGTAACCGCACCCAGTTCATCAAGCGGATGGTGGACTTTGCTCAGACGACGCACTTGAAATCCACCTCGGTTACTATCTGCCGTATCATAGCAAGTACAATCCGATTGAACGGTGCTGGGCGGCACTCGAAAGGTGCCTGTCTATTTTCTGCGGCTTTCCCTGGGAGAGAGATGTGATAGAGTCTGGCTCAAGTAGCTGCACCCACTGCCAGACAGTGTCATCGCTCAGGCCAATCCCACACAACTGCGACAACAGTTGCACGGCCAACTCAAACGGTAGAAACACGGCTAAAAGACAGCCCAAGCGCACCAGTTCGATGCAGGTTTGTTGATAAGGAACAATCCCAAGCACTTTATCAAACGGGGCATCATGACTGCCAGCACAACGATTCGGGCAACGTCCCACTCGTCGTCGCCATTCGCCCCATCCCACTAAAGTCAGCATTCGACGACTCACAAACCCCTTACTTTCCAAACGACTGCCACACTGATGACAATTGCCCCACTGTTGAGGCAGTTGGGCGGTTCGTTGAGGTGATGGTTCACCAAAGCACGGGCAACCCTCAGCCCAATTTGCCAGGCGGCTAAGACTAGACTGGCGAGGGGGCACTCTTTTGCAGTTTTTCATACAACCGTTGCAACTCAAGGGCATCGAGTTCAACGATGTGTTTTAGCGTTAGCATGGAAGCAGAATTTTATTGTTTGGGGTGTATCTACAAAGGCACACCTTTTTTGTGCCCTCTTCTATTCTCGCGAATCCTATTTCAAGTCCCCCAACCACCGGATGTGCCCAGCACTTACTTAATGGTCGGCCTACAGTTTTGGGGCTTAGGAGAAGACCACCTCCACTCCTGGATGAAAACCAGTTGGATTTGCTCACTCGATTTTGGCAGCATCCGTACTGGAATGAGCCGCAAGGGGGGAAACGGCGGCTCAATAATCTGCGACTGCTGATTCAACCGTTTATCTTTTTCTGTTCAATCCAACCCTGGTTGGACGTAACCTGCCGCAGGCTTATGCGAGGATTAACATCGAGCAGTTGGGGAGTTTCAATGGCAGAGGGTTTCGAGCGATCAGTTTGTTTACGCGTCTTCATGAACTGCCCATTGCGAACTCGCATGATGGGTGGTGTGGGAGGGGAGCGTTAAATGCTCTCCTCGAAACGATTATAGGGCTATCCACCACCACAGCCTCCACCACAGCCACCACCGCCACAGCCTCCACCGCCATCACTGCCACCAGAGTCGCTAGAACTATGACCACTAGAATTACCCCATCCACTACCCCAACTTCCGCAGCCAGCCATTCCACAACCACTGCCGCCCCAACCTCCTCTGATACGAGGAAGTGAAGGATTTTTTATGAAATCTACTATCCCTACCAAAAATCGTATAATTCCAAATGCTGCGGCAATACACATAATGGTGAGTAAAGTCCCTGCAAATGGATTGATATTGTTTTCAGAACTACCTCTATAGCAACCACTTACTATCAAAGTGGAAAGGATAGCTGTACTTGCCGCTGCTCCTTTTTGAACTTGCAACTTTGGCAGTACCCAATTCTGTTGAGTATTAATCCTCACAAAATATAAGTCGAGCCCAAAACGATCCTTTGGTGTTGACCAAATCTCCACTGGAGGTTTTGTTCTAAAAAATCGTTCGTAGCTCTCCAGAGTTTTGCTGTACCAACCATCAAATTTTTCATTCTCGGCCTCTCCCCCAAGAGTTGGATCATGATGCAATGGCGTTCTCAAAACCTGTGTGCAAAACTCTTGCCAATACGACCGTGTGTAGGTCAAGTGGAGATGCCAAGCTTGGTCTACTTGGTCTGAAGGGGTGACTGGATGCCCTACTACCACAGCTAAAAAAGCAAACTTTTTATACTCCTCGATGACTTGCCGAGCGTATTGTAATGACCAGTCATTATCTCTTGCCAGTCGTTTGCTAAATGATAGCTGGGCACTTGGCTCGTCTAGCGAAAACGTTTGAATTCGCTCGTATAACTCCGTTTGTTCAGTATTCATTGATTGAACATTCTTGCCAGTCAAGCCTTCAGGATTCACCATTTTTTTTGACTTAACCTTGAGAAACTTTACTCCGAATTTAACATCTCCTTCAATGTTCGTCGAACACTAACATAGCGCTGAAGTCTAACAGGCAGCCCTCAAGCGACTGAAGAGATCATCGCCAACTACGATGATCTTAAACCAGACGATATTCTTGCTGTGCTTCTGTTTGCTGCTCGGCTTAGCCAAGTTAAAAGTATTGAGCGATCGCCCCTTAGAGATCTAGCGCAGGAATATCTACCCATTGTCCGGTTTGATGAGACTGATGAGTTAAATCCATCAGCAGTTGAGAATAAACCCCCTCCCGCAATGATGGCGCTGCTGCATGCCCCTGTTCAATGCTCTTGACCCAGTGATCAACTATTCGCACAAAGGGAGCAAGGCGACCATCGGGATAGACTTGCGGAAAGTGAAGGCGCTGGGGGATTTCGACTTCGGTAAGCGGACTTCCATCCTGACTGCTCCATAGCTGAAACCCATGCACATAGTCAGTGAGATTTTCACTTCCTAATATGAGACTGCCGCGATCGCCATACACTTCAACCCAATGCCCCCGTCCGTGATAGGCCACTGTGCTAAGCGTCATCTGACAGGGCGTGCCATCTGACAAGTCGAGCATAATCCGGCAGGTATCATCGGAGTCAACGGCTTTGAGCTCGCCTGTTTGGGGATCTGGACGAGCTGCTATCCCAGTGTTTAGAGAACCACACAGCCGCTGCCCAGAACCAAACAGCCACGCAATGTAATCAAACATGTGAGAGCCGATCGCTCCTAACGCTCCGCCGCCCTGATCTCGACGGGCGTACCAGTTCCAGGGGCGATTAGGGTCAGCACGACCTGACACGAGCCAGTCAATTTTTACAAGGCGCTTCTGACCGACCCATCCTTCTGCAAGCAATTCGGCTAAACGCATCCAAGCCGGGACAAACCGAAACTCAAAGTCTAAAACACCGACGACGCCGTTGGCTTTGGCCAGGTCATGCAGCTCTTTAGCTTCGCTCAATGATAGCGTCATCGGCTTTTCTAGCAATAGATGCTTGCCTGCATTAATGACCGTTTTGGCCATTGGGTAGTGCCAGAAAGGCGGAGTTGAGATGCTGACGGCATCGATCTCTGGTAGTTGAACAATTTGCTCAACTGTCTCGCACGCATAGGGAATTTTATTAGCTTCAGCAATCGCCTTAGCCCGGTCTAAATCTCGATGATAGACTGCCAACACTTGAGTGCGATGATGAGCCTGCAACCCAGGAATATGAATCTTTTGGCCAAAGCCAGTCCCGATGACAGCAACACCAAGAGGAGAGTCAGGCATATGTCATTCATCCTGCAAACAACGCTATCTAGTGTTAGCGTACAGGGCGATCGCCCCTTTGCAAATCTGAACATCGGCTGATCCGATACATTTCTGACCGATCGGGTGAGCCAATGGTATGAAGTTCTATCTCTGCGGTGGCGTTAAAGTCGGGGTGCAATCAGAATGCCCCAACTTAGTTGGCGATCGCCTGCCACTTAAACATTTGGGCAATTAGTTTAGTCTGTTCAGCAAATACTGAACGTTCAAAAAAGATTATGTTAGCTTAGAGGAGGAAATACACCTGTGAGCCGCGTTGAATTCAAGTCGTTTGAGTAATCCAGCTGAGTTGAAGCAGACCTATTTTGTTGAAGAGGTCGGTCTCATGTTTGAACGGGTAGGCATGCCGCGAATGGCAGGGCGCATCTTTGGGTGGTTGCTTGTTTCTGACCCGCCTCAGCAGTCGAGCGGCAGCTTAGCGCAGGTTCTGCAAGCGAGTAAAGGCTCAATCAGCAGTATGACTCGCCTTCTCATTCAAATTGGCCTGATTGAGCGCGTTAGCCTACCAGGGCAACGGCGAGACTACTTTCAGATTAAGCCCAATGCCTGGTCACAAATGGCCAAGCAGCGAATTACGCAAATTACGGCGTTTCGGCAACTCGCAGAAAAAGGGCTTGATTTAATTAGTGATAGATCTCCAGATCTAAAGCACCGTCTGCAAGAAATGCGAGATATCCATGTGTTTTGGGAGCGCGAGTTGCCTCAGCTTGATAGTCTGTGGGAACGAGAACAAGCCGCACATCATCTGTCATCGTAGCGTCTAGCCTGGATGTTAGTGGGATGGTATTGCGGCCTCATTGACTTATTCAGCGTCACTTATTTTCGCGTAGAGAATAGTTTTCGCAGAGAACCAATGTCATGCAGACATACCCTTATGTATCCGCATTTGAAATATCCATATTTGAAATATGCACGTTTGAAATATGCGTGTTTGAAATACGTGCGTTTGAAACCTGTTCGTCACGACATCCTGTGTGAGCTATCATCATGCAACTCCCTTTAATTGGAAAGATTCGACGACCGCTGCCTTGGGTGATTGCATTAGTTGCAGTGGGCATTGTCGGCACAGGCGTTGTATCGTTCGCGGTTCTTCGAACCCGCAACAACACCGTTGACCTGACAGAACTGACCGTCCCTGTGGAATCGCAACCCCTCGCTGTGCGAATTACGGCTAGCGGCACGGTGCGCCCGATTGATACGGTTAATCTCAGCCCCAGAACGTCAGACCTTGTTGCCGAACTCTACGTCGAACAAGGCGATCGCGTCACGCAGGGCCAAGTCGTTGCTCGCATGAAAAGTGACAGCGCCGAAGCCAGCTTGATGCAGGCTAGAAGTCAAGTCAGTCAGCGCCAATCCGAACTCGCCGAACTCCGCAATGGCAGCCGCCCCGAAGATATTGCCCAGGGTCGTGCCCAGGCCGAACGCGCGGAAGCTCAAGTCACCGAATCGCAAGCCCGTCTTGAACTTGCCACCGATCGCCTCAATCGCAACCGCGCCCTTGAAGCCGAAGGGGCTATCTCACAAGACGATTTAGACGTCAGTATTGAAGAGGCGGATAGCGCCCGCGCCGCCCTTGAGCAAAGTCGCGCTGGTCTACGTGAAGCTCAGGAAAATCTGCGGCTGTTGCAAAATGGGAGTCGAGTAGAAAGTATCGATCAGGCTGAAGCCCTTCTAGAGCAGGCGATCGCCAACTTACAATCGGTCAATGTGCAGTATGAAGACACCTTCATTCGGGCTCCGTTTGATGGCATCATTACCCAAAAATATGCCACCGAAGGAGCATTTGTGACCCCGACCACATCTGCTTCTGAAGCCTCATCGGCAACATCATCGGCCATTGTGGCGATCGCCACGGGGTTAGAAATTCTAGCTGAGGTGCCCGAAGTTGATATTGCCCGCATCCAAAACGGGCAGCGTGTTGAAATTTCGGCAGATGCTTATCCCGATCAGGTGTTTGAAGGTCGGGTCAAGCGGATTGCGCCCCAGGCGATTCAGGATGCCTCCCGGGGTGACTTTGTTTATTTTGAAGTTACGGTTGAATTGGTCATAGGCGACGATCAGCTCATGGCAGGCATGAAAACCGATGTGATCTTCATTGGGGATGAAGTCGATGAGGCCATGGTTGTGCCCTCTGTAGCAATTGTGAGTCTGGATGGACAGCAAGGCGTGATCGTGCCTGACACGAATAATCGGCCTCGATTTCAGCCTGTGACCCTGGGGCCCCAAGTGGGCAACCAGATTCAGGTTTTGGAAGGAGTCGAAGCGGGCGATCGCATCTTTACGCAACTCCCTCCCGGCGTCAGGCTAGAAAATCTTAACTTTGGCCGAACTGGCAACAACGAGAGCAACTAGCGATGGATTTTACTGAAAGCTTAAAAATGGCGTCTAAAACCCTAACTGCCAACAAGTTGCGGAGCGGGTTAACCATGCTAGGCATTATCATTGGCAATGCTTCGGTTATTGCCATGGTAGGCATTGGTCAAGGGGCCCAAAAATATGTGACGAGTGAAATTGAAGGGTTAGGCCCCAATATTCTATTTGTCGTACCCGGCAACCAGGAAACGCAGCGCTCGACGTTCAATGTTCCCAAAACACTCGTCTTGGCAGATGCCGAAGCCATCGTAGAGCAAGTGCCATCTGTCGAAGACGCCGCCCCCGAATTTAACGATCGCGGGCTGATTTCACGCGGCAACCGCAATACCAATTCAACCATTATTGGCACCACGCCCGGCTTTCCAGCGGTGAGAAACTTTGAACTGGCAGAAGGGCGGTTTTTCACCGAACTCGACATGCAGCGCAGCAATCCAGTGGCAATCTTAGGGCCAGACTTGGCTCGCCGCCTCATGGATGCTCGCAGCCCCATCGGTCAGCAAATTCGCATCAAAAATGTCAGCTTTCAGGTAATCGGCGTCTTAGGCAGCAAAGGGTCAAACCTTGGCGTTGACTATGACAACTCGGTGCTGCTTCCCTTAAGAACCATGGCCAATCGCCTCGTCGGACAAACCTCGCCCTACGGCATTGAGCTGACCTACATCACCGCGTCAGTAGACACCCAAGAGAACATGGCCGCTGCCGAATTTCAAATTGCTAACCTGTTGCGGCTGCGCCACAAAATCGTCGGCGAAGATGATTTCACAATCAACAGCCAGCAGGATCTCTTAGAAGTTACAGGCACCATTACGAGCGCTTTGACCATTATGCTAGCGGCGATCGCCGGAATTTCACTCTTCGTTGGCGGCATCGGCATCATGAATATCATGCTCGTTTCGGTCAAAGAGCGCACCCAAGAAATTGGTCTTCGCAAAGCCGTTGGCGCGTCGCAACACGACATTCTCATGCAGTTCATGATTGAAGCCGTTATTCTCTCTGCCGCAGGCGGCATCATCGGCACTGCCTTCGGAGTAGGTGGGGCACTCGTGATCGGTCTGGCAACCCCATTTCAGCCCGGTGTGTCAGTGGTCGCAGCGGTGGTCGCTGTCGCCGTTAGCGGCGGTATTGGCCTCTTTTTTGGGGTCGTTCCTGCCCGTCAGGCTGCCAAACTCGACCCCATTGTTGCCTTGAGAAGCACCTAAACCAGAATGCTACCCCCTCACCCATCCACCTCCTCACCTCTTCCTCTGATGAAAACCATCATCCGTCTCGAACAAATCTCCAAAATCTATGGCTCTGGCAATACCGAAGTCAAAGCGCTGGTAGATGTCAGCTTAACTGTGGAGGAAGGAGAATATTGCGCCATTATGGGGCCATCCGGTTCGGGTAAATCAACTGCCATGAACATTATTGGCTGTCTCGATCGCCCCACCAGTGGCAGCTATTATCTTGATGGTGTCAATGTTGCACAACTAGATGATGATGAATTGGCCCATATTCGCAATCGCAAAATCGGGTTTGTGTTTCAACAGTTTCACTTGTTGGCTCAGTTGACGGCCATTGAAAATGTGATGCTGCCGATGGTCTATGGCGGCATCAACTATGCAGAACGCCGCGAACGAGCGGCTGACGCCTTAACCCGTGTGGGCCTGAGTAATCGACTGAATAATCGCCCCAATCAGCTTTCAGGGGGGCAACAGCAGCGGGTAGCGATCGCCCGTGCCATTGTCAATTGCCCAGTGCTCTTGCTAGCCGATGAACCCACCGGAGCCCTTGATTCTCATACCACGCAAGACGTGATGGATATCTTTGCAGAACTCAACGCCAGCGGCATGACCGTGGTGATGGTGACTCACGAGGCCGATGTGGCGCGGCAAAGTCGGCGGGTGGTCTGGTTCCGCGATGGCGAAATTGTGCATTCAAACCTGGCACCTCAAGATGTGGCACAGGTGGCTCTGGCTTCTGTCTAGGGTTTAATCCCCTTTATCAGCCATCTAGAGAGGTGCACCATTTCATTATTTGCCGATGCCCGTAATGAATGGGCTCAAAGGGCGATCGCCCTTTGACAAATTAAGATTCTCGCCCGCTGGCCCAATCATCTCGCCACTTGACAATGCCTTCAGCCGCCAGCACCCACCGCCGCGCCACGAGATTTTCGCGCAAGGGAGACTGGCCATCACGCCACATCGCATATTTATAAGTAATTAGCTTGCCTGCACTTTCATTAAACGGAATCTCAGCAAACCAGGTGTTGGGGTTGATATATTCCAACGGATAGGCTTGAGAAATATCCCAGTTGCCCAATTCGGGGCAGTCACCTGTGACGACAATTGTTTCCCCAAGCCGCGTGTCTACGCCGTTGAGCTGCGCTCGCACAATCACCTGACCTCTAGCGCGATCGCCCACATGACTGAGCACGATCACCTCCCGTGTGCCCAGTTCTAAGTTATGCAGATGTCCGTCTTTGACCTCTAACTTGCAGCGAGTCAACACGCAGGTATGCTCACCATCGGGCAAATCAGTTTCAATGGCCTCAATGGTGGTAGCTTCTCCCCGATTCATGGTGACAAAGCAAACGCAGTTGCCATAGCGCCGGGTATAGCAAAAGACATCTGGCGTGACATATTTTTGCCACTGACTCCCCAACGATACAGCAGGGTTGAGCCGTCGCACCCCCGACAACAGCCGAATGCACCAATATGCATCTGTATGGGTATCCCACGACTCCATCATGGGACGATTGTAGGGGTCGTCACCACCATCGGTATCGTTGTGAAGGTATTGCTCAGTGCCGTAATAGATACAGGGAATACCGCGTGAGGTCATAATCAGGGCGATCGCCACCCGCAGCATCGCTGGATCAGGGTTAAGTGATTGAAACCGGGGCATGTCATGGTTATCAATAAAGGTAACCAGCTCAGTCGCCCGACTGTAGTGATGATCGAGGTTGAGAACGTTTTGCACCAGATAAAACCCGTCCTCAGAACCTTGAGCCAGAGCCGCCCGAATGGCAGTACATAGGCCAAAGTCAAGAATGGTCATGCCAGAATGATTGGCAAATTCAACAGAGCGATCGTCTTCAGGATGGGCATAGATCCATTCTCCAAAGATAAATACATCGGGGCGATGAGTCTGGATATCGGCAGTAAATTCTTGCCAAAACCAGATGGGCATGTGCTTTACCGTATCCACCCGCAAGACATCTACACCCCGATCGAGCCATTGCTTAATCGCAGCTTTGATGTAAGTTCGATAGTCAGTATTGTTCTCATTGAAAGTTGCCAACCCCGACAGTTCGCAGTTTTGCACTTGCCAATCGCTTTCCCAATCTTGCACTTCACCGTAATGGTGATACCAATGGTTGACGTCGTTGTTGAAGTCTGCGATTAGTTCGCCATCATCGTAAAGAATGCCTTTCGCTCCGCTGACATCAGGGCTGCTGTGGTTGCAGACAATGTCGAGCACCAATTTCATACCACGCTGATGCAAGGCGTCAATCAGCCGATCGAATGTCGTGTTGCGGCTATCTTGGGTGCGGTTGAGCGAGGGGTTTTCGTTAGCCCCAATAAACCGAGGATTCATGCGCTTGAAGTCTTGAGTCCAATAGCCATGAATCGCCGCACTTTCGATAAAGAGTTCTTCAATTTGTTCAAATAATGGAGTAAGCCAGATTGCCGTGACACCCATGTTTTTAAGGTAATCCAGCCGATCAATTACTCCCTGCAAATCGCCGCCCCAATATTTCCCCCATTCGGTTTGAGTCGAGTCATAGAGTTCGGGGTTGGGGCCATCATTATTGGTGGGATCACCATCACAAAACCGATCGACCACGATGAAGTAGATCGTTTCTTGCCGAAATTCAATATCTCGCGTGTACAGAAACTCTAGGTCTACGTCATCTCGTTCTGAGAGGTCGGTAGATGTGGAGACGTCAGTTTGAGGTGGAAGGCTAATCTCGGCATGGAGGGGCGTCGTAGACGCTGAAGCATCACTTTGCATAGGGTGTCATAGCTGCTGTAAATGAATTAAATCTGGACGTATAGAGTTCTCAGTGCCGTGAATGCCTGATCGTAGTGTGAAACCCTTGGCCCAGCTTGGCCCTAACACATCCAACAAGGTTCATCTGCGTCAGAACGACTATATGTCAAAAGTTTAGGCAAATCGTGACATATTTTTGATGAGGCTGTCATCTCTCTAGCGGCTACAAATTTTGATTTAGCTATGAATTCTTGGCTCTGGGAAGAGGGTTGATATGAGACTGCTTTCGATGGTGGCAAGTTCATTCAGGCGATCGCCCACAATGTCTCGCTCAAAATAGGTGGTTGCCAGCGTCCAATATATGCCGTAATGACGCGCTTCTGAAGCCATCAAGCCTCGATAAAACGCTGCCAATTCTGGCTCTGGGCAATGGGTAGCAAGTAACCCCAAGCGCTCATGGCTGCGGGCTTCGATCAGCCCAGCCACCAGCAATGAATCGAGCAGCCGATGGGGTTCGGTGCGTCGAATTTGTGACTTGAGCGCTGCTCCATAGGGCGAAGGCTGCAAAGAAGCTAGGGGAACGCCGCGACGTTCAAGCCATTGATTGACCTGCTCAAAATGCTCGAGTTCTTCTTGGGCGATCGCAGTCAGTGTTCGCACCAGCTGAACGCTAGACGGGTAGCGAAACATCAAATTGAGCGCAACGCCAGCGGCTTTGCGTTCGCAGTGAGAATGATCAAGCAGCAGCGTGTCAAGATTTTGCAACGCCTGCTCCACCCAGGCCACTGAGGTAGGTTGCTGGAGAAACTTAATAGTTGGCGCGATCGAGTGAACCATGACATACCTAACTCGACGACTAGATCACCATTTGAGAACAAGTTGCTAACCAGGATTCTGAATTCAGTAATCCAGTGAATTACTCCTGTTTCTGTTTTAAAGACGCAGATCACGACTGACCCAACTTACTGCCCCCAATTACTGCAAGTCCAAATCGATCGACTGCACGCTCAGATCAATCTGCACCCAATCCTACTGGCAAATCACCTTTTATTATTGACGATCCGTTCATAATCCAACGCCCTTGAGAGGTCATGATGCGCCCCACTGATGATACTCGCTCTAACCCAATTGTCGCCACGTCTGCTGCATCCTCGGAGATCAAAACAGCCCTGCTTGCGTTTGAACAATCAGAGCAACCCGGAGTCTGGACGCAGCTGGATAAGTCGCAGCTGATCCAAGAGGTGCGATCGCGACTGAGCAATCCATTTCGAGTAAACCAAGGGCAGCAGCCATTTTGTGGGCCAGCCTCGATTTTGTTTGAACTGATTCGCAAACACCCGCTGCGTTACGTCCAACATTGTCATAGCCTGTTTGAAACAGGACAATTTCAAGCCTACTCTCGCACAATTCGGGCATCAGAACGGCTATGTCAGACGAGCTTGGGGCAGATTCGCATGGCCCACGCCGACTGGATGATGCTCTCCACCTTGCGGGAGTCAGAAAATCTGATCTTTCCGGTTGACCCCAATGCCCCTCAGATCATCCAAAATCTGGGTGGCATGACCAAATCTTGGGAAATGGCAGGTTGGGTGCAAGAAATTCTAGGCTATCCAACTGTTGAATATCACCATGCCTATTTAGTCAGAGATTTACAGGTGCTGCAAAAGGGGGCTGAGGCGATCGCCCAAGGAGGAGTAGCCTTCTTGCTCATCACCGCCCACGGCCTGCTGCGTGATCAGCCCCTCAACACCAAACAAGAAAGTCGCCTTGCCCAACCGCTGGCCCTGCCCGATCACTGGGTCACCTTGCTCGACAACATGACAATCCAACCGGGTATGCGGTGGAACCCTGACAGCGGACACGTTGGATTCAATACCTTCAGTTGGGCTGCCAATCTTCGAGTGGATGTGCCTCAAGGGGTCTTTCGTCGCTTCTTTTGGAGTTTAGTCCTCGGAAAACCGTAGACCCTCTTGAAGCTTTTATCACCAAACTCTAAAAGTTTTTGAAATACTTCTCTAGGTAGTTCCAAATTAACAGTTATCCTGTCTAGTAAACCCCTCATCCTTGGCAATTGGGTAACTGATGAGAACTGGACGGATCTGGATTTTTCTAGGCATCAGCCTCTTTATGTGCTTGGGTATCGTTGGTGCGCCTTACTTTTCTTCATTGACATCGCTTTCTCATCTGCCCGCCATATATGGCGCGACTCCAGCAGCAGCAGATGTCGCCCCGACGCGCACTCTGCAAACTGCGACCCCGTCTGGCTCCGAAATGGAGCCGTTTGTGGATCTGGTGCGTGATCTGGAGGCGTCCTCTGGGTTATTTACGATTTATCGCAACCAAGACGGCAGCGAACGCTATTTAGCAGTGCGGCCTAACCAACTAAACCAAAACTTTTTGTGTGCCGCTAGCCTTGAATCTGCAATTGGTGAATTAGGTTTGTATAGCGGCTGGCCGATTCGAGACTTTATGTTTCAGTTTCGCCGGGTGCAAGATGCTGTGCAGATGGCGATTCCCAATATTTACTTCCAGACAGAACCAACTGACCCGCAGCAACGTTCGGTGTCGCGCTCATTTAGCGATTCTGTCTTGATTACTTTACCCATTGTCAGTATCCGACCTGAGGACCACGCTCTGTTAATCGACCTCAACGCCGTCTTTCTCGATCGGCAAGATCTGTTGGGAATCTCGCTGGCCTTTCCCTGGTTACGCCGCACCGATTATTCGATCAGTTCTGAAGCGTCATACATTCAAGCAATTGACGCCTTCCCACTCAATGTGGAAATTTTGTCGGTTTACGGGTTTCGAGGCTCAGGAGATTCTCCGTTTTTTCTGGAGTCTATTCCTGATCCGAGAAGCTTTAACTTGGGGGTGCGCTATAGCATTTCTCAGCTGCCCCCAACGGGTAGCTACCAACCTCGATTAGCCGATGAGCGAGTTGGCTACTTTGTTACGGCTTCTCAGAATTTGTCTGACCTCAGTCGGCGTGATCCGTTCTTGCGCTACATTCATCGCTGGAAATTAGAAAAGCAAGACCCAGAGGCAGCTCTCTCCCCACCGCGAGAGCCGATCGTGTTCTGGATTGAGAATGCGGTGCCCAATGAGTATCGAGATACCATTCGAGCCGGGGTTCTAGCATGGAATGCAGCATTTGAGGCCATTGGGTTTCAGAATGCGATTGAAGTGCGCCAGATGCCTGACAATGCCGACTGGGATCCTGCAGATGTGCGCTACAACACGATTCGCTGGTCGAATTCGTTTCGGTGGGGGGCCGCTATCGGCCCTTCGCGGGTCAACCCATTAACGGGGCAAATTTTGGATGCCGATATTGTGATTGATGCCAATATGCTGCGCTTTGTCCGCGATCGCCATGACGTGTTTACTCAAGCAGCTCAGACATCTGCATCGTCTCTGCAACTGGCACAGCTGTCACCCCTCTTATGCAATCAAAGTTTGGGGTTGCCCATGCAGCGTTGGCTCTATCAACAGCAGGGCATTGGGTTGGGCGATCGCCCCATGAGACCAGCACCGATTCACTCTGATGCGGCTACAGGCTCGACTACTAGGCCCTGGCTTGACAACCATCATCTTTGTTTTGGCATGGAGACTGCTAATCAAGCTGCATTTGGGGCGATCGCCCTGACTGCGATGGATCAGATCTTGCCGAGTAGCGACACAATGACCACTTACATTCATCAATATCTTTGCTATCTCATTACCCATGAGGTGGGGCATACGCTCGGCCTCCGCCATAACTTTCGCGGCAGCACCCTCCTCAACCCTGACGATCTGAGCAATCAAGAATTAACCCAGAGAGTAGGTCTCGTCTCGTCAGTGATGGACTATGTGCCGCTCAATCTCGCCCCTACAGGTAGCCCACAAGGAGACTACTTTCCGGTAGTTGTCGGGCCGTATGATCGCTGGGCAATTGAGTATGGTTATAGTCCGATTGAGGCTATCAATCCCCAATCCGAGCTGCGCCAATTGGAGGCGATCGCCCAGCGCTCTCCTGAAGCCGAGCTAGCCTACGGCACTGATGAAGACAGCCTTAATCTGGTAGATCCAGAAACCAATATCTATGATCTGAGCAACGACATGTTGCGCTTCTCTCGGTGGCAAATGGATCATGCCCTGACACTTTGGGATCGATTGGATCAGCTGTATCCTCTGCCTGGTGAAAGCTACAGCGAACTGCGCGATCGCTTCAATATTGTGTTTAATCACTATTTTAATAACGCGTTGACAGCCACTCGCTACATTGGCGGGCAGCGGTTTAACCGTAACCGTCGGGATGATCCCGGAGCGCGTCCACCGTTTGAACCCATTCCCGTAGAGAAACAGCGGGAAGCGTTAGCCGTCTTGCAACACTATGTCTTCTCGGATCAAGCGTTTAGTTTCTCACCAGACTTGATCAACCAGCTTGCCCCCTCTCGCTGGTTTCACTGGGGCAGCTTCCCCGCTGTTTTTCGACTTGAATATCCAGTCTATGAGAATGTGCTCTTGCTCCAGAGTTTGGTGCTTGGAGATGTACTCTCGTCTGACCGCTTGTCTCGGGTGCGCGATGCAGAATTTAGATCAGCGTCTGCTGAGGTCATGACTCTGACAGAACTATTTGAGACAGTGCAAGCAGATATCTGGACAGAGATTCTAGACCCTGCCGAAACAATTGACATCTCAACGTTACGTCGGGGGCTACAGCACCAGCACCTGAGCATTTTGACAAATTTTGCGCGGCGGAATCCAGATGCCCTGGAAAATGCAGAAAATATGGTGGATTTTATTTTAGCGATTCAAACACTCGACCCACCTGAAGACGCTCGCATCATTGCTCGATATCAGTTGCAACAGCTTGAAGGGGCGATCGCCCGCACCCTCCGTCGGCATCGTCACGATCTAGATCTCGTCACCCAGGCACATCTCGAAGAAGCAGGCGATCGCATTCTCAAGGTGCTCAATGCGCCCATTGCATCACACTAGGCTGCTCAATTAAGTCAGACACACTCATCCCTGAAAGAGTACTAAAAAAGGGCAGCGCTTCTGCCCTTCATTGCTCAATCTTCAAACCATCTTTGAGTTCAAGCCTGCTTTATAAATCCGCAAACCCAATTTCAAAGGAGCTTACGCACTCACCACAACTGGATAAATGCTAACTTTCTTCTTGCTCTTGCCCTTCCGCTCAAATGTAACGATGCCATCAATCAGGGCAAATAGCGTGTCATCACTTCCACGGCCTACATTCACGCCAGGATGAAACTTCGTTCCCCGCTGACGAACAAGAATATTCCCCGCTCTCACAACTTGGCCACCAAAGCGCTTGACACCAAGTCGCTGAGCATTAGAATCACGACCGTTGCGTGTACTTCCTGTTCCTTTCTTATGAGCCATTATGCGTATCCTCCTGCTGACTTCTTTATTCTAGACTGTGAACGTATTCAAACCCCGGTGAACATTGCTGCGAGGACTTATTGCAAGGACTTATTTGCGAGAACTCATTAAGACGGTGCTCTAATTGCTCAACTCATCCTTCTCAACCAAGCTCCTTCAACAGCTGAGCCACATCAGCCCAACCCACTAATGCAGCCTAACTATCAGCACTCTCGTCTACAGTCACCACATCTGGAACAGATGCAGTCTCACTGATATCGGCATCACCTGCCATACCTGCTAATACCGAGTCACCCAGTGTAATTGACTCAATCATTAACCGCGTCAATTCTTGCCGATGCCCCTGCTTTTTTCGGGTCTTCTTTTTCGGACGCATCTTATAAACAATAATCTTGCGTCCTCGCAAATGACGCAGCACTTTCCCTTCAACGTGGGCTCCATCTACAAGCGGCTGCCCCACATGCACATCACCATCGTGCTCAATATATAAAACCTTATCGATGCTTACAGAGCCATCCTGTTCTATAGGAAGCCGATCCACATCATAAAAATACCCAGGCTCGACTCGAATCTGCTTACCGCCTGTCTCGATGATTGCGTATGTCATAAACCTACTCCAAGCCTCGTCGTACAGGTAGATCTTAGCTTTGACTAAGACCGTTTCATTTAGAATTTGACCTGATCCGAACGAGATAAACACAGATCTATAATCATCGCGAATACATTGTCAAACTGTCAAGTTAAGTTGAGCCTGTCTTAATCGTAAATATGTCAGTCTTGAGGCTACAACTTACACAATGAAGCTAGTCGCTTCGCCCTGAGATGCCTGCCAACTCCGGGCATCAAAATATAAATCTTCTAATGAAATACTGTAGAGTGCGTCTCTTAACTTTTCATGCAACCGATTCCAGAGCGTATGAGTGACCCAATCTCCGGCCTGATCTCGCTCTGAAATCTGACTTGACATTGGGTCAGCAGTCTCTCCCAGTGCTTCTAAGATTTGACCAATTGAAATCTGGTTGGGCGATCGCCCTAGTTGATATCCGCCACGAGCCCCTCGAATAGATTCAACAAGTCCCGCCTTGCGAAGCTCGATCAATAGTTTTTCTAGATAGGGCGCTGGTAACTCTTGGCGTTGGGCGATCGCCCGCACGGATGCAGGCCCATACCTGGGTTGCAAACTCAAGTCGAGCATCGCCTTAACACCATAATGTCCTCGTGTTGTGAGCTTCATTACAGTCACTCTCTAAATCGACTTACTTATCTATCTATCATTAATCATTCATGAGTTATTACGCGATTCACGCTCCTGACGATGATACAAATTGAAGTCGAACATTGCTCTATAGTGAAGCAGCCGATCCCAACATCGATAACAATAACTCGAGAAAGTCTAAACGCTTATTATGATTCACGAAAACTGATCAATTCAAGACCGAATTTAATATAAATAGGATGAACAAATGAGACTTAGCAGTGTAGTATAGTTTCAAACGTAAACATTTAGCTGAAAATTTAGCCGTTTAGCGAATGTCAGCTAAGCTAAAATCGTTCTCAGGTTCTCGCTGATTGATCTAGACTGAAGTTAATGAGTAAAAAGAAGAAGATCGAGCCTCTAATAGGTGAAGAGCTCCTCTCTAAAGTGAAGGAGTTGGGTGACTTGACGAAGGAAGAAAAAGCAAGAGCCTGCGGTTATTACACAGTTACAAAAAACGGTGTAGAGCGGGTCAATATGATGAAGTTCCTGAATGCTCTGATTGATGCTGAGGGTATTCAGCTAGATGGGAAACAGAGTTCAAATGGTCGTGGAGGGCGTAGTGCCAGCTACCGGATCAGTGTCCAATCAAATGGCAATCTGCTGATTGGCTCTGCTTATACAAAACAGATGGACTTAAGACCTGGAGACGAGTTTGAAATTTCTTTGGGTCGGAAGCATATCCGGTTGAAGCAGCTTGATTCTGAAGACGATATTGATTGATTGAGCATGAGCAAACTCAGATTGATAGTGATGGCTATCAGGTTTCCTGCAAACCTATAGCCATTTTTTAGTCTTCATATCATGGTGAGATTCAATAGCAAGCGATCGCCTAATCAACAATTCGTAGCAAGCCTGAACGTAAGCAGTCAAATATTCGATCAATTAATATCTCGTCGTCTCTCGTCAAAACATTTTTTGATGAGAAGACTGCCATTAGCCTTTTCTGATCAGCACGATTAATTCGCCGCGTTGCCAAAATCTGTTCAACAAAACGCTCAACGCTTCCGTCTGGTAGATGAAAATTTGACTGCATACTGGTGCCACCGCTCGATGATTGTCCCTTTGAACATCATGTCATAGAATTCATTTCTACTGTTGCAAAAATGACATATTACTTAGAATGGCGTACGTGTTTGCTGCAGTGCGATCGCGAAGATATGTCAGTCAGTTTCTCAATACCTGATTAGTTAAGGCTTAGAAAAGTCTTGCTCTGTCTTGGATGCGCTTGCTATCATCAGCGACATTGCTGATTCTTGCAGCAGATAAGGTCAATAGAGCAATTTAATAGATAAGTGTCAAATGATACTTATCTATTATCCACACTGCTCCAAATAAAGATTAAGGTCTTCAACAACACGAGTCAGTTCGGCTTCTGTCGTCAATCGCAGCCGATCATCTCGGACAGTGATAAGGAGCTTGGCCGCAAACGGGCTAGGCCAAATATTAGGATTACAGAAGACCTCCAAAAAAATGTCTCCAGAATATCGATATTCCATCGGTTTTTGAGGGCTGGGTCGAGTCCGTGTGCCCGGATTGCCTTGAGATGCAGTCACCTTAAGGCTCTCCATTAAATGGGCGATCGCACTCTTGAATTCTTGTGCGGCGTGTGGCGTGAAATTAAATGAGACCGAACCCTCAATTAAATTAAGCTGAAGCTGCGACGTCGGCATAAGCGATGAGTTAACTTGCATTGTAGGGGTGCTCAAATACCAAAAGCTCTGTAAAAAGCTCTTGATTCTTCAACCTACGGTAAACCCTATTGGACGGCTTAGCAAATAATTATTCTGAACCCTAGAATACGAAGAAAGGGGGGCTGGTTCCATGAATGGGGAACTGGCTAATGACCCGCTTTACTATCAGTCTCACACATGGCATACGAACCCAATAGAGCATAGCGGTCATTGCAGGCCCACTGCTGCAAACCCCATCAGTCATTGCCATTCCTGAGGGGCAATGCCCATCCTAGTTGCGTGGGTTGCTGATAAATTTTCTTTAAGGTATTGATGTCCCGAGAAGAAATGGCAGGAGAATGGCGCACTTGGGAAAAATAGAGCGCATCTGTTTCAACTGGGCTATGGCCCCAAATTCCTAAGGCGTGCCCCAATTCATGGCGAGCACCTGCCTGGATGTAGTTCTCGGTTTGACCAGGGCTTAAAAAAATATCAAACCGCTGGGTCAATATAGGAACCTCATCTATGACATGCTGAACGCGAAACTCATATCGGGTTTCTGCCGAACGCACTCGGTAGTTCGCATTGAGCAAATCGTCTCTAGAGAGCCCTCTTTGCTCAAGAGAAGGCATATTCGCCCAAATCGATATATCTGCACTGTCCTCAGACGAGGCGATCGCCAGTGGCAGATAATCGCCCCATTCGGCGATCGCCTGATTGACTGCATGTAACCAAATAGAGCATCGATTAGCAGCAGGTTCATTAGGACTGCAGGAATCAATATAAATTTGAACTGGAAACTGAGACCACACTAGATACCCCAGTTCAGTCGGTAAGATTTCTGAAAAATAGTCTCCAGTACGCCCAAAATCTCTCCATGCCGCCAATGATTCTGGCAGTGGGTGTTCCCGGAAAGATGGCAAATAGGGTTCAAAACTAGGCTGTGTCACGTCATCTGCTAACGCAACTGGCAAGCTCATTTGGGCTAATACACAAATGCCAAGCCCAATCAAGAGGCTAGTTAGCCAGACAAGGTACCGTTGTCTACGCATGGCACTTGGATGTCGTCAATGGTCAGGTTAGTTAGACAGCTATCTTGCCCTTCAACCCATCGCTACTAAGAATATGTAGGTCAAGCTTAGGTAGTTATAGTTATCTCCCTAAGCCAACCATTTCGCGCTGAGAACGACTGTCAGGCCCATAAACAACACAGTCAATATCCATGTCAAACGATTTAGAGTTGTTTCAGCACTCTTTGTACTGGTGAAAAGTTGGGCTTGTCCCCCTAATCCTCCCAAGCCATCCCCCTTAGGGCTGTGCAGCAATACAAGAACCACTAAACCTGCTGCCGAAGCAGCCCAGACAATTCTCATCAAATTTAGCAATGTCATACGACCAACCTTTAAAATTTTGCAATGCCTTAACCCCGATCTTACCGCTTGATGCAGCTAAATGCGGCTACACGCACTCTAAGCATAATTCAGCTTAAAGAGAAACTCGAACTGGGGTTCGATTTTGACGAACTTCAAACTCTACAGGTTGAATCATCGATTGTCCAGTCATCTCAGCGGGCTGCGGCAATTGCAGAATATCTAAAATGGTTGGAGCAATATCTGCCAAGCGCCCGTCTGATCGCAGTGGAATCTCTGTCCCATGTCCTGGAATTTTGAGCTTTTCACCCTCAACTAAGATAAAGGGTACAGGGTTTGTCGTGTGAGCTGTCCACGGGTTGCCATTTTCATCTTTCATGCATTCTGCGTTGCCGTGGTCAGCAATAATCATTGCAGTTCCACCGACTTTACTAATCCCGCTGAGCAACCGCCCCAAACATCGATCAACCGTTTCGATCGCCTGTACAGTTGCCTCAATATTTCCAGTGTGGCCAACCATATCAGGGTTGGCGTAGTTAATGACAATTAGTGAGTAAATCTGCTTCTCTACTGCTGCGATCGCCACGTCAGTAACCTGATCGGCAGACATTGTCGGGGCTCGATCATAGGTTGCCACCATTGGGCTCTGAACCAGTTCTCGATCTTCGCCGTCAAACGGCTCTTCAATGCCCCCATTCAAAAAATATGTCACATGAGCATATTTCTCGGTTTCTGCTGTCCGAAACTGCTTCAAGCCCTGCTCAGCAATTACCTGTCCCAGAATGTTATTGAGATTTTGAGGCTCAAATGCAATCAAAACTGGAAACGTCGAATCATATTGAGTAAACGTTGTAAACGTCAACGGCTCCAGAAGCTGCCGCTCAAACTCATCAAACGCTGGGTCGATAAACGCCTGAGTTAATTGACGCGCCCGATCAGGTCGAAAATTAAAGAAGATGATGCCATCGCCAGGTTCCACTGCTCCAGAAGCCACTCGTACAGGACTTACAAATTCATCAGTGATCTCCTGCGCATACGATGCCTCAGCAAGCTGAACAGCCGTACGCCCATCCCCTTCACCATCTTGAGTCATAACGGTGTAGACCAGTTGAGTGCGATCCCAGCGGTGATCGCGATCCATGGCGTAATACCGACCACTTAGGGTAACGATTCGACCAACGCCAACTTTCTCAATGTAATCTTGAATACTCTGAAGCGCTGCCAATCCATCCGTTGGTTTTGTATCCCGCCCATCAGTAATGGCATGAATACAAACATCTGAAACATCCTGCGCTTTAGCTAAATCAAGGAGACCAAACAAATGGCTCAAGTGAGAATGAACACCGCCATCAGAACATAGGCCAATCAAATGCAGCTTACCGCCTCGATGTTTTACATCGTTGCAAGTCTGAAGCAGAGCCGAATTAGTAAGTAGTGTGCCATCCTCAACAGCATCTGAAATCCGAACCAACTCTTGAGGGACAACTCGTCCAGCTCCAATATTTAAATGCCCCACCTCTGAGTTACCCATTTGCCCATCGGGTAAACCAACGTCTTTCCCAGATGTCCGAATCAGCGTACTAGGATACGCAGCCCATAGGCTATCCATAATTGGAGTGCTAGCTAAGGCAATGGCGTTACCGTCTTTTTCGTTTCGGTAACCCCAACCATCTAAAATAACGAGCACTACTGGAGAAACCAGTGCCTGTGCCATGTTAGGTAGCCCTTTTAACAAATATTTTTCAGCAATAATATCATTCAGGAGTTTGAATCTGATCGATTCATCACGTTAAACCCCTTTTCTTGAAAATGCACCGCTTAGAATCCAGCATGTGTCATATGCGATGATAAACACTCTTACTTCAGAGTATCTAACGCCTGTAAATTTGATGTCAAATTTAGGAGCCAGACGTTAAAAACTTGATGACGATTTTCTAAACTCAGTGATTTTCAGAGGAGCAGAGCAACGTGCCTTAGTTTCTATCGTAACTTATCCCTTTTTAGATCTTGCTTTCTGCTGCTGTTTTGCGCGTTTTGCAACTGCTTTAGCTGCTTTTTCTGATTCAATCGTCTCTAGCCTGGCTCTTTCCTTCTCGTCTGCAACCTTATCTAAATAATAGTGATAGTCGCCCTGATACAGCCGAAGATCCCCATCGCGAATTTCTATAATTTTGTTAGCAACTTTTGAAATAAAGTAGCGGTCATGAGACACCACAATAACTGTGCCATCATAATACTGGATGGCTTCTTCCAAAATTTCTTTGGCAGGAATATCTAGATGATTGGTGGGCTCATCAAGAATTAAGAGGTTGACAGGCCGCAGCAGCATTTTAGCCAGTGCTAACCGAGCTTTTTCTCCTCCACTCAATGATTGAACTTTTTTAAAGACTGTGTCGCTACTAAACAAGAAGCGTCCTAGCAGAGTCCGTACCTCTTCATTTTTCCAATCCGGAACTTCATCGTGAATTGTTTCGAGAACAGTTTTTTCTAAGACAAGCGCCTCGGCCTGATTTTGCTCAAAATATCCAGGAATAACGTTATGATCCCCCAGTTTAACAAGTCCATCTGATTGCTTCTCTAACCCCATAATGAGGCGCAAGAGTGTTGATTTGCCTGATCCGTTGGAGCCCAGGAATGCGATGCGATCGCCCCTTTCAATCAATAAATCCGCACCTAGAAACAGAATTTGATCACCAAACGAATGAACTAAATCTTTAATCTCAACCACAACTCGGCCACTGCGGGGTGCCTGAGGAAACCGAAAATGCAACGCTCTAACTCCTGCTGTTGGAGCATCAATTCGCTCAACTTTCTCGAGTTGCTTTTCTCTGCTTTTTGCCTGTGTACTTCGAGTTGCGCTCGCTCTAAATCGATCAACAAACGTTTGCTGCTTTTCCAACTCTTTCTGCTGGCGCTCATAAGCACTCATCTGAGCGAGTTGATTTTCTTCTTTCTGTTGCAGATACGCTGTGTAATTACCTAAATAGGTGGTCGAAACTCCGCGCTCGGTCTCGACGATCTGATTGCAGAGGCGATCAAGAAACTCACGGTCGTGAGACACAATCACCATCGGCGTTACCAATGATTTAAGGTAGACTTCTAACCACTCGATGGTTTCTAAATCCAGATGGTTTGTTGGCTCGTCTAGCAGGAGTAAATCAGGGTCTTGCAACAATATTTTGCCCAAGCTCATTCGCATTTGCCATCCCCCGCTAAATGCACTGACGAGGCGATCGCCATCTTCAGGTTCAAACCCCATCTCAGGAAGAATTTTCTCGATTCGAGCATCCAACATGTAGCCGTCTAGGGCTTCAAAGCGCCGCTGCAAATGATCAAGCTGATGAATCAGATCGTTCAGCTTCTCTGTGTCTGCGGTTTCCATCTGACTCTGAACAACTGTCATCGACTGTTGAACTGCATTAGCCTCGTTAAACACTGTCCAAAACTCTTCCCGGACAGTGCGACTTGGATCGACCTCAAATTCTTGAGTCAAATAGGCGATATGGAGACTCGCTGGACGAATAACCTCTCCTGATGTGGGCTCAACTTCACCTGCTACGATTTTGAGCTGAGTAGACTTACCAGCACCATTCACACCAACAAGGCCAATGCGATCGCCCGCCTTGACCTCCCAATTGACATCTTTTAGAACCTCACCAGTGGGATAAATCTTGCTGATGTGTTCTAGTCGGATCATGGCTATTCTCCATAAATAGAAGTCGGCAAAACTCTAAAACTCTTCTGCTTTAATCCATTTAGGACTGACCCTAATATCAATCAGTGCGGGCCATCAAGCCATCAATAGGTGCGAGCAGTACTATAAAAACCTTGAAGCAATCAGTTCAGAAAAAAGTGAATTTTTTCAGCTTCTCTTCCAGACCTCTAGTCCAGTAATTTCAATGGCCTAGATCACTAAGTCAGATTATTAACTTAGCAACGTCCCAATAGGATATTGACCTATGTTCATTAGTTAGCGGAGCAGTAGAAGGCAAAACAAGACAAGTGACAGTATAACCTTAACAAATTTTAATTACGATTGATCAAAATTATTGGCTGCAATCATTATCCTGGTGACGACTAGACGTCAAAATCCAATCAATAGATTGATAAAGATCAGCATCTGATTGTCCCTCTAGCTGGGATGCTTTGAGGTGGCTTAGTCCCTGAGCAAGGGTATGAGCACGAGATTTGTACAGAGTGTTAGCCGATAGTAAGTCAGCAAACACTTCGGTTTCGATATGCTGGCGACTATCTTCATCACTCAACGGAGAGGCATACTCAACTTCATCGACATTATACTTCAGCAAAAAAATTAAAGCGCCGCTCATCTTTTGAAGGGTTTGCTGAAGTGCACGAGTGTCGAGATCAAGACGGTTAAAACCAACCTGTCCCTCGATTCTCAAATCTACAATTGGAGCCTGTCCGGGATCCAAGGCTTTAGTATCAATAGCCCGTTGAACCGTGGCGATCGCCTCTTGTTCAACATGTTCAATCTGCTCATGCCCTCGTAATGTCAAAATAAGTTGGATAACAGGACGCTGCTGGTAGTCCCGTTGCAACATAGCGTCAATGCCGTCATCATCTATTGATACTAAATATGCGCCCCTGGCATAGCGACTTTCTTCAACACTGTTCGCTTCAATAGAACCAGGATTAAAAATCCAACCATCAATTTCGTAATTTTTATGGATATGGCCAAGAGCCAAATAGTCTACACCAGCTTGCTTAAGTGGCAGCACTTCCGAATATCGCAAGGCCCCTGCATATCGAGCAATTTGCCCCTCTAGGCCATGGTGGAAAAGCAGTATAGTCGAACCCGTATGTGATGGCAACGCGCGAAGGGCTGTCGAAATTTGCTCTATTGCTTTAGGTGCTGCAGATCCATACCAATATGATCCTAGAATTCTGACACCACAGCTGAGATCAACGTACCCACCTCGGCGAGTTTCCCAATTCCAATGAGTATAAAACGGTTCTCCACCAGAGATATTCCCAGGTTCAAGTAAAAGCAATAAGCCCCAGTCTGATAGATATCTTAGCCAGCTAGTCTTAGTACCATATGGCCGATTATCATGATTGCCTTCGATCGCAATCACTGGGATGTTAGCCTCACGCAGAGGTTGCAGACAGACCTGAGCTTGATTCAAAGTAGACGGCTGGATCATCCGATGCTCAAATAGGTCTCCGGCAATCAAAACAAAATCAACCACTTCTCTGAGAGCATAGCGCTCTAATACGTCTCGAAATGATTCAAAGAAGTCACGGGTTCTTTCTTTGCAATCATAGCGATCAAAACCCAAATGAATATCTGCTACGTGCAAAAAACGAACCATATGGTTTTATCTGATTGTGGAATTTTTAATACTGACTTGTTAAATCTCACCCAAGAAATGAGACCACCCTGGAAACATTCAGCCTTCCGCAAACTACCAAGTTCTCAATATTTCAAATGGAAACCGGAGAAGATGACGAAGCTGCCAGTTCTTCAAGCCTCTCTTGCTGATCCTGACCAATGCAAGATTGAATAATAGTCTCAATATCACCCTCAATCACAGGAGTCAATGTGAAATTCTGCCCCAACCGATGATCAGTAGCACGATTGTCTTTATAGTTATATGTCCGAATTTTCTCAGACCGAGAACCTGTCCCAACTTGCGATCGCCGCATAGATGTAACTTCTTCTTTCTGTTCTCGAAGCTTCATCTCATAAAGCTTTGCACGTAATATCTGCATTGCCCGCTCTCGGTTTTGAAGCTGAGAACGCTCTTCAGTGCAAAAGATACGAATTCCAGTTGGTTTATGAACCAAGTCAACGGCTGTCTCCACCTTGTTGACATTCTGTCCTCCTGCACCACCCGAACGAGCGGTTGAAATATCTAAATCCTTAGGGTCGATTTCGATCTCGACATCATCAACCTCAGGCATAACCGCTACCGTAGCTGTCGAGGTGTGGACGCGTCCTCCTGCCTCTGTCACAGGTACCCGCTGAACTCGATGAACTCCTGCCTCAAACTTCAGCTGACTGTAAACCCGATCCCCTCGAATCTCTAGGATTGCTTCTTTAAAGCCTCCCATATCAGCAGGAGACTCACTTACAAGCTTGACTTGCCAGTTCTGACTCTCTGCATAACGGGAATACATTCTAACCAAATCACCGGCCCAAATGCTGGCCTCATTTCCCCCTGCACCTGCGCGGATCTCAAGCATGATGTTTTTATCATCATTTGGATCGCGAGGCAGCAATAAGACCTTGAGTCGTCTCTCAAGCTCGAGCAGGATATCCTCTAGAGCACCAACCTCTAGGGTAGCCATCTCGCGCAACTCAGGATCTTTACCAGCCTCCTTAATAACCTGTTTTGCTCCCTTAAGCTCATCCTGCTTAATCTTCCACTGCTCAAATGTATCAACCGTCTCTTCCAGTGACGAACGAAGCTTGGCCAAATGCTGAAATTCGGTCGGGTCAGACGCAACGTCAGGATCGCCCAATCGGCGTGTCAGCTCTTGGAAGGTCTGCTCAACAGATTTAAGCTTTTCAATAAGATAAGATTCAGCCATAAAATTCACACTAGCATCAGCAAGCGTGTAGTGAGAGCTGGAAGATAAGAGACAAAAACAAGCCAACCTTCATCAGCTAGAGAGAGTCAAAACTCTGAAGCTAACAGTCTACTTACCGTCCGACGGCTGCTGACCACTAGGGTCAATCATGCCATATTTACGTAAGAACCGCTCTACGCGCCCCTCAGTATCAATGATTTTTTGAGTTCCTGTATAAAAAGGATGATTCCCAGACCACACATCAACGTGCAACTCTGGCTTTGTGGAACCAACCGTCGTCACCACCTCACCGTTGCAATAAACCTTAGCGTCTGGATACCACTCAGGGTGAATTCCTGATTTTGCCATTGCTTAACCTCTCAATCTGATAATAATTTCCAACAATGGTGCTGAGTTAAAGACACATGTAAAACATAGGTCTCTAGCGACCATTTTATCGTTCTCAAACTACCCGTAACCAGAAGTTTTATAGAATTAATTGCTCAGCAGCATGAGAACAATACTACACATCTCTAAACTAAAGCAAAAGCCAGAGCTTCTGTCTTAACGCTTTGAATACTGTGGAGCTTTGCGAGCCTTATGTAAGCCATATTTCTTCCGCTCTTTGCAGCGAGGATCACGAGTGAGATACCCTTCAACCTTCAATGGCTTACGATTTTCCGGGTCAAGTTGACAAAGGGCTCGGGCAGCTCCAAGTCGAATAGACTCGGCTTGTCCGGTTAGTCCGCCACCTCTAACGTTGACCAAGACATCGTACTCACTCTCTAAACCAAGAGTCTCTAAGGGCGCTTTCGCCGCAGCCAAATAGCCAGGATTGAACTGTAGATAAAGATTAGCTGGCTTACCATTGATGGTCATCTGTCCACTACCTGGAACCAAGCGCACACGAGCAACAGATGATTTCCGCCGTCCGGTACCCCAATATACAACTCGACCCATTCTTTCAGTAGCTTGCATTAATCTTGACCTCCAGGAATAGTTTTAACGTGAAGAATCTCAGGCTTTTGAGCGTGATGAGGATGATCAGGCCCCGAATAAACTTTGAGCTTCGTAAACAATTTCCGACCCAGACTATTTTTAGGTAACATGCCTTTCACAGCTTGCTCAATGATACGCGCTGGGATTCGCTTTTGCAGTTGTGCAAATGTTTCAGTCTTCATTCCTCCTGGACGACCAGAATGGCGACGATATAACTTCTGAGATCGCTTTTTACCTGTAACGTCAATCTTCTCAGCATTAACGATCACGACAAAATCACCAACGTCCATGTTTGGTGTGAACGTAGCTTTATTTTTTCCACGCAAAATAGTAGCGACCTCTGTGGCCAAACGCCCCAGCCGCTGATCAGTCGCGTCAACAACATACCATTTACGCTCTAAAGATTCTTGGGAAGGCAAATAGGTCTTGTTCATGGTAAAGAAAGAATTTCAAGTTCAAAACTGTAGGTTTGCAAATATGATTGAAACTTGCATACTTCAGGCATTAAGTGCAGACATAGTCTGAGATCTGGCAGAATCTTGGAAGAAAAACATCGGTTGTGTATCAAACCAAACTTCAGTAGGGAATGGAAAATCGGGATATCCAACACGTAAAAGGCAAAGACCATGAGGAGGAGCCGCATATTTAACTAAATCCCGGCGTTGATTTTGCCAAATCTCTGTAAAATCACTTGGCGATCGCCAACCACGCCCAACTTCAACCAACAAACCAATTAAAAGCCGCATCATTCCATACAAAAAACCACTTGCCTGAATCTCAATCTGAATAAAGTTTCCATGTCGAACACATTCAGCAGCATGGATATCAACCCAAGAATGAGCGCGACTAGAACCCGCCCTATGAAAAGCAGCTAAATGGTGATGACCTATCATTGGATCCAGTGCAGTCTGCATTAGAGACTCATCTAGAGTATCAAAGTAATAGTGCCAACTTAACGTCTCAACAAAAAGATTAGGACGACAGTCAGTATAAATCGTGTATCGATACCGCCTCCAAGCCGCAGAAAACCTCGCATGCCAGTCAGTGGCAACAGCTGCCGAAGCCCGAATCAAGATACCACTTGGCAGACGATGGTTTAATATATCAGTCCATCGGTGAGGAGGAATAGCAACTGGAGCATCAAAGTGAGCTACTTGAGCTGCAGCATGAACTCCTGCATCAGTCCTACCAGAACCATGCAGCGTTATGGGATGACCTAAGACAGACTCCAAGACTGTTTCGATTTCTTCTTGAATCGTACAATACCGAGGTTGTCGCTGCCAGCCATGAAAGCGATCGCCCAAATACTGAATCACAAGAGCAATACGTTGCATGCCATTTGAATCTGAAAAAGAAGTATCAGACTCGAAGAGGTGGGAAAGCTTAGGGAAATTCCTAGACATGCTTTTACATAAACCTTGCTAGGTCAGCTCCACTATAGCCATTTCAGCATTATCTCCCCGACGACTCACTGTCCGGAGAACTCGAGTGTAACCGCCATTTCGAGCACCATAACGGTCATTGACTGCTTCAAATAGGGCATGAACAAGCTGCTTATCATAAAGGTAAGCAATAGCTCGACGACGAGATGCTAACGACCCATCCTTAGCCAGAGATATGATTTTATCAGCTTCTGAACGAACAGCTCTTGCCCTGGCCTTTGTTGTTGTAATACGGCCATAACGAATCAACTCTGTTGTTAATGCTCTTAAAAGAGCACGACGCTGATCAGGGGGTTTACCCAATTGATGAACACGACAACGATGACGCATAACTTGAATCTCGCTATAAAAAACAAATGACCAAACCAGATTCACCCCTTCAGAGAAGAAAATTACATAAAGAACTAGCTTGTTCTTGTTGGCTTTTCATGAGGTAATGTAATTCCCAGTCGAGTTTGAAGTGCCTCAATGACTTCTTCGGCAGACTTAGCACCAAAGTTCTTTATTTCCAAAAGATCTTCTTGCGTATAGTCTAAAAGATCAGCAACTGAATTAATTTGGGCTCTCTTTAAACAGTTATAAGCCCTTACAGAAAGTTGAAGTTCTTCTATCGGAATTTGACTCTCTGGATTTTCATCGGGAATATCTCCTTCATCAATTGGAGCAAACGTAATATCCTTAAGAGGATTAAACAAATCAACTAAGATATTTGCAGCTTGACTGAGAGCCTCCTGAGGAGTAAGACTGCCATTTGTCCAGACATCCATAATTAACCGATCTTTCTCTAAAGATCCTCCAACCCTAGCATTCTCAACAGTGTAATTGACCTTGCGGATCGGCATAAATACTGCATCAATCTGAAGAAAATCTAGAGCGGCGGTCTCATCACGCCCTCGGTCAACTGCTCGATAGCCAATACCAGTCTCGATTCTAAACTCCATCTCCAGAGTCGCCCCCGAAGACACCGTCGCCACGTAGTGTGAGGGGTTAATAATCTCCACTTCAGTAGGCAAGTCAAAGTGTTCAGCCGTAACATTAGCTGGACCTTGAACAAGCAACCGACCAATTTGAGGTTGGGACGAATAGCTCTTGAGCACAATCTCTTTCATATTCAAAAGAATATCAAGAACATCTTCCCGAACTCCCGGAACGGTCGTAAACTCATGAGTGACGCCAGCTATGCGGACAGCCGTAACGGCAGAGCCAGGCAAATTCGATAAAAGTACCCTCCTCAGAGCATTACCAACAGTAATGCCTTGACCACGCTCCAGCGGCTCAAGTACAAACTTACTATACAGACTTTGGTCGTTTCCTACATCAGACTCTACGCAATCAACTTGAAACTGTGCCACAGATCAGCGTCCCTCCTCCTTAAAACCAAAAATTTTCACTTGCCATGCTCGAACATAGCAATTTCCTTAAAGCACCACTTTAACTCTCTTCTTTATAGATAAAGTTAACTTGATTGAAGATTCTGCAGTGACGTTACAGAGCTAAACCTTGCTAATCTCACCTATACTCTTCGTCTCTTCGGAGGACGGCAACCATTATGAGGAATAGGGGTAACATCCCGAATAAGAGTAATTTCTAGACCGGCTGCTTGCAATGCACGAATAGCCGTTTCTCGACCAGATCCAGGGCCACTTACCATAACTTCAACTTGACGCATTCCCTGATCTGAAGCTCGCCTTGCAGCACCTTCTGCCGCAGTTTGAGCTGCAAAAGGAGTTCCTTTCTTTGCCCCCTTGAACCCACTAGAACCAGACGAAGCCCAAGAAATGGCCTCGCCATTCATATCCGTAATCGTTACAATCGTGTTGTTAAAGGTAGACCGAATATGAGCAACACCACTTGGGACATTTCTCTTCTGTTTTTTTGCGCCAGTGCGCTTTGTCGGTTGACGAGCCATGAATCAATAGTTCCAAATTGCTAACTGTATGAGAATAAAGCCTTTGTGCATAAATAAATATGCAACGCTGGCTAAGTTCTACCTAGATGTAAGGGCTAGTGACCAAGAAGGCTTCACCCAATACTGCGTCATGCCATGCAATATCAAGTCACCTATTTCTTAGATGGTGCTTTCTTCTTACCTGCCACAGTACGTCGAGAACCACGCCTAGTTCTTGCATTTGTTCGAGTTCTCTGCCCTCGAACAGGCAATCCCATACGATGACGACGCCCCCTGTAGGTTCCGATGTCCATTAGACGTTTAATACTGACCGTTTCAAACCGCCTCAGATCCCCCTCGATTTGGTAATCCGTCTCAGCGATCTCTCTAAGTGAGGCAACATCAGCATCACCTAAATCTTTGACGCGAATGTTTGGGTCTACTCCTGCCTTTGCTAATATCTCTTTAGAACGAGTCAGCCCAATTCCATATATGTACGTAAGACCAATCTCAATTCGCTTATCGCGTGGAAGGTCAACTCCAGCAATTCGTGCCACGCTTATTCTCCTAATTCTCTTAAATTAATAAAGCAGACTCAACACAAAGACTAGTGCATCCCACAACTTAATTTAGCCTTGACGTTGCTTATGCTTGGGGTTACTGCAAATCACCATTACCTTACCGCGACGCCTAATAACCCGACACTTGTCACACATTTTTCGAACAGACGGTCTAACCTTCATAAATCAGACGCGATTCACTCGCTATTACAAACATTTAATTATAACACGATCTTGTATCTTGTCAAACTAGTCAATTTGCCAAAGAATATGTAAACGCTGCTGGAATGCAATGAGATGCTCAGGGTACATCATTTCTTTCTCAATCTGTATGTAATCCGTCCCTTGGTTAGGTCATATGGAGTCAGCTCAACCTTGACGCGATCGCCTGGAAGAATTTTGATATAGTTCCTGCGGATTTTTCCTGATATGTGGGCAAGAACATTAAACCCATTATCAAGATCAACACGAAACATGGCGTTAGGAAGAGAATCTGTTACTGTTCCTTCCATTTCAATCAAATCTTGTTTTGACAAAGTAGTTCTGTCCCCCTATCTTCAACAACTAAAACCAACATCGAGCTTAAACGTTAAACAGTCTGCTTAACATATTCGTTTGTAAATCTAGCTAGGTCATGGAAGACACATAACTAGCAGAATAAACTCATAGGGCAAATCACTGTTTTACCATGCCCTCATAACGCTGAGAGATCACATAGGTCTGAATCTGCTTTGCTGTATCAATCGCAACGCCAACCAGGATAAGCAGAGAGGTTGCCCCTAAGCCCTGAAAAGTAGTTACTTGAGTTGCGCTCTCAACAGCAGTGGGGATAATAGCAACCATTCCTAAGAAAACAGCACCAAGAAATGTCAGACGATTAAGAACTCCCTCCAGATACTCACTAGTTGCCTTGCCAGGCCTAATACCTGGAATGCTAGCTCCCATCTTTTTGAGGTTCTGCGACATATCCACAGGGTTGACAATTAATGATGCATAAAAGTAGCTGAAAAACAGGATTAGCGTTAGGTAAACTGCTACATAAATCCAACTTCCAGGCCTAAGAGCATTAACAAAACTTGCCAAAGACTCATTTGGTACAAACTGAGCTAGCGATGCGGGCAGAATCAAAACTGCTGAAGCAAAGATAATGGGCATTACTCCACCCTGATTAAGTCTCAGCGGCAGATAACTACTCTTCTCCAAGTAGGTTCGGCGCCCCACCTGACGACGTGCAGAAATAATAGGAATTCGCCGAGTGCCCTCCTGAACAAAGACGATTCCAACAATCATCACCAAGAATACTAACAATAAAATTATGATTCCACCGACCAAACCGCGATCGCCTTCTTGAGCCAAGTCGATAGTCTGCCCCAGAGAGCGAGGCAATGTCGAAACAATATTGACAAAAATCAGCAGCGATGCACCGTTACCAATGCCTCGCTCAGTAATTAGCTCACCGACCCACATAACAAACATGGAGCCAGCACTCAAAGCCAGAACAGTACTAGCAATGAACACCGGCCCTGGTGTTTCAGCAAATGCATTGACAAACAACGAAATGCCTGTACTTTGCAAAATGACCCACCCTAAAGCAACATATCGAGTAATCTGAGAAATTTTTCGTCTGCCCGCCTCTCCTTCATTCTTTTGTAAATCTTCTAAACTCGGTATCGCCGCCGTTAGAAGCTGCATGATGATCGAGGCATTAATGTAGGGGATAATACCAAGAGCAAAAATGCCTAAAAGAGATAATCCACCACCCGAAAAGATATCTAAAAATCCAACAATTCCGCCAAGCCCACTAGATTCAATTCCATCCTGGAATGCTTGCAGATTAATCCCTGGCACAGGAATAAAAATTCCTAGCCGAACTAAGATGAGCATCCCAACGGTAACGATCAAGCGACCTCGAAGACCAGCTGCTTGAGCCATCTGCATAAAAGTTTCTTGTGCAGTTGGAGATTTGTCTCGACTAACTACCATAGAGACGTCCTTGTCGGTTTCTAAACTTTTCCAGAAAAAACAACGCAGTTGATGAAAACTATGCGTACTCCCTATAGAATAACCTCTATTTCGAACAAGATAAGAACCTAGTATGTAAAGGAACAACCTGAACATTAGTCAGGCTCGATCCAAATAAAAGAATTCTAAAGAAATTTAGTTTGGTCTAGTGTTAGATTACAAACTTATGAATTCAGCAACTCGCAGCTACCTCCAGCAGCTTCAATTTTTGTGCGTGCCGACTTAGTA
This sequence comes from uncultured bacterium, assembly GCA_964502605.1. GTDB lineage: Bacteria > Cyanobacteriota > Cyanobacteriia > CAZCXK01 > CAZCXK01 > CAZCXK01. Next base: position 43,507 of record CAZCXK010000009.1, read on the forward strand.
AAAGCTGCTGCCTCGACATTCAAAGCCACATCAATCTCTCCATTTCCTAAAACTTTCAAAGGGCCATCGTTTGTTGTAATGATTCCTGACTCCATCAGCATTGCCAAATCGATCTTTGATTGAGGCGGCAGTGAAGCCAGCCGACCAACATTAATGATGGTATATTCAGTACGATTAACAATCCTGAAATGCTTTAACTTCGGAATTCGCCGATATAGAGGAAGTTGACCACCCTCAAATCCTGGACGAGTACTCCTACCTGAACGAGATTTTTGACCTCTCATCCCAAAACCACCACTAGCACCTTGGCCAGCAGAAATACCTCGGCCTATCCGGCGTCGACGCTTTCTAGAACCTGGCTTTGGAGTTGCATCTTGTATTCGCATAGCCATACCTCACAATTTTGCTTAAACTAACCCAACTATCGACTGCCAAAAAGATGAGTATATTGCCACTAGGCATAAAGGCGCTCAATCTGAATTCCTCGCTCTTCGGCAACTTCGGAAAACGTCCGAAGAGAATCTAGAGCAGTTGCAGCTGCTCGTGCATTGTTAAGGGGATTGTCAGAACCCAGCTGTTTTGCCAGTATATTCTTCACGCCTGCAAGCTCAAGTACAGTTCGAACCGCCCCACCAGCGATCACTCCTGTCCCAGGGCCTGCTGGCCTCATCATGACTCGAGCACCACCGCTAACGCCCTTGGCTGGATGAGGAATCGAGCTTGACTTAGTCATTGGTACGTCAACCAGATGCTTTTTGGCATCAGAAACACCTTTGCGTACCGCACCAATCACGTCACTTGCTTTGCCAACCCCAACTCCAACTTGCCCACGTTCGTTGCCAACTACAACAACTGCTCGAAAACTAAGCGTTTTACCACCCTTGACGACTTTTGTGACACGACGTATCTGTACAACGCGCTCTTGCCAGTCAGTCTCCTTTTCTTTTGCCCGACTATTCTTACGACGATTTGCCATATCTTCTAAATCCTAATAAAGCGATTCTGGATCCAACACGTATATCATCAAACTAGACGACAAAATTAGAAGTCGAGCCCACCGTTACGAGCAGCTTCTGCTAACGACTTAACGCGGCCATGGTAAAGCTTCCCGCCTCGGTCAAAGACGATTTGACTAATTCCCTTCTCCAGCAGCCTTTCAGCAATCAGTTGGCCAACTCGAGCAGAAGCATCACACGTCTTGCTTGTTGAAATTTCAGATCGAATTGCCGGATCCAGAGTAGACGCTGAAACAATAGTGCAATGATGAAAATCGTCAATCACCTGAGCATAAATGTGCTGATTAGAGCGGAAGACCGCTAACCGCGGACGTTCCGAGGTTCCAGAGAGATATCGCCGAATTCGAGCATGACGTCGATGAGTTGATTTTTTACGGGATAACTTCATAATTACTTCTTACCTGCCTTACCTGCCTTACGTCTAACAAATTCACCTGAATAGCGAATTCCTTTACCTTTATACGGTTCTGGTGGTCGAACAGACCGAATTTTAGCAGCTATGTTTCCAACAACTTCCTTGTCGATTCCACTTACCAGTACATTAGTATTTGCTTCGACTGCAAGCTGGATTCCATCCGGAGGCTCAATTTGAACAGGGTTGCTGTAACCGACATTGAGAATGAGATTACGACCTTGAACTTGAGCCCGATAACCAACTCCTTGGATTTCAAGGCGCTTTTGATATCCTTGTGCAACTCCCTCAACCATGTTTGCAACAAGAGTCCGACAAAGACCGTGAAGCTGTCGCGCAGTTCTTGACTCACTTCGCCGCTTAACTAAAATGGTTTCTCCTTCCTGGAGTATCTCCACATCAGCGGGTAGCGTACGTGACAGCTCCCCTTTTGGTCCTTTGACCGCCACATGTTGACCACTGATAGTTACTGATACCTTAGAAGGAACATTGATAGGACGCTTACCAATGCGAGACATAACTATTAACTACTCCTAAGTTAAGTGTTCACGGCACAAGTTATAGACATTCTAATTTGACCAACAATGCGAAGATTCAACGAATGTAAGAAGAGCTGCTCACCAAACATAACAGAGCACTTCCCCACCTAATCCTTGGCGGCGCGCATCACGGTCTGTCATGATACCTCTAGATGTAGAAATGATGGCAATGCCAATACCACCCAAAACTCTGGGAAGCTCTTTCCGATTAGAATAGACTCGCAGGCCAGGTTTGCTGATACGCTGCAATTTCCGAATAATAGGTTGACGAGTCTTTCCGGAATACTTCAAAGAAATCGTTAGATTTCTCTTGATGCTATCATCCGTCTCAGAGAAGTCCCCAATAAAACCTTCCTCCCGTAGCACTTTAGCAATACTACGAGTCATTTTGGTGGATGGAACCTGAGTTACCTGATGTCGCGCCAAGCTAGCATTTCGAATTCGCGTCAGCATATCTGCAATTGTGTCGTTAGACGCCATAGCTTCCTCTTATTAATAAAAAGTTTCTTACTTCTCCCGGAAGGGCATACCCATTTCTCTAAGTAGTGCCCGACCTTCCTCGTCAGTGTTTGCAGTAGTGACAATTGAAATATCCATACCGCGAATTTGATCGATAGAATCGTAGTCCACTTCTGGAAAAATAAGCTGCTCTCGGACGCCAAGGGTATAGTTTCCTCGTCCATCAAAGCTATTAGGACTAATGCCTCGAAAATCTCTAATACGAGGTAATGAGAGGTTAATCAATCGATCCAAAAAGGCATACATCCTTTCAGCTCGGAGAGTAACCATGATTCCAACAGGCATTCCTTTCCGAATCTTAAAGCCTGCGATCGCCTTCTTAGCTCGTGTTACAACTGGCTTTTGTCCAGTAATCATAGCAATCTCAGCAAGTGACGCTTCGAGGGATTTCGCATTCTGAGCAGCTTCACCCAAACCTCGGTTAACAGTCACCTTTTCTACTCTAGGAACTTGATGGATATTTGTATATTGAAACTCATCCATCAGCTTCGGAACGATTGATTCTTGGTACAAAGATTTCAACTTAGAATTTGCCATTTTCTCCTCTGAATTTCCTGGTCGTTGTCAGGAATAAACTAATCTTCGTAAACGTATCTCACACATTAAGAACATTCAAACGATCAAAGCTATCCATGTTTCTCTCAAAAGCTTATGTATCAACTCCTAATCAATGATTTCTCCTGTCTTCTTTAACATGCGAACTTTTCTTCCTTCCGCGTCATAGGTATAGCAAATACGACTTGCGATCTTTTGCTTCGCCGAATAAAGCATGACATTAGAACTATGAATAGGAGCTTCAAAGGTGGTGATTTGACCTGATTCCCCTTCTTGCTGAGGCTTCACATGCTTCGTCTTTACATTCACTCCTTTAACCACTACTTGACTAAGCCCAGGAATAGATCGAATGATTTCGCCAACTTTGCCTTTCTCACGACCTGAGATAATCTGGACAGTATCTCCTTTTTTGACGTGCATCTTGTATCTGATTTTTTTAACTTGATTAGCTCGACCCATCACAGTACCTCCGGAGCGAGAGAAACAATTTTCGTAAAGTTTTTATCGCGTAACTCACGCGCTACAGGGCCAAAGACTCGGGTTCCACGAGGATTGCCCTCTGCATTGATAATGACAGCTGCATTATCATCAAATCGAATGCTCATTCCACTATCTCTGCGAAGCCCTTTGCGAGTCCGAACAATCACCGCTCGAACAATATCAGACTTTTTAACAGCCATATTTGGAAGAGCATCTTTCACAACCGCAATAATGACATCGCCGACGCCAGCATATCTTCGATTCCCGCCCAAGACGCGAATACACATCAATTTTCTAGCACCACTATTGTCAGCGACATTCAAATAAGACTCTTGCTGAATCATGACAAACCTCCCAATTCCTCAATCAGCTCAATGCATTATCGTTCTGCTAAACTTCGTCATTAGACTTTAGAATGTCAGCCACGATCCAGCGCTTTGTGCGACTCAAAGGTCGAGTCTCTTGAATTCGGACGCGATCGCCCACTTTGCACTGATTATCCTCATCATGAACCTTGTAGCGCTTGGTGCGAACCATAATCTTGTGATATTTGGGATGAGGAATTCTATTTTCGATAGCAACAACAACCGTTTTATCCATTTTGTCGCTAACAACCAACCCCACTCTCTCCTTAACTGGCATAGCTTCTACTCCTCAGTGACTGTGTCAGACTGTTGTAAATTCGATGAATCGGGAGAGAGCTTTGACTCAGAAATCAAATCTGCCGCTGCTTTAATCTCGCGCTCACGCTCAACGGTCATTAATTGAGCTAATCGATGACGAACATGCTTAAACTGATGATGTTTCTCAAGCTGGCGAGTTGCCTTTTGGAAGCGCAGATCAAATAGCTGACGCTTGACTGCGATAATCTCACCTCGAATCTCTTCATCGCTCAAGCTTCTGATTTCTTCTACTTTAGGTAGCGTCATGGCTACGACTCCTCCGGATCACGGGCGATAAACTTAGTTTTAATCGGCAACTTGTAGGCTGCTAGCCGCATCGCTTCACGGGCAATCTGCTCTGAAACCCCAGTAATTTCAAACATAATTCGACCCGGCTTCACAACTGCAACCCAGTATTCAGGGTTACCTTTACCAGATCCCATACGTGTTTCTGCGGGACGCATCGTAACAGGCTTATCCGGAAAGATGCGGATCCAGATCTTTCCGCCTCGGCGAATATACCGTGTCATCGCTCGACGACTTGCCTCAATTTGGCGAGATGTGATCCAAGCTGGTTCCAGTGCTTGGAGAGCAAAATCTCCAAAACTCAGAGTGTTGCCTCGCGTCGCCAACCCCCTCATGCGACCCCGTTGCTGCTTACGAAACTTTGTTCTTCTAGGACTTAACATAATGCAGACCTTTTGATATCTCTACCCTTCGTTAGAACGATCTTCAAATTGCTGACGACGACGCTGTTGCTGACGACGACGAGGTGGAACGTTGCTAGAGGCGACAGGTTCAGGCTGACCTGGAATAATTTCACCTTTGAATATCCAAACTTTAATGCCTAAAACTCCATAAATAGTCTGAGCCGTGCAATATGAGTAGTCAATATCAGCACGCAGCGTATGAAGAGGAACCTTCCCTTCCCGCGTGTATTCAGTCCGGGCAATTTCAGCTCCATTAAGACGACCACTAACCTGAATCTTGATTCCCTCAACCCCTGCCCTTTGAGCACGCTGAATAGCTTGACGAATCACTCTTCGGAACGAGACTCGCCGTTCAAGCTGTTGAGCAATATATTCAGCAATTAGAGCTGCATCAGCGTCAACACGAGTAACTTCGACGACGTTGATCCGGATTTGGCGATTTGTATCCCCTAAAACCTTCTGTAAACCTGTACGAAGAGCATCAATTCCAGATCCGCCTCTGCCTACCACAACCCCTGGACGTGCTGTACGAACTTCCAAATCAATCTGATCGGCTTTTCTCTCAATCCTGACATCCGAGATGCCAGCATTGCTAAGATTCTTAGTCACAAACTGTCGAATCTTGTAGTCTTCTTGGAGAAGACCCGGATAACGATCAGTATCGGCAAACCAGCGAGAGCGATGATCTTGCGTAATGCCTAAACGGAAACCAATCGGATGAATCTTCTGTCCCACAATATGTCCTCTAAGTCGTCGTGCTATGAATGAAAATCTCTGACTCTGAAACCACCTTTAAACAGCATCCTCAATCGGTGCTACTGCGACTGTAATATGACACGTTGGCTTGCGAATTTGGTACGCTCTGCCTTGAGCTCGAGGCCGATAGCGCCGCAACACTGGCCCTTGGTCAGCATAAGCTCGCGTTACCACAAGACTTGCAGGGGCGTAGCCTTCGTTGTGCTCGGCATTAGCAACAGCCGAGCGCAACACTTTGAGAATAGGCTCACAGGCACGGTAAGGCATAAACTCCAGAATAATCAGAGCTTCACGATAAGAGCGGCCCCGAATCTGATCTAGCACTCGTCGCACCTTATGGGGAGACATCCGAATATACCGAGCAACTGCTTTAACTTCTTCCTGGGTAGTGCCTATCGCCATTCTTCTCTCCTAAGGCTCACGAGTAAATAAGAATCACTTGTATGAAAAACTAATTGATTGAATATTGCCAACGGCTATGGCCACTATCGGCGAGCCTTCTTGTCGCTTTTAGCATGACCTCGAAACGTGCGCGTAGGCGCAAACTCGCCAAGCTTATGACCAACCATTTGCTCTGTCACATAAACCGGCACATGCTGCCGCCCGTTGTGAACAGCAATGGTATGCCCAATCATCTGAGGCAAAATGGTCGAAGCTCTTGACCAAGTTTTAATAACTTGCTTTTCGCCCTTGACATTCAAAACTTCTATCTTCTTCAACAGATGGTCAGCAACAAATGGACCTTTTTTAAGAGAACGCGCCATACTCCATACCCTCAGCATCAACACAGAAACTAACTATCAAAAAAATACTAGGCATTGCGACCGCCTCGCCCTCTCTTAGAAGACCGTCGTCTCCGTCGGACAATAAGTGCACTACTCGCCTTCTTCTTCTTTCGTGTCTTATATCCTAAAGCTGGTTTACCCCAGGGGGTAACGGGACCACTTCGACCAATAGGAGCACGTCCTTCACCACCACCATGGGGGTGATCGACTGGATTCATTACGCTTCCACGAACCTCAGGCCGCCTTCCTTTCCAACGCTTACGACCTGCCTTGCCCAGACTCAGATTTCTCGCATCAGTATTGCCCACTTGTCCAAGCGTGGCGTAGCATTCGCGCCGTATCATGCGAACCTCACTGGACGGCAACTTAAGAGTTACAAAGTTACCATCCTTTGCAACTACTTGAGCTGAGGCTCCCGCAGCTCTGACAATTTGACCTCCTCGACCCGGGACTAATTCAACATTATGAACCTGGGTTCCCAGTGGAATGCTTCCCAAAGGCATAGCATTACCAACTTCAAATGGCACACTCGCTCCTGCAATGACAGTCGTGCCCACGGCTAAGTTAGTCGGATGAAGAATATATCGCTTTTCGCCGTCTACATATTGAACTAAAGCAATACGAGCATTGCGATTGGGATCATACTCAACCGAAACAACGGTAGCAGGAATATCACGCTTATCTCGGCGAAAATCAATTAGTCGATAACGACGCTTATGCCCTCCGCCCCGATGGCGACAGGTAATAACACCCCGATTGTTTCGCCCTTTCGCACGGTGGACTGAACGAATCAAAGATTTTTCAGGCTTATCACGAGTGATTTCGGAAAAGTCTGATACAACTCTCTCCCGCGTACCAGGCGTATAAGGTCGATAGTGACGAATACCCATAATTCTAGTTCTCGATGCTAACTTAAACTATTGATCACCAGCTGCCAGGGCGTAGGCAACACTTCACTCAGATAGATTGTTAGGTATTAGAGCTGAAGACTACAACGTCATACTTCTGGGAATAACGTGATCGAGTCACCATCTACCAGAGTGACAACTGCTCGCTTATAGTGAGGCTTAAAACCTACAAACCGCCCCATGCGCCTCTGTTTTCGAGGGGGGCTAGCCGTGTTTACACTGACGACCTTTACCTCAAACAGATTTTCAATGGCGGCTTTGATTTCTGGCTTCGTTGCCTTGGAGGACACTTCAAACACGTATTTATTTTGTTCCAGCAAAATAGTCGCCTTTTCAGTCACGATTGGACGGCGGACTAAATCTGGAAGTCTTCGTGGATCAAATCGATCAACCTTAGTCACTGTAAACCTCCTGTATTTTGGAGAGAGCAGACGACGTCATCACAATCTGATCAGCCAGAAGCATGTCGTAGACATTTAAGCTGCTGGCTAAAATCAGCTTAAGAGAGCTAACGTTGCGGGCAGATAAATAAACAGAGTCGTTGCGTTCAGAGACAACTAACAGCACCTTTGATTTTTCCAACACACCCCAGCGTGTCAAAGCTCCTAACAATTCCTTAGTCTTAGGACGAGGGAGCTGATCTGAAAAATCTTCAACGAGGATTAAATCGTCAACACGGCTCTGTAAAGCGGTTCGAAGAGCTAAACGCCTCTCTTTGCGATTCATCTTAGTAGAGTAATCTCTAGGTTTGGGGCCAAAGATAACTCCACCTCCACGCCACAAAGGAGATCGATTCGAACCTGCGCGCGCACGCCCCGTCCCCTTCTGTCGCCAGGGCTTACGGCCTCCACCGCGAACCTCTGCACGAGTCTTCGTAGAAGCGGTGCCCTGACGAGCATTGGCAAGCTGGCGAACTAATGCTCGGTGAACAATATGGGATGCATTACTATCAGAAGCAACCTTAAGATCCAGGGACGCTTCCCCTACCTCATCACCTTGCCAGCTTCGAACTACACAGTCAGCCATAACTTTATCTCTCCTATCCTTACCTGGTTCAAGGACATCGCCTGCTAGTCCTCGTGCTTTTCTTTACGTCACAAACACTGCCAAAAATCACTTTAAATTTGATGCTACCCACTGCTTCGTAGGGGCAATATTCAGAAAAGCACCAGGTTTTCCAGGAACAGCTCCTTTGATCAGTAGAAGATTACGCTCAGCATTGACCTGAACAATTTGCAGTTTGCGGACTGTGACCCTTACATTTCCCATCTGACCTGCCATGCGCTTGCCAGGGTAGATGCGCCCAGGAGTGGTTCCAGCTCCTGTAGAACCAGGTAGGCGATGATTTTTTGAACCATGTGACATTGGACCTCGCTTAAAGTTATGTCGCTTCTGGTAACCCGCGAAGCCCCGGCCAATACTGGTTCCAGTGACATCAACTAACTGTCCGGCCTCAAATATATCAGCACTGAGCGTCTGCCCGAGTTCAAAGTCAGATGAGTTTTCTAAGCGATACTCACGTAGGTGACGCAGAGGAGACGCATCAGACTTAACAAGATGTCCTAACTTTGGCTTGTTGAGTGCTTTTGCAGCCACTTCACCGAATCCGACCTGAATAGCTGAGTAGCCATCAGTTTGAACGGTTTTAATCTGGGTTACAGTACATGGCCCTGCCTGGATAACAGTCACAGGAATGGCTCTGCCTTCTTCGTCGAAGACCTGAGTCATACCAAGTTTAGTGCCGAGAATGCCTACTGACACGATTGGGAATCTCCCTCTATACGCACAACATTTTGAGGCGGCGATCGCCTCATTGCCTGACAAACGAAAATATCTCTAACTAAACAGAATCAATCAATCTTGTCTGCTGAGTCAGAGCCCAACCAAAACCTGACAATGTCTCAAGCCAGCTCACGAAAACCAATACCCATTAGAATGCTGGCTTTACTAGCGCCGGGACTTGAGCGGATATAAGCACTATCCACTTAGTATCCCCAGGATGCGATCGGGAAACCTGCAAAGTTAGAGCCGTTAGCGAACCTAATTTCTACAGGGAATGGCACTAAATTCACTAGGCCAAACAATTTTGGCACCTTGAAATCACATTAGTTCGGAGGTCATTATCAAGGAGTGAAAAGCCATCGTAGCCTCGTGCGTCCGATCGCAACCAGAATTTTGGCGACAATAAGTAAGCATATATGACATAAATATCATTGTCAAGAGTTACTCAAATGTTTTCCAGGTTTGAGCGAGCTGATACGATACTGCTATCACTCAGAATTACTTAGAGACTCTTACTTGGTGAGTATCAGCATTGCAGTATCGGTCATCTCGTCGAGTGCACCTGTCGGTGAGATGTGCAATTTCAACTCAATTGGATCTGTTCAGATATTATCAATTCAGTAAGTCTCTCGGCATCTATAATATCTGTTGTGTAGTGACGGTAATGCCGTTTGACAACAGTAAGTGAGCTGGTTGCGACCTATGGCACTGATTACGACTGGGAAAAAATTCATCCATGATCTCCAGGCATCTGGAACGCTTGCTATGTACGTGCCTCTGGAGGGGGGGGCAGAGGGGCGTTATCAGCGAAGATTAAGAGGAGCGGGATATGGAGTCCTTAATCTCACAGCTCGCGGTTTAGGTGATCTCTCGGCATATTTACTAGGCGTTCACGGCGTGCGCCCTCCTCATCTTGGGAAAAAAGATACCGGTCGGGGTGCTGCTGTTGGCTATCGTTATTACGTTCCTGCGCTGGCAAACTATCAGCTTGAGCAGTTGCCGAAGCAGTCTAAGGGGCTGGTGGTGTGGTTGATAGAGGGGACTATTCTATCGAGGCAGGAGCTTGAGTTTTTAGCCGCTCTACCTGAGTCTGAACCCAACATTAAAGTTGTGGTGGAAATGGGAGGCGATCGCCAAGTTCGGTGGATTCCGATGAAAAAAATCCTATCTGCCGCCTAAGTAGCTTGGATACCCTAAGTATCTTGGATGGCATAGTTACGTTTAAGTTATATCTAAGCACCTATAGCTCTTTCAATTGACAGAGATTTCATATAGCCAGCAGGGCTTAATTGGGATCACTTGGTAGAATTGAGTTTGAATCGTTTAACTAGTCTCAAGGTTTGTAGTAGACTAATCGGCAAGCGCTTATTTAGAGTGTTGCTGATATGCTAGATGCCCAATTCGCAATGTAAGGCGATTATTTTGCATCATCCCTTACGGTCTCTAAGGGAGAGAAACTGGTTCAAGCTAATCTGTGGAGCTAGTTTTCAACATCTCCCTGCTGTTCGCAACTTGGCTTTGGCATATGCCTTAGCAGGTGCTGATTGTGTAGATTTAGCCGCAGATTTGGCAGTTGTTCTGGCTGCTTCTGATGGATTTCAAGCTGCAAGAGAAATCCTGGATGAGGCACATGGTCGTGGCTTTGAATTTGCTCAGATGCCGCTGTTGATGATTAGTCTGAACGATGGCGATGACCCGCATTTTCGCAAGGCAGAATTTAATCCAGAGTATTGTCCCTCTGACTGTTCCCGACCCTGCGAAACCATCTGTCCAGCTGAAGCAATTGCGTTTGAGACTAGCGGTCGGCAGTTGAATATTGGGGTAAATGATAGTCGATGTTATGGGTGTGGGCGCTGTCTGCCTGTATGCCCTATTCAGCAGATTCGTACCCGCGCGCATGTGGTGTCACCTGCAACGTTGCTTCCGCTGATTGTCAGTAAGATTGATGCTATCGAAATTCATACCCAAGTGGGTCGTTTAGATCGGTTTAAGCACCTTTGGATGGCGATCGCCCCATTTTCTGACCAGCTTCAACTGATTGCAATTAGCTGTCCTGATGGAGACGGACTGATTGAGTATCTTAGGTCACTGCATGAAGCGATCGCTCCACTCCCCTGTCCGCTCATTTGGCAGACTGATGGTAGACCCATGAGCGGCGATATTGGCAAGGGCACAACCCATGCAGCCATACGGCTTGGTCAAAAAGTACTGAGATCTGACCTGCCCGGTTACGTTCAACTAGCCGGGGGAACTAACTACCACACGGTGACAAAGTTAAGGCAGATAGGCCTGTTACCTAGTCAGTCGGATAAGCAGCATAAGGCTCTAGCAGGGCGATCGCATCAGTATAAGTTAAATAGAAGATTAAGTAGTCATAGTCACAATTTTGCGGCTGAGCCTCGACATGTTGCAGGTGTCGCATATGGTAGTTATGCTCGCACCTTACTTTCTCCCATTCTTGACCAATTAGATGAAAATAGGACAGATAAACTAAGTCAATTGGCGCTAGGGGAAGTTGACCCAGAGTTAACTTATTTAAGTGCTGAGGCTCTGCAACCTAGCACCTTTCAATCTGTCAATTTAGAAGCACATCCTGATTTGCTCTGGCAGGCTGTTGCTCTAGCAAACTCTTTAACATCTCAACTTAAATTGCCTATGAAGCAGATCGTCAGCGAATCTTAGGTTCATTCATTTAGGAGAACTGGCTAACGGATCAGAATCTTTCCATTGTTTTGGCTCTAGGTTCCCATAGGTTATTAAGCGTTTCATCCCTATGACATCTAACGGTAATACGTTCCCTACTCAGTCAGATTTTGCTACGCCTCCCACTTCAAATTCAAACTCGAATACAGATAAATCTGTTAGATCTGTAGATATGACAGATGCGATTCGTGATGATTTAAATCGGTTTCTAGACATTCTACCTGGGTCTATCCAACATACCCTAAATCAGCATCCTCAGTGTGACGAACTGATGGAAGTTGTAATGGATCTAGGCCGTCAACCGGAAGCACGATTTTCTGACCATGCAGAATATCTTTCAGAGCAGCCCATAACCGATGATGACTTATCGCATTGCATTAACCGAGTAGGCAGTTTTAGCGGTGATAATCGAGCTGGCATTGAAAAGACGCTGCATCGCATCAGTGCCATGCGCAATCGGTCGGGGAAAGTTGTGGGATTAACGTGCCGAGTCGGGCGCGCCGTGTTTGGCACGATTGGGATGATCCATGATCTTGTGGAAACAGGACAATCAATCCTGATGCTGGGACGTCCAGGCGTTGGCAAAACGACAGCACTTCGAGAAATAGCCAGAGTGCTTGCCGATGATATGGGTAAACGAGTCGTAATCATTGACACCTCAAACGAAATTGCTGGAGATGGTGATATTCCTCACCCGGCAATTGGTCGGGCTCGTCGGATGCAGGTCTCTCGCCCTGAGCTGCAGCATCAAGTCATGATTGAAGCTGTCGAGAACCACATGCCCGAAGTCATTGTGATCGATGAGATTGGAACAGAGCTAGAAGCTCTAGCAGCTCGTACAATTGCAGAACGAGGGGTTCAGTTGGTCGGAACAGCTCACGGCAACCGGATTGAAAACCTGATTAAAAACCCGACGCTCTCTGATCTTGTTGGGGGCATTCAGTCTGTGACGCTGGGTGATGATGAAGCTAGACGACGAGGAAGTCAGAAAAGCGTTTTAGAGCGTAAAGCTCCCCCCACTTTTGAGATCGCTGTTGAAATGCTGGAACGCCAGCGCTGGGTTGTACATGAGCGTGTTTCTGATACTGTTGATAGCCTACTAAGGGGGCGATTACCCAACCCCCAAGTCAGAACCGTCAATGATGCAGGGAAGACTATTATCACTCATGAGCTTTCTGATACCGCATCGAATCAGGGCTCAGCGACCACTCGGAGCGGTTTGGGGAACAACACGAGGCAGCGATTTGGAGGAGGAACCGGATGGCGCTCATCAGGGCAAATGCCCCCTGTGCCTATCGGTGGAAATCGTGAAGGGGAGCGGTTAGCGCAGTTTAGTCCATCGTTGGAGGATCGGTTCTCTGAACGACAACAGTTTGAGCAACTGCTAAACGAATCGCTGGATCGCTCCTTCCAGTTTCCGCCCTCAGAGGCTAACGCCTTCACCGATATTCCTCCCATGTTGGGGCCGAATGGTGAGGAACTGCCAGCCCACATTTATCCCTATGGGGTTAGCCGCCAACACCTCGATCATGTGATTCAGACGTTGAATTTACCGATTGCCTTGACGAAAGATCTCGATAGCGCAGATGGCGTTGTGGCACTGCGATCGCATGTAAAGAATCACTCGAAGCTGCGTCAAATTGCCAAGGCCCGACAACTTCCGATTTATACGGTGAAGTCGAATAGTATGCCCCAAATCATTCGAGCCTTAAAGCGAGTTCTGCAGGTCGATGATGGCGAGAAGGGGGAGCCTGTTAACTTAAGCCTGTTCTCGCGCAGCGGCGATGAGGATGAAATCGAGGCTCTAGAGGAAGCGCGTTTAGCAGTCGAACAAATCGTGATTCCGAAGGGTCAGCCCGTAGAACTATTGCCTCGTTCGGCTAAAGTTCGCAAGATGCAGCACGAATTGGTCGAACATTATCGACTCAAGTCATCTAGCTTTGGCGATGAGCCAAATCGCCGCCTGCGAATCTATCCGGCATAGCCCGTTTCTAGGCTAAATCGATTTCATACTTGCTATAAAATCGCGGAGATAGGGCAACACCTACTCTCCGCAATTTTGACGTAAAAATTTTTGGGGAATCAACCCACTAGACCGAAGCAGCCACCAACTCTGGCTCAGGGCGCTTGCTATTGCGAATACCATCGATTGCCTTAGCATAGTCATCCGCATTAAACACAGCTGAGCCTGCCACAATTGCATTTGCACCCGCCTCAATCACCTGCCAGGTGTTATTGACCTTAAGCCCACCATCGACTTCAATCCAAGGGTCGAGGCCGCGCTCATCGCACATTTGACGCAGTTTGCGAATTTTGGGCAACACCTCTGGAATAAAACTCTGCCCACCAAACCCTGGATTCACGCTCATGATCAAGACCAGATCACATAGTTCTAAGACATACTCAATCAAATCTAACGATGAGCCTGGATTGAGCACGACACCCGCCTTTTTGCCCAATTCCTTAATTTGACCTAGAGTACGGTGCAGGTGAGGAGACGCATTGTGCTCAGCATGGACGTAGATATGATCAGCTCCCGCCTTGGCAAAATCTTCGACGTATTTTTCGGGTTCAACAATCATCAAATGCACGTCCAGAGGCTTTGCAGTCAGGGGACGAATTGCACTCACGATCAGAGGGCCAATTGTGATGTTAGGGACAAAGCGACCATCCATTACATCGACATGAATCCAATCTGCACCGGCCCGATCAACCGCCTGAATTTCTTCTCCAAGGCGACTGAAATCGGCTGATAGGATAGATGGAGCGATTACAATAGGTTTCGGGGATTGGGTCTGCGTCATAGCTCAGTTCTCTTCTCTTGCGTCCTGTTTCGTAATGGTATTTTAACAAACCCTGTTCCCTCGGGCGGGATCAGGCTCTGACATTGCAAGATTTATATCGCTGCGATCGCAGCAACCCAAAGGGTTTACCAAATATCTTTTTTCGTCCTGATATCTTTTTCGTCAGCATTTTCCCGTTCATGGAGATCTCTAGCATGACTCAGAAGCGAATTCAGAAAACTCTCGTGCAACTGATTGGAGTTTTCAGCGTTATCTCAGTTCCGTTGCTGGCAGCCCCTGTTTTGGCATTAATTAACTCCATTAGTGCCAATGGCATTGATGCCCGCCGTCTACATGCACCACCCTATAATCTGCTCGGTCGAAAAATTTCCATCGGCCAGGTCGAAATTGGCCGCCCTGCGGTATTTGGGCTTGACAAAGCTGCTACCGACTTTAACCAAGTGGTAAGCGTCAGTCGAGTATTTTTCCGAGATGGCCAAGCTGCTGCTGATCAGCTCGTTGACGGCCATGCCGCTAATGTTGCTAGCGTCATGATTAGTAGCGATAAGCGGCTGACGGGTGTCGCACCTGAGGCACAACTCTATTCATCAGCCGTCGGCCTCTTAGAACAAAATGGTCAGCCTGCTGAATGCCTCTCAGCTCAGACGGTGGCACTACAAAATGGCGGAGATGTGCGCGCTATCAACTTCAGCTTTGGTGAATCACTAGCTCGCGATCCGCGTCCTGATGCAGTGCTAGATGGCAATGCGCTTCTGACTCAATGTGTTGATTGGTCATCGAATGTTCACAATGCGATCTATGTGATTGCGGGCAATCAGGGGCGGGGGGGGATTCCGATTCCAACTGACCTTTTCAACGGCATGACAGTAACCAATTCAAGGATGATCGACGGACGATTTGTCAAAGTTGATTTTTCTAGTTTGAGTAGTGAGCCTGCTGCAGCGATTGGGCGATCGCCCGCCCTTGAGAGTAACGTTGGAGCTAGGCGATCGGTGAGTTTAGTGGCACCGGGCACCAACATTGAGATGTTTAACCCCGATGGCCAGGTAACCATCTCAACTGGAACCAGCTTTGCGGCACCTCACGTCACCGCCACTATAGCACTGCTGCAGGAATATGGTGACAGGGCCATTCGGCAATTTCAAGCGGGTGTCCTGCCCCGCGACACGGCAATCGGTACCATGAACCTGCCCCCAGCTGATTGGACGCTTGATGCCCGTGAGGCCCAAGTCATGAAAGCCGTATTGATGAATTCTGCCGACAAGGTAATTGATCAAGGCGATGGGTTATATCTGGGTATGAGTCGCACCATTTATGACCAACGTAACAAAACCTGGCTAGACTCAGATGCTTACTCTGATCCAGAAAAGCCACTAAGTTCTGAACTGGGCACCGGGCATCTCAATGCGTTCCGCGCTTATCAACAGTTTAGTGCAGGCCAGTGGAGCCCCGATAATGAGGTGCCCTTCATCGGTTGGGACTATCGCAGCGTCGGCTCTCGCAACCAAGCTGCCCCTAAATTTCAAGACTATGTGATCGAGCAACCCCTACAGGCAGGCAGCTTTTTCTCAACAACATTAGCCTGGAATCGCGCGGTGACGCTTGCAGATGACAATCAGAATGGTGAGTATGATATCAGTGAAACATTTATTGATAATGGATTGAATGACCTGAACCTATACCTGATGCGGGCAGACGACACCGATCTCGATGACAGCATTGCAGCATCCGTCAGCCGAGTTGATAGCGTCGAGCATATTTTTCATGAAATTCCAGCGACGGGGCAGTATAAAATCCGCGTGGTATATGGCGATCGCACCCATGAGCCGATTCAGCGTTATGCTCTGGCGTGGTGGTCTGTCCCCGTTCGAGATGCAGCACCGTAGAGTAGCGCCTGTGGAAATCTCCCGGTCAAGACTGGCAAGGGAGTGATGACAGCGGCCTATTCAGGGTCAGTAGAAGGTCGTTACTATAAAATTCGAAGGTCATTAACACGATTCATGGATAGCGAACCTATTGTCTTACTTTCAAAACGAGAAATTGAAAAAATGCGGCAGGCAGGGCAACTGGCCGCCGAGCTGCTGGCGCATCTAGAACCGATGGTGCAACCCGGTGTTAGCACGTTAGAACTCAACGATGAGGCCGAACGCTGGACTCAGTCTCACGGAGCCAAAAGTGCTCCTCTGGGCTATCACGGGTTTCCAAAGTCGATTTGCACCAGTGTGAACGAGGTCGTCTGTCACGGCATCCCCAATGGCAAGCAAATTTTGCACGCAGGCGACATCATCAACATTGATGTGACACCCACTCTAGATGGGTTTCATGGCGATACATCGCGAACATTTTTTGTCGGTGAACCCTCTCCGGTGGCCAAGAAGCTCGTTGAGGTCACCCAAGAGTGTCTGATGCGCGGCATTGATCAGGTGAAGCCCGGTGCCCGCATTGGCGATATCGGTGCGGCCATTCAGGAATATGCCGAAGCCCAAGGATTTTCTGTGGTGCGAGATTTTGTCGGGCACGGGGTCGGGCGAATTTTTCATACTGCACCTCAAGTCCCTCACTATGGAACGAGAGGCAAGGGCAAAAAATTGAGGGCTGGGATGGTGTTTACCATCGAACCCATGATTAATGAGGGCACCTGGGAGGTGGAGGTGCTCTCTGATAAATGGACTGCCGTGACAAAAGATCGGAAATTATCGGCTCAATTTGAGCATACGCTGGCAGTCACCGATGAGGGAGTTGACATTTTGACATTGCACCCGGCACTGGTTGCAATCTGAGCGATCGCCCCCTGTGTCTGGCACAGTAAGCTGTCACGCTGTCACAATGAAGGAGAAGCATTGTTCTGTTGGGGTTTGTGATGACATCTTTGGCCGTTGATGTGATTTTGATGCGCGCCTTAGCTGGAGCCGATCTTTCGGAGCCAGACGGAGTGGCGTTACTCAGCCAGACCGATCAGGGGGCGATCGCCTCCATCCAAGCGGCAGCCGACGAGCTCCGTCGTCGCCAGGTAGGAGAAACGGTTACTTATGTCATCAATCGCAACGTCAATTTCACAAACATCTGCGAACAGCACTGTAGCTTTTGTGCGTTTCGTCGAGACGAAGACCAACCCGGAGCCTATTGGCTTGATGGCGCTACAGTACTTGAGAAAGCAGCCGATGCGGTGCGTCGCCATGCCACCGAAATTTGTATGCAGGGCGGGCTCAACCTCAAAGCAAAACATGACGGCAGTTCTCTCTCATATTACGTCCGCCTAATTAGGCTCATTAAAGCTGAATATCCAAATCTGCATCTCCATGCATTTTCGCCACAGGAAATTCAGTTTATAGCGCGAGAAGATGATTTGAACTATGCCCAGGTGATCGCAACACTCCAGGATGCAGGGGTTGGGTCGATGCCCGGAACTGCAGCGGAAGTGCTAGATGACTCGGTGCGAGCAGTGTTATGTCCTGAAAAGATCGATACTGCCACCTGGATCGAGGTGATCGAAACGGCGCATCAGTTGGGGATGCCTACAACTAGTACGCTGCTTTCAGGACACATCGAAACCCCAGTTCAACAAATGCGGCACTTGGGGCTGCTGCGATCGCTGCAGCAGCGCGCTACTCGGCGGGGCGATCGTGGCATTACCGAATTTATTATTTTGCCCTTTGTTGGGCAAGACGCCCCAAAACCGCTGCGACGACGAGTCAGGCGCGATCAGCCGGTGCTAGCTGACACCCTTCTCCTCACCGCTGTTGCACGACTGTTTCTCGGCAATTGGATTATTAACCACCAACCGAGCTGGGTCAAACTTGGGCTCTCAGGGGCAACTGCAGCCCTAGAGTGGGGCTGCAACGACATCGGCGGTACATTGATGGAAGAGCACATCACAACGATGGCCGGGGCTCAGGGGGGCACCTGCATGGATGTTGAGGATCTCACGCGTGCGATTCACTCGATTCAGCGCCCATCCCAGCAGCGAGACACACTCTATGCCCCCATTCTGGAACTAGCAGCCAACACCCCACGCAGATAACCCACAGAGGGAATGTTTAAACATAGGGCAACGCGATCGCCTGCTTGAGGTCATCCCAAGGAAACGTGATCGCTCCCACAGGTGTGAGAATGGCGGTGCGTCCAGTTTGCAGAAATTGAGAACTCGCTGAATCCAGATGTGAATAGAAAATCTGGATATGCAAGTAAGACTCTGGACGGTGCACCAGGCGATCGCCCCATTCAATAGCCACTATGCCAGCAGGATAGTCGCACCCCTGCCAATACATCTCAGGATAGAGCGTGTTCACCTCAGCAGGCTCCAGGCGATAGAGGTCAAAATGATAAAGCGGAATTCGCCCGTCGTCATACTCACTGATCAGCGCAAATGTCGGACTTACAAGGGATTCAGAGATTCCAAGTGCGTCCCCCAAGCCTTGCACCAGGGTTGTTTTCCCACTGCCAAGCGGCCCCTCCAGCAAGAGGACAGTTCC
This sequence comes from uncultured bacterium, assembly GCA_964502605.1. Lineage (GTDB taxonomy): Bacteria > Cyanobacteriota > Cyanobacteriia > CAZCXK01 > CAZCXK01 > CAZCXK01. Next base: position 62,610 of record CAZCXK010000009.1, read on the forward strand.
AGCTGGAAGGAGGCACCCCAAGGCATACCCTAACCTATGAGTCGCTTCAGGGATGGCAAGATGAAGTGGATAACTTGGCTGCACCATGACCCATCACTAATTCTTGCATTTTGACTAGACCAATTGACTAGACCGACATCATGCCCCCAATCTCAGTCAGCGGTAAGACGAATACAGGTTATTTATGACCAGGCATGACATGTTGCGATGAGAGATCTCGATCGGGACTGGGCACATACTAAAATCCAGGAGTCTGATCAAGTTCAGCTCCTGGATTTAGACAATTCGCTAAACCCGCGAATTGGCAGCGAGAGCGATGTGCTCTAGTTGTCGTACACTCGGCACTCGGCAGCGTCAGGATTATCGTCACAAAACTCTTCTAACGAAGTCTTGGGGGCCGTCTTGTGGCGCTGATGAGACGCTTCAGCTTGGAGTTCTTCGACCACATCCCAGGCTGCAGCACACTCTGTTGAGTTAGCACCACTGACATCACAAACACTACGAGCCTGTTCGCGTTCTTGTTCAATTTGCTCTTTGATATCGCTCATAGACCTTATCTACTTCCAACGACTACTATTTATGAACGTGGGATCTTAATTCTACAATACTGCAATCACTCAGTTAGGCACAGTGCTCTAGAGACAGAGCCTATAATCGTAACTGTTCCGTACTAGTATGCACAATGAATGTTGCGTGTAGCCATAAGAACCCCATTTCTTAAGGTTCGCTTTTGAGAAGTGTCAATTGTTCTTGTGAAGTTGTAGGCAAACGATCTTGTGCTTCTGGGTTTGAAGATGCCTGAGTTGAGGAATCATTATCCATGTCAGAATCCATTACCAGTTCAGCCAATAGCTCAATGAAGTGGGTCAGCGTCCTCTCGACTCGACCTTCGCTAGAAGCTGCCGTTCAAGAGGTGGTTGAGCAGGCGCAGCGATCGCTCTCCGCCTCGGCTGATCTAGGCATGGTCTTTATCTCATCAGCATTTACCAGTGAATATTCCCGGCTGATGCCACTACTGCAAGAACAGCTATCAGTGCCGGTTTTGATTGGATGCAGCGGCGGCGGCGTAGTCGGCATGAACCCTGAGCATCAGTCTGAAGAAGTAGAAGGCGGCGCTGCTCTCAGCCTGACGCTAGCGCATCTGCCCGGAGTCACTCTGACGCCATTTCACATTACCGATGACGAACTGCCAGATCTGGATAGCTCTCCCGATTGCTGGATTGATCTGATGGGAGTTGCGGCAGCCGAGCAGCCCAATTTTATTTTGCTCTCAGATCCAATTTTTTCTAAGGTGGGCGATTTATTGCAGGGGCTCGATTTTGCCTATGCGGGCTCAGTGAAAGTGGGTGGGCTAGCCAGTGGTCGCATGTCGCGGGGCAGCGTTGGCTTGTTTTATCAAGACCAGATGTTTGAGGATGGCATCGTTGGGGTGGCCCTCAGTGGTGACGTCGTGCTAGACGCCATTGTGGCACAGGGCTGTCGGCCAATTGGCGGCGTTTATCAGGTTGTCGAGGGCGATCGCAACATTGTCTTAAAGCTAGAAGAACAGCTCAGTGATGATGCCTGTGGCATTGCTCAAACGCCTCTCGAAGTGTTGCAAGCACTTATCCAAGACCTGAGTGATGATGATCGAGAACTAGCTCAGCATTCGCTATTTGTGGGCATTGCTCAGACCGAGTTTAAGCAAGACCTCGACCGAGGCGATTTTCTGATTCGCAATCTGATTGGAGTTGACCCACGAGTGGGAGCTATTGCCGTGGGCGATCGCGTCCGTCAGGGTCAACGAATTCAGTTTCATTTACGAGATGCGATCACATCGGCTGATGATTTAGAAACCCTATTGCAGCATTATCAGCGGCAGCATGCATCGCACAGTTCACCGATTGGAGCGCTGATGTTTTCCTGTATGGGGCGCGGGGAAGGGCTCTATGACGAGCAGCACTTCGATTCTCGACTGTTTAACCGCTATATGCCCAACATCCCGATTGCGGGCTTTTTTTGCAATGGCGAAATTGGCCCAGTTGGCAGCACCACCTTCATTCACGGCTACACGTCGGTGTTTGGCATCGTGCGCCAGCCCTAAGGCATAATCTGGCTTGGTTGGCGGAGATTATAGGCTGAGGGTTACCGCATTATCAGTGAATTGGGGGGCTCCAGCGTCATTGGTATTGCTGAAGCGTTCAAAATAGTGCTGGACAGCATCTGGCAAATGAGGATAGCTAAACTGAGCATCCCCATGGGCAATATCTGCCCAAAAATGTCGCACTTCAGGGGCGATTGTCATTGCATCTGCCAGCGGCAAATTGAGCGGTGGGTTTGTGAGCAGCTTCAGCATTAGTGAACCTGAGCGATCGGCCAACCAGTTGCGTGAGGTGGTTTGCAAATCGTCCCAACCGGGTAGAGCCTGAATGCGACGAGACTGGATTTGGAGGTGTGTCTGCGCCGCGTCGTCATGCCAGAGATGCAGCAGGCGATAAGGATGCGGATAGCTCACCAAGGAGCCCGTGGTAATGTCGTAGACGCCGCGATCGAGGGCGACATCCTGGACATGTAAGTGTCCAGTAAACACGAGCTTGACCCCAGCTTGCCTTAAGATATGCAGCAAACTAGCCGCATTCTTCAGCATGTAGCGTTTACCGAGTGGGTTGCCCGCTTGCCCAGGGAGGTGCTCAATCACATTGTGATGAATCATCACCATGACGAATTCGTCTCCAGCATCAGCTAGGGTTTTCTGCAGCCACGTCAGCTGTTCGGCATCGACATACCCCATGCCCAGCTGCTGCCCCTGGTCATCAAAGCTAATCGAGTTGAGGCCAATCAGCCGCAGCCCTGGCACTACTTCGCAGCTGTAATACAGCTGATGGGGATTTTCATACCCAAACTTGGCGTAGTAGAACGAAAAATCAGAGCAGCCGATAGAGGTTGAGGTAGGCCGCTGTTCAACAAAGTCATGATTCCCTGGCACAACATATACCGGATAGGGCAACTGAGTTAGGCGATCGCTCAACCAGTCATGGTTATCAGGTTCACCATCCTGGGTCAAATCACCAGGGATCAGCAAAAAATCAAGGTCAAGTTGTTCAAGATGATGCAGCACATGGTTGAACGCTAACACGCTCAACTCAACGCGATGAAAACGATTAGGATTTTCAGGAATTGTATGCGGTAGCGCAATGTGTAAATCACTAGCGATGGCAAAGTGGACGTTGAAACTCATGGCTGCTAAAAATTGGGGCAAGTCAGACGGGCGATCGCAGATTTCCGTGTTGAGTATAGCGCGTCATGATTTTCGAGATGCAAATGTTCAGTCTCACGACTGATGAGTTCAAGCTAGGCGATCGTCCCTGCCTCCGCCTCCACCAGTAAATCATCGCAGATATTGGGCTCCAGCCCCCCGAGCTGAACCAGCCAGTCGAGGGAACGCTGCTCGTCGGCGATCAAGCCATCCAGACTGGTAACGATGGTGAAGCGTCCTGGCCAAAACGATTGGTCGCTGCAGCCCAGATTGCTACAATAAGCCAAAGGACTGACTATCAGAGAGATTAAAGATATCAACTGAATCACCATGCCGAAACATACGCTTCCCTAGGTGAGGAAAATCAGCAATTTCAACATCTAGATTTTCTCCACCCATCAGGTAAACCAGATCCGCATCACTGGTATTGCGAAGATGATGGGCGACAGAAGGGGTGGGAAATGCCATGAAGTCCCCTGGATAGACCTCAAATTCTTGACCATCAATTTCAGCAATTCCGTGACCAGACAGAATGTAAATCCATTCTTCTTCTCGGTGATGAGAATGATAGACAAATGATTCTTTATTAGGGGGAACTTTGGCTAAGTTAACGCCAGTTCGCTTCAGCCCAGCCGCACGCCCTAGATAAGCACCGATAATTTCAGATTGAGGGTTCCAGGGATGCGAGAACGTTTGCAAACTAGCTTCAATCTGTTGTGCACGCAAGAGCAAAGGTTGTGGATCGGTCATGATGAAGTGTTCCAATTACAACATGTAGGCAACTGTCGCATCCTATAACGCCATCCTAACTTGAGCGCTTTATCCGTAAGCTTGGCGTCTGGATGTGCATCAGCCTTTTGGAGGAGAGCGCTGTTGATACCGCAAGGAGAACGTTTTCAAACCGGCTAACCAGGCCAGCAGCAGCAGATGCCGTAGGTGGTTGAAATGACTCCATTGCAACGCGGTGGTCACCGCCTCTGATGCCGACACGTTATTATCCATGAGGTGAAGCATGACGGGCACAAAGTATCCAAAGGCGAACAGGCGCTCGGCTAAGGCTAGCCCCACGGCTCCAAGCCACCAGCGGCGGAGTTTGCCCCGATGGGGCCATGCTGTGATGGTCGAAGACCGGTTCAGAGGAACCATCGCATTCGCCAGTGTCAACACCGTCAATGGCACCGTCGTCTTGTGATCTGACCAGAAAGACCGCTGAATAATGCATAAAGTACACACAAGCTGAACATCCAGAAAATTAGCGTGTGGACACTTTTGATCTGGAAAATCGTAATTTTCACCTTTGTGTTTGCCCCAAAACGCCGATATAGAAACCCGGTTTCTCAATCAGAATGTAGATCATCTCGTTAAAGCACAGGCTCAGAAACCCGGTTTCTAGCTACACTGTACCGATGCCCTAGGTGTACTTCGGTGACGTGTAAAATTCCTTGCATGGCTATAGACACGATGCTGTGCAACACGTTTGTCTAGATGCTCTAGCGTCATAGCAGCCAAGTGGGGAGTCACCTAAGCCCATATCCAACCCTATCCCAGGCAAAAGCATGAAACCAATGGGCAGTACTGGATTCGAACCAGTGACATCCTGCTTGTAAGGCAGGCGCTCTACCGCTGAGCTAACCGCCCGAGCTAATCTTTCTTGATACTTACACCAGAGAATGCACCGAAGCATATATTAACAGACTGACCAGAACCTTGCTACGATTTTTATAAATTAGTTTGTCAGCTATGGTGTGCTATGCCTTCAGGCCGGACTCACGATCGCATCACTTGGTGGAGTCTGCCATGGGTCTCTGGCATCACGTTGTCTCAAACCCAAAGCAGTGGTATCACTGGCGCGCTGTCAGTTGGCTTTTTGCTAGGGGGGCTTCTGCTAGGCCCTGACTTAGATATTCGCTCTGTGCAGTATCGGCGCTGGGGCTGGTTTCGCTGGATTTGGATTCCCTATCGAGGCAGTATGAGCCATCGGTCGCCCTGGTCACATAGCCCGGTAACAGGCACCGCATTGAGAATCATTTATCTGGCTGGCTGGGTAATCCTGACGAGTTTTCTAACCCTTGCGCTCGTAAATGAACTGTTTGCCATCGGCTGGACTTGGCAAGACATTGAGCGTCAGATTGACCAGTCTATCGCTCAGCATGGGGCGTTGTGGGTGGCTCTCTTAATTGGGTTGGAGCTGGGAGCAATGAGTCATTATGTGGCAGATTGGGGCGTCTCAACCTATCGACGATGCCAGCGCAAGGGCTGGCAAGGGCTGCGAGAATCGCTGCCCAAGGCTACTAGGTCGCGCTCCAAGTCGCGTTCTAAGTCTGACAAGACGACTCGCAAGCGGGTATCTAAGACATCCTCACGGCCAGGAGCGGCGGCCAAATCAGCACAGACTGCTATCACAGTAACTCGGCGAAAATCTGGACGAAAATCAGTAAAGTAAGGGGGTTCACATGTTGCGAGCTAGTTTCCATGTCTTATCCGGTGGCTGATTCTAAGGGGTCTGTTGATCCGACTCTTGCTGCACTCCAGCATTTGATTGATGTTGTCGCCAGGCTACGATCGCCCGAGGGGGGGTGCCCGTGGGATCTGGCTCAGACGCCTCAAACCCTAATGTCTTATGTTATTGAAGAAGCCTATGAGGTAGTTGATGCCATCCGGCAGGGGGAGCCTGGGGCGATCGCCGACGAGTTGGGTGATTTGCTCTTGCAAGTGGTACTTCAGGCTCAAATTGCTGGTGAATTGCAGCAGTTTACGCTGCAAGACGTGGCTGCCGCGATCGCCACTAAACTGATTCGCCGACACCCCCATGTGTTTGGTGATGTCCAGGTGGAAAGTGTGGATCAGGTACATAGCAATTGGGAACGGATCAAAGCTGAAGAGGAGCAAAGCAACACATCCCCTGATAATCGGCCAGACTGCCAAACCTCTCCACAGCTTTCCCCTCGACTGCAGCGTTATGCGCGATCGCTGCCGCCCCTGATGGCGGGGCTCAAAATTTCTCGTAAGGCTGCAGAGGTTGGCTTTGAATGGGACAGCGTTGACGGCGTCTGGGAAAAATTTGATGAAGAACTGCGTGAGTTTCATCAGGCAATTGCCCACGAAAGTCGAGAGCGGCAATCATCAGAACTGGGAGACGTACTGTTTACGCTGATTAACATTGCCCGCTGGCATGGACTAGATCCATCAGAGGCTCTGCAAGAAACCAATCGGCGATTCATTCAGCGGTTTGCCCACGTTGAAGCGGCGGCAGAGCGATCGCTCTCTGATTATTCTCCTACCGAGCTGGAAGCATTCTGGCAGAATGCCAAAGCCCACCTCAACTCTCAGTAATCTCCAAGCGTTTCCTCAGACAAATCTCAGCGTCTCAATGCTTAATGAACGCAGAGTCTAGGTGCATATCTAGACATTGAATCCAAGCTAGAGCCAACTGGCAGCATTACATTGACCAATCATGGAGGAGGGGTGCGATTTGAGCAATCTAGTGCGTAGCCGTTTAGTTCCAGGAGCATAGCTTAAATCGGACAGTCCAGATGACATTCCTCAAGGCAAATGACTCAGATTGTCCGGTTTAGATTGTTTTTACATGTTTTAGGTAGATAGCCTCAAATAACGCATGTTCTCCTGGTTATCCAGCCTTCTGAAGGTTTGATCGTCAGGAGAGGCCATTACACTGTCTGATGTCTGTTAATTCTTTAGTTTGCAGGCTATTGGGGTAGACAAAATGGCCAGGGTTATGAAAAGGTTAAATTCGGAAACAATTCAATTTCTTAATTCGACATGGAGGTCACGTGTATGAGAGTTCATTATTGGGCAGCGATCGCGGCAGCGTCAGTTCTTAGCTTTGGAGCAGTTGCCTGCAGCAACCCTTCAACTGAAACTCCGGTAGACTCTACCACAACGGAAGTTGACCCTTGTGCAGGAGCTGACCCTTGCGCGGCGGCTGACCCTTGTGCAGGAGCTGACCCTTGCGCGGCAGCTGACCCTTGCGCGGCAGCTGACCCTTGCGCGGCAGCTGACCCTTGTGCAGCGGCTGATCCCTGTGCTGGGAACTAAGCACTGCATGGATAAGCGCAGTTAAGCTGACAATTGATTAGTCATTCCAAATCGCGTCAGGCCAGTCATTATGTCATTGCCTGACGCATATTTTTTGAGATGGAAATTCAACACCCTGAACACAATCACACTAGTCAACTGCGTTAAACAACTGACTAGCTCCTGATAGATCAAAAATGCTATTACCCCGATCGTAAAAATGCAGCCGCCCATATCCTAGGAACTGGCCTTGAGGTATATCGCCATCTGGAAATGCCGTCACCCCAAATAGATAGACTCCTGATCGACGAGGGTTGCGCTCGGGCTTCAATCTCAGTGTGATCTCAGTGCCCGGTGCAATGGGTGGGTCAAACGTAATCGTCAGAGTCTGGTTTTCGTCACTCCAGGCGGCATCGCTTACGCTCAGCTCGCGGTCTCGATTGCGATGGGTGCCGATAAAGGCACGAGTTTCATCGGCGTCAAAATCAACTTGGCGGGCAAATGAGTCTCCATCGCGCTGGCTGATAACAATTTGCCGCAGGGGCTCACCCGCATTGGTGGGGACGCTGAGATCAAAGTAATATCGAGCACTGCGGTTTAAAACACTCCGCTGTGTGGTCGTTGCATTTAACAGGCTGGGTGGATAATCGAATGCGACTCTGCCATCTGAAAATTGAGCGGCCTGACCTGACGTAACGTATCCCCCCATACCGACCGATGCTGCCAATCCAATAACTAACCATTTATAGCGATGCATGGTGCCTCCTCTAAGCTGATGACTCTGTATGGCTTAACCTAATGACGCCCGAATGAAACACAAAGTAGCGTCATTACGGTGGCGGAGTTCCTCCAAGGTGGCTACTTTGTTAAGTAATTTGTTTGCCTGTCTCGTTTGAATGCCGGGTGAGGCATTGCGATCGGGGCATCTATTCGCGAACCTATATCTTTAGGATACTCAACCCCACAATCGATTTACGGAACGCGATCGCCCCAACGTTTCCTCCAGAGGAATAGCCCTGTTACGACAGGTTTTGCATCCTAAATACAAGCCTTTAAAACTTTCCAGACAGTAAATTTGGTCGGAGTTTGCAACCTATCTCTATGGTTCATCACAACCATAGATAGGACAAATTGATTATCTCGACTATCTTCCGTAGTGTGATTGAAAATTGTTGTGTTAGATAGACAATCTGGTGACAAAAGCGCTTTCATCAAATATTTCATATCCGCCAACAGGGTTAGTCATGGTAGCGATCGCCTCGACGCAGGTGGGGTCAGCCATTGCCAAAAGCCTATTTGACGTGCTCAGCCCGATGGGGATCGTTTTTTTACGGGTTGGCTTTGCTGCCATTATGCTGATGCTGGTATGTCGCCCACCGATTCGGGTGGGTTTGCGTGCAAATCCCATTGCTTTGACTGCGTTTGGGCTAGCACTGGCACTAATGAACCTATCTTTCTACCTGGCCTCAGAGCGCATTCCCCTAGGAATTGCAGTCACGGTTGAGTTTATCGGCCCATTGGGGGTGGCGATCGCCCATTCTCGCCGCTGGCTAGATGGTCTCTGGGTCGTGCTGGCTGGGGTGGGCATTCTACTGCTGGCTCCCATTGGCAATGCTACGTTTGACCCGGTCGGCATTGCCCTAGCCGCATTAGCAGGTGCGTTTTGGGCGTCATATATTTTGCTGTCGGCTCGGGTAGGTCGCATCGCTGCTGGCGGAAGTGGGCTAGCTCTCGCCATGACCCTTGGGGCGATCGCCCTTTTGCCCGTGGGGCTCATCGGTGGCGGCAGAGCCCTGTTGCAGCCTAAGCTGCTGTTGCTGGGGTTTGGGGTGGCCATGTTGTCGTCGGCGTTGCCCTATTCATTAGAATTAATAGCGCTGCGATCGATGCCATTGCGAGTGTTTGGTGTGTTGATGAGCCTTGAACCCGCAACAGCTGCACTGGTTGGATTTCTGATGTTGGGCGAAACCTTAGAACCTCAGGCGATGATGGCGATTGTGCTAGTTTCCGCAGCGGCGGCTGGGTCATCTCGTTTTGCGACTCTTGGGCCAGCTAACCCTACAAAAGATGAATGAGTGAGTTGCCTCTACCCTTGCACATCTGCTGCAATTCTTGATTTCTAGCCCTTATTAGAGCCACAATAGCCATGCTTTCCACTTCTAGAAACGACTCGCCCCTTTCACTCTTATGCCTGATCATTCCTGCGACCAGTCCTGCGACCAGTCCCGCGACCAGTCACACGACCAGTCACGCAAGCAGACGACTCGTTATCGCCAGGGTCAGTGGCTAATTCGAATCCGGCAGTTGTTGGCAAACGGGTTACTGCATGGGGCGATCGCCTTGGTGACGCTAATCTGGACGGTGCCCACGGTCGGGTTGTTGGTGAGCTCGTTGCGACCTCCTGATGCGGTGCTCGGTAGCGGCTGGTGGACGATTGTGCAGCATCCGTTTGATGTGACCCAATATTCATTGCAAAACTATGCCCAAGTGCTAACTGCAGACGGCCTGGGGCGGGCCTTGATCAATAGCATTGCCATCTCAATTCCTGCAACCGTGATGGCGGTAGCGATCGCCTCCATTGCAGCTTATGGCTTTGCCTGGATGCAGTTTCCAGGGCGACAGGTCTTGTTTGTGCTGCTGGTTGGCCTGCTGGTGGTGCCGCTGCAAATGACGCTAATCCCCACATTGCGAGTCTATACTGCTCTTGGCCTCTCGGGCACACTGCCAGGGATATGGTTGGCTCACACCGGATATGGACTGCCGCTCGGCATTTATCTGCTGCGAAACTATATGGCAACACTGCCCCAAGATTTATTAGAAGCCGCCGCCATTGATGGAGCGTCTCACGTCAACATCTTTACACGGCTGATTCTGCCGCTGTCTCTGCCCGCGATCGCCTCATTTGCTGTGTTTCAATTTCTCTGGGTATGGAATGATTTGCTGCTAGCACTTGTTTATTTGGGAGGCACTCAGGATGTCGCCCCTCTGACGCTTCGGCTGACCAATCTCGTTGGCTATCGAGGGCAAGACTGGCATCTACTCACAGCAGGGGCATTCGTAACGATGATTGTGCCCCTGATGGTGTTTTTTGCGCTACAGCACTACTTTGTACGCGGCATTTTAGCGGGCTCAGTCAAAGGCTAATCCCACTTCAGTGGGCAAGGCATTAACCAGGCTGCGATCGCCCATACATGAAATGTCTCAACCAGAGATGCCTATCCATGCAGAGCAATGATAGCCACAAGAAGCCCATACAACCGATGCGGTTTGGCAGTTCATTATCCCTGCATTCAGGGCATCTCATTATTCTTTAACCGTATTCCTTCACCGTCAATCGTCAGCAAAGACGTATCGATACAGATCTTTAGGGCTAGGTTCTGGGCTTTGTTCAGCAAACCGAACCGCATCTTCAATCACCCCACGAATCCGGTGGTCAATTGCCTTGAGTTCGTCTTGATTCGCTAAATTATGCTCCGTTAAGTAGGTAATAAACCGCTGGATAGGGTCGCGGGCAAACCAGGTTTCCTTTTCGGTTTTTGAGCGCAGCTCATCTGGGTCGGCCAGCGAATGACCCCGAAACCGATAGGTCAAGGCTTCGATCAGGGTTGGGCCTTCGCCAGCACGGGCTCGGGCGATCGCCTCTTGAGCCACAGCCCGCACCGCTAAAATATCCATCCCGTCAACCTCGACCCCTGCCATTCCAAAAACGCTGGCCTTCTTGAAAATTTCGGGTTGCGAGGTTGCCCGTTCATGCGCCATGCCGATGGCCCACTTATTATTTTCAACCACATAAATGATGGGCAGCTTCCAGAGTGCAGCCATGTTGAGACATTCAAAAAACTGACCGTTATTTGACGCCCCATCACCAAAAAAGCAGGCTGTCACTTGGTCAGCGGTATCATCGCCTAAAGCCTCTCGTCGATATTTGGATTGGAAGGCGGCTCCTGTAGCGACTGGAATTCCTTCTGCAACAAATGCAAAGCCACCCAAGAAGTTATAGTCTGACGAGAACAAATGCATCGAGCCCCCGCGCCCTTTGCTGCATCCAGTCTCTTTACCAAAAAGCTCGGCCATGACCTGCTGCGCCGGAACGCCCGCACTCAGAGCATGGACGTGATCTCGATAGGTGCTACAGACATAATCATCGGGGCGCATGGCCTTAATCACACCTGTCGAAACGGCTTCTTGGCCGTTGTAAAGATGCACGAAGCCAAACATTTTGCCCCGATAGTACATCTCGGCACACTTGTCTTCAAACGAGCGGCCCAGCACCATGTCTTCATACAGCGCAAGTCCGTCTTCCCGTGACAGGGTGGGCGCGGAAGATGAAAATACTGGCAGTGTTCTCTCTTGAACCATTAATTCTCAACATCCTCACTGCAATAAAATTTTTGTTGCTCCAACCATATCCCACCCCATCCCTTCGATTCATGGAGATGGATGATTAGCAATGAATGATTAACGAGTTGTCCAGATCGATCTGAAACATAAGTCTATCAGAACGTTTGGCAAACAGTTGTCTAAGCACCGCTGCCCAATACTAGTTTAATCGTCAATGCGACGATAGACGAAAGACGAACTAGTGCGACATCAAATGTTAACAGGCTTCACGCCAAGATTTTATAAAAGTTTTTATCTAATGTCTGCTATTCATGATGGTCTGCTCACATACGATCAATACGCATCAACACACTGAGGAATAGGGTCTGCTAGGCGGAGCGGTAAGGCACCATATTCAAACGCTTTGACATGTGACGCTAGGGCTCTAGGTCAGCCATGCCGCTGGCGCAGCCTCCTGTAGAGAAGGTGATCTGCAGCCCACGGGATGCTGGTCTATAAAAACTTGATGCGATCGCACTGTGGATAGGGAATGCTCGGGTCTGATTGGCAAATCAATCAGCGGAACTCAATGCCAATAAGCTGTTCGTGAATTCGATGATGTCACTGATAACAAAGGTGTTAAAGAAACTCGATGCAGCATAAGCTGATGTTGCACCGCACGCGTGATTAATAAGGAATGCTTTAGTAAAACTCGATACAGCATAAGCTGATGTTGCACCACACGCGTGATTAATAAGGAATGCTTTAGTAAAACTCGATACAGCATAAGCTGATG
>CAZCXK010000010.1:0-31388 GCA_964502605.1 uncultured bacterium
GTTCAGGCGTGGATGATTCAAAATCACCCCATCACCCCATCACCCCATCACCCCGTCACCCCATCACCCCATCACCCCGTTACTCTGTTACTCCGTTACCCCGTCACCCCACCCTATCCCCCCGGTCACACACCCTTACAATGGCAAATTCCTTGCAGGCTTTGTTTCACGCGATCGCCCAAGCGCAGGATGAACAAGAACTCCGGCAGCCCATCATGGCGCAGGTCGGTCAATATTTTGCGGCAACTCGTTGGGGGTTGAGTTTTCTAGATCAAATGCCTGTGGTCAATTCCAAAACACCGGGAATGATCAGGTTAGCCCTTTCACTCGATCACAATCCTGTCTTGCGATATCTCGTCGAACGTCATGCGCCTGTCCATGAAGAAGTGATTTTACCTCCAGGGGTTTGGCAAACGATTTGTCCCCGGGCCGATCATGGACATGTGATGCTGGGGCCAGTTATCAGTAACGGGCAATTGGTGGGTGGCATTGCCTTTACTCGCCATCGGGATCAGTCCGCTTTTAATACCGATAACTTGGCAGATTTAAGTGCCCTCTGCCTGCATTTTTCTACTCGGCTGGCAGCCATGAGAACGCGATCGGTGGTGGCATTGAATTGCGATCGCCTCACCTCTCGTGAAACCCAAATTGCGGAACTGGTGGCACAAGGGTTCACCAGTGCTGAAATCGGTGCTGCCCTGTGGATTAAAGAAAACTCGGTCAAGAAAGCGTTGAAGCGGATGTTTCGCAAGCTGGAGGTTTCATCGCGGGCAGAGATGGTAGCAAAGCTGGCGTTCAATGCTGCTTCACTCCCAGCAGATTCAACAACTGTTAAAGTAGCACCATAAAGATCATTTCGTGTTTAATTTAATCATCTCCAAAAACGCAAAAACGGGCGGAGGCAGCAGTGCATTTGCTAAGACAGCCACCCGAATGACGCGAAAAAGCGGAACTGGCAAACTGTGTACCTGCACATGAGCCGGGATTGGTTCAGCCGCTAAACGGGGCATGATTGTAATTCCCAGCCCTTGAGCAACCATACTGACGATGCTGGAATCTGCCCTGACATGATAGATGGCAGTCAACGGTTGACCAAACGCAGCACAATGAGTATAAGCTTCCTCATCATGCATATCTCCTTCGGCAAACATGATTAATGGATAAGTACTCGACTGTTCCCAGTTCAACGCTAAATCTTGTACTTTGAATGAGCCAGGAATTAGAGCAACGTACTCATCCTGTAAAACTTCCCACGCTTCAAACTCATCATTGCGTGAACTATCAATCAATGCAACATCAGTTTGCCCTTTGCGTAAATCGTCTTCGATCGCCCAGTTATCGGTCTTCTCTAAGATACTGATGGATACATCAGGAAACCGTTGACGAAACTGAGCAATCACGCTCGACAAAACGTGAGTGGTGATGCTGCGAAACGAGGCAATGCAGATATTGCCGCCTTTCAAGCTATTGGCAAGCCGAGCCTCTTTCAGCATTTCTTCTTACAGTTGCACCATTTGCCGAGCATGAGTCACCATCCGTTCTCCTACGGGGGTGAAACGGGCACCATGACGACCGCGTGAAAACAAAACAACGCCCAATTGATCTTCGAGCATGGCGATCGCACTACTCACTGAGGACTGTGAAAGATCTAATTGCAGAGCTGCTTCACTTAGTTGTGAGTTACTTCAACTGGATATGGCAACACAGCCGACTCAAAAATACTGCTGCTCAACGAGCAGGATTAACGACACGAGCATGGATTTGGGATGACAGTGCTACCTACCCCACATTAATTTGATGCACTACTGATTAGATCTGCACAGATCTGATAGCTCCTAAGAAAATCATCCAATCAAACTCAATCAAAAATTAGATCAATGGATACCTATTGAATTATTTTTCAACAGGTATCCATTCCATAGACATGCACTAAAAACGCCTGAGTCAGATCAGGAAATAAGAGGCGATCGCAGAATCAATCAACCAATTAGATATTTCCGTGATAAATCATGTGAATCAATAGATCTGAAATAACTCGATTTACCATTATCAAATAGATCTAAAAATTTCTTCCAACCAAAGGATAGAAGTCTTTTTTGTTTATTCTTTGATGACTATTTTTATCTTGATATCAAGTGAGCTATTTATTAACTCCTTATAAAGAGAGCTTAATGTCAAAGACAAGATGAAGATCAATCCACAATACAGTGATTATACGCAGATGATTGATATTCTCTAAATAGTGAATTGGAGATAGCGAGAGTGAAGCTGTTGAAAGTTAAAAACAGCTTAATATCCAAAAAATTCTCCAATGATTAGATTCAAATGTCTGAGTCAATTTGAATCTGGGTGCGATTTATTATCCATTAGGCAATCTGACAGATTTGTGCGATTTACTAATACAAAACTAAGTGAATAAAAGCGGAATGAATGCATTGTTTCTGCAGTTGTTTCTGCACTAAAGATGCGCCATTTGGCTCAGGCTGCTGAATCATAAAACCAACTCTCATGAAGTCATACGTAATAAACGGAGAGCCCAAATTATGGTTCTGATCCAAGCTGAAAACTTTACCTTGGATGGTTATATTGTTGAAGCCAATGCCGCCGCAGACGGTGGCAATTTGATCTCCCTATTTCAATCGGGAGTGAGAGAAGGAACTGCAACTTATACCTTCGATAATCCGGCTGGGCTTTACAACGTTCGGATTGGGTATTTCGACGAAAATGACGGGATCTCAACTCTCAACGTGTCAGTTGATGACACACTCATTGACACGATTGTGTACGATCAGGATTTAGGTGGCGGTGGTGCCACTGCGGCTCAAGCAGCTGAGGCTTTGATTGAAAATGTGACCATTGGCCGCAATTCTGCCTTTGTGCTGGAAGGATTCGCTAACGATGGTTCAGGCACTGAGTGGGCAAGAGTTGACTTTGTCGAGTTCATTCCGCTGACAACCGGCACATTATCATTTGAAGCACCAACCTATAGTGTGTCTGAAGGAACGACCTCAATTGACCTCACGGTGACGCGCACCGATGGCATTGATGGCGAGGTTAGTGCTACGGTTAACGTCACTGGAGGGACAGCGACAGCAGGCGCTGACTTTACCTTGGGTAGCACGACTGTCGTTTTTGCGGCTGGAGAAATCGAGAAAACAGTTTCGATTGCAGTTGTTGATGATCTTCTAGTCGAAGGATCTGAAACAGTCAACTTCAGCCTGACCTCAGACGATGCGTTTCTCGGGACACAAAGCTCGACCGTGCTGACGATCCTAGATAACGATGTGGCTGACGATGATGATCCAATTATTGTCCCTCCTGGCGATGATAACGCTCCGATTGTCGTCCCTCCTAGCGGCGGTGATGGCGACGATGATGGCGGGGTTGATGTAACGATTAACATCATCCGAGGCTCAAATCGTAGTGAGGTGCTGATTGGCAGCTCTGGGCGCGATCGCATCATTGGGCGTAACGGCAGCGACATCATTATCGGTGGCGCAGGCGACGACATTCTCATTGGTGGTTCCTTTGGAGACACCCTTCGTGGAGGGGGTGGCGACGACGTACTCCGAGGGGGTAAAGGCACGGATCTGCTCAAAGGCGGCGGCGGCAACGACCTCCTGATTGGCGGTGCGGCAGCTGATATCATGCGGGGTGGCGCGGGGAATGACGTTCATCGAGGCGGCGGCGGCAACGACATCGCGCGCTGTGGTGCGGGTGACGATACTGCTCGGGGTGGCGGTGGTAATGACACCCTTATCGGTGGCGCAGGTAATGATTTGCTCATCGGTGGCAATGGTGACGATACCTTGATCGGAGGTAGTGGCGACGACGTGCTCATCGGTGGGCGAGGTCAAGATGTGCTGCTTGGCGGCAGCGGCGCAGACTTTTTTGTCCTCGATGGCAACGGCATGGATACTGTTCAAGACTTCAAGCTAGAGGAAGACAAGATTCGTCTGGCAGGGGGGCTAGAGTTTGGCAGCCTGACCATTGCTCAAGTGGGCACCAGCACGCTCATCAGCACGAGCGAGAAAGACGTGGCTCTTTTAATCAATGTTGACTCGCTCCAGCTGACTGCAGCAGCATTCGTATAGCCGTTGCGCTGTGATTGGGGTAGCTTCTGGTCAATCGCAGTAGCAAGTGAGACTCTTAGCAGGTCTCTTGGCAGAGGGCGATCGCCCTCTGCCTCCTTCTCAGTCTGATTGCAGCAGTCATAACCAGCAGAAATCAGCGGTGGGGCAGAGGCATTTTGCCCACAGTTTCTCACAAGCAGTTCCGCACAATAGGTTAGCGATGTTCGTGTCATCTATACAACGCACATCCCACCTTCATTGCTGCCGATCAAATCCATCTCATGTTAAGCAACAATCCCAGTTAATTCACAGCTAATTCATAGAAAATAGAAGGAGATGAACAACGCTCTATTCAGCGACATCAATGCTGCAATGATCTACCTGCCTGTCTCGTTCATTCTATTTTTGCTATTGCTGCTGCTGCTGCCTTTCTTTTGGGTCTTCTTGACCGTTGATGTGGTTCAAACAGCGGCAGCAAGACTTGGATTCAGTTCTGAATTGGCGCTGGTGCTATTTGCCGCCATCGTGTTGGGCAGCGCTATCAATATTCCTCTCTATCGGGTAGAGTCTCAGGCTGAAGTGCTTGATGATGTGATGTCATTCTGGCTAAGACAGTTTTGGGGAATTCCGGTTCAAAAAATTCAGCAGTCTACCGTTGTAGCCTTGAACGTTGGCGGTGGATTAATTCCGCTAGTTTTAGCAGTTTACCAATTTGGCCGCAGTTCGCCGATCGCCATTTTGATAGTGACTGCACTCGTCACTGGTGTGAGCTATTGCGGCGCAAAAGTTGTTCCTGGAATTGGCATTCAAATGAATCCCCTACTAGCACCAATTGCTGCAGCCCTGTCGGCATTGGTGATTGCCCCATCAGCCCAGGCTGCTCCAGTTGCCTTTGCCGGAGGCGTCTTAGGAACGTTAGTTGGGGCAGATTTATTACACCTCAAAGAAATCCAAGCGATGACACCCGGAGTGCTCAGTATTGGAGGAGCAGGCGTGTTTGATGGCATTGCGCTATGTGGCTTATTTGCTCTACTGCTGACATAGGAGAGTTTTCAGAAAACAAGATCTGTCGATATGGGGCAGGGGGTGCTAGAGGTCTTCTAACACAGAGCTATAACCCACATTACCCAGTTTTACAGGTCTGTTGTTTGGGAGATTCTTTAGTCAGAAACCTGCTAAAAGATCGAGCGGACTCTGTGGCTCTGACAAAGAAGCGTGTGAAAACTGATCCTTAGCATCTTATAGTGGAGGGGCTGCCGATTCTGAAATTTGTGTGAAGCACCGTGGTTAAAGCAATTACTCTCCTCGGCTCAACTGGCTCAATTGGCACTCAGACGTTAGACATTGTTACCCATCACCCGGATCAGTTTCGGATTGTCGGGTTAGCCACACGGCAAAATGTCTCACGACTGGCTCAGCAAATCTGTGAGTTTCGCCCTGAAATTGCCGCCATCTGTGATGAGACTCTGCTTCCAGCTCTCAAAGAGGCGATCGCCCATCTTAACCCTCAGCCAATTTTGTTGGCAGGGGAGGCGGGGGTTGTCGAGGTAGCCAGATATGGAGATGCTGAGGCCGTGGTGACTGGCATCGTGGGCTGTGCGGGTCTGTTGCCAACCATTGCGGCCATTGAAGCGGGTAAAGATATTGCCCTCGCCAATAAAGAAACTCTGATTGCCGGGGCACCGATCGTTCTCCCCCTAGTTGAGAAACACGGCGTTAAGCTATTGCCTGCTGATTCTGAGCATTCAGCAATTTTTCAATGTTTGCAGGGGGTGCCCGAGGGTGGGCTACGGCGTATCATTCTGACGGCTTCCGGGGGGGCATTCCGCGATTTGCCTGTTGAGCAGCTAGCCGCTGTCACAGTTGCCGATGCGCTCAAACACCCCAACTGGTCGATGGGGCAAAAGATCACGATTGACTCAGCCACACTAATGAACAAAGGGCTTGAGGTGATCGAAGCCCACTTTTTGTTTGGGGCAGATTATGATCACATCGATATTGTGATTCATCCGCAGAGCATCATTCACTCGCTGATTGAGCTGCAAGATACGTCAGTGTTGGCACAGTTGGGATGGCCCGACATGCGCCTACCATTGCTCTATGCGCTGTCCTATCCTGACCGGGTGGCGACCACCTGGAACTCGTTAGATCTAGTGAAATCTGGAGACTTAACTTTCCGAGAGCCCGACCATCAAAAATATCCTTGCATGCAGTTGGCCTATGCGGCTGGGCGGGCTGGAGGGTCTATGCCAGCAGTGCTTAATGCTGCGAATGAACAGGCGGTGGCTCTGTTTTTAGACCAACAGATTCAGTTTTTAGATATCCCTCGCCTGATTGAGTCCACGTGCGATCGCCACCACGCTGACAATCGGCCAGCGCCAACCCTGGACGAAATCTTAGCGGCGGATCAGTGGGCGCGGCGTGACGTGTTAGCACAAAGTCAACGACTCGATGCGCGCGATCGCATTATGACGGTCTAGTTTTTCACAAGAAGCAGTATTGCTGCAGAACGCGGATAGACCTCTGATGAATTCAGTCCTGCCGTGATAGTGGGCACAACGTCCCTATCTCCAAAACTGCAAAAACCAGACCGGATTCACGTTACAGTTTTGAGCAATCTCCATAGCCTTGCCCGATGAGCAATCCGTTGCGTAGGTTTAGACATCTTCCCTGGAAGGCCCTGATTCAGTCAGCTTTGTTGACCGTGGCGATCGCCACGGTGGTTGATTGGCTGATTTTAGTGGGGCTGCGGTTTCAACTGATTGCTCAAACCCTTACTTTGCTTTATTCGGGGTCGCTCAGCCCCATCATGGGGCTGGCAGTCGCCTTAGGGCTAGGAGCCTTGGCAGTCTATTTGTTAAATCGGGTGTTTCACCAATCAATCCGCAATAGCGCTAACCTCTGGGGCTTAATTCTTTGCCTCATTGTGGTGCTAATGGTCAAATCATGGATAATTCCAGGGCTGATCTTGCACTCACAACAGATGGCCATCATCGGCATCGTATTGGGCGTGTTCATTTACAGCCGTTCAGGTCGCTATTAACCTGCTAGACCGTTGTAATGTCTTCTTCTTTTTGAACAAGTAGCTCGTCAATTTTCTTGACATATTTATCGGTAAGTTTCTGAATATCGTCTTGAATATCTCGCGACTCATCCTCAGAAATTTCGCTGTTCTTTTCTTGCTTACGCACCGAGTCGATCGCGTCTCGGCGAACATTACGCACTGAGACTCGGCCTTCTTCCGCAATCTTAGATGCAATTTTTACCAGATCTTTGCGGCGATCGCTCGTCAACGGCGGAATGTTCAGGCGAATTACCGAACCATCATTACTAGGGTTGATGCCCACATCTGACATCATGATGGCCTTTTCAATCACCGTCATGCTGCCGGGGTCGTAGGGCTGGATGATGATTGTCGATGAATCAGGCGTCGAAATATTAGCCAAAGACTTCAAGGGTGTTGGGCTGCCATAGTAGTCCACCATGACCCGATCGAGAATTGCTGCATTGGCGCGCCCCGTACGGATCGTATTAAACGATCGTAGCGTTGCTTCAATCCCCTTTTGCATCTGATTCTCAACGTCAGCTAATTTCACAGGAGCCTCCCACAATTGTTCCTATTGATTCTCCCATAATGGCTCGGTGAATGTTACCGGATACGGACAAATCGAACACAACAATGGGAATATCATTATCTTTACATAAGGCGATCGCCGTACCATCCATCACTCGCAAATCTTGGGTGAGAACATGCCCATAGTTCAAGCTCTTATAGCGATGCGCGTTCGGGTTAATTTTAGGATCAGAATCATAAATGCCATCGACTTTCGTTGCCTTAAACAAGACCTCAGCGCTAATTTCAGCCGCTCGAAGGGCAGCCGTAGTATCGGTTGTAAAAAACGGATTACCGGAACCCGCACCAAAGATCACAACCCGACCCTTTTCCAGATGGCGAATGGCACGCCGTCGAATATAAGGTTCAGCAATTTCTTTCATCTCGATTGCCGTTTGCACCCGCGTGGGCACGCCAATCCGCTCTAGGGCGTCTTGCAATGTCATGGCATTCATGACTGTAGAAATCATGCCAATGTAGTCGGCAGTGGCACGATCCATACCTGCAGCGGCACCTTTTACCCCGCGAAAGATATTTCCCCCCCCTACAACAATGGCAATTTGAACGCCTTTAGCAACAACGTCAGAAATTTCTTGAGCAATGGTCTGAACAATAGCAGGCTCAATCCCATAGGAAAGTTGGCCCATCAGGGCTTCACCACTCAATTTCAGTAAAACCCTTTGATATGTGGTCCCCATTTAGTGACAATTTCCCAATCTGCAAGACTTCCCACCTAACATAGCAGCAGAATTATGAAGTTTGACGCTTTTAGTGGGCAGTTTGATAGGCTAACCAAGGTTGATAGAGATTTAATGTTTTTTCAGAAGAAAAACCGGATCGCGCCTCCAACTCTGGATATGACAAACTAGTCGCACCACTTGACCGAGCAGCCAATCGCAGGGGTAACAGTCGGCTCAATGGGTTTGTTAGCGAGTAGATGGGCGATCGCATCTCTAAAATAGTGAGTCGTAACCGCTCGATGATTTTGAGCATTGTCATCAATTAGGCCGCGATAGCGGATCACGCCAAGCCGATCCACTAAAAACGCTTCTGGGGTTCGCTCTGCTCCAAAGGTTCGCACCACATCTTGCGCCACATCCCGCAAATATGGAAAGTTGAGTTTCTGCTGCGCTGCGAAGACCTTCATTTGCTCAAAGCTATCATCAGGAAACTGTCGATCATCATTGGCATTAATCCCAATTAGGGTAAAGTTCTGAGGTCGAAACTCACATTGCAGATATTTAAGCCGCTTAAGATATTGGCGAACATACGGGCAGTGATTGCACATTACGACCACGCCCACCCCTCCGTATCGGTCTAGATAACGTGCCAGATGATGAACTGCCCCATCCACACCTGGCAATTCAAAATCTGGGGCATAGCTACCGATTGGAGTGATTGTTTGCTCCATATTGGAAAATCCATAAACCTGACTATTTTCAGGAACGTCTACCCTAATCGCACTATCTTAATTGTGCAATTTTAAGCGCACAACAGCCCTACATCTGCCTGTCACCCGCTAGCCTTAGCCTACCGACGGACTTCTTCAATACGCATTCGGCGTCAACCTTAGATCCAAACCATACCTATAGCTTCTTAATTTATCGATCAATGACTGAACTGTAAACCTCATTAGGTTGCCGCTGACGTACTGAGCTGAGGCATTTAGAATGGTGCATTCACTGGAATGGCTCACTCATATGCATTGGGCGCACTCAACTGATGCACTGTTAATGCCCTGACTATTGACGCACTGTATTCATCGTGGCAGTCATATGCGGGAGCAGTCATGTAGTTTTATAGTGAGGGTGGCATGTTCATTCGTTCGCTCGTTAAATCATTCCATATCAAAATCAAGTGGGCGATCGCGAGATCGGTGTGAGGTTAGTTCATGCATTGGCTTTTGCGCGTAATAGCGGTTCCGGTTGCATCTCTGAGCTTGGTAGCAGGGTCAAATGTGCTTTATGCCCCCGCAACGATAGCTCCCCAAATTGAGGCTCCATATTCAGCAGCACCAAGTTTGCCTCCTGTAACATCTCTGGCAGATTTGTATGCAATGCGCGATCGCCTTCAGGCTGAGCTAGATCATCCGGACTCGGTGCAGACGTTGGTGGCAGGAGCAAAGGGTATGTTTTCTGCCCCAGCTCAACTGCTCCAGCAGCTCCAAGCCGTCGAGATTCGCATTCAGGTTGAAGCAGCGGGAGAAGAAAACTGGCAGCAGGCTCATCGGCTAGCAGCAGAGGGGTTGGAACTTGCTCAGCAGACTGATCCAACCGTTGATACCGTTGGTCAAATTTATACTGCATGGTCAGAAGCTGTGGCAGCACTGCACACGATTCCTGAGGGCTCGTTGCACTACGATGAGGCGATCGAGAAAATTGAGGAATATCAGCCCCATTTGGCCAGAGCCGCATATAACTACGACACGGCTCGCTCAGACTTTCTCATTCCTATTGCTGAACAAACTGGGCTGGGACGATCGCGCGTCAAGATTACGGTGTGTCATGTTGAAAGTGGGGAATGTCGTCGTCTCAATGGCAACGTGCCTCCGGCTAGCCCTGCCAGTTTGATTAAGCTGCCCATTGGCATGGCGGTTGTGCAAAAGATCATTGACGAAGACATCGACCTCGATACGCCGATGGTGATTGAGCAAAGCAACTATACCGAAGATGCGTCTGACATTCGTGTCGGGGTTGAATATCCGCTGAGAAGAGTGCTGCGCCGCATGATCAACGATAGCAGCAACATTGCCACCAATCAGCTGATCGACTTTGTCGGGTTGGACTATATTAATCAAGTCTTGGGCGATCGCGGCTATGACGATACCTATGTAGGTCATAAGCTCGTGGGTGAGAGCACCTACCCTTCTAACTTTGGCTCATCGGGCACCAATCGCATGACGACCGATGAACTCACCGACATGATGGTCAAGATTTATAATTTCGAGCATTCAGGCGACGATATTCTGCTCGATTCTCTGGTTGAACAGTGGGACTGGAAACTGGGCTATGCCGGTCTCAAAGGCCTACCCAACACCTTCTGGATTGGCGAAAAAACCGGGCAAAATTCTAAAGTATTGGGCACCACCGTCGCGGCCAAGATCGAAGATCAGCGCTATGTGATCACCGTAACGCTGGATTACAGCGCTTGGGAGGGCGCAATTCGCATGATTGTCCATGACATTGCCGAACATATCATCGAACAGGATGGATTCTGAGGGCGATCGCTCGATTTTGGTTCTCAAGATTGTCTATAGTGGTGTCATCCTTTTTCTACAACGTGCATGATATTCCAACGATGTGCTCCCAGCATCTGGCTCATTCTCGTTGGCACAGCAACTTGGACATCTGTCGATCTTGTTGGCGTTGTCCAAATTGAATCGGTTCACGCCAAGACAGTTTTGGTGAAGATGGCTGAATCGGCTCAGCGTTCAAATAGCCGCGACTCTAAATCCGAAGAGGCCAGCCCGCTCCCCCCACCGGGTGTTCCCCTTCCGCCCGTACCGTTTGATCTGGCTCAAGTCGCAGAACCCCCCTCGCTTGAACCGATTCCTGAGCCGGCATCGCCGCGCCCATTGCCTCCCCCAGAAGAGTTGCTGCGACCTCAGGCTCCATCATCTGATCAGCCCTCTGAGGATGAATTACCTGCCCCTCCTGCAGGAGAAATACCGGATGCCATTCTCGTTGAACGGTTTGACGTAGTCGGCAGCAGCATTTTTGATGCGGAGTTGCTGGCTGAGGTTGCTAAGCGGGCTGTGGTTGCGCCCCTAGCAGACGATCCTTCCCCTCCCGATGGCACGAATCCACTGATCAATCAGCCCCTTAGTTTTTCACAACTGCTGCAAGCCCGTTCTGCCATCACGCAATACTATACAGAGCGGGGCTACATTACGTCCGGAGCGTTCATTCCCCCACAAGTGCTAGATGCAGGCGTGGTCACAATTCAGGTGATTGAGGGGCAGTTAGAAGAAATTGACGTCACAGTTGAAGGGCGACTTAATCCAAGCTATGTGCGCCGACGGTTAAGGCGGTTTACCAGAACACCACTGAATGTCGATCAGCTGCTGCAAGGCTTACAACTGCTCCAGATTAATCCCCTGATTGATACGATCTCGGCAGAATTAGCGGCAGGAGCTCGCCCAGGCACCAGCCTGCTCAATGTGGCGGTCAATCAGGCCGATGCGTTTGCAGTTGATTTAGTGCTAGACAACGGGCGATCGCCCAGCGTTGGCACCTTTCGTCGCGGCGTTCAAGTCACCCATGACAATGCGTTGGGGCAAGGGGATGGTCTCAGTGTTGGCTATCGTAATACGAACGGCAGCGACAGCCTGGACGTGAGTTATCTCTATCCCATCAATGCTCGCAACGGAACGGTTAGCTTCAGCTTTGGCACAACCGATAGCGAGGTGATTGAAGACCCATTTACCATTCTCGATATTCAATCTCAATCCCGTTTTTATGAGCTAACGGTGCGGCAGCCACTGATTGAGACCCCAACCCAGGAATTTGCCCTCAGCCTGACGGCCTCTCGACGCGAGAGTGAAAGTGAGTTTTTAGAAGGGTTTTTGGGGGAGCCGATCCCGTTTCAGTCATCTGGGGCTGATGATGAGGGTCGCACCCGCATCTCTGCGCTCCGGTTTGCCCAAGACTGGACTCGGCAAGGTACCCGCCAAGTCATTGCTGCGCGATCGCAATTTACTGTCGGGCTAGATGCGTTTGACGCCACCGTCAATGCAGACGGGCCAGACAGTCGATTTTTTGCTTGGCGGGGGCAAGCCCAGTGGGTACGATTATTGGCTCCCAACACGCTGCTACTCGTGCGTGGTGATCTGCAGCTGGCCGATAGAGCCCTCGTGCCACTCGAACAGGTTGGCCTTGGTGGGCAACAGACCGTTCGCGCCTATCGCCAGGATGAGTTGCTGACCGATAACGGCATCTTGATATCGGGCGAAGTTCGTATTCCCATCGTCAGGGCGCGCCAGATTGATGGACTCTTTCAAGTGGCACCTTTCTTTGACATCGGTCGAGGATGGAACATTGACGCCCCTGATCCTGACACTGAAACCCTTGCAGCCATTGGTCTAGGATTGCTATGGCAGCAGGGCGATCGCCTTAATATGCGCCTTGATTTTGGCTTACCCTTGGTTGATGTAAATCGCAACGGTAATAGCCTCCAGGAAAATGGCATCTACTTTTCAGTGGTTTACACGCCGTTTTAGGCCGCTGTAAAAGGCTCATCAGACCTTGTGTTGATCCAGTTATTCTTAACAATTCAACGAATCGACTACCATTCAAAAAAACAAATGGCAAAATGAAGGTATCTCAACGGCGCTCAATGCGATCGAACGGTTTGAACTGATGACGTTTGGCCTCTCAACGCATGTCTAGCCTGACCCAGCTAAATTGTGAAAGGTTTCTGAGATGCGTTAATATTAATTAACAATTAAAATGAGAAGCATTACAAATGTCCTCAGACTCGAAATTTAGGAGGATTCATCTCGGTGAATAAGCGGTGGAGAAATGCAGGACTCTATGCCCTTCTGGTAGTGGTGGTTGTCTTTTTAGCAACGGCTTTACTAGAAAGGCAGCCCCAAACGAGCACGCGCTGGCGCTATGACCAGTTCATTCAAGAAGTGCAGCAGAATCGCGTTGAGAAGGTGAGCATCAGCTCTGATCGCTCGACAGCCCAAGTTACGGTGCAAGACGGTGAAAAGATCGCCGTAAATTTGCCCAACGACCCCGACTTGCTGAGCATTCTGCGTGAGCACAACGTTGATATTTCAGTGATTCCTCAGGCTGATGATAATGTGCTAGTCAGAGTACTAAGTACCCTTTTGATTCCTTTCTTGCTGCTAGTTGTTCTGTTTTTTGTGCTGCGTCGTGCTCAAAGCGGCCCGGGCAGTCAGGCAATGAATTTTGGCAAGTCTAAGGCACGAGTTCAGATGGAGCCTCAAACCCAGGTGACCTTTGGCGATGTCGCAGGGATCGAACAAGCAAAGCTTGAGCTTGCTGAAGTGGTTGACTTCTTGAAGAACGCCGATCGCTTTACAGCAGTTGGAGCCAAAATTCCTAAGGGTGTGCTTTTGGTTGGCCCTCCCGGAACGGGCAAAACTTTGCTAGCCCGAGCTGTTGCCGGTGAAGCGGGGGTTCCTTTCTTCTCCATCTCCGGTTCAGAGTTTGTTGAAATGTTTGTTGGCGTTGGTGCCTCAAGGGTTCGAGATTTGTTTGAGCAGGCTAAAGCCAATGCGCCCTGCATCGTCTTTATTGATGAGATTGATGCGGTCGGTCGCCAGCGCGGTGCTGGTTTGGGCGGCGGCAATGATGAGCGAGAGCAGACGCTTAACCAACTCCTGACCGAAATGGACGGATTTGAGGGGAACACTGGCATTATTATCATTGCGGCAACCAATCGCCCCGACGTACTTGATTCCGCATTGCTGCGTCCGGGGCGATTTGACCGTCAGGTGGTCGTCGATCGGCCAGACTATGCTGGACGTCTGGAAATTCTCAACGTCCATGCTCGGGGTAAGACGCTGGCGAAAGATGTTGACTTGGAGAAGATTGCCCGTCGCACGCCTGGGTTTACGGGGGCAGACTTGGCCAATTTGCTGAATGAAGCGGCGATTTTGGCTGCTCGTCGCAACCTGACTGAGATCTCAATGGATGAGGTGAACGATGCCATTGATCGGGTTCTAGCAGGCCCCGAGAAGAAAGATCGCGTCATGAGCGAGAAGCGGAAAGAGCTTGTGGCTTACCACGAGGCCGGACATGCGCTGGTAGGTGCCCTCATGCCAGATTATGACCCGGTTCAGAAAATCAGTATTATCCCTCGCGGGCGAGCAGGCGGGTTGACCTGGTTTACCCCGAGTGAAGACCGCATGGATTCTGGGCTTTACTCTCGCTCTTATTTGCAAAACCAGATGGCGGTTGCCTTGGGTGGACGTATCGCTGAAGAAGTGATCTTTGGTGAGGAAGAAGTCACCACAGGTGCGTCAAACGATTTGCAGCAGGTGGCGCGAGTTGCTCGTCAAATGGTGATGCGATTTGGCATGAGCGATCGCCTGGGGCCAGTGGCTTTAGGTCGTCAGCAAGGCAATATGTTCTTGGGGCGTGATATTGCTTCTGAGCGCGATTTCTCCGAGGAAACGGCGGCGGCGGTCGATGATGAGGTTCGTAATCTGGTTGAGCAAGCGTATCGCCGTTCTAAGACTGTTCTTCTAGAGAATCGCCATGTCTTAGACCAATTGGCTAGCATGCTAATTGAGCGCGAAACGGTAGATGCTGAAGAGTTGCAAGAGCTATTAGCAACCAATGATGTGAAGGTAGCGGCGATCGCCTGATTGATTGCTCTCGTTGAGTATCATCAGCAACTGCTGTTGCCGATCAGGTTAGGTTAAATCAACTTGTCAGAGGGCACTCCATCAGTGCCCTTTTTGTTTTACAGAATTGAGTGAATTCAACAATCAGCCATTGATAGGGCGTTATGACCGGGGCTAGATCGCTACAGTCGAGACCTTCAAACCAATGGAGTGTGTTAGACGCTGCTCGCCTGGCGACTCCTAAACTAGGATCTGTTTTACACTCGCTCATTCATAACTCTTGATTAATACCTGTAGAGAAATCTACAGAGAAGTACTCTTAATGTAAGGCTATGTCATCTTGTTCTTGGCTCTCTCTAGCAAAGCAGCATCGGGCGATCGCCGTCATTCGAGCGCCAAGCTTAATACTGGGTCAGCAAATGGCTCGGGCGATCGCCAAAGGGGGAATTCGGTTAATTGAAATCACCTGGACAAGCGCCGCCGCCGCCGATCTAATTCAGGAGCTGCGCGCTGAGTTGCCAGACTGCACCATCGGCACAGGAACGGTGCTCAATGGAGCCCAGATGGGCGAGGCGATCGCTGCTGGTGCCCAGTTTTGTTTCACTCCCCACACGAATACCGACTTGATTTACAGAGCTGTAGAGCACCAAATCCCAGTGATTCCAGGGGCGCTATCGCCTACAGAAATTGTGACTGCGTGGCAAGCAGGAGCCGCCAGCGTTAAAGTTTTTCCAGTCGAAGCAGTAGGCGGAACGGCCTACATTCGCAGCTTACAGGGGCCTCTAGGGCATATTCCACTGATCCCCACGGGAGGAGTCACCCTCCAAAACGCTCGAGATTTTATTTCTGCTGGAGCGATCGCCGTGGGGCTATCGAGCCAGCTATTTCCCAGGCAGGCGATCGCCAATGGAGACTGGCACCTGATTACTAAGCAGGCACAGACTCTATATCAAACCCTAACCACTCAACCCACCCCAGCAGAACGACCTGGACAGTAAATCGTTCCAGGCGCGTGATTGGGTTTAATCTCAACCACCAAATCGACAGCATCTGGATCACTGAGCAGTGGAGTGATAAATAGCTCAGGATGGAGAGCTTTCCAGAAATACGTGACAAACTGGTCAATTTCATCGTCAGACATGCCTGATTTACCTGATGCCTTCATCTGGTGTTCAGCCTCTTTGCGCCACCGTTGGCTGAGTCGATAGTCTTCTGGACACAAGATCATGAGCTGATCGAGGTGATCCCACAAAGGTACATACTCTCGGAGCCGCTCGTTCATATCGCGGGCAAATGCCCGATCGGCAGCACTTAAAATCGGCTCAGGCGGATGATCAAACCGCTCAGGCGCAATCGGTTGCACCCCTACAAACCAACCCTCAAACAGGACAACATGCACCCCCTGCACTACATCTGGCACGGTGCGATCGCCTGCTCCATGCCAAGCCGATTTATCAAAACGGGGGATTTCAACTCGTCGATCGGGGGCAGCCGTTTGCAATTGCTGTAACGTTTCAATCCCCAAATCTACATCATGGGTACCCGGTGGCCCTCGCCAACGCAGCCTGGGATCGGCCTCTTGCAGCTGGAGCCTTGCCGCATAGGGTTTATACAAATCGTCTAGAGAGAGGGCACACACCTGATATCCCAAATGGTTCAAAATCAGCGCCAAAACGGCAGAAAGCGTGGTTTTTCCGGTGCCTTGGCCTCCCAAAACACCTTGAATGAAGGGGCGTCCGAGGGTTCGATAGCCCTCAGCGAGCTGCATTGCCAACGGCAACCAAAGATACCAAACGGTATGAATCGGACTGTCTGCCCACCCTAAGGCAGAGCCGCAAAACTGCTTCAACGCTGGATAGATAGATTGAAATAGCTGAACCCGAGCTTGAACTATCGACGTTATAGTATCAGCATTGACACCAAACGCCTGACAGGCTGACGAATTGGTAAGTGTTAGCTGCTCTAAGTGCTCTAGTTCTGATGCACCCAGTGAGCGACCTGCCACACACGGACTCAGCGCTTCAATTAGTGCCGAGTGACGGTCGGTGATGATTTGATCGGATGTCATAGAGTCGGTTGCTGAATAACCAGTTCTTGAATCGTTGGTCATTGACGTTATCAACTCCCCAATTTAAACGCCTCGACAAACAGCCCATAAATCAGACCCAATTTGATGCCGTTGAGCATGATGACAACGAGCGATCGCGGCACTGGGTTCACTGTTGGCGATCGCCTGCCCAGGCTGCCATATACTAGCCAGTTAGTCAGCTCTATCAACCCTAGCAACAGGAGCGCCACCAAAACATCCCAATCTGCGGTTTGCCCCGTTGTCGTTGCGACCACTGTTGCCAGAAAATTGCCAAAGAGTAAGCTGATAATTAGTAGCGAAGTCCGTCTCCAAGGATTTTGTAACCAACGGACCAGTCGCTCAGAACCAACATCGACCAGACTATTCAAACGCGTGTTTTGCACAGGATGACCTTGCTCCACAATGCAACGACTGCTCTTGAGAATAGATCAGAAATTAGCAGAACGGGAGTCATAAGTCAGCCGTGGATATAGACACTGCGTTGATCCCATTCCTGACTTTCGCCGCCAGATCCTGTCATTCTGACCGTCACTAGCCTCAGGAGCTTAAACAGCTCAAACACACATCTGAATTGGCATGTGAACAGGTTCTCAAGAGCATGATAGGTCGCAACAACGCAACAACAAGAAATAGATTATAGATAGACTACAAGCCTCAGGGAGCACAGGAGCATTGACCAAAGAGACAACCAAAGACGCTGATTTCAAGCGATATGGTCTTGCCGTTGGGCTCGGCGGAGTTGTGGTGAGCTTAATCGTGCTAGGCCTCTATGTCATCCGCACGAGCCTGTGGGTTTCGTCTGTCACGCCACAAGAGGCCGCTGAAATAGATTCAGGCAGCCGCCCCACCGGAGTGCCAGATGACCCCTCGCAACCCATTCCCAACTCAATTCCATCGACATTACCCTCTGCGTCTCCTGCACCCAGTGCTGTTGATGAGGCCGAGCAGCCGTCCTCTGCCTTTCCTCTAGAGGCATTTCCGCAAGGGCAATTGCGCGTCAGTAATCAGACCTTGCACCCCGTGCGAGTTGCCTTGCTGAGCCAGTCTGCCACCTACTCCGAGGGTGAGGCAACTGAGCCATCTGCATTCACCTATAAAGAACCCGTCCATTGGGATTTTGCGCCCGAAGAAGGAAGTGCTAAGGGTCTGCTGCTATCGTTGCCAGAGACTGATCTGCAATTGGAATCCGGGGATGTCTTGATTGCATTTGCCCAAGATGGTTCTCGGCGCTATTGGGGGCCATATGTCATCGGCAAGACGGATCTGCCACGCTGGAATACTGAGTCTCAAGAATGGCGATTAATTCTAGAACCATAGAGTGAATAAGCCCCCACGACATCCGTTTAAGTGCAGGATTGAGCGGATTTGCAGGTAAAGTAGGGGCTGGGCGTTATTTGAGAATCTCAGACATGTAATTAATGTTTATGGATGAAAACTTTAACAGACTCGTCATTAGCATCTAGTGCTGCAAATCAGCATTGAGATAGCATGCTTGATGTCAACAGGGCGTGAGTGAAGTTAACTGGGCCAGGCTAGAAATTTGTATGAAGGTGAATGTCAATCAACCAATCAAGCAGTTTTTAGGAAAATGGGAACAGACACCTATTTTTCTGTGGGTTGTTTCAATAGGTTGGATGCTCCTGATTGCTTGGTTGGGCTTTTTTTGGAAGCTAGGTGGAGTCGGGTTAGTCGATGAAACAGAGCCGCTATTTGCAGAAGCGGCTCGGCAAATGTGGGTGACGAGAGATTGGATTACTCCCTATTTTAATGACGCAACTCGGTTCGACAAACCGCCGCTGATTTACTGGCTAATGGCGATCGCCTATCAGATGTTTGGGGTCAATGAGTTTGCGGTGCGGTTGCCATCGGCTCTGGCCGCGATCGCCCTTATGATCATGGGCTTCTACGTATTACAGCGCTTTGGCAACACCACTCTGAAGGGTGCCGCAGACGGCGAGCAGGTGCCAGCCGCCGCATCTCCCCAATCGGCAAAGAGCTGGCTCACCGCTTGGATTGGCGCATCTGCAATCGCTATCAACGTTCAAACCATTGCTTGGGGACGCATCGGTGTTTCTGACATGGTGCTCAGCGGCTGCATGGGCACGGCTCTCCTAGCGTTTTTTTGTGGCTATACTCAACCCCGCCAGCCTCTACATCAAGCCCGGTGGTATCTGGCCGTCTACACATTACTAGGATTGGCAGTTCTAGCTAAAGGACCGGTGGGGTTGGTGATTCCCAGTCTGATTATTGGCGCATTTTTGCTATACACGGGCAATTTCAGCACCGGCTTGCGCGAACTGCGGGTCTGGAAGGGCGCGGCCATCATCGGCATCATTACCTTGCCCTGGTATGTGGCAGTGACATGGCTCAACGGCCAAGACTTTATTGAAGACTTTTTTGGCTATCACAATTTTGAACGCTTTACGAGCGTTGTCAATCACCATGCGGCTCCCTGGTATTTTTACTTTGGCGTGGTTTTGGTGGGCTTTATACCCTGGTCAATTTATCTGCCGGTGGCGATCGCTCAGACTCGATTTTGGCAGCGTCAGCGATGGCAAAATCAGCCCCGTCACCAGCAGCTGGGGTTATTTGCATTGGTCTGGTTTGCGGTCATTTTTCTTTTTTTCACCGTGGCAGTCACAAAATTGCCGAGTTATGTGATCCCACTGATCCCAGCGGCTGCGATTTTAGTCGCTCTGCTGTGGAGCAATGAGATGACTCAACCCTCGCTGAGTCGCGGAGTTAAGATCAGCAGTTGGATTCAGGTTGGCGTTGCCGTGCTCTTGGCGGGTGCAGTTCGCTATAGCCTCAACTGGATGGGAGGCGATTTGACCATGCCCGATTTGCCTCAACTGATGCACCAGTCGTCAATTTTGACCGAAGGGAGCCTGATCTGGCTCATGGTGGCGGCTATCAGCGGACTATTGCTGGTGTTTCAACAGGGTCGCTGGCTATGGAGCGTCAGTTTGATTGGCTTTGCAGCCTTCTTAGTCGTCAGCCTGATGCCGACATTGGTAATCGTAGACAGCCAACGCCAACTGCCGTTGCGAGAGCTAGCTCAAACTCTGGTTCGCGTGCACCGACCCCATGAACCAATTGTGATGACCGGGTTTGGTAAACCCAGCGTTGTGTTTTATGCTCAGAGACCTGTGACATTTCGCTCCAGTCCTGATGCAGCAGTCAAACATATGCGTGAGTATGCCTTTGAAACTGGTGTTCCGTCGGGTCTGCTGTTAGGCCACCCCGAAGAAATTGAGGCTGCCCCCTTGCGCCCTCGCCAATATCGGCGGCTGGGCACGTCAGGTCGGTATGAGCTGGTTCGGATTCGGTTTCCACGCGCCAGACAAGCACATGCAGCCTCGTTACAAATCAGTCCATCCGGTAACAGCAATTAAACCTCAGAGCGAATCTCAACTAATAAGTGATGCAAGATATCGAGCAGGCGATCCATCGGCATTGATGTCGGTACGATCTGGGTGGCGATCGCCCGCATCTCACGAATCACAGCGGCTGGTTCAGGGCAGTCAGTCAGAGAGCTGCATCCACCATCAAGCACCAAAACAGGGGGCAGTGACGTCACTTGATTGAGTCGGTTAAGCATGGTGAGGCTGGTTGGCACCAGTGACTCAGGTTGAACATAAAGAATCAGCCCATCCACATGATGATTCTGCACTTGATCAAGAACATTCTGCCAAGACAGTGCCGTAGAACAGCGAAAACCAGCCGCTCGCACATATCGCATAAACATTTGCGGCCAGGTATCTGATGAAATAAATGCCGGGGATAGAGTTGCTGACCCGTCAGCATGACTAGAAGCTGTTGGCGAATTTGATACCGACAGCGCCATCAAGTCTGCCAGCAAAATGTGGGGCGTCTGAATTCTACCTGTAGCGACCTGAATCACCTGAATCAATGCTGAAACCTGCGCGGACTCCGTCCAATCAACTGACGATAAATATAATTCTAGACAGGGAAACACCGCCAGATTTGAGATTTGATTGGCCGCTTGCGTCACCTTAGGGGTCAGAGTCACCAACGGCAGTGCGGCAAGATACGAATTTTGAGCAAGTTCTTGCACAAGTAACTCTGGCTTGGCGATCGCCCCATCAATAAGCATCACATCAGGTTTCCAGACGCGAGCTAGCAATTCAGCCTGATCTAGATCATCCACTTCTAGAACGCGACAGTGATAGGGATGCAGCAAATGATTTAGATCGAGGGACGATGCCTGAGGATGCGGCGATGACGAGTCATGCGGCAGAGATATCCCGATTGCTGAGGCGTGATCCAACGATTCCTGAGCAAGCAATTCGTGAGCATCAATCGATAAACCAGGCACCTTCAAATGCAAGATCGTGAGATTTGCCAGACATTCGTTCTGTGGAGATGTGATCTGAGGCGGAGGAATAGCAGCCAAGATCTGTTCCAGTGCGTTTTGGCGAATCGGCAGTGGGAGAAACCCGGTCACTCCATTCCGACGAGCCAGCTTACCCTCACTCGCTGGAGCCATCACCACAACTGGAATTTTGCTAATCTGCGGATCTGTTTTCATCAGGACTAGAACATCCCAACCCGATAGCAACGGCAAATCAGGGTTGAGCAGAATCGCCAGTGGCTGAAGTTGCCGAATCTTGCTAATGGCCTCAGTCCCAGACCGGGCGATCGCCACCCGGTATCCCAGATTCATCAGCACAGTCGTAGAATGCTCTAGCGCACTTGGCACTGCCTCAACGACCAAAACTAGTCGATTTTGAGATGGAGTCAGCCGGGCTGCGTCAGGATGCGTTGGGGTAAGTTGATTGGCATCAGCGTCATGCGGATAAGCAGGCAACAGCAGCGTAAACTCGCTCCCAGTGCCTTCCGTCGAGATAAAACTCACATCTCCGCCATGCAGCTGAGCCAGCCGCTGAGTCAAGACTAACCCCAATCCTGTCCCTTCAAACTGGCGCGTGAGTGGATGCTCAATCTGCTGAAACTTTTGAAAGATTAGATATTGTTGATCTGCCGGGATACCAACTCCAGTGTCCCATATGGTAAAAGCAACCCAACTAGCCCAAGACACCACACGAATACCAATGGCACCGTCAACCGGAGTAAATTTAATCGCATTCGCAATCAGTTGCACCAGCATCTGACGTAGGCGCACCTCATCCGCCACAATCTGCTCTAGCCCTGGCTCGATATCGAGGCTAAAGGCGAGCTGAGGCGCTGTCGAATCATGATCAACAGGATGGGCACTCTCTCCTAGCAGACAGAGGTGTCGAGCCTGTTGATAGGCCACCTGACAAACATCACTAATCCCAACCAGATCAAACGATAGACGAATTTGCCCCATCTCAATCCGAGTGAGGTCAAGCATGTCATTGACAATCGTGATCAGTCGTCGTCCGCTCTGATGAATGAGGTCTGCATAGCGGAGTTGGCGATCGTTGAGCGTGCCCAACTTTTGCTCTCGCAGCAGCCCTGACAGCCCCAAGATCGAGGTCAGGGGATTTTTTAACTCATGGCTGATTCCTACCAAAAACTCGTCTTTAAGTCGATTCGTTTGCACTAGATCTGCATTTTTAGCCGTCAGTTCCTGAGTCGCCTGTTGCTGACGAGTGGCATCTTGAGCCAATACAAGCCACAACCGATCTACATCGAGAGGCTCTGCTGTTTGAGATTCTGCATCTAATGCACCTAAATCTAATGCACCTAAATCGACAGGTGAATTTGCGTCTAACCCATGCGTCTGATGAAACGAAGCAGGCGATCGCCTCTGATTTCCTTCCAATTGAGAGAGCGAAAGATGAAGAGGCACCTTGGTAAACTTCCAGACCTGATCGTCACCATCGTGAGCCGGATAAACACATACGCACGTGTTAGGTTCATCACCAAGGCGGCACAGGCTCGAGTCAGAATTTGCCTGCAAATCACCGATCAGGTTAGCATCTCGCTCAGAATGAACCGCTGCAGTGGGCGATCGCCCTTGGGTAGAGTAAAACGTAGAACCACCGAGTGGCGATTGCCCATGAGCAATTGACAAGACCCGATCGACCTCGAATTGAAATCCAAATTCACCGTCTAGAGCCCCCACTTGTTGCTGCCATGCCAAATTTTGACTCACTACTTGGCCTGAGCTAGTTTGCACTCTGAGCGGTAAGGGCAACTGTTCGAGCAGCCGGAGAGCAGCCGTGAGCAAACTTCCTTGAAAACTAATGGCAGCGGGTCGTTCGGCAAGACGATGACCCAATGGAGGATTACACGACTGAACGCCATCTGGCTCGTCATCGATCTCGTCACCACGCTCGCCACCGAACTCACCAGCATGGGGCATGAGCCGATCAGCCAACTGTTGCCAAAACTTGATTTGATTGAGCAACCCCAACGGATGCCCAAATTCATCGACTAAAATACAGTTTCGTTTAGAGCTGCCCCTCAGATACGTCTGCGCTTGGGCAATGCTTGAATCTACAGCGAGCATGACCACTGGCTCGAGCAAGGCATGACCAAACTCAACCCAGACGATCTCAATGGCAGTGGCAAGACTATGAGTTATGTTCAGCCCATGCGAGCTCTGTGGCGAGGGGACAAGAGGATCTAAGGCTTCAAGGTCTGAATTACTCAAAACAAGATATGGCAATACCTGGGATGCAGACAACAGGCCAACAGCAATTTGGCGATCGCCAACAACAAGAATGCGATCGCCAGAATGTTGCTTCAGACGCTCTAAGATCGACGGCAACCCGTCTGAGCTAGAACAAACAGGTATAGGATCGAGAAATTCGTGTAAGGAGCCAATATCCATAAATAATATGCAAATCGTCTCCAGACTAGAAAACTAGCAGCTAGCAATATTTAATCTAGCAATATTTAATAATGTGCCCTTATGACACATAAATGGAATCGTTTCGTCAAACCTAAACGTAACGCCTTTAACGATAGTAATGGCGATCGCCCCAAATCAACTTTACTAAAGCAAATAGCTGCAAGAAGCGACCCCAAACAACTTTTCTCCCCAATACCCTTTTACCCTAACGAACCCTTCAGCTCTTAACTTACATCCAGGTGAGCATTTCCCAATGCCTTTAATTTGGCTAAGCCACCATTTAGTCAAATCAAATTGGTCATATTAAGCTAGACCAAGCAATGTGACCAAACGACTGACTAATTACTTTTCTAATTATGACGCCGTCTCAAGGCATGATGGTCGTTTACAACTACAATAAGTGTTAAATATTCTAATGTTGCGTGATATTTCTACATAAATATCATTGCCCCGAGACACTCCATCGGTGTCACTGCGACTGCTAAAACGACTCTGACACCTTTATTTTGCGTCCTCAGATCTCAATTTGCGCCCTCCTCTATTCAGAAGCTCTAGCCACTGCCCTCTCAAAAGCCATGGGAGGCAATGGCTATATGCTGGAGCAATTTAGCTCTGCTGAGACGTTCTTAAAATTTGTCAGCCAAGAAAAGTGCAATATTGATTGCCTTGTGATAGAAACCTGCGTCGATCCAATCTATATCTTCAACCAATTAGAGCAACAAGAGGCTCTCCTTCCTGGGTTGCTCTTGGAGTCATCGTCTGATTTGCAATCAGAGCCGAACTCGTTCGACAAAGACATAGAATCCATGGACATATCCTCTCATGTTAACGATCGCAAGACCGCCTACTATGCAAGTGTTCTAACAATTAAGGCTGATCAGATCAACCAAATAGGTTTGTTCATTAATCAGGCCATCGGTAAATTTTTAGAACTCGCTCCCGCCTGTTTACTGCCCGCAGTAGAAGATGACGCTCAAATGGCAGCCGATCTTGGAGTGCATAATACAACAGTTTTTATCTCCCATCAAAAGCGGCTTGCTGAAAAACTGAAAGAGCGTTTGGGATATCTTGGAGTCTATTATCGACGGAATTCGCAGAACTTTCTTCGCAACATGCAGTCTAGTGAGAAGCAAGAATTTTTAGCCCAATTAAAATCTGTATATCGAGAAATTATCCTTAGTTACTTTTTAGAAGGAACCGCCCTTAATCCCATGATTGATAATTATGTCAATATGGCGTTCTTTGCAGATATTCCGATTGCTCGAGTCGTCGAAATTCATATGGAGCTAATGGATGAGTTTTCTAAACAGCTTAAGCTGGAAGGTCGCAGTGAGGAAATCTTGCTAGAGTATCGGCTAACACTAATTGATACATTAGCGAACTTATGCGAGATGTATCGGCGCTCCATTCCGAGAGACCCTTAAACGGGTGATATCTGCATTTATTGTTAATCTATTTGAGAGTTTGGAGAACCTCTATTTCCTCTATGAGTCCTGCAAATAAAACCTACATCCTCAAGCTCTATGTCGCTGGAAATACGCCTAATTCAATTCGGGCTTTAAGAACTCTAAAAAGCATTTTAGAGCGTGAATTTAGAGGAGTATACGCCTTAAAAGTAATTGATGTGCTAAAAAATCCTCAGCTTGCAGAAGAGGATAAGATTTTGGCCACTCCAACGCTATCAAAAATCTTGCCTCCTCCAGTCAGAAAAATTATTGGTGATTTATCAGACCGTGAAAGGGTTTTAATCGGTCTGGATTTGCTATATGATGAGTTGCTTGAGGATGATTCAGAATATTCAGGATATGAGTAGTTTAGGCATATTGATTCAAATACATCTTTAAATACCAAATACATTGAATACTGCTTGAAGCGATCGCTTTATCAACAAGTAACTCTAGGAATGATGCCTGAAAAATGAAACCTAACGCAGGCGATCGCATATCTGAGTCAGTCTGATTGCTATGATCACGTATGTTCAGCCAAGTCAACTTTTGTAGAGTTGAAATTTTTACTAACTTAGTAGTAATAATTCCAAGACGTTGCCTTCAGAGACCATGCAGCAAACTAATTATGATGGACAACAACATGGGATGACCCTCACAGGGGTTCAAAAAATTCGTACCATGATTGAAGGGTTCGATGACATCAGTCATGGTGGTTTACCTGTCGGCAGAACAACATTGGTCAGTGGCACATCCGGCACAGGCAAAACCCTATTTGCAGTTCAGTTTCTCTACAATGGCATCACTCAATTTGATGAATCAGGCATCTTCGTAACATTTGAAGAGTCGCCTGTTGACATTATTAAAAATGCCCACAGCTTCGGTTGGGATTTGCAGAAGCTAATTGATGATGGCAAGCTGTTTATTCTGGATGCGTCTCCAGATCCAGAAGGTCAAGATGTTGTCGGTAACTTCGATCTATCAGCCCTGATTGAGCGCATTCAATACGCCATTCGAAAATATAAGGCTGGTCGAGTCTCAATTGATTCGGTGACTGCCGTTTTTCAACAATATGACGTTGCCGCTGTCGTGCGCCGAGAAATTTTTCGTTTGGTTGCCCGTCTCAAGCAAGTGGGCGCAACTACCGTCATGACCACCGAACGAGTCGATGAATATGGCCCTGTTGCCCGGTTTGGAGTTGAAGAGTTTGTATCTGATAATGTCGTCATTGTCCGAAATGTATTGGAAGGAGAACGTCGTCGTCGAACAATTGAGATTTTGAAGCTCCGGGGAACAACTCACATGAAAGGAGAATATCCGTTTACTATCACCAATCAAGGCATTAGTATTTTCCCGTTAGGGGCGATGCGTCTGACTCAACGGTCATCAAATGTTCGAGTGTCATCAGGTGTTAAAACCTTGGATGAAATGTGTGGCGGTGGCTTCTTCAAAGACTCAATTATTTTGGCGACGGGGGCAACAGGAACTGGCAAAACGCTGCTGGTCAGCAAGTTTCTTCAAGATGGTTGCCGAGTAAATGAGAGGGCTTTGCTTTTCGCCTACGAAGAATCTCGAGCCCAGCTTTCTCGCAATGCATATTCATGGGGAATTAATTTTGAAGACCTGGAAGAGCAGGGCCTCTTAAAAATCATCTGTGCGTATCCTGAATCAGCAGTTTTAGAAGATCACTTGCAAATTATCAAGTCAGAAATTGCTGATTTTAAGCCATCTCGAATTGCTATTGATTCACTTTCTGCACTTGATCGAGGCGTCAGTAACAATGCCTTCCGTCAGTTTGTGATCGGGGTTACAGGCTTCGCCAAGCAAGAAGAAATTACTGGATTTTTTACCAATACGACTGAGCAATTTATGGGGTCAAACTCCATTACTGATTCTCATATTTCAACAATCACAGACACGATTTTACTGCTGCAATATGTTGAAATTCGTGGTGAAATGTCGCGCGCTATCAACGTATTCAAAATGCGTGGCTCGTGGCACGATACGAGAATTCGAGAATATACCATTAGCGTTAGGGGGCCAGAGATCAAAGACTCGTTCCGCAATTTTGAGGGCATTATCAGCGGCTCCCCTACCCGTATTTCTGTGGATGAAAAGAGTGAGCTGTCAAGAATTATGCGTGGCTTCCAGGAAAAATCAGAAGATGAATTAGATGAATAGAATAAGATGAATAAGATTAACGTCGGGCAATGAATTGGTTACTGGCAGTTAATGCTCGACTAGAGCCAATTTATCTGCCTGTTGGAATGCGGCGATCATCGTTCGAAAATCTTGTGCCCCTGAGAGCGAGTATTTGCCGTTGATAATGATATATGGAACGCCATTAATACCCAAGCGTCGAGCGGCTGTTTCTTCTTCCTGAATGGCAGCAGCGCCCTCATCACAGTTAAAAAACTGATTAACTCGCTCTGAGCTAATGCCTGATGCGATCGCCATCTCAGCCAGAAATTGGCGATCGCCAATGTTTTCACCCTTGACAAAGTAGCTCTGAAACAGCGATTCGACCACAGGTTCTTGTACTCCGTGCTGCTGAGCCAGCCAAACCAAGCGATGGGCATCAAACGTATTAGGCGTCCACTGCATCCGCTCAAATGCAAACTCCACACCCACTGTCTTGCCAACTTCGCTGAGTCGCGCATCTAGCGCCTGGGAATGATCCCAACTGCCAAACTTAGCGGTGCGATAGATCCGCCGCTCGATCCCATGGGGAGCCATGCTCGGATTAAGCTGAAACGGATGCCAAGCAACTCGAAACTCGTAGCGATCGCCCATTGCTTGCATCGCCTGCTCAATCCGGCGTTTTCCGACAAAGCACCACGGGCAAATGAAATCAGACACTACATCAACATTAAAAATCATCGTCAACCTCTAGCAATCACCAAGGGAATAACCTAATTCATCCAAATCTTATTTAACAACAATCCCATGTTTTGCGTTTAGATAGCCTTAATTGACCCACAAAACACATCGATAGCAGATTAAAACGATTTTCTAAGGAAGCCACACCATACCTTGCAAGCGGTGCAGGAATGGGGGCATCGACGTTTATCAGTCAACTAGAGGGGAACCAAGCATGATTAAATCATTTGATATTTTGCCTCAAAACCCTGACATTTTGCCCCACAATCCAAACGCAAGGTTTGAGATATCCAATCGTTAGATCCACAGTGAGTATCTCCTGGTTCAAAGAATTACCTGAGAACCTCAGAGCCCTCTTGAGACTGATGCTAGGCTTGATGATGCCAACAGGCTTAATTCATGAGAGCCTGTAAATATACTTACTCTACTTCAGCCGATGGCGATCGTGATTTCATCATCTCCTTGGATGAAGATTTGGTTAACCGACCTCAGCCTGCGATGATACCCAGCCTATATTTACTCGATCATCTCCAGCGAGAAATTGCCTGTCACCCTGACAAATGGCGACCGATGGTCTTTACCAATGGCTGCTTCGACCTGCTTCATGCCGGACATGTGCGATATCTGCAACTTGCCAAAACATTAGGGCGATCGCTCGTAGTAGGCTTAAACAGTGACGCATCTGTGCGACAACTCAAGCCTACCCAGCCCGGTCTGCCCCCCCGCCCTATCCTTCCAGAGAACCAACGCGCCGAAGTGCTAGTGGCTCTCAAACCCGTTGATGCCGTTGTCATATTTTCTGAACCTACTGCCATCCAGATGATTGAGGCGCTCCAACCCGATATCTATGTGAAGGGCGGCGACTACTCACTGGAGACACTGCCCGAAACGCCAACGGTTCAAGCTTATGGAGGTCACATCGAATTTGTTCAAATTGAGATTCCTAGCTCAACCAGCAGCATTATCCGTCGCATTTTAGAGGGTGCTTGAGCCAATTGTTAACCTGAAATGCTACACCGAATGTCAATCTCTGCCATTTCAAATAAGCACTGACTGACCGACTAATCTCGTTTCCTGCTTGCCTCAACTCCAAATCACCCTTGAGAATAGATTTAGTTCTGCTATATGCTGTCGATCCACTTTAGTTATTGAGTATGAGTCATTCCACGTCTGACGTGACTTCAACGCCTCGCTCTGAATCCGAAGCGATCATTGCTACTCTGCGCGATCGCCTTGCTTCAGAATCAGGGAAGACCCAGCTTCAAATCATCCAGCAACTTAAGGAAATGGGTGATGCGGGGCTCATCGTCTTAATGGACTTTTTCCATGAACGACTCACTCAACCCAATACTGTTATCAGCTACATTGAGGGCAAAATTTATCAAATTCTCTTAACTGCCAATACCGATGAAATTCGCACCTTCCTCTCGCAACATTATCCAAACGGGATTGTGCCATTGGCATCGGCTCGAAATGTAGACTATACATCCTTAGAAACCGCACTATCTCGCTGCGAGTTTCAAGTTGCCGATCAGATTACCTTGCAAAAACTGTGCGAACTCGCCGGAGAAACTGCCCTTCAGCGCAATTGGTTATATTTCACCGAAGTTACAAACCTGCCCGAAACCGACCTGCAAACAATTAACACTCTTTGGCTCACCTATTCCGAGGGCAGATTTGGCTTTTCAGTCCAGCGCAGTCTGTGGCTTGGCGTTGGCCAAGACTGGGATAAGCTTTGGCCAAAAATTGGCTGGAAATCAGGCAATACCTGGACTCGCTATCCCAAAGAATTTATTTGGGATGTGTCTGCCCCGCTAGGGCATCTACCCCTGTCGAATCAACTTCGAGGAGTTCGGGTGATGGCAGCACTTCTCTCACATCCCGCTTGGACAGCCTAACCATATCTCTGCGCTTAGCGATTACAGACGCACAGCAGGTTCCCAAAGAGTAATCGTAGCCACTCACAAAGCCTGCCTGTGCGGGTTCCTAAATCTTTGAGCGGGCCAATCCGCTTGCTCGCTCTATATAGGTTCAGCCACGTTAAGATCCCCACAAGTTTTTCGGATTTCGTTTGTAGAGGTTTCAAGCAAGTTCTGGATAGTATTGGTGAATGATTGATACCCGTCTATAGGTTCTTGGCCGAAACCACCCGCTTCAAGATGGCGAATAAGAGATTGAATAATTGGTGCGGCAATGCTGATGCCAAATAAGGCGTTAAATCCTGCTAAGACAGCAGGAGCAGATAGTAGGATCGTTAACTCGGGAAATAATGCTAAGACGGCTATCAAGATTAGGAAGAAGATAGGAGCCATGATGCCAGCAGTGATGGCGGCTTCAAAGATGCGATCGCGGTAGTCTTCAATGGAGATTTCTCCTCGATACAAATCGAGAGAATAGGAAATTGCGGTGACGACGGCTTGAGTCAAAATAGCTGTGCCTGTTGCAGCAATGCCAAGTTTAGCAATTGTTGCTGAATTTTTGAGCATGGAATCAACCGCATTATAGACGCGGATGTAGATTTGTTCTCCGCCTGTCATGGTGCGGGCACCCCGACGAATGTTGTCGGTGCCAATTTCCCAAAGGACGTTGTCAGCACCGTTCCCACCTCCCTGAGAATGAGGATTAATATGGCTTCCATGCTTGTCAGCTAAAAATTCGCGGATGGTGCGCTCATTGGCTCCCAGTTTTGAGGTTCCTGGAATCCGCTCAAAGAGCCCCATCATGTCAGCACCAGAACGCGGTGCATCATTGATACGAACTCCTGCTCTACTCAGACGATGGGCAAGCTTGGGCATCTCGTTTGCCAATTCTTCGATAGTCCGAGGTAAATCCTTAAGTGAGTTGGCGATCGCCATCCCAGAGGCACTCATTCCCATAACGTTTGCGTGAACATCCTCAATCGTTTGGTTGAGACTATTGAGGCTGTGTTCAGCAGCGTATTGTGAGTGTTGTTTCAGTTGTTCGATAGTAGCCAGTGTTGATGCTGTCGCATCTGAGGTCGTGAGCTTAAGGGTATCAATCGTCTGACCCAGGCTGCTAACGCCCTGCTGAATGACTCCATCAGAAGCCTCTTTACAATTTTCTTCAATCGCTGCTATTCCAGATGCCACGATCGCGGCTGTTGTCGTCGTATTTTCTGTCGTATTTTCTACTGCATGATCT
>CAZCXK010000010.1:31488-72005 GCA_964502605.1 uncultured bacterium
TCTGTCGTATTTTCTACTGCATGATCTATAGCCTTAGCAGTCTCCTCAACATGTTGTGTAACGGCTGCTGTTAGACGTTTGACGTGCTCTAAAAAGTCCATGAAATAAATGCTCCAAGCAACATTACATCGAAGACAAATAATAGGTTAATCAGTTAGGTAAGGCGTTGTTGCATGATTTAGGGGCTGCAGACAGGAAAAGCATGGTAGGTTTTGATCGCCTTTATCTTACCCATAATCCTTAGCTCGACTTCATCCATTTGAGGATGAGGAAAGGTAGCAAAATCAGGAAAGCATTATTTGATTTCTCCTGATAAATTTGCTTAATCCGGGCTAATTAGAGCAATTCACGATCTGATGTTGAGGAGTCGTTTGGGGCAGAGTCGGGGGAGGCGATCGCGTCAGAAGACATGGACGCATCATCTGGAGCTGATTCATGTGCTGATTCGTCATTGAGTGCAGGAGGCCGGGAAAGGCTGTAGGGCAAAACTGGCTCAAATTCAGCATCAATGGGTTCGTCATCATCGCCATTAAAGCTTGAATCAAAGTTC
This sequence comes from uncultured bacterium, assembly GCA_964502605.1. Lineage (GTDB taxonomy): Bacteria > Cyanobacteriota > Cyanobacteriia > CAZCXK01 > CAZCXK01 > CAZCXK01. Next base: position 32,039 of record CAZCXK010000010.1, read on the forward strand.
TTCGAAGCCGGATGTGACGTGCGGCGGACAGAAGCATCCTGGGTCGAAGTGCCTGCAGATCTACCAGATGAAGGCAGTTGCGTTCGCGTGATGCGCCTGGTTAAATTCTGAAGGCGATCGCCCACGGTAGCCATGGCAGTAAGCAGTGTCTCTTTCAGAGGGAGAGACTCCGACTTGGATGCGGCTCCAGGCTGCACCCGGTTTCGCACCTCGGATAGCAGCGAGGCGATCGCATCAGCTGATCGCGCTAGAGAGCTATTGAGCCCAGCCGGTAAGGGCATTGTCCGGATCGTTTGAGGCAAATTAGATATCCACTCGCGCATCTTGAATCGCACAGCCTCTGCTAATGATCGGGCGGACGCCGGAAGCGATGTCTTTTGATCTGGAGGCGTCATCTCTCGACGCAGAGATAGCGTTTGCCACCCCAACCACCCAATCAGAGTTACGCTAGCCACTTGCCCCAGCAAAATGCCTCCCGTAATGCGCCCAGCACAGACCCACAACACCAGCGCATAAAACATTCCGACCCCGCTCCATGTCAGGTCATATTTGCGATAGACCTCCGGGAAAAAGAACGCAGACATATATAAGCTAAAGCTTCCCAATGCAACTGAAAGTGCTAGACCATGTGCCAGCATGAGAGTCCTCCCGCCCATTCTGGGGATTTCATATTCTCATTGTGATTGAGATTGTTCCATGCGATGACGATTGCAGCAAGAAATTGAATGCGAACCTCAATCTGAGTCTTGAATGAATTGACTCGACTCTTGACCGCTCCGTTGCTTAGACCGTAGATATAGTTGGCCACAATGTTCTGTTCCGATATCGCCACTCGATTTATCAAACCTTAATCGAATCACTGAGAAAATCATTAAGTTTTGTAAATTTCTGAGTTCCCATATGATCCATCAGAAAGGAGTTGTGATGTGCAATACAAAGAATTGAGCCGACAAAAATCCCCCGAAAATTGGATGAAGAGTATCTGACTGGGTGACGCCATCTGGGCAAAAGTGTCGTATGTTACTACATACATGTACATATTAATTTTTACGTCGCTTTCAAGCGATTCTGAAAATGTGGTTTATCGCATCACTGTTGACGGCTGTTAGCGCAGCCTATGTCTACGAGAAATCTGAGAAATCATCTGCAGAGCTGGCGATCGCCTGTGTTGCTATTGTGTTGGCAAGTGTGATGCTGACGATCATCGCGGCTCCGTGGCCGATCCAGCTCGTCATTCTCATTTTGGCTCTGGTTTCATATCGCTTTACAAGAATGAATCCGATTAATTAGCCCGTCCAGGTGTTAGTGTGTCTGCTAGCTGCTGGTGTGGCGATCGCCCCATGTACTCACCTCTAAGCTAATCATCAGTCATTTCTGAATTTGCGCTACAAGCTAGTTATGTTATGAGCTGGTTCAACTAAGAACAGTCGAAAGGAAGAACAGTCGAAAGCCATCTCGATTGAAACTCTTCATCATTTAGAGCTAATGGGTTTAGAGCTAATAAAGCACCACCCGTCAACTCCTGCATCTTAAAGCTTTAATGGGTTTTGGTTCGCCGAAGCTTACGCTTGATTGAGATTGTGGGCATTCGATCGAGGCTGGAGACTATCGATAAAATAAAAATGTGTTGTGCAGCAGAATCCGTGTTGAAGGGGGCTGCTGTCATCGCCAGCGGGTAGGGTGGGGGTTAGGAGGTTTCGCAGCAGCGGCGATAGTAGAACGATGATTCAATGCGATTGGGTTATTTAGCACGGTGAAAGAAACGCAGGTTTCGGTAACTTTTTAAAGGTTAGGACAGTCATAAGAGGTAGGGCATATCAGTCAGTTAATCTCGGCAAATGCCCGATCAAGATTGATGACAACGTCTATGAATACTAGATTCTAGGCACTATCCAATTTCCCTAGCCCAAGGGACAGATTCTCAAAGCTGCCTGATCTGTCCAGTGCAGGTATGAAGTTTATAGAAAGGGTATCGCTGCCTTCTTGTGTGCGGGTCGTTCTAAAGGCAGTATGAGCAGTTATAAGCAATCGCAACAGACTCAGCACACCCTGAGACATGAAGACAGCATTTAGGATAACAGGGAGAGCACTGAACCCGTGACTCAAGAATTTCATATCTCTGTGACCCCACTTCGGGGAGATGAATATTTGGTGCGGGTTGAACATGTTGAGCCCGGTGTTCCGCTAGCGGAAGAGCAGCTCGTTTGGTCAGTTAAAGATTGGCTCCATCAGGCTCGCCAGTTAATGAACGATCCGCTTTTGGGTGTGTTGCAGGGCGATCGCGTTGATCGCGTCAGCAGCTATCCCCGTCGAGATCGGAGAGGGGTCGGCAGTCAGGCTCGTCAACCGAGCCTAGTCGAACTAGGACGTGAGCTCTATGCCGCCGTCTTTCAAGGAACGTTGCGCGATAGCTGGATGACCGCGCAGGGAATTGCCCAACATCGGGGCGAGGTCTTGCGGCTGCGATTGGGTGTTAAAGGCTCTCAGCTGCCGAAGCTACCCTGGGAGGTGATGCAAGGAGACGGTCGCTGGAGTGGAAATAACCCGTCATCTCGCCCCATTGCAACAGGAACTGATGTCGTGTTCTCTCGCTACCAGCCTCATACTCGAACCCTCAGAACAGGATTGTTGACAGCGGTTGAGCCGGATAAGACGGTGCGTGTGCTGATGGCGATCGCCGCTCCAACCGATCAGCAGCAATTAGAACTCAAGCGAGAAGCAACCCATCTTCAGCAGGAGCTGCAGCATCATAGTAAGACGCTCACACGCGGCATGATCGGGATTTTACCCGACATTGAGCTGACAATTTTAGAACAGCCTGGGCGAGAAGATCTGGCTCAAGCTTTGGAGCAGGGCGATTATCATGTGCTGCACTATGCGGGGCACAGCAACTTGAGTGAAGGGGGCGGTATCCTGCATTTGGTCAACCGCGACACTGGGCTGACAGAGACTCTCAATGGTGTTGATCTAGCAGGCTTACTGGCCAATAACGGCATTCGTATGGCCATCTTTAATTCGTGTCGAGGGTCATACACTGCGACAATCGATTCTAGGGGCAGCGAAGAGGGACAGAGTTTAACAGAAGCCTTGGTCAACCGGGGCATCCCAGCGGTGCTGGCGATGGCAGAGCAAATCCCAGATGCAGTCGCATTGACGCTGACGCGGCTGTTTTATCGCAACCTAAAGCAAGGATATCCCGTTGATTTGAGCCTGAGTCGGGCGCGTCAGGGGTTGCTCTCTGCCTATGGCTCCAACCAGCTCTATTGGGCGCTTCCAGTTCTATATCTGCATCCGGAGTTTGATGGATATTTGACTGGGGGCGATCGCACCTTGGATAATCCGGCGGATTCGCTCGTGCGAATTCCACAACTTTATAGTTCGCCCTTGCCCCTTGCCCCCTATGAGGCAGAGCCCTCTGAGACTTCTGATGCAGCCATTCCACACACTCGATATTTAGAGCCCACAGCTGGCACCTTGCCAGATGGCCTGCTACCAGTTGAGGATGATGTTGACGAAGCCCAACTCCGCGATGATGACAAGCTGACGTTTCACCGGTTTGATTCGCTGGATCGTGATCAGCATGGCGATGAATGGCCGCATCGTGTCAACATCCAGGCTGATGCCATGGGCACAGCTTCAGAGGCTCTAGATTCGGCTGCTCTAGAAACCGACTGGTTTGACAACAGCGTTGAGTCGAGTGAAGAGGCGGCAGAGTCCCCTGTTGGCGATCGCTCCATCCAGTCTTCGCGGTCTCAAGCAGACAGAAACCTCCCAGATGGCGATCGCCTTACCTATACAGATTCTGCGGCTGATGTTTCGGATTTGGTTCGAGAACTCTCTGAATCGTCACGGCATGAGTCTTCGCATCCACCGAGCGTCTCCCGAAATGGCAATCGGTTATCTGTTGATGATGATCTATTTTTGGATCTTTCCTCCACAAACCGCGAGGTTGACCCAGATGACTGGCCAGACGACTTTCCGGCCCTACAACCGGCCTCATCCACAACCTCGCTCAGCCCGACTCAGGCCGCAGATATCACGATGCCGTTTGATGATGCAGAGTCTGAAGAGTTTGATGTCGAGTTTTTGTCTGCCGATCGTCAGGGCGTTTCGTCTCAGACTGGCTTGATTCAGGGGCGATCGCCGCAGTTTCAATCACAGGATGACTTGTATGCGATTGTTGAGCGTCCATCGAGACGTCCTTGGTTGATTTGGCTGCCGTTGGCAGGTTTAGGAGCTGCTGCCCTAGTGGCGGCTGGCTATTGGGCAATATCCAATCGGTCGATCTTTATTCCGCCTGAGTCATCGCCACAACAGCCCAGGGCAGATGAGCAGGCAGCACCAGATGTAAACCAACTCACTCGGCAAGCCATTACGCACTTTAATCAAGGCGAGCTAGATGCGGGTGGGCAGGCGGTGGCAACCCTGTTGGATCAAGAGGCACTGATTCAGTCGCGGGCCGCTCTGAATGCAGTTCCACTCGATGATATTGATGACCCCTGGATGAGCTTCCTGCGCGGACGCTTGACATGGCAGTCGGTTCAACGGGGTGATTTAGACTTTAGTGTGGAAGATGCGCGTCGCTACTGGCAAGTTGCGAGTCGAGGAGAGCCAGATTCTGCGGTGTATGCGACGGCTCTGGGCTTTGCCTTGTATGAAGAATCTAAATTTGCTGATGCCATCGAGTCGTTTGAGCGATCGCTGTCTGTGCTTGAGGCTCAAGATCCAGCAGCTCCGTCATTACAGCAGGTAGAGCAGGCATTAGAGGCTCCAGAGGCATCTGCGGCGATTATTTCATTACCAAACAATTCAGATGCGTTGACCGCATATGCAGGTCTGGCGTTGGCTTGGGTGCAGTCTGGTGATGATCTAGATGCAAATTTGCGGGATGAGGATGCATTGCGACGGGCCGTTCGGCTCTATGGGGCGATCGTGGCGGCTGACCCGGCGGCCTATGATACTGAGGCACTGGCTCAAAACTGGTTGTGGACAACTGCTGCAATTGAAGCGTGGGAACAACTGGGTTTAATCGAGGGATTCAGGCCAGAGTAGGGGCGATCGCTGATGGCGAAGATCAAGTTCATCTAAGGCAATTGGCTCCAGCCTACTGTCTGTAGGTGTAGGTTGCTCAGAACTCGCTAAATATGCTGATTCAGTCTCTATCGATTGGATTGGGCGATCGTTAGCAATGACGGGTTTTAATGACATTGGGCGAGCATTTGATGTCTGGCGAGAAACTAGCCGAGATGTAGAGCGTGTAAGTCGCCTGGGCGGACGTAAGCGCTGCCCAATCATCAGTGACCCTAGGGAACAGGCTGCAACAATGGAAACCAATGACACAACAGAAAGGAATTGGGCGCGCTGGGGTGAATAGGTACCCGTGGGCACAGACGCGGTAGACGGGCGTATGGATGGCTCCGTCCTTTCTGCAAATTGCGGACTCATAATCAACAGCGACGAGAGCACACCGATGCCAAATAATGTCAGCCAAATGCCGCTCAGAACTAAAATGGGTCGATGCTGTAGCGGACGCATCACCCAGTTAAGATTGAGCCTCCGGGAGGACAAATCGTAGGCAGATTTATCGGTCTCAAAACCCGATGCAGGTGCCGATAATGGCTGCACAATGTCTCCCGGCTGAATGCTCTGGTGCTGTTGGGAGTCTCGATCAGCCATGCAGAGCGTCATTGGATTACATGGCTTCAATCTAGCGTGACTCTCAATAGAAATTCAACCGTACTAAGTTGAATAACTCGCTGTAGCCATCATTAATCATCTTCAAATGGGGTCAACCGGAATAATTAATGTAAAGATCGAGCCCTCACCAGGTTGGCTAACTAATTCAATCCGGCCATTGTGGGCTTGGGCGATCGCCTTGACAATAGCTAAGCCCAGACCCGCCCCTTCAGATCGGCGCTGGCTGTTAGACGTTCGAGCAAACCGCTCAAAAATGCGTTGCTGATCAGTCCAAACAATGCCATCTCCGCTATCTTGCACCCAAAACATCGCATTCCCCTGGTAAACAGATGAGCCCATCACAATCCTGTCGCCCGGATTTGTATGCTGAGTCGCGTTTTGAGCCAGATTCATCATTGCTTGGGTCAGGCGTTGGCGATCGGCCACGATGCGCCCCCGTCCTGTGGCTTCAAGACACCATGTTCGATCGGCAAGGGCTTTAGCCTTGGCAAATAATTCGTCGGTGAGTGCCCCCACATCGACGATATCGAGCTGCAAAAAACTCTGATGCTCTGCTTTTGCCAGCAACAACAAGTCACTGACCAAACGACTCATCCGATCCAGCTCATCGGTGACCAAGGCCAACGTTTCTTTTTGCTCATGCGGGTCATCGCTCAGCAGTTCGAGATTGCCACGAATGATTGTGATTGGCGTTCGGAGTTCGTGTCCGGCATCGCTGATAAAATTACGCTGACTCGCAAACGCCGTTTCGAGGCGATCGAGCATTTCGTTAAAGCGCAGCGTCAGCTCACTGATTTCGTCTACACCTTGAATCGGAATGCGTCGGGTTAAATCCGATTCGCTGATTGTGCGGACGGCCTCAGTCAAAATGCTGAGAGGAGCCATCGCTCGTTTAGCAGCAGCCCACGCCAATGCAGAGGCGATGCCTAAGACCACAAGCGTAACGTTCACAATCACTCGAATGGCATCATTAATCTCTGCCTCACCACTTGAGAGCAGATGAACCACCACAAATACGCCATGATTGCGACCACGCACAATGGGTCGGGCTCGATAGATGATCGTTTCTCCAGTGCTGTCTGTGATCCACGCTTGTTCTGAGGTGGTGATCTGTGTAATCGACTGCACAAATTTGCCAGTGGGCTTCAGAACTTCTGGGACAGCACTAGGACTGGAACGATAAAACTCACCATTGAGTATCGTCAGTAAAAATTCGTCATTTCCTGGAATATTGCGGCGCAGAAACACGGTGAAGATCGCACCAATATCATTGCCGAAAGGCTGTCCGGTTTCGGGATCGCGCCCGTCAACGAGTTGCTCAAATTCTTGCACTTCCTGCTCAAGCGATTGGTCTATGCGTTCATGAAGACGCGCCAGCAGAATTTGGCGAATTGCAAAGATAGACACCAGCGTAGACACGGTCATCAAAAGGACGTACCACACCAAGACGCGTGTCCGGATTGCAGAAAATAATCGTTTCCATGGCGGGATTTGTGCCAAGCAATCTTAACCAGTGAATTCACACAAATTAATCTACTAATTTGCAGTGCAACGAGAGCATCAGGTATTACGGAGTCTCAGATTACTGAGTTTCCATATGATTTGTAAGAACAACAATACCTGCAGCAACAAGAGTGTCCATCAGTGCACGGGTATTTAAGCCATAGTCATGTTCAGAACTAGAACTCGGTCTATGAAAACACTCTAGCCCTTGAACTGAACTTAGTATAAATCACTATTTCATACTCCTAAACAGCAACGCGTTCTCGGGAATTGATGCCTCTGAAATAAGTTTAATGGGTCTATAGATTCCGTAGACCCGATTACTAGACTGCGGCTGTTTCTAGACTACGGCTGCTCAATTAGCTGTGCGCTGATAGTCAATATATGTTTCGACCGTTTGGCTCATGGACTGAATCCCTTCGCCAACGACGCGGGTCCGACGTTCTAGCTCTGCCAAGACTAGAATTGCGGCCTGAAGCTGATTGAGGATACTGTCCATCTGATCTCGATATTGGGCTTCAAATTCATCTAAATCCATAGGATTTCCTGCTGAATGTCTTTGTTTATACATTAAGCATATGAGACTACTCAGAAAATCAGTTCCGCCAAGGTGCTTGCCTAATGTAGTAAATAACGACATAAACTCTGCGATTTAGATAGAGTCCTACGTAATATTACTGATATAATTTCTTAAATTACGTTTTTGAGACTGAGAGGTTGTACTCTGACTCTGCTAACAGAAAATAGCAGCTTGGGGCAAACGATGTATTGTTGCGTCTGAGACTGAAATGGCATCGTTTCGTAAAATTAGAATGAGCCGGGTGAATGGATACACTGAGAGGCATGTCCCAACTTACGTTAGTAATTAGCAATAAAAACTAGTCATCGTAGTCATTACGACCCTGATTTTCCGCAGCCGTAGTGAACCCGCAATATATTTCTGTGGATGATGTGACGTGAGTATGCGAATTTTGATTGTCGATGATGAAGCGGATTTGACGCGCTCAATTGGCCGAGCTTTGACCCGTGAGGGATATACCATTGAGATTGCCCACGATGGCGAAGCGGGCTGCCAATTGGCTCTAGAGCAGGAGTTTGACTTGCTGATCTTAGACTGGATGCTGCCCAAACAGGACGGCTTGGAGATTTGCCGGAAGGTGCGATCAATCGGGACGATGACTCCGGTTTTATTTCTTACTGCCAAAGATACGATTGATGATCGGGTGTTGGGGTTAGACGCTGGAGCAGATGATTACTTGATTAAACCATTTGAGTTGAAAGAACTGTTAGCACGAGTCAGGGCCTTGTTGAGGCGATCGCCCCACATGGAGGCTCCCTCTTCACCGACCAGCGCATCCCTGCGCTTGCGCCTTGACGATTTAGAACTAGATGAAGCAAACCAGCTAGCCTATCGCAACCGACGTATCATTGAGTTAGCTGAAAAAGAAACACAGCTATTGGCATATTTCATGCGCCAGCCACATCAACTACTGACCCATACCCAAATTTACCAGCATCTTTGGGGGTCTGACAACACACCTAGTAGCAACGTGTTAGCAGCCCAGATTCGACTGTTGCGGCGCAAAATTGAGTCTGATGGAGAAATGCCATTAATTCATACAGTATATGGTAGGGGCTATCGCTTTGGCCTTGCCTCTGATGACGGGCAATCGTTGTAAAAAAGCACTCTCGTCTGAGAGTGCTCTTGAGTAGCTCTATGATCGCTCTAAAACTGAAAACCGGATAGTCAGCAGTTAGTTAGTTTGGTAAAGAAACTCTTCACGTTTAGCATGAATGCTTTTGATATGCTTTTTAACCGTATTGACTGTGATATGCAGCTCTGCAGCAATCTCCTCATAGGTATAGTGCATACAGCGGCATAGCCAAACTTCAGCTTCACGAGCAGTGAGCCCAAACTGCTGGCCTTCAGCGATCGCCTTCCGTTTGGCAGACTGATAGCGGTCTTCAATCATGACTAGCAGGTAAGGTTCAGCAGTTTTGTCAAGTTCTAACCAGCGTACCCGGACGCGAATCGCATCAGATTTGCGATCGCCTACTTCATCTTCAAGCATGACCGATTGGCCTGGGAAGATGTGGCGGCTGTCAATGAGAGCTTGACAGAGATGCCAGATTTGATGAGGGATCGCGCTCGCCCGCGAGGCATCTTGTAGCAGGCGATCGCACAATTGACGGGCATAGTGGTTGGCGTAAACGAGACTGGCCTGTTCCGTCAAAATTAATACACCATCAATTAGACTTTCAATGACTCCTTGGAGTAGGTTGTTTTCTTTATGGGGTTTCCAGGATGCGCGACTCCAATCTTGCGATAGGCTTGGAGACTTTGAGGTATTAATTAATGCGTTCATTGTTTTGGGGGCTTGAATGAACTTTGCAAATCCTCTAAATCAACTGCTATATCATCGGCAGATCGTCTCTGTTTTCAGGGTTTTAGCAATTGGTAGAGGATATTTTCTATACAAGACGGCTTAGACTCGTGAATCAATGTGCTGTATGACACTACAGCAACTGAGCGTCAAATTTCGGGGACATGTCCGATATTTTCTGATGGGTCTAGAGCTGTGGCAGAGACAGTTCTTAAACTGGTTTATTAGATGAAGATAGACGTTTCTTCGCGTGATGGTTTTTTGTAGCTGATGTGATTTGAGTCTCTGATATTGCAGGGTCAGACGCAGAGGATGGTATTTGATAGACTTCGAGGGTGAGCGGTTCAATATATCCGTGAATTAGGCTAGGAAGCGCTGGTGCACCAATTCGCACTAGTACTCCCAACCGATAGATGCGGCTGGTATGAAGGCCAGTTGAACTCGGAGACTGGACGGCTAGGGTTGGGTGATAGACATAGGTGCCAACTGTGGCCTGCACGTCAGCTTGACCGATAGCAACGTCTTCACCTGGGCCAATAGCCTTGGCATAAAACTCAGCCGTAATGGTTGGAGCAAGCGCTACAAGGGCGATCGCTCCTGCTCCATGGATCTCTACTCTGGCTGATAGAGAGAAAGGTTGGTCTGGCTCAATGGCTCCTCCCGATGATTCGCTCTCAAACTGATGCGAGTGAATCAATAATGATAGATTACAGCCAATTGGCAAAACAGTGACATGAGCATTAGCCATACATACCATGTTCTAGATAGTCGTCGAAAGCAAATTTGGGTCTGGTCAAGCTCTTGCCCTGCAGACATTTATGCCATTTATTCCGGTAATTATCCTGCTGCAGACCATACTGATTCATCCATGCTTATTCATCAATGCCGAGATACTGTTTTTGTTTAACATGAATACTTTTCATATGTTTTTTTACAGTATTGGGCGTGATATAAAGCTCCGTTGAAATCTGCTTATAGGTGTAGTTTGCTCGGTGCAAGAGCCAAATCTCCGACTCTCGTTCAGTCAGCCCATATTTCAGGGCTTCTTCATTGGCGATCGCCTTAATCGACTGATACTGATCTCGAATCAACAACAGCAAACAGGGTGTTTCAAATGGAGGAAGCTTAATCCAACGGGCTTTCACGTTAAACGTGACAGTACTATCAATAAAAATCTTGGTCTCTACTAGCCAGTGCTGTCCTGGAAACAGGTTTCGACTTTCGATCAGGGTTTGACAAACATGCCAGATTTCTTGAGGAACCAGGCTCACCTGTGATTTTCCTCGATTGAGAATGCGTAAAATTCGACGGGCACATTCATTGGCATGCACCAGCTCACGCTGCTCAGTGAGTACCAAAATGCCGTCCAGCAGTTCTTCAATGACGTTTTCTAAAAAGGCAGTATCCCTTACTCCAAATGATGCGAGCTGTTCTCTGGGACGGGTCAGTTGATGGCTAGAGGTCTCAAGATGAGTACTCCGTTTGGGTGCTGCACTTACCATTACCGATCTCCGCTAAATGGTGTGTCTTAAAATCAGGATTGAGCGTGATAACTTTTGATTTTAGAATTTGAGATTTGAGCTTTATCCTGTGCTCAATATCTAGAGAAAACATCGTTACCTGGCTTGACTCCGGACAAGTAACTCACGTTGATACAAATCACAACGGACGTCTAGAAAGTAATCATGATGACATGTACCTGCGCTAACGGGCGTATTCAGCGAATTATGCAGTGCCTAATCTCGCGATCGCCACTGATGTTTGAGTTCAAGATTAAGAGAGTCGCCCTCCATTCAGGTAACTGAATGGCATCAGGTTACAACAAGAACTCATTACCCGGATATACAAACCTTGAGTATTTAAACAGAATGAAAAAAACAATTTGTCATTATAAGCAGAACAGGCAGATCCGGATCAGCAGATTTGGGTAAACCAATTTGAGCCTGAAGAGGAATCAATGGAATCAGCTGCGGAGAAGAGAACCCTGAACCACACAGAGGTTGGCAAACGATTAGCCTGCCTATTGGTGTTCTCAGATGGATATGCTCTGACCCCTGTAATTGAGGTTTCTAAAACTAGGGTCAACTATTGTGATACCACATTAGAGATTATGATTTCAGATTTTTTTATCTTTCTATAGGTTTATGTCAGTCAGATAGCAGAGATTGAGGGCATTAAATTGTGCGGGCGATCGCCTGTAATGCTGATATAGTCTTCAGTTAAACCTGGCTTATCTTCTTCGAGTGAGAAATAGTACCCTGCCGGGGTAATGTCAAACGATTTACTACTCTGCCACGATATAACCATGCTGATAAACCAAGAGACAACCCAGTGAGAAACGAGTGAGCAACAGTCAATCGATATCTCATCTTCTCATCGGTTTATCAACCATCTCTTGCAAAAACTAGTGAACATCTGAACGAGGATATTTTATTATGGCAGACCTAGCGTCCACCACAATTCCTGGCAAAATCGACTCACAAGTGCCTTACCAAGTGGTCAATACCGAAACCTACTCCAAGAACGTTTTGGGGCCAGTCTACTTCGAGTTGTGTAACTTGAGATTGGCAGGCAAGGCTGAAACACCTGAGCCACCTAAGCATGTTGCTCCAACTCAGTCACCTTACATCATTGCATCAAACGAAGAGTTTGAAGTCAGCGTAGACATTAAGTTTAACGATAGCCCGTTGACTCGTCTGCTGCTGTGCTTAGGAACTCGCATGACGATTTGTTTCGCGTTTGAAGGCGTAGGTGCCAAAGCCGTTGAGCTTGATCTCGAAGTCTCTGATCTAACCGTGAAAGATCAGTTCGAGTATACGCTCACCTGGCATGGTACTCCTGAGCAAGCAGGCTTGACAGCTGGCTTCTATGTCGTTGCAGGTGTTGCCACAATTGGGCCAATTGAGCATCCTTGTGCGCCCAAGTGTGCGTATGGCTTTGGCTATATCGCCAAGCAACTGGTTCAGGTTTATGAAGCGTTTAAGCCTTGCTAAAACACAGGCATTCAGGTGTGGAGTAAGGTTAACACGGCAACTTCTCAGTTAGCCTCTCCATAAACCGGATTAAATCGCGTCTCCCAGTGCTCTCGACAATATAAGCTCTAGGCATTGGGAGACTTCTCTTTAATCACTATTAAATCACCATTGGGTATTGGAGTTGAGAGAGACGCCATTCTAACGACAGATGCACAGTCTTCAGAAGGTCAGGTGTGTTGAGCCTGCCAATTTTCTGTTCAAGGGTCTGTTTGAGTGGCATCACGAGGGAGAAAGCAAGATGAACGGTTCATCGGATCATAGTTGCAATCAGAATGGCAACATCTATGACGACTTGACTCAAATTGAAGGGATTGGGGTCATCAGACAACGATGGTTACGGGAGACACTCAATGTCTACACGTTTAAAGATTTAGCAGAACTTGCGCCACAACAAATCGACATTCAACTGCGCCACGATCGAAAACCTGTTGCCTTGCATGATATTGAGAGATGGATTGCTCAAGCTCAGGCTTTGGTTGGCTTGACAGGCTCCAACTCCTCAGCCTCCAACTCGAACCAAGCTGCTCCCCAACCGATATCCAATCCAATGGAGTCTGCTCTAGTAGAGTCTGATCCAGTAGAGTCTGATCCAGTGGAGTCTGATTCGTCACAGGGCATTACTCCCAGACAGCATTCGTCCTCGCCCTCATCGTCTATACAGGAGGCAACTCCCGATCAGTGGGAGCCGTTGGCCTCATTTGTAGTCGAGTTTCAATCTCGACAGAACCCCGATCATCCTGAAGATCAAGAATATCGAACGCTGGTGCGATGCCTTGACACAGAGCGAGTTCGCATTTTACCGGGATTGGCAGCACAGCAGGCACAGCAGTGGATGTGGGTTCAACTTGATGATATACCGATGCGATCGCTTGCAGAGGAATCATTAGCCCATCCAGATGACAACGGACATGAGCGAGATGGAGCATCTACACCGACTTTAGGACAGCCACCCTCGGTAGAAACATCATCGTTAGAAGAGACATCAGCACCCCACACGGCTGTCTCAATTCGAGTGACTCAGGTTCTGATCAGGCAGGCTATGGAACCTGTGGTATCAATGGCATTTGGATCATCCGAACCGCAGATATTAGGATCATTGCAAGCTCACAGAGTGTTTCAACCTGAAATTGTCTTTGAACTGTGCAACTTAGAACCTGCTCAGCTTCAAGCCCATCAGGTTATTGTGCATATTCATGTCTATGCTTACAACCGCGCCACGGGGTCAATCGTGACGGTGGGAGCCCCGCATCGTGTCAGCATCGATCAGGTGGAATCTCAATATGGTGTCACTATGCCAGCTGTCAATCTTCAGCAAGGACTATATCGCGTGAAAGTACTTCTCAGTCTTGAAGGAGTTCCGTCTATTCCTGGATATTCTGAAATTCCACTGCTGCAAGTCATTTAGCAGGCATTTGATCATGAGTATCTTTAATTGGACGAGGTTTCTGACGCGTTGGAGTCAGGAATTACTTGCTTCGCTGGGTGACGAAATTAAGACATTACCATCAGATGTGTTGAGATCTGGGTGGTTAGGGTATGCAGGTGCAACCGAGGCACAAATTGCTGAGGCAGAAGCTCAGTTGAGACTTGTGCTCCCTCCTTCATATCGAGCCTTTCTCAAGATCACAAATGGTTGGCGCTACACAACACCGTTTATCTATCATCTTTGGCCCGTTGAACGTATTGCTCTATTTCCGGAACGACGTCAGGAGTGGCTTGATGCCTTTCTAACGCAGCAAGATAGTGACCCTCTCAACTATTTGGGAGGGCGATCGCGCTATCCCCATGTTTCAGATACTGAGTATTTGATTTATGGTGTCGAACAAGACTGTAGCAAATTGCGGCTTGAGTATTTGTTTACGGCTCTGGAAATTAGCGATCGCGGCGATGGTTCAATCTACTTGTTAAATCCCAAAATTGTTGCAGCCAATGGTGAATGGGAGGCATGGTTTTTTGGCGATTGGCTTCCTGGAGCTGACCGCTATCCGTCATTTCAGGAGTTGATGGAAGCAGAGTACGAAATCTTTCTTGAACTGAGAGAGGTGCCTGCAACGATGATCGCGATGGAAATGGCAGATGGGCGATCGCCCTACACCTCTCTTGAGACCGAGCCAGTTGATCAGCCAGTTGATCAGCCAATACAAGACGTCGTTCAAGAATCGGTTGCAGATATAGCTATCGAACTGGAGCCTGACCATCCTCTGCAGCCAACGCTAGATCAGGAAATAGTCCAACTATCTGACTCAGGCATGTTCAACCCCTCAAGGGTATCTAATGCAGTGCCCTTGCATGAGCCCTTTGCCTATACAAATGATTGGCAAATGCTGGGGCAGTTTGCAGTCGAAATTCAGAGCCAGTCAGCTCCATTGGGCGATCGCCCCCACCGACTCTCTGTCGAGCATGTTAGTACTTCGGCATCGTTAACGCTGCCAGAAGGTGAGTTTCATCGTCTGGCTCCTTGGATGCTGCAGCATGTGCATCAGCCCTTACGGGCATATTCCGCGCCTCCACAGGTGCCGCCCCATCAAACCCCGATCTCAGAAGACCTCGCAAGCGGGGCGATCGCGTTATCAAGTTCTACAGCAACGATCAAACGGATTAAAGCTAATCATGTGCAACCAGAGCCCGTGCCAGTCGAGCGTCAGATCTCCTCACTCCAGACGGCTGGGCTGCGAGTTTATGTGCAGCAAAAAGATCCAACATCTCCGCTCTTGATCACCCCAGAACAGAGTCATTTGGATCTGGAACTGGTTTTGGTGATTCCAGATCATCTAGATTGCTGGCATCACAGTCATTCGCTGACAGTTGATATCCAGACTGTTGCCCATAATTTAACGACGGGGCAGGTGACGCCATGGGATACTCACGTCATCTTGAAAATGGTTCAAGAACAATCAGTTTGGGCGATCGCACTGCCAGTCAGAGGATTGCCGCCCGGTCTTTATCGGCTCCAGATTTTAGTGATCATACCTCTATGGAGGGTTGCACCTGCTTATACAGAAATGCCCCTGCTCCGGGTGATTTGACCCAAAGGCAGATTTATCCTCATAAAATCTTCATTCTGTCAAGAAAAATTACAATCAAGATATGGTGCTATCAGGTGAAACCCATGTCACAGATTCAGGGTGTACAGTCAGCATTTCGAGGAGCGATCGCCCCTATTAGGGTAGCCATGACCTTGGGCGTAGCTAGCGTTGGCGTAGTCAGCATGGGCCTATTCGAGGCGATCGCCCCCCACGTCTCAGTCGCTCAACAGGCTGGGCGAGTCGATGTCGCCATCAATCGTCAGCAGGAAGAAAGTTTCGCCTCGTTTCTGCAGCGAGCCGAAGCCGTTGCTCAATCTACTGCCCAACAAAGCTTTAGTCAGAATCCTCAACTTAATCAACTGCAAATTCACATCATCGGCGAGAATGCAGGGTTGGTAGCGCCGTTACTGTCCCTTGAGGTGAGCCGTTCGCAGTGGCAATCTCAGCCTCAGGTTCAAGCCTGGTCAACTCGCTTTGGTGACTCTAGAGTTTTATTGGGCTTTGACAGTCTTCAGCCTGACCGCGAAGCAGCTCTATCCGAGGGTGAATCTGCCCCGCCAGATGGGGCAGATCAAAAGCCAGTCCCGCCAGATGATGGAGCTTTTGATGATGAATCTACGGTAACGGATGCGCCCCGTCCATCAGGTTCAGAATCCTCAACAATAATTGTGACGCCGCCATCAGGCACAACGATTACAGGTTCGGGCAGTGCCTCGGACACGAATTCAGAACTACCACCAGCAGACGCATCATCTGCTGAGACAGAACCAGCCGCAGCAACTGATACGACTCGTCCAGGTATTCCTACCGTTGAGACAGATCCATCTCGCCTGCAAGAAGCTGACGATGGCACCCTACTCGAAACTCAAGAGCGAACTCCCACAGCCCCTGTTGAGTCGAGTCAGCCGCCAGATTCTCCTCCCATAGACGCGGCTCAACCCCAACCGTCAAGTGAGAATCCCCCTGAATCGTTGCTTGCGCCTGATGCCGCACCGACCATTCCTCAAGTGCCTCAGATTGAATCTCCAACGATTCCCACAGTCCCAAGTGGCTCCTAGGGTTGAGCCCCAAATAGCTGTTTACTGAATCATTTGAGAATAGAGTAGAGCCCGCCTTGAGCAGCTCTTCTAGTTGAGATTCAGCGTGTTGATATTTCTGACAACGTTGATTTTCAGATGAGCCAGATAACAGCTAAAAGCGGCTGACATTGAAATATCTTGTATCCTGTAAAGGCTAACGCTTGGCTGTTTCAATTCATGACTGGTCTGCAATCTCCGCCCATTCCACTTGCATTTCCGCTGACGGCTGTCGTTGGTCAAGAGGCGATCAAACTAGCATTGCTGCTGGCAGCCGTTGACCCAGGGTTAGGAGGCGTTGTGATTGCTGGGCGACGAGGCACTGCCAAATCGGTGATGGCTCGTGCCCTTCATGCTCTCCTACCTCCAATTGAAGTAATCGACGGAGCACCGTGCAACTGCGACCCCAACCGACCTGATGAGTGGGATGATGAGACGATGCAGATGTATGGAACAGAGACTCCAGAGCCCAACCAAGGCACTCCAACCTTCGTCTCAAAACCGCAGATCCTCACAAAGATCATTCCAGCTCCGTTCGTTCAGGTGCCTTTGGGGGTTACCGAAGACCGGTTGCTAGGGTCTGTTGATGTGGCACAATCCATCAAGCAAGGCAGGTCCGTTTTTCAGCCCGGTTTGCTAGCCGAAGCCCATCGTGGCGTCATGTATATCGATGAACTGAATTTGCTAGATACCCAAATTGCCAATCTGTTGCTGTCTGTGGCCATGCAGGGGCGAAATCAGATTGAGCGCGAAGGCATCAGCATTCAACATCCGGCTCGGCTGCTGTTGGTTGCAACCTACAACCCCGAAGAAGGCGAACTGCGAGAGCATGTGCTCGATCGAATTGCGATCGCCCTTTCAGCCGATGAAGTGCTAGGGCTTGATTTGCGCGTCACCGCAGTAGATCAGGCTATTCAATATGCTGAGTCTCCTCAGGTCTTCTTGCAAAACTACACCGAAGACATTGACAGTCTCAAAACCCAGATTATTCTGGCGAGAGAATGGCTCAAAGACGTACAAATCAAGCAGAATCAAATTGCCTATCTGGTAGATGAAGCAATGCGTGCCGGGGTGCAAGGGCATCGAGCCGAATTGTATGCTGTGCGGGTTGCCAAAGCCAGTGCCGCCCTGGATGGTCGCACAGATATTAATGCCGAAGATTTACGCCGCGCGGTTGAGTTGGTGATCGTGCCACGCGCTACGGTGATTCAAACGCCGCCCGATGAACCACCACCGCCGCCGCCACCACCGCCAGAAAATTCTCAAGACGACTCTAATGATGAGCAGGAACAAGACGAGTCAGACGAACAAGACGAGTCAGACGAACAAGACGATCAGCCCGATCAGGAGACACCTGATATCCCTGAAGAGTTTGTGTTCGACCCAGAAGGGGTCGTGCTAGATCCATCAGTGCTGTACTTTACGCAAATGGCTCAGCGGCACGGAAAGTCGGGAGCACGGAGTGTAATTTTCTCCGACGATCGAGGGCGCTACATTAAGCCCATGTTGCCCAAAGGCAAAGCGCGTCGGATTGCTGTCGATGCAACGTTGCGGGCAGCAGCACCATATCAAAAGGCTAGACGGGAGCGCCAACCCCATCGACGAGTTGTGGTTGAGCAAGGCGATATTCGAGCTAAGCGTCTAGCTCGCAAGGCGGGTGCGTTGGTCATTTTCCTGGTTGATGCGTCTGGCTCTATGGCTCTCAACCGTATGCAGTCTGCCAAAGGAGCGGTGTTGCGCTTGCTGACCGAAGCGTATCAAAACCGAGATCAAATTTCCTTGATTCCGTTCCGGGGCGAGCAAGCCGAAGTCTTGTTGCCGCCCACTCGCTCGATTTCAGCGGCCAGTCGGCGGCTCGAACGCATGCCCTGCGGGGGCGGATCGCCATTGGCGCATGGCCTAACCCAGGCCGTTCGAGTTGGTATCAACGCCCAAAAGTCGGGCGATGTCGGGCAGGTTGTGATTGTGGCCATTACAGATGGACGCGGAAATATCCCGCTGGGGCGATCGCTGGGGGAGGCCATGCCCGATGATGAAAAACCTGACATCAAAGCCGAGCTGTTGGAGATTGCCGATAAGGTTCGGGCAACGGGGTTTCAGCTGTTAGTGATTGATACCGAAAATAAGTTTGTCTCAACCGGATTTGCCAAAGAATTGGCGAAACATGCAGGAGGCAATTATTACCACTTGCCTAAGGCTACTGATCAGGCGATCGCTGCCATGGCTAAAGATGCAATTTCTAGCATTAGAAACTAAGAGGAGGATCATGTCGTGGATCATTTTGTTATGCCATAGGTCTTCGATACAAGAATGAGAGCGAAATTTTATCTGTTAGCGTTCAGAATTAAGTAAGCATGAAATTGTCTGTTATGGCAATCGAAGAGAGGGTCCAGTTTTGCCATCTGCAATGGTCAAAATTGGAAACTCAGTCATGTCGCAGTAAATAAACTCACTGGGGCGGATGCCATAGGTCGCTAGTACACCATAAACCCACTGCCACTCAGGATTTGGGATCTTGTAGAACCACGCTGCAATCGCTTCATCGCTGGGGATATCTCTCGGCTCTACAGACGCGGGGCTGTAGCTGCCTTTCATTGGCTTCAAATCGACATCAATGGCCGCAAACTTAGCCAGTGCCCCCAGCGCCATACATGCTCGCTTGCGTGTTTTGCTGTCTGGCTGCGTAGCGGTCACGGTCGCCATAATCAGATCGGCTGTCAGCGCTGCTGAGGCTGGCAACTTTGCAAAGATGGCCAGATAGTCAGTTTTCCAGGTTGTCTCAGATTTGGGCGATCGCTGCCGTCGAGCAAAATAATCACGCTCAAAGCGTTCAACCCATGATCCGCATGTCTCAGGTTCCGTGCCTGATGCTTTAAGATATGGAGCCCAGTCAAACTCACCACAATTGATCAATGCTCCAATCTTACGCGCCTCATTCTCTGCCACTCTTACCCCTGCAAGGTTCGCATGGATACCCAGTGATATGCGTTGCTGATGAGGCCGCTGTTTCTCCGATTGTGTTTTGGGCGGTAGCGTTGCTCTCAGTAATAATCAATTGCCCTTTTGCTCAATCTTGCATCCTACGCTGCCAGCTTTAAGCCGTCCGTTTGCTTGGGCAATTCGTGCTGCAATATTCATCAGTGCCTAAAAACTAGCCTAATTTCTTTCGTATATTCCCGTATAACTTTGCATGGTTGTGTACGGTTCATAAATTAAAAAAATCCTGAAACCATTGCTAGCTCAAGATTTTGGGCAAGTATTAATCATTGCAAAAAATGCCAGGAGGGAGACTTGAACTCCCGACACGAGGATTTTCAGTCCTCTGCTCTACCAACTGAGCTATCCCGGCTAACTCAAAATTGAGTTGCTTAAATTTAAGCGCTTTATTAAGCTAGCAAACCAATTAGACTCTTGGCAAGCAATTTGGCTAAAAAATCGATATGGCCTACAACCAGGCCTCTCGGAATCGAGAATCACCCGATTGACATCCTCTATCCAAACATGCAGTTTAGACTCTGTCGGGGCGAGATATAAAACGTCAGCAGAGAACTGAGATCATCACAAAGGGCGCACCTAGACCTAGCGGCTGGGGGAGTAGAGATGGAGGGTTAAGGAGTGTTCAGCGAACAAGGGATCAAAACGCCCGTTAACCCAAGCCAAACGCAAGTGCAATAGATGATTGAACCCTGTTTTGCTCCAAAGCATTCCGGTTCCCTTAAAGCGTTGCTCAATCAGCCCTTTGCAAGCACTCTCCACCATGCCTGAACCAATGGGAAGCCCTTGTTGCTTGAACTAGGGGCTTCGAGTTCAACGATGTGTTTTAGCGTTAGCGTGGAAACAGAATTTTATTGTTTGGGGTGCGTCTACGAGGCGCACCTTTTTTGTATCCTCTTCCATTCTCGCTAATTCTATTTCAAGTCCCCCAACCGCCAGATGTGCCCCTTGACAAAACTATGTCAGAACGGCATCCATAGAGCCTGGGGACTAAGATCAGCTTAGAGGAGACGAGGGCTAGCTAGTAGGTTGACACACTCCGTCTAGTTCCGGGTTACTTGTGGGCTCAAAGCCAGGAGGAGTAACCAGATGATGAAAAACTATGTAGAGCGACAACCCACATGCTATCTGGGTTAGGCTACTTAATTGACTGGGCGCAAGCGAGTCACTTTGAGGTTAAAGCTGCCTGAGCCTTGGCCTCCATAAGGGCGCACTCGCAGAATATAGTTTCCTGATGTTGAAATGCGGGCAAAAAGCATCGAGTTAGTTGTGCCATCGGGGCCATCGTCATTTTCGCCGATGGTAGAACCGTCAGGGCCAATCAGGGTGATGATGGTATCAAACTCATCTGATATGAGGTCAATGACCACATGATCGTCTGCTTCAAAGGTCACCGTGTAGTCACGTGCAAAGCCGCCAAACCCGGTGGGAATGTCTTTTTCAGATAAGACATCGGTGACTTCGTTGGAGGATGGCAACGGAATGGGGTTATAAATCTGTTCTTGAGCGATCGCCGTCAGCGCACTCATGCTAATAGAAACCAGGGTGGCTGGAACGATCAGCAGCGACCGAATTAGAGAAACTGAAACCTGAGTCATAACTATGCTTTTGCCCCATTCATATAGCTTGAACTGGTCAATTATGGCGCATAATTGGCGATGCCGTCTTGATATGGAGTTGCAATCTTAATGAGTCGATGACACCAGCAGGGGGCGTTTGTCTGCAGCCGTGATGAAAGTCTGAAGTCGCAATCTGTCCTGAATCATATGACTCTCATTTTGCTCAGCCTTCCCCGGTTAAACTGAAATGGACAACCTATTGCTGACTGAAACTTATGTCGCCAAACGTTGAAATTTATACCTGGAGCATGTGTCCTTTTTGTGTCCGTGCGAAAGCACTACTCGATCAGAAGGGTGTCGAATTTACCGAATATTGTATTGATGGTGATGAGTCCGAGCGCGACAAGATGGCAGCGCGTGCACATGGCCGTCGCAGCTTGCCTCAGATTTTTATCAACGATCGCCACATTGGCGGATGTGATGATCTCTATGTTCTCAATGCTCAAAAAAAGCTTGATCCAATGCTGCAAGTGGGTTCTACGTGATTGCAAGTATAGGGCAATCTAGGTGCTGAACCTGATGCTGGGTCTACGCTAGAGCGAGATTCGTTGGTGATGTGCAATGTTTGATAGAGCTGTTTGATAGAGCTGCTTTAACTCCTAAATCGCTATCCACTATAAGGAGACCGTTGTGAAGTTTGTATTCATTATTGACCCCATTGATCGGCTTGATCCTGGGCATGATACCAGCGTGGCGCTGATGGAAGCCGCCCAAGCGGGGGGGCATGAGTTGTGGATCACAGAGGCCAATCAGCTCTATGTTTCAGACGGTAAGGCATATGGGCAGTTGCAGCAGGTGACCCTTAACCCTGTGCGATTGGAAGATGGGCGCTGGCTGGTGCCTCAGCCCTGGTATGGGTTGGGCGATCGCACCTATCAAACGCTGGACGATATGGATGCGATTTTCATGCGGGTTGATCCACCTGTAAATACGGCCTATCTCTATGCTACGTTCATGCTCGACTATGTTGATCCCCAAAAGACATTGGTGATTAACTCTCCCAATGGGCTGCGACTCGCCAATGAGAAAATGTATGCTCTGCGCTTTCAAGATGTCATTCCTCGGACAATCGTTAGCCAAGACAAACAGGTGATTCGAGAGTTTGTCGAACGGGAAGGAGCCGCTGTGCTCAAGCCCCTGGGTGGCAAAGGCGGAGAAGGAATTTTCGTAATCGAGGCGGGCGATCGCAACTTCAATTCACTGATCGAGGTCAGCACCCAATCCAATACGCTGCCGATCATGGTGCAGCAATATCTTCCGGCAGCCAAAGACGGCGACAAGCGGATTATTTTGTTGGCGGGTGAGCCAATTGGAGCTGTGAACCGCATCCCGACTGGGAGCGATTTTCGCGGCAATATGGCCGTCGGTGGTCGCGTTGCCTCAACCGAAATTACCGATCGTGAACGCCTCATTTGCCAGCGGTTGGCCCCGTCACTACGACAGGACGGCCTCATGTTTGTAGGCATTGATGTGATCGGCGGCTGGCTCACAGAGGTAAATGTCACTAGCCCAACGGGTATTCGAGAAATCGATCGCCTGGGCAATTTACAGATTGGAGCGCAGGTGATTGACTGGGTCGTGGGGCAACGTGCTGGACACATGCAATCGACTTCAGCTGCTGTCCTCTAGCGAGTGTTACCCCGTATTAGATACTACAATCTAGCCAGAAGAGGTCTAGTAGCCTCAACACTAGGAGCTAACGTTCTTATACGTTCTTATCAAGAGGGATTTATGGGCAATATCCGGTATTTAAGCTGTGGTCTAAACCGGCGGCAACTGATGCAATATGGGGCGATCGCTCTTGGGTCAGGGCTGATTAGTGCTTGCGCGGGCAACCAACCTCAACCTTCGGCTGAGGCCGAGTCACCAGAGGCTGAAGCCGCTCCCTCGGAAGCAGCCAGTGGCGAACTCGATCAGGTCACGTATGGCACCAACTGGTTTGCTCAGGCCGAGCATGGGGGCTTTTATCAGGCTGTTGCCACTGGCATCTACGAGCAATATGGGCTCGATGTCACCATTCAAATGGGTGGTCCTCAGGTGAATGGCACCCAATTGTTGATGGGGGGAGCGGTTGACTTCTTTATGGGCTATACCTCAGACGCTATCAAGGCGATCGAAGAAGGCATCCCTAAAATCACAGTTGCGGCCATGTTTCAGAAAGATCCGCAAATTCTGATTGCCCACCCCGATACTGGTGCCGATACGCTCGAAAGCTTGCAGGGCAGACCCATTTTTATTTCGTCTGCGGCGAATGTCACTTATTGGCCATTTTTAGCCGCTAAGTATGGCTTTACGGAAGACCAAAAGCGCCCCTATAACTTCAATGCGGGGCCATTCCTGGCAGACAAAAATTCGGCTCAGCAGGGCTATCTCTCATCTGAACCGCTCAAAGTTAGAGAAGAAGGGGGCTTTGACCCAATCGTGTTTTTGCTAGCCGACTATGGCTATGACCCCTATTCGACCACGATTGAAACCCGCAAAGAGCTAGTAGACACCAACCCCGATCTGGTGCAGCGGTTTGTGGAGGCGTCGATCAGGGGCTGGTATAGCTATCTCGACGATCCAGCTCCTGGCAATGAGCTGATCAAAGAAGCAAATCCTGAAATGACCGATGAGCTATTGGCCTACGGCCTGGAAAAGATGAAAGAGTATGGCCTCGTGATTTCGGGTGAGGCCGAAACCCAAGGGATCGGAGCCATGACCGATGAGCGCTGGCAATCGTTTTATGACACGATGGCCGAGGCTGGCGTGTTTAGTGCTGACACAGACTATACGCAGGCTTATACGCTAGAGTTTGTCAATAAAGGGATGGACTATTACACTGATCAGGGATAATAACCTGGGTTGCTTTTAAGGCAATGCCTGCATTATGCACGATTGCATGATTTGTAACCTGCTAATTGACTGATGTCCAGGCATAGTATGTCATGCCCTTGAACACAGTATTTCTGGAATCAGCAACGCTATGTTCGAGCATTAGGATAGTTCTCAACAGGTCGCTAGTGCTCGATTGGGGCGAGGTTTAGTTGATTTCTTGTGAGCAGATGGTACCTGTGTTTCTAAGCCTTTTTCTGTTAGCAAATTCATGGTTTCTTCCCCGGTAATCACCCTCGATCAGGTCAATAAGGTTTACTCAA
This sequence comes from uncultured bacterium, assembly GCA_964502605.1. GTDB lineage: Bacteria > Cyanobacteriota > Cyanobacteriia > CAZCXK01 > CAZCXK01 > CAZCXK01. Next base: position 56,510 of record CAZCXK010000010.1, read on the forward strand.
ACGGCACGATCGCCTTACATGACTTGAATTTGACAATCGGCGATGCTGATTTTGTCAGCCTGTTGGGGCCATCAGGATGTGGTAAGAGCACGGTACTACGATTAATTGCGGGTTTAGGATCGCTCAGCTCTGGCACGATTCGATGGGGAGGCGTTTCTCCTGCGGAGAGATCTGGCCAACGCCCCCTGCGGAAACTGGCATTTGTGTTTCAAGAAGCAGCCCTGATGCCCTGGGCTACGGTGTCCGACAACATTCGGCTGCCGTTAAAGCTGGCTAGTTTGTCGCGCAAGGCTGCCGATCGCGCAGTTGATGAGGCGATCGCCCTAGTTCATCTCAAGGGGTTTGAACGTGCCTATCCGCGTGAGCTATCGGGCGGTATGAAGATGCGGGTGTCGATTGCGCGGGCGCTGGTGACAAAACCCGATATTCTGCTGATGGATGAGCCCTTTGGCGCGTTGGATGAAATCACTCGCCATCAGCTCAATAGCGATTTGCTAGAACTCTGGACTGAGATGCAATGGACGGTGGTGTTTGTCACCCACAGCATCTACGAAGCAGTTTATCTCTCGAAGCGAGTGGTGATCATGGCGGCTCGCCCCGGACGGGTCATTACAGAGGTCAAGATTGACGCGCCTTATCCACGATTGCCCGTATTTCGCGACTCAAATGCTTACAACACTTACTGCCGAATGGTGGCAGCTCACCTGCATCAGGCATCAGGTTCACCCTTGGAAGGAGTCAGATAGTCGAAAACAAACCGGAGCACCCCGCCAAAACTTGAGAAACCAGAGAGCCTGCCGATGGGGCTGCTTTCTGGTTCCTGAGGTGAATGAAACTGGCAATTGCACGGCTCGCAATTAATCTGCGAGTTACTTACTTAGATAACAGCTTTTCCAGTTGCTGCATGAACGGCGACGACTGGGCATCGGCTTTGGGAGCGGCTGAGCGCCGTTGAATCTGGCGATTACCGCTTTGTTCTGCCAGAGCTGCCGAGCTGCGATCAACCGTTATGGCTTGGCTGATGACAAAGTCGCTGCCAGTGTTAGTAAAGCACGTTGGTGATGCTTCGGTGGCAATGGTATCAGCTTCTGATGATGCTAAAACCATTGCTTGCTCCGAGGCTGATACAGCGTCAGACACCCGACCTGATGAGGCTTGAGCCGTTGTGTTTGGAGAAACACAGGCAACAAAGTTGCTTTGCTGGGGCTGCTCATGGAGAGAGGCGATCGCCTCTCTAGATTTGGCGTCGTCTGCATTGGCAGTGCGGGAGGTTGGCTCAAGAGTCTGCGTTGGCTGCGCTTGTGCTTGAGGTTGGCCCTGAGTGGGAGCCAAGTTGGAATTGCCCGTAACAGGTGATGAAGGGGTGGATGCTGGACTGAGGGGGAACGGCAGAGACTCAGACGATGAATTGCGTGCAGTAGGTTGAGCCTGCGAAGCGACGTCAGGTTGATCTGCGCGGCTAGCCGATCCTAATTGGGCAATTTGGCTAGAGCTTGACGGCTGCAAGCGCTGATCTGATGCAGCGGGCTGAGCCGATTGGCTGGTTGAGACTGGCAATGATGCAGTTTCAGAAGCACTCGAGACTCCAAGTCGATCAACTAACTCTTGAAGCTCTTGCATTTGGCGATCGATCTCCCGCTGATCGACCAGACGACCCGAGCTAGCTGTTTGAGTAGTTGGAGCTAACCCAATTGATTCGGGAGCGGATGGGATGGCCTGCTGCTCAGGCAGACTGGCAGCGGGGAGGCCATCATCGACGAAATCTTGAGTGGGTAGAGAATATTGCAGCTCAGATGAGGCAAATGAGCTACTCAAGTCTGCTGTCATTAACAGCCCGACTGCGGCAGTTGCTGCCAACCCGCCTGCACCTGCCAGCCCGATTTTGGCTGCCGGATAGAAGCTAAAACCTGACTTGGATAAACTGCGATTTAAAGGGCGATCGCTTGAATTTACAAAAAAGGCGTCATCGTCTACTGAATAGCCCACAAACTCTTGATAGTGCGAACGAAACATCGGAAATATGTCGTCCACCGAGCCCATAGGAGGCTTGGGTCTAGGGCCATTGCCAAACGTAAATGTTGCATCGGGGTCAGCAATCACAAACTTGGCGTAGTAAGAATCAAACGCGTTGGCGATAGACATATAACAGATTGCCTCGCTAAACGACTGGAACGGATAGAGTAGATGCTTGCTTCACCTCTGATGGAAGCACGTTTCTAAGTCAACCCCAACCGGAGGAATTACAAAAGGTAGACTTACGCGCCTCAGTTCTCTATTCATGGGAAAAATCAAGTTTCAGTACAGTGCTGGCATCAATTTTTCCCGTCTCGCATCCCCCTGACTGAGGGATTTCATCTTTCAACCCTGATAGCAAGCTTAGTAGGCTCCCGTTTTTTGCAGAACGACGTTGATAGTCTTAACCAAAATCTGCAAATCGAGCCATAGTGACCAGTTCTCAATGTAGGAGACATCGAGCCTCACTACCTGGTCAAAGTCGAGAATGTCTGACCGGCCTGAAACTTGCCACAGCCCTGTGATACCAGGTAGAACTTCATGGCGCATAAAGTGGTGGTCAGCAAACTTTTCGGTGTCTCTGAGGGGCAGTGGACGAGGGCCAACTAGACTCATTTCACCCAGTAGCACGTTAAAGAGCTGAGGCAGTTCGTCCAGGCTATACTGGCGCAGCACCTTGCCGACACGAGTGATTCTGGGATCATCTTTGATTTTGAACAAGATGCCATCTTTGGTTTCATTCATGGCTTCTAGTTCTTTCTGCAACTGATCAGCGTTTGGCACCATCGTGCGAAACTTCCAGGCTTTGAACAGTTTTCCTTTGAGACCGACGCGGGTCTGTTTGTAGAAGATTGGCCCCGGTGAATCGAGCTTAATCAGCGTGGCAATGGTCAGTAAGACTGGAGACATCAGGAGTACGAGCACCAGAGCGCCGCAGAAGTCAATGATGCGCTTAATCCAGAAATCGCTGCCTGCAATTAACGGGGGAGAAAATGTGATAGACGGCAACCGACCAACTTTGAACATTTCGGCCTGACGCACGGGCGGCTCTAACCCAAGGGTGAGTACATGGAGCGTGATCCCTGCGTTACGCAAGTTCCAGTAAAAGAACATGGGGTTTTTGATGCGGCTAGGAGAGCAAAGGAAAACATCTGAGACGTCTAACCGCCGGATATTTTCAAGGGTGGCTTCCCAACCGTCGCCTTCGAGGGCTTCGACATCGACCCAGCCGACTAAGTTGTAGCGGTTTTGCCCGTTGAGCATGCGCTCAGACTTCTCAACTTCGTCGGGGCGGCAAATGACTAACGCAGAATAGCAAGCCCGACCTGATTGCCGAATCGCAGCGATCGCCGCTTCTGCAACAAATCGACTCCCACAGACCAAGGCTGTGCTGGCAAGGGCGATAACCAGATAGGCAGACCAGGCGGAAATCGAGTCTGCTTGATAAATCGACGCGCCCAACAGCATCAGCAGATATGAAACGGCAAGAGCCTTAATTACCCCGAAATATTCTCGACGCTTAGCGCCAGCATTGTATAAGCCCTGAGCTGCCATCAACCAAACCTGAATGCTGACAATTAGAACAAGGGCGAGAGCATTATCTTCAGAGCGCCAAGGGAAGTTGAGGTGAACGTTGTGTATGTCAACAAATTGCCAGATGAACGCCAGCACGATGACATCAAGAGAAACGAGGGTGATGACTCGTGAGATATCTAACGTAAAGCTTTTGCGGAACTGAGCAAATGTAGTTGCAGCACGAAGATCTAACTGGGGATTGCGTGGAAAGTATATGGAGGGAACCATCCGATAAAACTCCTCTACGAACTCTGTTGTGGATTACGAACAAGAGATTCGGTAGAGAGGCACCTTGTAAATCAATCTGGTAGGGTTTGAGACCAATGCACGAGTGGGTCTTGAAAGACCAAATTGCCAGATTCAATGATTGAAAGTGACAGGTGTAACTGTGAATTGACCTACGCTATTCAAGACCATTTGCCTGTTAAAAAGTTCCACAATTTGTTACAAGAAACTTTTTAGTAGAAAGACTGATCTAAAATTGATCTAGTCATTTTAATTGACTATCCAACTCTTCAGTTTCAAGGTAGTAGGTTCCAGATTGCGATTACATTTCACACAAAATTTGTATTCACTTCATTGTTCGTTTAAAGAGTTGCGATCGCCTCATTTTAGTAATTCTGCCACCCTACAAGCCCAGACTGTGGTTGGTAGAACCCCAGAGGCACCTCTTTGACAGCGATTGTACCCTGCGTAAGACGTTGACGCTGCCCGCTAGTTTCTAAGATACGAGATCAAGACGGACACTCAATAGAGTAACGGTCTGTCTTCATCAGACAAAGTCTGAATGTAGAGTTTATATGAACTCTATCAAGTGCCATCTCTACCGTAAGAGATAGAATCTAAGTTTGATTTATGATTTGAAAATGCGATCGCAAAACTTATGTGGATATACGCCTCGCTCTACGAGTAATCCTGATCATTTATGAGTTTTTTTAGTTGCTTTTGCTACCGTTTTAGCTAGCATCATGGATTCTTCACAGAGTGTCCAGCAGATTTGTGAATTCTAGATTAGTTTGTACATTCTAGATTAGACAATAGCGTGATTTGTGATCACGGATTACCTTGATTGACCGACAAAACTATTTACAACCCATATCTTGCATTGGGTCAGGAGACATGCCCCCTACATCAGATAAAATACTGTCAGGGTGCTGTTTCCGCATTCAATGCAGAATTTTTGTCTAGTCCGGGTGGCGATCGCTCCCATTCTCGGCAGTTGGCAAACAAATTTATCAGGACATGGCAGGCATTGCATCCTGATGAGGCCTTTGTCTATCGGGATTTGCGGCTTACTCCAGTGCCTCATATCACAGAAGCGTGGATTGAGGCAGACTTTACGCCACCTGAGGCTCTGACACCAGAACTGGCCAACGTTCTGAAGCTTTCGGATGAATTAGTGGATGAGTTCTTGGCTGCAGAGCGGTGTGTGTTTAGTGTGCCCATGTATAACTTCAGCCTTCCATCCAACTTCAAAGCCTACATTGACCAAATTGTGCGGATCGGTCGCACCTTTGCAATGAATGATGGGCAGTTCAAGGGGTTGGTGCGCCACAAGAAAGTGCTGTTTATCACCACGCGAGGAGCCGGATATGGCACAGAGTCACCCTTTGCCGACTGGGATTGTCAAGAGCCAGCCTTGCGCTACGCCTTTCAGTTTATGGGGGTGACGGATATTCAGTTTGTCCATGCGGATGGGCTTGATCTCGGTGATCAGCAACGCCAGCAAGGACTCAGCAGTGCCCAATCTCAGCTCAATCAGCTAGTTGCTTGTTGGTGACGAGTTACGAGGCAACGGTTTGGTCAGTTTTTCTCTAAAGATGCGATATAAGAATAGTGGATTACCGACAAGGTAGCGATCCCATAGGCGCTGGGGTTCAGTGACGAGACGGGTCAACCATTCCAGGCCGCGATCGGTCATCCAGCGAGGCCCCCGATAGACTGATCCAGTGTAAAAGTCGAGGCAGGCTCCCAAGGGGAGAAACACGCGAGTATTAATCTGGTTGAAGTTATCCCAAATCCACTTTTCTTGGGCAGGCATGCCAAACCCGACATATAAAACATCAGGGTTGAACGCGTTGATGCATTCGATGATGGCATCATTTTCTGCTCCTGATTTGTCAAAGTAGCCGTGATGTCCGGCAATTCTCAAATGGGGGGCGATCGCCTTAAGTTTGGTCATGGCTTGGTCGGTGACGCCTGGTTTCCCGGCCAAGAGAAACACTGAAACATTCTCTGCTTCGCAGGTGCGCGCCAAGTCTTCGATGAAGTCTGGGCAGGTCATGCGATGACAGGAGTCGATGGAGTAGTTCATCAGCTTTGCGCCCAGCATAACGCCAAAGCCATCACAGAAAACCAGGTCAGAATTGTTGATGAAATTGCGATACCAAGGTAGTTCATGGGCAAAATTGGCGGCCCGAATATTGACATTGCCGACGATCGCCTTTTGGTCAGCTCGGCTAGCCTGCACAATAAATTGAATCAAATCATGAACTGTGACCTTGTGGAATCGGGTTTTGAGGAGGGTGATTTCGTCGAATTGGGCGATTGAGTTGCGGCACATGAACGGGTGAGGGGGTGAATGGATGTGGGGTTAAACGGGCAGTAGGAGAGTAGAGGAGGGCGATCGCCTGGTTAGGGAGCTTGGCTCAAAATTTGCCGAAGGCGGGTGCTCATATCTTCGATGCGGGCGATCCAACTATGGTGTTTGATGGCCATGTTGCGGGCGTGTTTGCCCATGATGGTGAGCTGATCTCTGGCATGATAGGCGTCTCTGAGGGCGCGTTTCAAGTCCTCTTTGTTGCCGGGTTCAAATAAAAATCCCGTTTCTCGGTCAGCCAAGGTGCGTTGGGCGTCTTCAAAGGCAGAGGCGACAACGGGCTTGGCCATTGACATATATTCGTATAGCTTGAGTGGCGAGTGATACATTGCGCCCACCTGCATTTGAATTTGCCCGGTATAGCCCACATCAAAGCCGGCAATGAATGCAGGCACATCGGCCCAGGGCACTTGCCCCACAAAATTTACATGATCGGCAATGCCAAGCTCTCTGGCTCTGGCTTCCCAGGGCGATCGCATCAGGCCATCACCAACTACGACAAAAGCAATATCCAGCCCTTCATGGCGCAGATCATGAATGGCTTCGAGCAGCAAATCCAGGGCGTGCCATGCATAGAGGCGTCCGACAAAGCCCACGGTGAGGCCGTTGAAGAGGCGCTTGGGTGTGCAACGGTCGGGGTGAAAGCGCTCCGTATCGACCCCGTTAGGCACTACTACCACTTTGTCTGCCGAAATTCCTGAGGCATCTACAATCAGGTCTTTGAGCGCATCGGTAACACAGACTAGGGCATCACATTCCCGGTAGGCTTGCAATTCTAGGCGCTGTGCCAAGCCGTGGAGTACGGTGGTTTTGCGCTCGGTCTTGGCTTCATAAAATAAGGGGGCATGGGTTTCGAGAATCCAGGGCAGGCCATGGCGTTTGAAAATTCGCCCCATCGCCTGAAAGGGAGCAAAGCGTTCGTAGACCCAATCTACCTGCCCTTGGAGTTCGTTCCAAGCTTGGCGAGAGTGTTTGACACCCAATCCCAGGCGAGCAATATCAAGAGCAAGAGCTTTGAGAAAGTTGCCGCTCATGGAGGTTTCTGATTTTTTCGTCACCATTGCTTTGGGCAGGCGATCGCCCACAATAAAGGGCGAAATATGCCAGCCGAGTGCTTCTTGCGCCCGAATGCATCCGAGGATGTGGGCGCGGGGGCCGCTAATTTCAGCATCGGGATGAGTGGAGATGCGAGGTGCGCCGCTGAGGTATCCCATGCGGGGTTTGAGCAATGTATCTGGTGCCATAGGTTCGCGTAGGATAGGGTTGTGCAAGAGTCGAGATCATCGAATCTGGATGGTTATGGAGTTGACGGTGCGCTGCTGTAGGCCATCTGCGGCTCAGTCAAAACCTGTTGATAAAGGTCTTCCAGCAATCGGGTTTGTCGATGCAGATCAAACTTGCGCCGAACGCGCTCTTGTCCTTTTACGCTGAAGACTTGCCGCAAATCCGGATCTTGCAGCAATAAAAGCAACTGATCCGCGAGTGTTTCCCAGTCTTTTTCGGGAGCCAGCAAACCCGTTTCTCCATGGGCGACCACCTCTGGAATGCCACCGCTAGCAAAGCTGACAACCGGAATCCCCATGGCCTGAGCCTCCGCAAAGACAATGCCAAATGTTTCAGCATCGCCCGATCGCGCAATGATGCTAGGGACGCAAAACACCTGGGCGCGGTTCATCCACTGGCGGACTTGCTCTGGCGGCTGTACACCAAGAAACCGATAGCGTTTGAGCACTGCTTTGGCCTGATGCTCTAGACTGGTGCGGAGAACCCCATCTCCGATCACCACCAGCTCGACATCGGGTCTGACTGTCTGCACCTGTTTCATGGCTCGAATCAAATATTCGCAGCCTTTCTTTTCAACCAAACGCCCGGTAAAGAGTACGATCGGCTCTTTCGGGATCTGGGGATCGGCAGAAAAGAGCTGGGTATCGATGCCAACATAGTGGACAATAATCTTTTCGTCTGGATAGCCCTGCTCTAAGATCTTGGTGCGGATGAATTCAGAGATGGCAATGAACAGCTTGCTATCATTTTTCAGGCGATCGCGCTGTCGAAGATAGGTCTTGTGGCTGTGGCTACCATGGTGTCTAACATAGGCGTCGGTCATCGTGGCACCATAGCCATGAAAGGTGGTGATCAACGGGATGCCAAGGGCTTTTGCCAAGGGCATCGCTCTGACCGCGTGAGGGCCAAAGTGGGCATGCAGCAGGCTGGGCTGCAACTGCCGTAGTTGCTGAGCAAATGCTGGAGCCGTGCCCAATACTTTGTAGCCAATTTCGGTTAGTTTGCCGACGGGGCCGCCTGTGTTGATCACTTGGACGCGATCGGTCGGCAGGGATAGGCCAGATACCATGCGACAGCCAACATAGATCGGTTTAAAAGCTCGTAGGGCTTCAGCTTGCGATCGCACAAAGGTTGCCGAATAGGCCAGCAGTTCGTCGCAATAAATCAGTGCAGTGGGTGTAGTTGACGAATAAGACATCAGAAATCTACCGAGAGAATATGACAAAAGGGAACGTCGTACTTGATCAGACAATCTTGATCAGACAATTCGTGGTAGATTCCCTGACTATGGCGCACCGTGCCGAGGCAATAGCGGCGGCACGGGTTGCTGCTGATCGATGTCATCTAGAATCATGTCCGTGTCGTCAGCCGGGTCTGGTAGCGCCGGTCGAACTAGAGCCGTCGCAATATAAAGCACCCAGAACACGCTGTTGTGTTTGAGAATGTCGCTCTCACTCATGTTTGACAGAAACGTGAACGTGATGAACGTCATCACCCACAGCACTTCAGGGTTTTGTGTCGCACGCAACTGACGCACGGCCCCCACAAAGTTAAACAGCAAGCTGGCAATAAACAGAAATACACCAATCCAGCCTAACGTCAGAGCCAAATCGAGATAGCCATTATGCGAATGTGGAATTGAATCCCATCCGGTCGCTCGAATAATATACTCTGATGGCCCATTAAACGAGAGCCAAAATCCACCATAGCCATAGCCCAGCAGCGGACGCTCTCGCACCTTATCCAACACGGCTATCCAGATGTCGGTGCGTCCGGTAAAGGTCAAATCTTTACCCAGTTGATCAACGACAATCGTTTCGATGTTGGCAATGAGCACCATCGCAACGACACCCGAAAAAACTAGCATCAGCAAGGCCGTTGGGATTGCGGATGTGTCTCTCCATCGCAACGGTCGATAGGCGATCAGCGCCCCTAGCAGTACGATTAGAAAGACGAGTGCCCCAGATGACTTAGACAGCACAACTAGCAGCGCGGAAAGGCCAATAATGCCCCGCATTCCCCAGATGAATAGGGGGCGACGGGGTGCTTGCATCACTAGAAGAAATAGGACATTCATGGCCATCAGCCGTCCTAAAAAGTTCTTGTGCTGATAGACACCTTGCCATGCCCCTCCAAGAACGCCGAAGCTGGGCAGCCCCAGACAGACGAGTAAGCTCAGCACAGCTCCGGTGCTCAGTGCCAACACCAGGAGACGAAGCATTTGGCTTGTGTTATATCGGGTGGGTAGATAGACGCCAAATAGCGTAGTGCCTAAGAGCGCAATCAAGCGGTAGGCAGTTGTTCCAGGAACTGTTGACCAATACACTGAGGCACAAGCCATCAACACCAGCACCAACAGAATTTTGTCGCGCAGCATGACGGCCAGCGATCGCCTGATTCGCAGCAGAATTAGCGCCAAGCTGATCACATAGATCAACAGCCATCCACCTTGAATCACGACATAGCCGAGCCCACCCGCCCGGTTGAGCAAGACCACAACAGCACCTGACGAAAACTGCACCGCCAAAAATGCATACACATGTTCGAGCTTGTCTAGAAATTGGGTATTGAGTTTCAAGAGATGCCTCCGATGTGCTTAGCGATCGCCTACTGAATAATTCAATTGCGCCATTCTGGATTGGCAAATAGTCTCAATTCGATGCAAATTGTCATCCCCAAAAAACTCATGCCAGCTCACCGTATGATTTCCTCTGGGCTGAAATTGCATATCGACCTGATTGTGAATATCACGGACAGCATCTAGCCCCAACTGGTGAGCAACTGACTTGAGTGCGTCGAGTTTATGGCATAAGAAATCTTCGTATCGAACCAAAAGCATGTGCTCCCGATGTCTAAGAAAGATATCAGCCATAAAGTTCCATCGATGCGCCATCTGCTCGATATAGGTTTGGCCGCCCAGCCCAAACCAGTGGTTGTTAATCACTAATTCCCATGCCTTTGACATCGTGGGGTAGTCGAAAAGGCGCACATCGGGGCGATCGCCCGGAATGTTGAGGCGATTAAGCAGGCTGCGAATGTTATCTCTAGGATCGCGCAGCACAAACACAAATTGAGCCGCCTGAAACTGTTGAGCCAATTCAGGATACAACAGCGTTAGATTCGGCTCCTTGATAATGTCTTGTGAGAATTCAAGGCGATGGCATTGGATAAACTCTGAGATACCCAATCTTCCGTTTACCACCTGTGGATACATCGGTATCGGAACCTTCATCTCTTTGCTCAAGTCGATGGCCACGCTCAAATCGGTTAATTTTGCCAATAGCGCCGCGATCGCTGAGGTGCCAGATTTTTGGTTGCCCAAAATAAAAATAGGTCGAGGATTAATCTCTACGCCCCGCGCTCGGATTGCATAATTGATGAAAAATAGCCGCTTTCGGATTTGACGAACCACCCGTCGAACCGATCGAGGCGCTGTTTTTTTAATCGATTGAATGAACATAAGCAGTCCCAGATAACAGTTGTGACCCTTTGACTGGCTAACGTAATGCCCAACCTCTTGAACGTGGGATGCTGATCAGATCATGAGTCAGCCAATGAATCAGCCAATCTGGGCAATAGCTGCAAAGATGTTTCATCCTTGATGTTTCATCTTTTGAAATAGTGATAAACGGCGCGTGCCATAATTTCTGACCATTCCCACGGAGAAACGACAGATAAATACTGTGGAATCAATCCCTTTTCATCGAGGTGCTTGCTGTGGTGTTTCCACAACTGAGCCAGCCCGATAGCAAACAGCTTATTGGCAGGCTTAGTAAGAATGCTCCAATTTTGACGAACCCCATAGGCGGTCATCACTTTGATATAGGCTTTTAACCCCTGTTTGTCGTCGCGCAGAGAATAAGCATTACTGCCGTGAATCCGCAAATTGGTCAGCGGTTCATCAAGATAGAATCCTTTACTGAGTCCCAATGCCAGCAGCTTGAGGTAGTTGTCACTAGTGATGCGAATGATTTCAGGCATGGGTAGAATTTGACTTAGGAGCGATCGCCGAAAACAGAGTCCAGAGGTCGCTGGAGCCGTAAATTTTAAGATGCCACGCTGGGTTTCTTGTCTGAGATCGCAGAGACGGGTGCCTGTTTCATGCACAGAATCCAGTAGTTCTCCAGTTTCAAAATTGATGAAGTTGAGCCGATGGAAACACCAGTCAATGTCGGGATGCTGCTCAAAGATGTTGATAATCGTCGAGACTTTGTGAGGCAGCAGAGTGTCGTCAGCATCTAGAAAGCAAATCACCTCACCGCTGCTGTGAGCAAACCCCTGATTAAAGGCAGAGGCTTGGCCACCGTTTTCTTTCAATACGGGAATAATTTGCTCCCCGTAGCTTGCAATGATGTCGTCAGACTGATCGGTTGAGCCATCATCTACGACCACAATCTCGATATGAGGATAGTCTTGCTGGAGGGCGCTATCTATGGCCTCTGTGAGGAAGCGGCCATAGTTATAGTTGTTAATCAGGATGCTGACAAGTGGTCGAGTTGTCATCGGTGAGTTCCTTTACTATGGCTTAGAAAACAGCGATTAAGACGGCAAAAGATAGCGATAAAATGCCTTGGAGCTAATTTCGACCTTTTCAATGACTGAGAGCTGAGTCAGATATTGATGAATCACATCGTGCTGGGTCGATTCTGATGTCCGTGTTTGCCAGTGATGCCCCATGCCTTTGGCAAATAGGTTGTTGGCAAACCGCTTAAGCTTAGGAAACCGGGTTCTGAGCCAGTAGGCTGTAAACAGCAAGATGGTTGAATCGAGTTGGAATTGCTCAAATTTAGAGATGTGGTACTTGTTCTGAGCCAGTCGATTGCAAGCCAGGTTTTCTTCGAGCCAAAATCCCTGGCTTAGCCCCAGTGCCGTAAATTTGAGACAGTGCTCAACGACATCTAATGAACTCGGGGTGGGCAATGGCAGCAGTTGTTCAAGGAGCGATCGCCGAAAGCAGAGCCCTGAGAGAGTCGGCGGTTGGATCGGCAGATGACCACGCCGCTCGACAAAGCTGCGGATATCATATGCCGCCGAATCGCGTCTCCGAAACAGCTCCAATAGAGTCCGGGCGCGATCATCAATGAGCTTAAGGGGATGAAAGCACCAATGGGCATCGTGATGCATTCGAAACACATCAACGATTTTGGCAACTTTGTGAGGCAGGAAAATATCGTGAGACTCTAAGAAGCAAACCACCTCACCCTGAGATCGATTCAGGGCCGAGTGAATAGCCGTGCCAATATGAGTAGGATGCGTTGGGATCATGACGACGCGATCGCCATGTCGCTCCATCACATGCTGAGAGCGATCGCCTGGATCGCTATTAATGACAATAATTTCAAGTGCTTGATAGGTTTGCTGCAAAATGCTGTTGACTGCTGCGTCTAAAAACGAGTCATCGTCACAACAGCAAATAATGACGCTCACACGTAAATTTCCAGCCATAAACCACGCTCCAGTCACATGGACAAAGGTGGTTGATGCATCCCAAACTCTTATCATTCCTTCACTAAGATGAATCACGTATCTGGAAAGTTCCCCATTGATGTTAAGGAGCATCCCCAGATCTAGCAGAAGGTAGAGGGCAGAAGGCGGAAGGTAGAAGATGGAAAGACCCTTAATATGATTGGGTTAGAACCAAATAGCACTGCCCCAAAATAATCACTTTGAGTGCTTTAATAATCACTAAAAGCGTCTTGATCATCACTTCGAGTGCTTTAATAATCACTAAAAGTGTCTTAATAATCACTTCGAGTGATTAATTTAGCTCTTTGAGGGTCTTGATCATCACTCAGAGCATTAAAAATTGGCATCCCTGAGTCCTCATTGAGCTGTTTGGGGAGGAAGAACGATGAGGCAACGTTCAGTAATTCTTCTGCCTTTTACCTGATGGCGATCGCTCTGTCGTGCTTCTATCCTGCTATAGGCTCTCATGAAAAAGGTGAGCAGATAACCTGGCATCCACCATTGATTTCCGTGCAATGGGGATGTCAAATCTCTGCTCACCTCAACAAATTAGAGCGGATGGGTCACTCAGCCACCATCGAAGGCCGAGAGCTTTTAGTCTCTGCCCGATGCTGCTGGCTCTCCAGTTTTTCAAAGCTCCGGAGCAGCCAATAGGGGCGCAGAGATGCGACCAAAAAACCAACGCAAATCAAGAATAAGGAGGCGAATGCAATGGGTAAACCCAAGGGCAGATAAGCGAGCCGAGCCGGTTTTTCTCGGAGAATTGTCCGGCCTCGACGCAGTGCCTTCTTAAAGCGATTGGTGAGCAAGTGGGTCGAACTAATTTTTCCCATAGGGTTAATTTCTTTCGAGTTTTTACCCATGAGCAAGTCGTCACTGCCCATCAGTAGAAAACGCCAGAAGAAATGAAAGAGATTTTCGGGAGGTGCATGGGTTGCTCGGGCTTGGGGTTGCCGCCAAATTGTTTGCCCCAATTCTTGTAAGCCCACCGAGTGAGCGCTGCAGTTGCCCCGATAGATCGGGAGCTTTGACGGAATGGGATGATCTAACAAAAACTCTCGACGGAAGGCAACGTTGTTGCAGAAATATCCGTTTGCTCGATAGAGATCTTTCTTGCGACTAAAAGGGGGAAAAATATAGGTCATTGCCATGGCCAAACTATAGGCGTTAACAATCGCCATAGCCGTTTCTCCGCCCACAATATTGACCGTTGAATCATCTCTAAATGGGGTGAGCATTGCTCTGAGCCAGCCATTTTGGTAGCAGCAATCAGAGTCTGCGAAGAGGATGACGTCTCCAGTTGCTAGTTTGACTCCGTGCATCTTGGAGTCATAGTAGTTGAGTTCTAAATCGACTCGATGAGGTGTCGTCCAGGGAAACTGCTCATGGATTTGATTGATTAACTCTTGTGGAACGTCTCCACTGTTGATGAGAATCACTTCGTTAGCTTGATTGGGAGCAATATCTTGACGTTCGAGGGAATTGAGGCAATCAATCAAACCATCTAAATCGGCTGTAGAGAGATTCTCAGTCTCGATGATGATTGAGAATGAGGGCAACGTATCTTGAGCCATCAATTGAGTGACAGATTGGGTGTCAGACTGTGCCATGTTAATCACACCTGCTTAATGCCTTTATTGAATGAGTGACTACACGTAAATAGCAGTTTAGATGGCAGAGTCCCTGTATGAGATTAATGATTTGGTCTGGTGCAAATAAGTTTCTAAACTTTCGGTAAAGCTTAGATAAACCAGATGTTGCATTGATGAAATACTCTAGATTTGATCCTGTGCTAAATGTCTAGCTAAGCCTGCTATCACTCAGTTCTAGACGCGATCGCCCCGATTAGTTTCAACTATTTCTGCACCCAGAAGACTTGATTTAAAGTGCGAACGCTAGTGTTGATCCACGCTCGTATGAGTCTGTTGCTGATTTTGTATTGAATATTTATATTCAGGTTCTGACGCAGCAATAGTTAATGAGCTAAGCGAAGCCTAATCAGATTACGCTGGCTTTTTCCTGGTTTACAAGGCGTTTCATAAAAACTTTATCGGATAAGGATGCACTGTGTTTACTTTGCGAATTTGAGCGGATCAACTATTAAGAAGTTGTGATTTTAGGAGGTTGTCAGTGAGAATATTTCCAGGTTGCTTTTATCGTGCGAGTATCTCGATTCTCGTGATAGAGAGCCTACGCGAATAGACATTAATCCCTGATTGACTGACAAAACTCTTGAAACCCTCATTCTGCCGTAGGATGGGTTAGCGTTAGCGTAACCCATCGAAAGTATTGCAAGTGTTGGGTTTCGCTCCGCTCAACGCCAACCTACATTAGAACGTTTGTCAGTCAACGAGCAACGACATGTAATGACTCCCATTCACCGCTCTACGTGCTATACACAGGCAGAGCCTTTCATGGCTCGCAGCGAAACGTCACCAGACTCGAAACGCCAGTCAGCCATTTCGTTTGGAGGAGGTTTTGGGAACCCAACCGGGCCTCAATTGGGGGGTTTGGGGGATGTTACACGACACGTAGTTGCATCAGGGGGTGCGACAATAG
>CAZCXK010000011.1:0-67343 GCA_964502605.1 uncultured bacterium
CGCAGCATGAAGTCGAGATCTATTTGCTCAGTCAGCCGTTGAACCGACTCAGGCGGGTCTGGCAGCAGCGTCTGGTATGCGTTGAGCAGCGCAATCAAATCTTGGACATAGTGCTCAACATAGGGGATATTGCCATGAATAAAGCTAACCGGATTGTTAATTTCATGAGCCAGCCCCGCCACCAGCTGCCCCAGGCTGGATAGTTTTTCGCTTTGAACCAGCTGTAGCTGAGTGCGCTGGAGTTCTTCCAGTGTGCGGGACAGATGCTCAGCTTGAGCCGCACTTTGAATAGCCTGCCGCCGAGCATTGGCATAGAGGCTACCCTGCTGTAAAGCCACAGCTAGCTGATCGGCAACAGCCTGAGCCAGAGCTTGGTCATCGGTTGTCCAATAGCGAATCTGCCGACATTGATCGAGATATAGAATGGCAAGTAATGCATCGCCTGCTAACACCGGCACCACCAGAGACGATTGGATGTTGGCCCGCTGGTAGGCTGCATTACAAGCCTCGACGCGCGGATCTTGGGTTACATCGGCGATCGCCACCAGTTTTCGAGTCTGCATCACCCTCTGCGTCACTCGATCGTGAGCATCAAAGTCAGCAGCACAGGGTAAAAAGGGAGGCCGACAGACCTCAAGCACGCGGTCAGGCATTGCCCCCATCGCAGTCTCGGCTCTAGTCGCCGTGTGCACCCAATCCAAATCGCCAACGAAGTGCACCAGACAGCGATCGACCTCCAGCGCATCTTGCAGTTGAGCAATCGCTTCAGCCAGAATAGTTTGCACATCGAGGCTCTGACGAGTCTGTGTGGTGATGTGATTAATCAACCGTTCCTGACGCGCCTGCTTTTGAGTTTGCTGATAGAGCTGAGCCTGCCGCACGGCGATTTCAAGCTGCTGGGCGATCGCCTGCATTAAATCGATTTCCATGGTTGACCACTGACGCGAGGCACTCGTCAGACAGGCAATAAACCCCATTGCTTCCCCCTGAACGCGCACAGGCACCAGCAGCGGCACCGTCTTCCCTAGAATGTGCACCCCTGTCACAGGTGTCGCCCCATCCTGCGTTCCATCCTGCGCCCTATCGTGCATCAGTGGGGGCATCCATCCCTGCCGACCCTGCCGCAGCAGGCTGAGCCATGGGCTCACGTTTGCGACCCACTCTCCCGCATCCAACACCGCTGGCGACAGGCCAAATTCTGTGAGCGAATAATGCCCGACATAGGACGGGCGAGCCTCTAGTGGATGGGCATTGCCCCAATATTCACAGGCGACCTGAATTCGCTGTAAATCGCTGAAATACCAGAAAAATAAGCATTGATCAACCTGAAGCAATGAGGCAGTTTCAGCTAATGCCGCTTGCAGCACCACGTCAAGTTCTAAGGAGTCACGGATGCGATCAACTATTTGCCGCAGCAAGGCTCGTTGGGAGGCCGGGTAATGCAGCTTGCAAATCAGCTGTGGAAGCAGTCTGAGGGCGTTAATCAACACAAGAGCACATGAATAGATATATTTAATACGCAAATTCTGATTCAGAGGAGGTCTTAAACCCCCGCCGCCTCATTCGCTACCTGGACTCAGGACATGCTTCACTCCCTCAAGACGGTTAGACAACCTTGAGGCGTAATAGGAAAGAAGTATCATTTATAACAGAGCCTGAATGATTTCAGGCATGGCAAACAATGGCTTTATCTTAAATTCGTTGGATGCTAAAGCTTTGATAGTTAGAGTAGGGGCGATCGCCCGTCATCAGGCTCTGTGCCTTAGCCCGATCGACAGATGCCCTGCATTAACCGATGCCCTGTATTAAATGGCAATCGCATCTCAATTGAAACCTAGATTGTTACTGATAGATTGTTACCGACCAGCTCACGTCTGATCAGACTCTGATTGGGGTATAGTCGCCCATCGGTAGACACGCATCGATCTAAGACGGCCTGCGCAAGAATTGGCTCTCACGATCTCGGCTCTTATCAGGGCTTGATTCGGATTTAATCAGACTGAATGAGTCAGACTTAAACCGGGGCTAAACACCCATCGACAATGCAAATGATGGCTGTTTTCAGTAAACCCGTAATTCCGTATTTTCCGCAAGTTCTCTTTGTGAACGTTCATATTAATACATCTCACTTGAGATAGTTTTCGGATTTGATGGCTGAAATGCTCCACCTGATCTCCGGCTGCTCACCCGATACGATCGCAAAATGATTCGGGTGTTACAGCAGCAGCACCAGCAGCGAAAATTGGCCAGATTCATTCTCCGAGTTGGCAATGGCTCCCATGACGGAGTGGCTGTCAAGAAACAACGTCACTGTTGATGTGAGCGGCAGTTTTTGTGAGCGGTAGGGTGCTGTTAGCGCCAGCGTAACGCACCACCATGAGTTTATTTTTTACAATGCCGTAGCTGTGACCGGAGTAATCTATGACTGACGTCAGGGAGTCTGCATCTTACATAGGGCAATTCGCAGGTTACTCAGGGCATCTCGCATCTCACATAGAGCAATCCGCAGGTTACTCAGGGCATCTCGTATCTCACATGGAGCAATCCGCAGGTTACTCAGAGCATCTCGTACGCTACTCAGGGCATCTCGCACGTCACTTCGGGCATCTCGTTAGTCACTTAGAGACTTTTAAAATCTCATTCAACAAGATGGGGAAATGACCTCCGATAAACTACTGGACTTTCTGGATAGATGCGATCGCCCGTGTTCTATTGCACATCACACCGCCATACCACCCGGTCTAAAATAAGCGCGCCTCCGGTGGTGTTTCTGGTATTTTCTCTGGTATCCCTCGTAATCTAATGATGTCTATGTCAAGTTCGTCGTTTCAGATAGTCCTGCGTCAAGGCCGATTGCTCTATCCCGATCGCCCCTCCGAATTAGTCGATATCGGCATTGCTGACGGCCAGATTCAGGCG
The DNA here is from genome assembly GCA_964502605.1 of uncultured bacterium. Taxonomy (GTDB): domain Bacteria; phylum Cyanobacteriota; class Cyanobacteriia; order CAZCXK01; family CAZCXK01; genus CAZCXK01. The sequence continues at coordinate 2,920 of CAZCXK010000011.1, forward strand.
ATCGCCCCCCGGCTCGATGGGTCGGCAGAGCAGGAAATCGACATTAAAGGCAAGCTCATCAGCCCGCCCTTTGTTGAATCGCACATTCACTTAGACTCAGCCCTGACGGCTGGGCAACCCCGCCAAAATCAAAGTGGCACCCTCTTTGAAGGGATTGAAATCTGGCGAGACCGCAAAGCCTCTCTCACCCTGGAGGATGTCAAAGAACGGGCGATCGCCACCCTCAAGCAACAGGCCATGCAGGGTGTGCTGTTTGTCCGCAGCCATGCCGATGTGAGCGAAAAAAATCTCATTGCCTTGCAAGGCTTGCTCGACGTCCGCGAGGCCGTCAAAGATTGGATGACGCTTCAGGTCGTTGCCTTCCCTCAAGATGGGGTATATGGCAGCCCACAGAATGACGAACTGCTTGAAGAGGCGCTGCGATTGGGAGCCGACGCAGTTGGCGGCATTCCTCATTACGAGCTGACCCGCGAAGACGGTGTAAAGTCCATGCATCGCGTCTTTGAACTAGCCGCACGCTACGATCGCCTGATTGACATTCACTGCGATGAGATTGACGATGACCAGTCTCGGTTTTTAGAAGTTGTGGCGGCTTGCGCCATCCGAGCAGGCAACGGCCATCGGGTCACGGCCAGCCACACTACCGCCATGGGTTCTTATAACAATGCCTACGCCATGAAGTTGATCAGCTTTCTCGATCGGGCTCAAATCAATTTCATTGCCAATCCGTTAATTAACATCACACTGCAAGGGAGAACGGATACTTACCCCAAGCGGCGCGGTGTGACGCGGGTCAAAGAACTTTGGCAACGCGGCCTCAATGTCAGCCTCGGTCACGACTGCATTCAAGACCCCTGGTATTCTCTCGGCACAGGCAATATGCTCGATGTTGCCAGCATGACTCTCCATGTGTGCCAGATGACGGGCAAAACTGAAATTGATGCCTGCTACAACATGGTCACCTGGAACGGCGCAAAAACGCTCCATCTCGAAGACCGCTATGGCATTGAGGTGGGTAAGCCTGCTAATTTAATTGTGCTGGATGCGGGCGATCGCAATGAAGCCATCCGCAGACGAGCCACCGTGCAGGCTGTCATCTCTCGCGGCACCCTCATTGCCGAGACGACGCCACCTCAGTCTCAATGGCACCTGACCCGAAAAGCGCTGCCCATCAGGGCTTAGTAAAGGTCTAGGTCAGGGGTGTTCATCCCGCAAGAATTAGCATTTCGTTAAGTGCGTAAACATCCATTAACCGAGGTCTAGGATAGGTTCGGTGGAGTTGCAACGCACTGTGCCCTAAGGCTTTGACGGGCTAGTAATAATTTAATGCGTCCCTCACTATTCATGTTGCGCGCTGAGGCGCTCTGCTTAACAGAGCGCTAATTCTAAAACTGTACGCTAAACTTGGATAGAGCTGAAGCCAGCGATGGCTTGAGCTTTTTCCAGAAACGTAATTTCTTGGAAAGAGTGGGCACCGCCCGCTTTTTTTGTTTATTGGGTTAAATCCGCGCTGGCATAAGGTTCTTAGCTTTAATCATGTGTTAGAGCTAGGCATCTTCGATAGAACTGATGACTCATCCTCTCATTCCGCAAATTATTGATCTGGCCATTCCTGTTGCTGACACCTTAGGCCTAGAAATTGTGGGGGCCGTCTTTCACACAAACCAAAGTCCGCCAGTGTTACGAGTCGATATTCGCAACCTGCACAAAGATACAGGACTTGACGACTGCGAACGCATGAGTCGGGCATTGGAAACAACGCTTGACACCCTGGATGTCATTCCAGATGCATATGTCTTGGAGGTTTCTAGCCCAGGAATTTCTCGCACCCTGATGACTGATCGCGAGTTCATTTCATTTAAAGGATTTTCGATTATTGTCATCACCTCTGAACCCTATGAGGGGCAGCAAGCCTGGGAAGGCAAGCTTATTCGCCGCGATGAAGACGCCGTTTATGTCAATCGCAAGGGACGTGCGATCGCCATCCCAAGGAAGTTGGTCAGCAAAGTAATTCTCGATGATCGAATCTAATTTCAGGACATCTCATCCGAACTCTTCTTCCCGATTACCGACAGCAAGCCTTAGATTCTACTGCTGTCTTGTGAAACTAGGGGGCTAGGCGGAGTCAGTCACCCCCAGCACTTGCAGATTTGCACGCGAATAGGTGACGCTACCAATTTTGGTGTTGCACCGTTCCCCCTTGGCTCATCCAAACTGCCGAATTGTCTTGGCGATTCAGATTTACACGGAGGACAGTATTTATGTCGATGGTTAACCTGCCTGGGCTACAAGAAATGATTGAAGGCATTAGTCGTGAACGCAATTTGCCCAAACATGCAGTGCAATCGGCACTACGCGAAGCTCTTCTCAAAGGATATGAGCGCTATCGCCGCACCCATCGCCCCGACGCTGAAACGTTTGACGAAGAATATTTTGACAACTTTGAGGTAGAGCTTGACATCGAAGATGAAGGGTTCCGCGTTCTGGCAACCAAAACCATCGTTGAAGAAGTTACCGTTTCTGATCATCAGATTGCGCTGCGAGAAGTTCAAGAGGTCGCAGCAGAAGCTCAGTTGGGAGACACTGTTGTTTTAGACGTGACCCCCGAGCAGAGCGAATTTGGACGCATGGCGGCAATTCAAACCAAACAAGTTTTGGCTCAAAAGCTACGGGATCAACAGCGGAAACTGGTTCAAGAAGAATTTCAAGACCTGGAAGGAACCGTCTTGCAGGCTCGGGTGCTGCGATTTGAGCGCCAGTCGGTGATCATGGCCGTCACGAGCGGCTTTGGTCAGCCAGAAGTTGAGGCCGAGCTGCTCAAACGAGATCAGCTCCCCAATGACAACTATCGGGTCAATACAACCTTTAAGGTCTATCTCAAGAAAGTTTCAGAAGGGTCGCACCGTGGGCCTCAGCTTTTGGTCTCTCGTGCCGATGCCGGGCTGGTTGTTTATCTCTTCGCCAATGAAGTGCCAGAAATCGAAGATGAAATCGTGCGGATTGTTGCGGTTGCCCGTGAGGCTAATCCGCCATCGCGACACATTGGCCCGCGCACTAAGATTGCAGTTGATACGTTAGAGCGAGATGTTGACCCGGTGGGAGCCTGCATTGGCGCTAGAGGATCGCGGATTCAAGTGGTGGTCAATGAGTTGCGCGGTGAAAAGATCGATGTGATTCGATGGTCGCCCGATCCAGCGACTTACATCGCCAACGCCCTCAGCCCCGCTCGAGTCGATGAGGTGCGCTTGATTAATCCTGACGATCGCCAAACTCATGTGCTGGTGCCCGACGATCAGCTCAGTCTAGCGATTGGCAAAGAAGGGCAAAATGTTCGACTGGCTGCACGTCTGACCGGGTGGAAAATTGATATCAAAGATTCTGCCAAGTATGACTACGATGCGGAAGATCGCAAGATTCAAGAGTTAGAGGCGGAACGCCAATTACAGCAAGAACGCCGTCAGGCAGCTCTAGCGGCTGACGAGGATGAGCTAGACGATTATGACGATTACGACGACGACGAGAATGATCTAGACGAATCTGCGACTCCTGCTGTTGCGTCTGAAAAGATGGCAGATGATGATACAGATGACGCAGATGGTGAGGACATAACAGACATGCAGGAGGATGAAGATATGGCAGAGGCGATCGCCCCTGAGGCATCTGGATCTAACAACACGCCTTCCAATGCATCAAGAGACGGATTCGGCATGGAATCAAGTGCTGCGATCGAGCGCCCAAATCAGTAGCGCAAGGGCAAAGTAGCGCAAGGGCAAAATAGAAGCATGAAGCATAACTATCGCCGCTGTATCAGTTGCCGCAAAACTGCACCAAGACAGGAGTTTTGGCGGATTGTCCGGGTTCATCCGTCTCGCAATCTCCAGCTAGATACCGGAATGGGGCGCTCCGCATATCTTTGTCCCAATTCCCATTGCCTCAAAACAGCTCAAAAGAAGAACCGTTTGAGTCGAGCTTTAAAAACGTCGGTGTCAGTAGAGGTCTATGATGAGCTTTGGCAGCGATTATCAAATCATTTAGACGAATCGCCCGACACTATCACTCTCAACCAAGCGGTTGAGGTTCATTGAGAGATTCAGCTACTCTGATGAAGCCTTCGAACGCTGGCCTTGCCAGATTTTGGAGAAAGTTAGACGACAAACACATCGTCTGAGGCGGTCTCAACGCCAGCAGGCAGAAATATAAAAAACTGACCTGCCGTCCTGAACGCTCTTTGTGCGACACGTTAGGATAGTGTAGATGATGATGCACATGCGGCAATGATTTGACGGTTCCGATCGTTTTTATACGATCGTTGTCGATTAGAGGTGGTTCAAGGGATAATGCATGGGTTGGTCAATCCATGATTATCAGACCCTAGCATCTTCCAGCCACGAAGATAAATCTGTAGGCAGATGTGAAGGTAGGGTTGCAGCTTAGGCTATGGATAGATATTCTGTAATGTCTAGCCAGTTAGTCATCCTAAGGCTGAGCCTTGTGTTTTGATAGATCTGGAGTCAATGCTGAATCTAGATTAGTTTGGATAATTTTCTAGGAGGACGGTAAAGATTGATTATTCGAATTGTCGATAGTTTGGGTTCCTGTTACGTCAAAGTGGATCGCTATCTTCACGTCTTCAAACCATGAGATATGAAAACCGTCGTTTCATTAGGGCAGTGAGTCGTATGTAGAAATCAGTTGGTTCGATGAGGAAAGAGTGGATGAACAACGGCAAAGTCAGAATATACGAGCTTTCAAAAGAGTTAAATTTGGATAATAGAGACATCTTGGCAATTTGTGACCAGCTTAATATTTCAGCTAAGAGCCACAGCAGCACCATTACAGAGCAAGACGCAAGTCGTATTCGGACAGCAGCCGAAAAATACACTCCGATCCGAGCCGCTTCCGCTTCTACTACGAAGCATGTTGCCGTCAGTCAATCAACGGGTTCTCGTACATCGCCGTCTGTGTCAAAGCCACCTGTCAAAAAGAAACAGCAAATTTTAGAGATTCGTAGGCACCAGCCTGTCGCTGAATCGCCTAACCGTCCAGAGGTAATGGCGAAGCCTCAGATGCCTCAGGCTGATGATGCTCCTATGTCTGCTTCTCCGAATGCCACACCTCCGTTGTCGCAATCTCGTCCGGCGCGGCGAGATTCACAGTCTGAAGAGTCTCAGTCTGATTTGATATCGCCTCCCTTTTCTGCCGAGGCTGTTGAGCCGCACGAAGCTGCAGAAGTGCTAATCGTTCAAGAACAGGACGAACAAGATATGCCCACGCTGATCAAGCCGCCGCCCAGACCGTCGGCTGGCCGGGATCGTACCCTATCACGCACCTCTACCTCTGATCAGCGTGAGGAACCTGCATCACCTTCTACAGTAGAGCGTCCGATTATTAGGCGGCTAAAGCCTCAGCGCTCCGCAGATTCTGATATAGCTGCTTCTGAAACAGGTGAGCCAGTTGAGTCTCGTCGGGAACCATCTCGTGATGGGCGATCGCCTGCTGCACCCCGACCAAAACCTGCAATTGAACTGAGGAAGCCTCCATCAAGGCCGTCTGAAGGTGTGCCCAAGCCTAGCAAAGGCCAGCCTCAAGACGATGATTCGATGGTTGACGCCACGGATGATGCTTCGCCGTTAGATGAATTAGACCTGCAACGTCCTGTTCCGCCTCGTCCGCACAAGAAGCAGAAGACGCGCCGAGAGGAAGAAGAAGAAGACCAAGATGTTCTGCAAACTCAAGCCAAGCCAGCAAAGGCAAAGCGTCGTGCTCAGCCTGTCATTGATGATGAAGATGACGATCTGGATGACTTGAAGAATGGCGAAGATAGCGCCTTGACTCAGATCAGCCTTTCCTTGATGCGCCCTCCCAAACCCAAAAGCTTGCAAAGCCAGAAGAAGCCAGTTGCAACGCCAACAGCTCAGCGTAATCGGAAGCCCGAGTCGCGGGAGACATCCAGTCGCGGTCAGCGGCGTGAGCGCCGGGAAGCTGAAAGTAAGCGTGACCGTCCAGAACTGATCACGTTGACTGACAGCATTTCTGTTCATGATTTGGCAGAAGCGTTGACAGTCCCTGAAACAGAAGTGATTCGAGCGCTCTTCTATAAAGGAATTGCGGCTAATATCAATCAGATTTTAGATATTCCGACGGCCACCATGGTGGCTGAAGAATTTAGCATTTTGGTTGAAACCGCTGAAGCTGAGGCCGAAGCGAAGAAGATTACCGAGATGCTTGACGCATCTGACTTAGATCAGCTGCAGCGTCGTCCACCCGTGGTAACTATCATGGGGCATGTTGACCACGGCAAAACAACGCTTCTCGATTCAATTCGTGAGACAAAAGTGGCTCAAGGCGAAGCAGGTGGTATTACCCAGCACATCGGTGCTTACCATGTGAACGTCGAACATGGTGACGCGGTGCAGCAGGTTGTCTTCCTCGACACCCCTGGCCATGAAGCCTTTACAGCGATGCGCGCGCGCGGAGCCCGAGTGACTGATATTGCCATCTTGGTGGTGGCTGCTGACGATGGGGTTCGTCCTCAGACCATTGAAGCGATTAGCCACGCTAAGGCTGCTGAGGTGCCTATTGTTGTTGCTATTAACAAGGTTGATAAAGAAGAGGCTCAGCCGGAGCGGGTTAAGCAAGAGTTAACCGAGTATGGTCTCGTCCCAGAAGAGTGGGGCGGCGAGACGATCATGGTGCCTGTTAGTGCGATTAATGGAGATAACCTTGATACCCTGCTGGAAATGATCCTGCTGGTGGCAGAGGTGGAAGATCTCTATGCCAATCCCGATCGCCCCGCTCGAGGTACAGTTATCGAAGCCAATCTTGATAAGGCTCGTGGTCCAGTGGCGACGCTCTTGGTACAAAATGGCACGCTTCGCATTGGCGATAGCCTAGTTGCAGGTTCTGCCTTTGGTAAGGTACGAGCTATGATCGATGACCGAGGCAAGCGGGTTAATCAGGCACATCCCTCCTTTGCGGTCGAAGTTTTAGGACTCAATGATGTTCCTGCTGCGGGTGACGAATTTGAGATTTTCGTTGAGGAGAAGGAGGCGCGTTCGGTTGCGTCTACACGCGCCGATCAGCAGCGTCAGTCACGCTTACAGCAGGCGATGGCGTCTCGTCGAGTTAGTTTGAACAGCCTCTCTGCTCAAGCGCAAGAGGGTGAGCTTAAAGAATTGAATCTGGTTCTTAAGGCTGATGTTCAAGGTTCGCTAGAGGCCATTTTGTCATCGCTGCAGCAGTTACCTCAGAAGGAAGTGCAGGTGCGAGTTCTGTTTGCTGCACCAGGTGAAATCACTGAAACTGATGTTGACCTAGCTGCTGCTAGTAATGCCGTCATTGTCGGGTTTAATACGACACTTGCCACCGGAGCTCGTCAGGCGGCGGATCGCGCCGGAGTCGATGTTCGAGACTACAACATTATCTATAAGCTCTTGGAAGACATTCAAGGTGCTATGGAGGGCTTGCTTGAGCCTGAGATGGTTGAAGAACCCTTGGGTGAGGTTCAAGTCCGTGCTGTATTTCCGGTTAATAAGGGTTCGGTTGCAGGATGTTATGTGCAATCGGGTAAAGTTGTTCGGAACTGTAAAGTTCGAGTACGTCGAGGTGACAGCGTCGTGTATGAAGGCACGCTGGATTCCTTAAAGCGAGTCAAGGATGACGTGAAGGAAGTGAATGCGGGTTACGAATGTGGTATTCGCATCGATCGCTTTAATGACTGGCAAGAAAATGATCAGATTGAAGCCTTCCGCCTTGTCAGCAAGCGACGCACCCTGTCAGCTTAATCATGCTGTCTTGCTTGATTTAGGGCTGAATCTGATACATGAGGGGGGTATGGAGGAGAGCACCGTTCAAGTTTGCGATCGCGATTTGTCTGAATCACTTTTGTCTCACTATCTGGAGGCAGACGCGATCGCCATTGATACAGAAACAATGGGTCTATTGCCGCAGCGCGATCGCCTTTGTTTAGTTCAGCTCTGTGATCGGCAAAATCGCGCTGCGGCAGTGCGTATTGAGCGGGGGCAAACATCTGCTTCTAACCTCAAGCGTTTACTGGAAGCCAGCACAATCATGAAGGTTTTCCATTTCGCCCGATTTGACGTCGCCACCTTGCGGTATCACCTTAACATTCAGGTTACGCCCGTTTTTTGCACCAAAATTGCCAGCAAATTGGCTCGCACTTACAGTTCTAGGCATGGGCTCAAGGAACTGGTGCAAGAGCTAGAACATATAGAGCTAGACAAAAGTTCTCAGAGTTCTGATTGGGGTAATGCTGCTAACCTATCATCCCAACAGGTGCAATATGCGGCTAACGATGTCCGCTATCTATTAGGCCTCCGCGATAAGCTCACAGACATGCTCAAGCGAGAGCAGCGTTGGGAGGTGGCTCAAGACTGTTTTGATTGCATTCCAACCTTTGTCACGCTTGATTTAATGCAGTATCAAGGCATCTTTGAACATTAGAACCCGGATCTGCTGATGTGCTGACAGATATAGCATTCGAGCAGAGGTTGATTGTGATGCTCCCAAGGGATGGTACTCAGGGGTCATTATGGGGCACTGGCGACGGAGGGTGTTGCTCTAGCACCTGCTTGAGATACTGTCCCGTATAGGAGCGAGGTGAGTTCGCTATGGTTTCGGGCGTCCCGACTGCTACAACTTCACCACCGCGATCGCCTCCGTCTGGCCCTAGATCAATAATCCAATCCGAGCAGCGAATCACATCTAGATTATGTTCGATCACAAGAACAGAATTGCCCTTATCCACCAAGCGCTGTAAGACATCTAGAAGCTTGTGCACATCATAAAAAGATAGACCCGTCGTGGGCTCGTCAATCAGGTATAGCGTTTTGCCAGTAGCGCGACGGGACAGTTCAGTGGCCAGCTTAAGCCGCTGAGCCTCCCCACCTGACAAGGTGGGAGCAGTCTGACCGAGCCGCACATAACCTAACCCCACATCGACCATGGTTTGGAGCTTGGCAGACGCTTTCGGAATATTCTGAAAAAAGTCCAACGCTTCTTCCGCTGTCATATCAAGCACATCTGAAATTGACTGACCTTTATACTTCACTTGCAAGGTCTCACGATTGTAGCGGGCTCCTTTGCAGATCTCGCACTGAACATACACATCGGGCAGAAAATTCATCTCAATCACATTAACCCCCTGCCCGCCACAAGCTTCGCAGCGTCCGCCTTTGACATTAAACGAAAACTGTCCCGGCTTATAGCCTCGCGCTTTAGCTTCAACTGTCTGAGAAAATAAATCCCGAATGACATCAAACACCCCCGTATAAGTCGCCGGATTTGAGCGGGGTGTGCGTCCAATAGGAGACTGGTCAATCACAATAGCTTTATCAAGCGCATTCAGGCCGCTAATTTTAGCCATTTCTTTAGGCATCGGAATTTTGCGCCCAAAATGGTGCTGCAACGCCGGATAAAGCAATTCATTCACCAGGGTTGACTTGCCTGATCCAGATACTCCGGTCACACATACTAACTTGCCGAGAGGCATCTCAACATCGATCTGCTTGAGATTGTTGCGATAGGCCTTCTTGATCATCAACTTGCGGCCATTGCCAGTCCGGCGGGAGCTGGGAGTATGGATAAAGCAACGACCCGAAAGGTATGCCCCTGTCAGCGAATTTTGACTTGACAACAGGTCGTCTAGATTTCCCTGAGCCACAATATGGCCGCCATGAACACCCGCCTTGGGGCCAATATCAACCAGATAATCAGCGGCGCGAATAGTTTCTTCATCATGCTCAACCACAATTAGAGTGTTGCCCAAATCGCGCAGTCGATTCAAAGTCAGCAATAGCCGACCATTGTCACGTTGGTGCAGGCCGATACTGGGTTCGTCTAGCACATAGAGCACGCCTGTTAGACCTGACCCAATTTGAGTTGCCAGCCGAATGCGCTGTGCTTCTCCACCCGATAAGGTCATCGCAGTTCGGTCGAGGGTGAGATAGTCTAGCCCGACATCGAGCAAAAACTGCAGCCGCGACTTGATCTCTCGAAGCACCAGATCTCCAATTTGAGCCTGTCGAGAGGTGAGTTGGAGATTGTTAACCCGAGTCAAGCTTTCGCGGATTGAGACGCTCGTGAAATCTTTCAGCCGATATTGGCCAACCCGAACCGACAGCGCTTCAGGACGCAGGCGATCGCCCTGACAGACTTCGCAGGGTTGTTCGACCAGATACGGCTCTAGCTTTTGCTTGTAGAGATCAGAGGTCGTTTCTCGATATTGCCGATCCAGCATCGGCAAGACGCCCTCATAGCGCCGCTGGTAGCCCTTACGTTCGCCGTAGCGAGAATCTGACTCAATGTAAATCTTTTCAGAAGAGCCATGCAGAATGATGTGATGATGCTCAGGTGAAAGTTGATCCCATGGGGTTTGAATCTCAAACCCAAACGCTTGCCCAACGCTATAGAGCAGTGAAAAGTAGTACGTGTTGTCTTTTTCTGACCAGGGGGCGATCGCCGCGTAGAGAGGAAGGGTGGGGTCAGGAACCACCAGCTCTTCTGAAAATCGGCGCAGAGTGCCGAGCCCATGGCAGTTGGGGCAGGCTCCATAGGGCGAGTTAAATGAAAACAGCCGAGGAGTTAATTCCTCCATCACGGCTCCATGTTCTGGACAGGCAAAATTTTCGGAGAAAACCAGCTCTTGAGGCAAGGAGGGGCGATCGCGTTCATGCTCGTGATCCAGAGCTAGATTAGCCCTATAGGCAGTATCAGCCTCCGCAGCGCTAAATCTTGCCTGCCGATGGCTAGCCATTTCAACAACGGTAGGGGGGGCTGCGGCTGCATGGGGCACTGCCTCTGGGCGTTCTGCTGCCTCATCGGTCGAGATGATGTCGATGATGGCAACCCCGCCTGAGCGCTTTAGACAGGTCGAGAGCGAATCCACTAGCCGTTCTTGCATCCCCTCGCGCTTGATCAACCGATCCACCACAATTTCGATGTTATGAAATTGGTTTTTATCCAGCTCGATTGAGTCAGCCAATTCGCGCACGTCGCCATCGACCCGCACCCGCACAAACCCCTCAGCCGCAAGGCTCGATAGTAGCTTTTTATGGGTGCCTTTCTTGCCCCGGACAACTGGAGCCAAAATTTGAAATCGCGTGCGTTCAGGTAGCTCTAAGACGCGATCGCACATCTGATCAATAGCTTGGGGTGCAATCGAGCGATCGCAATGAGGACAGTGGGGCTCCCCAGCGCGGCCATAGAGAAGACGTAGATAATCGTAAATTTCTGTGACGGTGCCCACCGTCGAGCGCGGGTTGTGGGATGTTGATTTCTGATCGATCGAAATCGCCGGACTGAGTCCCTCAATAGCATCGACATCAGGCTTATCAACCTGGCCTAAAAATTGACGGGCATACGCACTCAACGATTCTACATAGCGCCGCTGCCCTTCGGCAAAAATGGTATCAAATGCCAATGATGATTTGCCTGACCCAGACACCCCAGTGAACACAATCAGGCGATCGCGCGGCAACTCTAAATCAATATTTTTAAGATTGTGCTGCCGCGCCCCTCGAATGCGAATCACATTTTCAGCCGCCTGAGTCTGATTAGGGCGATGTCCATTGTGAGATTCGGGGGGGTGTTTGCGCGCCGCATTAACAGACTTAGCGGATTTAGACATAACCGCAGGGCTCCAAAGGGGGGTGCGTCCTTACTTAGACACAGTTCTTAACAATATTATCGAACTATTTCCCAACTCGACAGGGTTTGGGAAGCAGTCTGACCTTATCCTATCGGAATTCAATACGGATGTTCTCAAACTAATAGCCGTGATGTCGCTTCATCGTCTCATGTTCAGTGCCTTCGTCTAGTTAATCAGGACGACTTAATCAGGACGATGACACCTCTCAGACTCACTCCAGTGGCCTCAAGGGAGATATTGGAGTTATCAGCCAGAGGTTTGTCGAGAGAGGGTCTTTGCTTGCAGCGATGATCGTCACCATTGGGGCGTGACTCTGAGCAACCGGGCGAAACGGGCTAAAATAGAGCCAATTGTCGCGCTGTTGCGGGTTTTCGCATATGACGAGTGCTGCTCCTGCTAAAACAAACTATGAAGCTGTCATTGGGTTAGAAACTCACTGTCAGCTCAGCACAGAAACGAAGATTTTTTCAAATAGCTCTACGGAGTTTGGTGCGCCTCCTAATACACATATCGACCCAGTCTGCATGGGGCTGCCCGGTGTGTTGCCAGTCCTCAATCAAAAGGTGCTGGAATATGCGGTCAAAGCTGGATTGGCGCTAAATTGTCAGATTGCACCCTATAGCAAATTTGACCGGAAACAATACTTTTATCCTGATCTGCCCAAAAACTACCAAATTTCTCAATACGATTTGCCCATTGCTGAACATGGCCACCTCGAAATTGAGCTGGTCGATGACGATGGCAAGCCGATACGCAAGCATATTGGGATCACGCGCCTGCACATGGAGGAAGATGCAGGAAAGTTGGTTCACGGGGGAAGCGATCGCCTCTCAGGGTCTACATTTTCCCTGGTTGACTATAATCGAGCAGGCATCCCGCTGATTGAAATCGTCTCAGAACCTGATATTCGTTCTGGGCAAGAAGCCGCTGAATATGCGCAAGAGCTGCGTCGCATTATGCGCTATCTGGGTGTCAGTGACGGCAACATGCAAGAAGGCTCTCTGCGATGTGATGTCAACATCTCAGTGCGACCTGTGGGGCAAGAAAAATTTGGCGTCAAAGTAGAAATTAAGAATATGAACTCATTTAGTGCGATCGCCAAAGCGATTGACTATGAGATCGAGCGACAAATTGCTGCCATCGAATTAGGAGAAGCGATCGCCCAAGAGACACGCCTTTGGGAGGAAGGTGCCCAGCGCACAATCAGCATGCGCAGCAAAGAAGGCTCTAGCGACTATCGTTACTTTCCAGAACCTGATTTAGGCCCGATTGAGGTTTCTGCTCAACAGCTCAACCAATGGCGTTCAGAGCTGCCCGAGCTGCCTGCTCAAAAACGCCATCGCTATGAAGAATCTCTAGAATTATCTGCCTATGATGCGCGGGTACTCACCGATGACCTTACAATTGCCCAATATTTTGAAGCTACAGTGGCCGCAGGCGCAACGCCCAAACTTGCTGCCAACTGGATTACCCAAGACATCAGCGCTTATCTCAATAAAAATAGATTGACAGTTGCTGACATTGCATTTCAGCCCGACAGTCTCGCTGAGCTGGCAGATTTGATTGAAAAAGGCACCATTAGCACCAAAATTGGGAAAGATATATTACCAGAGCTGTTAGTCAAAGGCGGGTCGGCCAAAGCTCTGGTTGAGCACAAAGGGCTGATTCAAATTTCAGATGCCAGTGCAATTGAGCCCGTCATCGACCAGGTTATGGCAGATCACCCTGACGAACTCGAGAAATATCGAGACGGCAAAACGAAACTGCTAGGTTTCTTTGTGGGCCAAGTCATGAAACAAACTGGAGGAAAAGCCGACCCCAAGCTCACCAATCAACTGCTCAAGCAAAAACTAGACGGATAGAACATCCGCTGCACCAGTATTTCAGGATTCAGCACTCTAGAAACCAGGACTATTCATAAAGTTTTTGGAAGAAAGTTTGAAAAGGGGTGTCACCCCTCACCCCTCATATGCCATACTTTGGTAATAGATGCACCCTGATGGTCGGGAGAGTTTTAGATAGCTCTCCCACTTTCATTTTTAAAGAGATTCCATCAAGGGGTGTCACCCCTCACCCTTAATGTGCCATACTATGTTAAGTAGATGCACCCTGATGGTCGGGAGAGTTTTAGATAGCTCTCCCTTTTTTGTGTGAACTTGATTTGAGCCTGATCGGTTACAACTCAATCTGCGGTTGACATAATCTGACTGCCATTAGAATTTAAAGACAAAAGAATGAGAGACAAAGCATCCGGCTATTTGAGCCAAAGCTTTTTGACTCAAAGCTTTTAAGATAGAGATTGGAGCTCATTGCTTCAACCGATGTTCAGCTTAAAATCTGAAGTTTTTCAGCATGAAGTCTGGACATGGGCAAGGTTTGTGGTCGCTAAGGGTTAATTCACGGTTATGTTTGACGCGCTTGCAGATCGTCTGGAGGGAGCCTGGAAAAAGCTCCGAGGCCAAGACAAAATCTCCGAATCCAATATCCAAGAGGCATTGCGAGAGGTGCGTCGAGCCTTGCTTGAGGCCGATGTCAATTTGCAGGTGGTGAAGGACTTTGTCTCAGACGTGCAGGTAAAGGCTTTGGGCTCTGGGGTTGTATCGGGTGTCCGGCCTGATCAGCAGTTCATCAAAGTTGTGCATGATGAGCTGGTGGCGGTCATGGGTGAGACTAATACCCCTCTGGCCCATGCCAAGACTGCTCCAACAGTGGTGTTGATGGCAGGATTGCAGGGAACAGGCAAGACAACAGCCTCTGCTAAATTAGCCCTGCATTTGCGCAAGCAAAATCGCAGCACGCTCTTGGTGGCAACGGATGTGTATCGTCCGGCAGCCGTTGACCAGCTCATTACCCTGGGGCAGCAAATCAATGTGCCTGTGTTTGAGTTGGGCACGGATGCTAATCCGGTTGAGATTGCTCGACAGGGAATTGAGCGTGCCAAAGCCGATGGCATTGACACGGTGATTATTGATACGGCAGGCCGCTTGCAAATTGATGAATCGATGATGGCAGAGCTGGCTGAGGTGAAGAGCGCGGTTAACCCCGATGAGGTGTTGCTTGTTGTAGATGCCATGACGGGGCAAGAGGCGGCCAACCTGACGCGTACGTTTCATGAGCAGATTGGCATTACGGGAGCTATTCTAACGAAGCTTGATGGTGATACGCGTGGAGGGGCTGCGCTCTCAGTTCGTCGGATTTCAGGACAGCCAATTAAATTTGTGGGTGTGGGGGAAAAGGTCGAAGCCTTGCAGCCGTTTTACCCGGATCGGATGGCCTCCCGGATTTTGGGCATGGGCGACGTCTTGACGCTTGTCGAGAAAGCTCAAGAGGAAGTTGATCTAGCTGATGCTGAGAGAATGCAGGAAAAAATTCTCTCAGCGCAGTTTGACTTTAATGATTTTTTGAAGCAAACTCGCTTACTCAAAACCATGGGGTCGCTGGGTGGGTTAGTAAAGCTCATTCCTGGGATGAATAAAATCTCGAGTGAGCAGCTTGAACAAGGCGAAACTCAGATTAAACGAGCCGAATCGATGATTAACTCGATGACGATTGAGGAGCGTCGCAATCCAGATTTACTGTCGGGCTCACCCAGTCGCCGTCGCCGCATCGCCAAAGGGTCGGGGTATGACCTCAATGATGTGAGCAAGCTCGTCAGCGATTTTCAGAAGATGCGATCGCTGATGCAGCAAATGGGGCAAGGGCAGTTTATGCCGGGTATGGGCGGTATGGGCGGCGGCCTCCCTGATATGGGCATGGGCGGCGGCTTTCCGGGTATGGGCGGGCCAGGAGGAGCACGCCCCGGATGGCGCGGATATCCGTCAGCGGGTGGCGGTGCGTTGAAGAAAAAGAAGAAGAATAAAAAGAAAAAGGGGTTTGGCAACCTCTAGTTTTAGCGTGTAAACGGCTTTTTGGTAACGCTCAATCAAGGATCAATCGTCATCGGTACTATTGCCCAAGTTTCTGCTAAAGTCGATTGTCTGCCCATGCCAACATGAGCCGTAGTTCGGCATCGTCCATATGGTGCGCGTTGTCTTCAGCAGGAAAGTGCTGCTGCTCGACATCTGTGCAGTATTGCTGAATGGCGTCTAGGGTTGAGGTTTGATAATCGAGATAGCGCTTGGCTAAGCGTAGCTTGCGCGGTGTGATGCCCAAAATGTCATTCACAATCAGCACTTGGCCATCAGTAAAGCGACCCGATCCAATCCCAATGGTCGGCACTTGAACTGTTTCCGTAATTAGCTGTCCCAGTTCTTCTGAAACCAGCTCTAGCAGCAGCACCTTGATGCCGGCCTGCTCAAGTGCAAGTGCGGCTTCGAGTAATTCTTTTGCTTGGGCAAAGTGCTTGCCTTGAACGGCTTTCACCTGATGTGTTTGAGGCTGTAGACCAAGATGGCCACAGACATCAATGTCGTGCTTCACCAAATGAGTCACGATGTCAGGGCGATCGCCTTCTAATTTGACAATATTTGCACCATTGGCGACCAACCGCTGAGCATTTTCTAGGGCCTGGTTGGGCGTTTTATAGGACGCGTAGGGCAAGTCAGCGAGGATATAGGGCTCATTTGCGCCACGGCAGACAGCTTTCAAATGGTGAACGATATCATCCATCGTGACTTGAGTTTCATCGGCATAGCCTAAGACATTGGTTCCCACGCTATCGCCAACAAAGATGACATCAACTCCTGCTTGTTGCTCCAGCACAGCCGTGGGATAGTCGTAGCAGGTCAGTGCCACAATCGGCTGGCAATCGCGTTTTTTGTGGAGGAGGTAGGTGGCATTTTTTTTCACAGAAGTTACCGACGTTCGGCAAAGGACCGTCACTGTAGGTCATTCAGACTTGGCAAATTTTAGCGTCTCACTCTTCAGAGAGTTAGACGATGGCTATTCCTAAAAGCCATTGACAGCCTAAGAAGGTGAACATGCCCAATACAATTGTGAGCAGAAGATTTTTACTAAACCAGCCTACTGTAAAAGCGGCGATCGCCCCAATCAAGCGAGCGTTGTTATGAGTGACGTTGAGAGTGCCATCGATCATTAGCACCTCGGGCACCACAATTGCAGTCAACACCACGGGCGGCACATACTTGAGTGCTGTCAGCACAGGATCAGATAAATACATCCGACCGCTCAACGCAAACATCACATAGCGAATGCCAAAGGTGACGAGAGCCATTCCAGTGATGAGAAGAAATTCGTTCATTGCGTATTATAGTCTGGATGGACATAGCCATTATGCACTAGGCTGCGTCACAACTAAAAATTAGGTTTGGTAGTCAGTGCTTTAGCGCTGAAGCGCTAACTAAGAGCCAAAGCGTTACCCTAAAATTAAGCGGTGACTCTGCACTAGAGGTAACCTTTTCAACGGCGCGGAATCTAGGTTCTTCATACTTTGTGCATGACGTCACTGGCTCAAAGCTGAGCCTGCTCAGCAGCTTCAAACTGTTGCCACCAGCGGTTAAGCGGATAATAAACCACAGGAGCCCAGAGGCTACTTAAAATAGCTGAACTCAGTGCAACTTGCTGATGATAAAGCCACGTCTCAGCCAAAACGATATACGAGCCCCGTCCATTGCCGAAGAAAATTTGTAAGCTAAACTGCATAGCCGTGATGGTCTCGACGATGACGGCCATGCCAAACACAATCAGCGCAATTGAGATGAAGTCTTCTTGAATGTATTTCTGCTTCTGGATCCTGGCAGTCAAAATGCCAGCGATCGCCAAACTCAAGGTATGAGTTGGGTGGGGCACTGTCATACCATCTTGAATCAGTCCTAGACACAATCCCGCGATCGCCCCTTGCAGAGCAGTTCGCTTTACACTCCATGCCACCACCCAAATCAAGAGCCAATTTGGCCCAATTCCCAGCAATTCCATACCGGGGATTCGAGTTGGCAACACCAAAAGGCAAACCAATACAGACCCAGAGGTAACCACCCAATTGACAACTTGGCGAATACTCGGATTAAGCGTTGATGGACTCAGCATCTTGCACGTACAGGCCTTAGAACAACAAGTGAGAAAATCCCAGGCGAAAACCCTGTAAGCTAAGCAGCATCAGGCCGACATCGAACTGATGCAATAGAGACTTATGGTAGATGGCTTACTGTGCCAGAGGCTCAGTCATCAATTGCTGTGGTGGATCAACAATGACCCACTCTAGTGAGCTGATCGGCGCAGATAACTCAATAACGGCTTCAGGTGCAGGACTTTTGTCGAGATTGATCGACTCAACGGTGCCAATCGGCAAACCCGGTGGAAACAATTGGCTAAAGGATGATGTGACAATCGAATCCCCCGGACGCACATCAGGAACCTTATCAAAAAACTCCATTACGGCGCGGTTAGCTGACTGTCCGCGCATATATCCCATCGACCGGGAGCGGCTGACCGCCACCCCAATCTGACTCGTAGGATCACTAATGAGCAAAACGCGACTCGTGTTTGGGGTCACCTCAACGACTCGACCAACAATGCCACCTGTCCCTGACACGACTGATCCCTCCCCAATGCTCTCTCGACTACCCCGACCCAAGGTGGCTTGCTGCCACCAATGGTCTGCGCTGCGACCAATCACAGGTGCAACAACTCCCCGAATTGGACGAGTCGCCTCATAACCAATTAATTCCTTCAGCGTCTGGTTTTGATTTTCCAGCTCAATCAGGCGTTGCCGCAGCTCTTGGACTTGAGCATCAGCCAACATACCGGGCTGACTAGGCTGCGATTGAAACGGGCGCGAAAGGGCCTGATAAACCTCAAAAATTGGCTCACCTCGGGTATAACGCAGCCCCCATGACATACCCAGAGCTAGAGTAACAAGCCCGATCTTAAGCCCATATCGATCCCACCAACGCCGTAACGTATACATTCAATCTAAAAATCCCTATGCAAACCAATCCTGCTGATAATGATTATCTAATGAATCGAGTGACGCTTCTGACAACTAAATGCATCCAATCAAGATTATCTTGCGATGCTCAAACTCTTGTGTTGATGCAACTGGATGTAATACCAATGGCGATCGCTTTACCAGTGGCGATCGCCATTGGTATTAATAATTGCGGACTCGCCCCGTATTAAAGACCCGATCAAGCTGTTTGAAATTCTCAAGCACACGCCCCGTTCCCAAGACCACACAGCTCAACGGGTCGGCAGCCACATGCACAACAATCCCAGTTTCATGGCTGATGAGAGTATCAAGCCCTTTAAGCAGCGCCCCACCTCCTGCCAGCATAATGCCTCGGTCAATAATGTCAGCCGCCAACTCAGGTGGCGTCCGCTCCAGGGTTCGCTTGACGGCCTCAATAATGACAGAAAGAGGTTCTGACATCGCCTCACGCATCTCAGGCGACTTCACCGTCACTGTACGAGGCAACCCCGAAAGCAGATGCAACCCACGCACATCCATCATGACTTCGTCGTCACTATCCCTCGGATAGGCAGAACCAATCGTAATCTTAATTTCTTCAGCCGTGCGTTCCCCAATCACCAGATTATGAACCTTCTTCATATACTGAGTTAGAGCCTCATTTAGCTCATCACCTGCCACCCGCACAGACTCACTCAGCACTGTTCCTTGAAGGCTCAAAACTGCAACTTCGGTTGTGCCTCCACCAATATCGATAATCATATTTCCTGTCGGTTCTGCAACCGGAAGTCCAGCTCCAATTGCAGCTGCTACAGGTTCATCGATCAGATGAACTTCTCGCGCACCTGCTTCTCGTGCTGCATCTTCGACTGCACGACGCTCAACACCTGTTACACCACTAGGAATGCCAATCACAATGCGCGGAGAAACTAACGTCCGGCCTTCATGGACTCGGCGAATAAAATGCTTCAGCATGATTTCAGCTGTATCGAAATCCGCAATCACGCCGTCTCGCAACGGGCGCAGCGCAACCACATTGCCAGGAGTTCGTCCCAGCATTTTCTTAGCATCTTCACCGACAGCAAGTGGCACCTTGTCACCTTCATCCATTGCGACCACGGAAGGCTCCTGGAGCACAATACCTTTGCCAGAAACATAGACGAGCGTGTTAGCGGTACCCAAATCGATACCCATATCACGAGAAAAGGAGAAGCGGTTAAAGAAGCCCACGAGCGTTATTTCCCCCAACAGCTGAAGTGATTATATGACCCGGCTGTTCCAGAGTGAACCAGCAATGACTGAAGCAGAGTCGATGTGGATTCTATTATGTTTTTAGGTTTGAGTCTAGTCGAACTAACCGGCAAACCAATTCAGACCCCTATAATGTCATTCCATCTATTACTAATTGTAATCAGGATAGATCTGCACCCGCCCTCTTGCGGGTATGGTCAACTGTTGTCTTGCCTCAAGGCTGGAGCGCGAAATTTAGACTAATATATTCGGCTAGAATCATTAAAAATAGTCACAATCAGACGATTATGATTTGAGTAGAACCCTCTAATCTCATTTTTCAATCTTGTTAATTTCAATTGAGATTTATTTAGGGTTGTCATAGGATTTGTTAATCAAGTCAGTTTAGAGTTAGTTAGCTTAGATTAAGAGTGCGTTATGGGACTAAACGTTATAACTTTGGTTGGCCGAGCCGGACGAGATCCTGATGTCAAATATTTTGAGTCTGGAAGTGTCGTGTGCAATTTGACGCTTGCGGTTGATCGGCGACGGCGAAATAATGATGAACCGGACTGGTTTAACCTGGAAATTTGGGGGAAAACAGCTGAAATTGCGGCTAATTATGTGCGTAAAGGCAGTCTGATTGGCGTCAGCGGCTCTCTCAAGATGGATCATTGGCAGGATCGAGCAACCGGAACTCAACGCTCGAAGCCTGTGATTCGAGTCGATCGCCTTGAGTTGTTAGGGTCAAAGCGTGACGCTGAAGCAGGTGCGGCAAGTAGCTATAGCGACGACGAATTTTAAATATAGAGATCTGAGAGCAATCTGCATACTGGGAACGCAAATCAAACGCAGATGTGTAATCAAGATGGTTATATCCTTAGGGCTGCTTATCACCTTTATGGGGTCATTACTGCTGTTTCGATGTCACAATTGCGGCAGCTTTTGACCAGTAATAATCGGCTTTGCCGTCTGGCTTGCCGTCTGATTCCCATAAATAGTAAGCCGTCTGCCGAATCGTCTCTTCGATTGCTTCAGTAGAGTTAGCTTGAGTGTTCCGACTCCTTGTAGCTTGCCCATCACGACGTATGGATTGAGGGGTTGAGTGAGAGTTTGTTTGGAACAACGTGCGAATCCAGTCAAACATATCGCATCTTGCCTTATTCAGATTTTTCATCCATGCCAGCATAATGTGGGTTGGCGTCATTCCCCCAACAGCAGGTTTTGCTTATGTTGAGACTAGCACTGCTGTCTTTAGATCAAGATGTTCTAGACTACAACGTTTAAATCTAATAAATCTGAATGCCTGAATTTGGCAGATGTTCAACCATTGATGCAAAGCCCTAATCAAAAGTATGGCCCAGAAACATGGCTCAATTGATAACGCCCCTATAAGTCACGCACCATGGGATAGTATCTAGACGCAGCAAATTGAGCGCAGGCGTTGAGAAATTGCTTTGGGATATATGGGCATGTTCCCCAGTGCAGATGGAGGTAGGAGGCATGCATTTGGCCATGCTGCCACCCTTCTAAAACGGTAGGACTGTCTGCGTGATATCCCCGCATATCATACAGGGGGTCTGCGATCGCTCCTTGCGCTTGCGAGTGCAGTGCCGAGTGATGAAACTCATGACCCCAGACAACAGTTCCAGCG
This sequence comes from uncultured bacterium, assembly GCA_964502605.1. Taxonomy (GTDB): domain Bacteria; phylum Cyanobacteriota; class Cyanobacteriia; order CAZCXK01; family CAZCXK01; genus CAZCXK01. The sequence goes on from CAZCXK010000011.1 coordinate 24,337, forward strand.
ATCATTAACGGGCTATCGCGTCGTGTCGTAGCGCATCGATATCCCAGCGTAAGCTGCCGTGTCATGCTGACCTCAGCCGGAATTGCGCCAACCAGCGGCCATGAGTTACCGTCATAATCAATCAGGCGATCGCATAGATACATTAGTCCGCCGCATTCAGCATAGACGGGCATTCCCGTTAAGATGGCTGATCTGACAGCCGCTCGGGCAGAGGCGTTGCTTGACAGCTCTTGGGCAAAAATTTCTGGAAAGCCGCCGCCCAGGTAAAGCCCACCGACATTAGGCGGCAAGGTGCGATCTGCCATCGGGCTCCAGAATATCAATTCGGCACCCAAATGCCGTAGGAGGTCGAAATTATCAGCGTAGTAGAAGTTAAAGGCGCGATCGTAGGCGATGACAATTCGAGGGGCGACTTGGGAAATGGGCAGTTGAGGATGAGGCAACAAGGCTTTGACTGCAGCCCCGACAGAAGTCAGGGCAGACGCTGGAATAGGTGGAGCTGGAATACAGGTCTGTAAGGCGTTCAGAGTGACTGGATTGGCCGCAGTATTTAGTGTCGAGTTCTGATCGGCTCTCAATTCTTCCCCACCTTCTGCCACCTCCAGACTGACGAGCTGAGTCATGGAGTGGCGCTCAACTCGTGTTAACGGTAATAGGGTTTCCCAGTCAAACCAGGTGAGTGCCTGCGTGGCTAGGCGGTTGATGTGGGCGTCGAGTTCTGGCAATTCAGCTGTCGGAATTAGCCCCAGATGCCGACCGGGAATGGCGATGTCGTCGTGACGGCGAATAATCCCTAAGATTGGAAGGGTCGATAGCTCTAGTGCTGATTTAAGAAAGTCTAGATGGCGATCGCTCCCCACCCGATTCAGCACCAGCCCAGCCCAAGTGAGGCGAGAATCAAACGTGGTGTAGCCATGTACCAATGCTGCGATAGAGCGCGATAACCGACTGCAATCGAGTACCAGCACCAGAGGCAGACCTAACAACCGTGCTATATGTGCCGTACTGGCCCAATCATCGGATCGGCTGGCCCCATCAAATACTCCCATTACCCCTTCAATCACGGCAGCCTCAGCCCCTTGAACATGCTGAGCAAAGCAGGCTTGCACATAGGCTTCAGACGTCAAAACTGGATCCAGATTGCGGCAGGGGCGACCTGTGATGTAAGTGTGAAACATCGGGTCAATATAGTCCGGCCCAACCTTAAACGACTGCATTGCCCCATCGCGAATATGACGAGACCAATACGCCAAAATGGCCATCGTGACAGTTGTCTTACCGATGCCACTGCGTTCTCCAGCAATAATTAGGGACATTGAGGGACGTTACTGATACGACGCTAGGTAGAGCAGTTGGCAAAAACTGCCGTTGCCTCAGGCAGAAAATTTAGCGCAGAAACAAAATTAAGGTAAATTTGACAACACGGTACTAATATAGCGCTCACCCTTAAGTGACAGAATTAATGCCTGATTAACAGCCAAGTGTAATTATGAATAGGGTGCTTAGACGCCATCTACATCAACAACTTGAGCTACTGTACACCCTGGTATACCGAAACTTAAAGGTGCGGTATCGAGGCTCAGTGCTGGGCGTGTATTGGTCAATGCTAAACCCATTGCTCATGACTGGGGTATATACGGCAGTCTTTGGTGCAACCTTCGCATCCTATTACGGCAACTCTATCCTTAAATATATGTTGGCTGTTTTTACAGGGTTGTCAGTCATTCATTTCTTTGCCGCTGCAACGTCGCAAGCCTTGGTCAGTATCGTCGAAAACAGAGCCCTGCTGAATAAAATCTCGTTACCCGCCAGTCTCTTTCCGGCGTCAGCCGTCGTGGCTAACGCCTTTCAGTTTGTCGTCGGCACCTTGCCCCTATTAGTCGTGCTGGCTGTGATCAATTCTCACAGTCTCGTCACCGTCATAGCTCTTTTATGTCCGCTGTTGGCACTCACCTGCGTCAGTTTGGGGGCAGGGTTTTTACTCAGCGCCCTCTACGTGTTCTTCCGCGACCTGCCCTACTTTTATGAGATCGCTATGTATGCCCTGCGGATTGGCACGCCTGTGTTTTATCCGGCGGAAATTGTGCCTGAAAAGATTCGCGGCTTTGTCGTATGGAATCCTCTCTCTATGATTATTGAGAGCGTTCGTAACACTGTCTTATTGGCAACCCTGCCCAATATCAAACTGACGCTTGCTCTCGTAGTCAGCAGTGTCATGGTGCTGATTGTGGGGTGGGGATATTTTCGAGTTTGGCGACATCGTTATATGGATTTGCTTTAGGATAAATTGACTCTAAATGACTATCATTCAGCTTGATCAGGTGTGTCTGTGGCGGAGAACTCAGGAAGAGTTTTCCTATGATCTCAAAAAAACAGTGTTCTCGATTTTGGAAGGGAGCTACCGCACGGCGGTTAAGAAACTAGTTTTAGATGATATCAACGTGGCGATCGCCCCAGGTGAGCGCATTGGCATTATTGGCGCAAATGGAGCTGGGAAATCAACTCTGCTCAAAGTCATTTGTCGCATTCTCAAACCATCCTCAGGTCGAGTCAGAATTGAGGGGGCGATCGCCCCTTTGATCGAACTGGGCGCAGGGTTTGACCCTGATTTATCTGTGATAGACAATATTGTGTTTTACGGAGTGCTTCTGGGGTTTTCTCAACGTGACATGAGACGACGGATTGATTCCATTCTTACCTTCGCCGAATTAAAGCACGATGCTTACACGCCTCTCAAGGCGCTTTCATCAGGAATGCAGGCTCGATTGGGGTTTGCGATCGCCACCGATGCTCACCCCGACATCTTGGTCTTAGACGAAGTGTTGTCGGTAGGGGACATCAACTTTCGCGCTAAATGTCAGCAACGGCTTGAGCAATTTTGGCATGACAACGTAGCCATCATCATGGTATCTCATGACCTGGAAGCGATTCGAGGGTTGTGCGATCGGGTGATCTGGCTTGATCAAGGTCGCATCCGACTCATTGGGGCTGCTGACCATGTGATTAAGCTATACCTCAGTGCAGCCAATCTGTGCCCCTATGCAATGTCTAACTAAGCTGCATCTAGGTTCAGCACTCGCTTTCTGCCCATGAGAAAGATCAGGATTTTGAGCTGGAGTAAGTATCAATCAGCCTGCAGCACGCCGATCTACAAAGAGGCATCAGAATCTTAAGAAGATGTAAAGTCTATTGACTGCCTGAGCTCAATCTACGGTTGAGTAAAGGGGCTCTTTTCAACCTGCTGTTATTGCCTATTCTGGCATCAATTTACTAAACGTCACAGCAGAAGGCGGTGATTCCAGTGTTCAATCTGTCTTAACTTTCTGTTTTGACCTTGATAGCGGTGGCTATGGGTGGACTCCTGCTGACGAACCCTATCAACCGAACGCTTCATACGACACTCATCTGTGATTTAATTTAAGATTTGTAAAGTAGCTCCTTGAGGATTGGCAGGTTCCATGAAAACAGCTCTCATTACTGGTGCATCATCTGGGATTGGCGCAGCCTTTGCCCATGAGTTGGCATCACGAGGCACAGATCTAGTGTTGGTCGCGCGCTCGGGCGACCGACTGCGGGCGATCGCCACCGATTTACACCATCAGTTTGGGGGGCGTGTTGAAGTGATCGAGCAAGATTTGACGGCTCCCCATGCTGTAGACCATGTTGTTGAGACGGTGCAGCAGCTCGGGCTGACTCTGGATGGGCTGATCAACAATGCCGGATTTGGTGACTATGGCGAATTTGGCGATCGCCCCTGTCAGCGCCAAACTGAAATGGTTCAGCTCAATGTTTTAGTCTTAGTCGAACTCACCCACAAGTTTCTGCCAATGATGCGTGATCAACAGCGCGGCAGCATTATCAACGTTTCCTCAATTGCGGCTTTTCAGCCGATGCCCTATCTGTCAGTTTATGCAGCGAGCAAAGCGTTTGTTTTGAGCTTTAGTGAGGCTCTTGGGGAAGAAAATAAACCCTATGGCATCCGCGTTTTAGCTCTTTGCCCCGGCCCAACTGACACCCGCTTCTTTGATGCAGCCCAGTTTCCATCGTCGTTTGCTCAGACTACGCCCCAACAGCTAATCACGCCAGAAGCCGTTGTTAAAGACGCGCTGCAAGCTCTAGATGATCAAGTGCCAACATGGGTCACCGGCGGATTTTTAAACCAAGTCATTGTCAATTTGCCGCGCTTTTTGCCTCGGCCAGCTCTCGTCAAAGCGATCGCCCAACAGTTTCGCCCCCCCGCTGCATCGGCAAAGTCGGAATAATAGAAACAGAGTTTATTGCATGACAGATGCCGTATCGCCCGATTTATCTTGACTGCCATGCCACCACGCCGCTTGATCCACGAGTGCTGGAGGCAATGATGCCCTTTTTTACTCGCCATTTTGGCAACCCAGCTAGCGTCACGCATCAATATGGCTGGGAAGCTGAGGCGGCTGTCCGACTGGCACGAGAGCAAATTGCCCAAGCCATTGGAGCCACCGCCGACGAGATCATATTCACCAGTGGCGCAACAGAAGCCAATAATCTGGCCATTAAGGGAGTTGCCGAAGCCTATTGCAAACGCGGACGCCATCTAGTGACAGTGGAGACAGAACACAATGCCGTGCTTGATCCGTGTCGCTATCTAGAGTCACTCGGTTTTGACGTCACTTACCTCAATGTGGGTTCAGACGGCCTGATCAACCTGAGCCAACTCGACCAAGCGCTGCGAAACGACACGATTTTGGTTTCGGTCATGGCTGCCAATAATGAAATCGGCGTGCTACAGCCGATAGCCGAGATTGGAGCCCTCTGTCACGAGCGGGGCGTTCTCTTCCATACGGATGCGGCTCAAGCCCTTGGGAAACAAGTGCTGGATGTCAATCGCATGTCGATTGACTTGATGTCGCTCACGGCTCACAAGCTCTATGGCCCCAAGGGCATTGGAGCCCTTTACGCACGGCGGCGGCAGCCCAGAGTACAACTGGCACCCCAACTGCATGGGGGTGGACATGAGCGGGGGCTGCGATCTGGGACGCTCTACACGCCGCAGATTGTGGGCTTTGGTCATGCAGTTGAGATTGCCCAGGCAGAACAAGACGCTGAATCTCAGCAATTGAGGACATGGCGCGATCGCCTCTGGCACCAGTTGGAGCCGTTAGGCGGAGTCATTCTCAATGGCCATCCCACGGAGCGGTTGTCTGGAAACCTCAATATCAGCGTTGAGGGGGTTGATGGGCAAGCACTCATGTTGGGATTGCAATCGGCTCTGGCGGTCTCATCAGGGTCGGCCTGTACGTCAGCAGAGATGAGCCCTTCTCATGTGCTCAAAGCGTTAGGCCGATCTGACACGCTGGCTCACGCGTCGATTCGGTTTGGGATGGGGCGGTTCAATACAACCGATGACATTGACCGAGCTGCAGAGGTGACGATCGCCACTATTCAGACACTCCGCCTGGGCCACACTGCAGTTGACATGGCCCGATCCTTGTCATAAATCGCCCAGCCGCGACAATGCATTCTCTGCCGCCTGCTTTTCTGCATCTTGCTTGCGACGCCCAGTGCCAGTGCCATAGACCCGTCCATGCACGATCACCTCGGCAGTAAACTCCCGTGCGTGATCCGGGCCATTTTGATGGACGATGGCGTATTTCGGCACTTCTCTCAATTCTCGCAACGCCCATTCTTGGAATCGACTTTTAAAATTAATCTTGGGTGCCGAAATTACCAGTTCTTCAACCACTGAGTCAAACAGTGGCACCACATACGCCTGCACAGGTGTAATGTCTGAGCCAGCATCTAAAAAGTAAGCGCCAATCACAGCCTCAAATGCGCTGCTGAGTAAATTAGCGTTCTGCCGACCGCCATCTCGCTCGGCTCCTTTGCCGAGACGCAATTGAGACCCCAAATTGAGGGCGATCGCAAACTTAGCAAGCTGGGTCTCATCAACTAGGGCTGCTCTTAGTCGGGTCAGTTCTCCCTCAGGATTGTCTGGAAACCGTTGAAATAAATAGTTGCCGCTGACAAAGTTAAGAACCGCATCTCCCAAAAATTCCAGTCGTTCATTATGGGCGATCGCGTCGGCCTGTTCATTGGCATACGATCGATGCGTCATAGCCTGCTTCAGCAACAATTGATTTTGAAACGGAGGCAGAAGAGAATGGATCACAGCTTTATCAGTACTTAATACTCGTGGAGGTCTTTAAGAGCAGCCGTCTTAAAAAAATTGTCTTAGATTGGGCTGCTGATTACCAACCTGTTAAGTCGTCATCATATTGCTTTATTGAAGATCTCCGTGAAACTCTGGTCAATCGAAGCCCTGCTGAATTATCCTTTCTACGATGTTATGCATCCTGTTAGATGGCGTTATGCATCCTATAGATGGCTATCCTCAGTGGGTTAGAGTGTTGCGATCGCTTTTACCCAAGCTAGACGAGTGTTTGGCTGGTTGCAAATGGGTTTGCTGGACGTTGTAGATTAATACAGGTAAATAGAGTTTTAAGAGTTTGGTTGATCGAAATCGGCTAGAGCACGAACCAGTGGAGGAGAGGGTAGTTGCAGAGAATCTCCTCCATCTTTTTTTAAATTTTAAAGCGTGTTCTCAGTGCGATTACCTGGTGCGATTACCTAAAATTTGCACAAATTCGGCCTGAGCGTGAAAATTCTGTCAATCTCATCAGGCAACTGCCTGGTTTAACCTTCAGTTTGTTAGGATTTAGCAGCATTTGTCTGTGGGACTGAGCCTTGCAACGCTCCCACTCGCTTAAATATCTCGCCGTATGGTAAAAACAGCTCTCATTACTGGGGTGACAGGTCAAGACGGATATTACCTGAGTCGGTTGCTGCTCCGGCATGGCTATCGAGTCGTGGGGCTGGTGCCTCCTGAGCGTCAAGGAAATGTCGTCAAGCTAGGTGATATGGCTCATCAAATTGAGATCTATCCCGTCGCCTTGACCGATAGTAGTCAGGTGCTGCAAGCTGTTGAACACCTCCAACCTGATGAAGTATATAACTTGGCGGCTCCTAGCTTTGTGCCCGATTCGTGGCATGACCCTCTGGGCACTCTCGATTTGGTCACAGGGACGGCGACTCGCGTGTTAGATGCGATTCGTCATGTAGGGCTGTCAACCCGATTTTACCAAGCCAGTAGTTCAGAAATGTTTGGCCAGGTTGAGCAGTCTCCCCAAGATGAAAACACGCCGTTTCGTCCTAAAAATCCTTATGCAGCAGCAAAGCTTCATGCCCATTGGACTATGGTGCATCATCGCCAACGGTATGGTTTGTTCGCCTGTAGCGGCATTTTGTTTAACCACGAATCTCCTCGTCGTCCGCCTAACTTTGTGACGCGCAAGGTGACGCTCGCGGCAGCTTCAATCAAGTTGGGGTTGGGCGATCGCCTCGAAATGGGCAACCTTCAGGCTAAGCGCGACTGGGGGTATGCTGGCGATCACGTCGAAGCCATGTGGCGGATGCTGCAAGCTAATAAACCTGAGGACTACGTTATTGGCACAGGACAGTTACACAGCGTTCAAGATTTGGTTGATAGCGCCTTTCGCTGCGTTAACCTCACATGGCAAGACCACGTTGTGGTTAATCCTCAGCTATTTCGACCTGATGAACATTTCCAGCTTGTGGCAAATCCTACTAAGGCTGCCAAGAATCTCGACTGGCACCCTCAAATTAGCTTTGAAGCGCTGATTGAAAAAATGGTCATTCGAGATCTGGAGCGACTAAAATCCGGTAAAGTTGCTCCGGTATAATCCCGATATTCGCCTGATTTTCAGGGCATGCCATGAGTCATACATCAAAACCAGATTCAACTTCAAACTTGTTGGCACCCTCATCCGATCGGGAGCCACTTATTTTTATATTCTTAGAAATTTTTGAGCGGGAAGGCGGCATTCAATCCTACGTCAAAGATATTTTTCAAGCATACTTAAATCAGCCTGATCTGCCGCAAGCGGAGATATTTTTGTTGCGAGATGGTGTGGGCTGCGTCAATCCATTTCAATCAGCTCGCCTCAATTTTCACTACTTTAAATCTCAATCGGCAGCGCTCGGGCGGATTCGTCTAGCCGCTGCATTGCTGTCTCGGCTTGTGTTCAACCGACCGCAGCATGTGTTTTGTGGTCATATAAAGCTTGCTCCGCTGGTGCAGATGCTCTGCCAGCCATTGAGGATTCCTTATACAGTCTTGACCTATGGCAAAGAAGTATGGGAACCCTTACCTGAGCGCGATCGCCATGCCTTGGCGACTGCTGATCGCATCTGGACGATTAGCCGATATACCCGCGATCGGGCCTGTGATGCCAATCAGCTTGATCCCCAAAAGGTTGTATTTTTGCCCTGTGCTGTTGATGGCAATGCGTTTACACCAGGACAGAAATCGCCTGATCTAATCCACCGTTACGGATTAGCAAACTCTCGAGTGTTGGTCACTGTTGCCCGCCTGTGGTCAGGTGACATCTACAAAGGAGTCGATGTCACAATTCGAGCACTGCCGAGCATTGTTCAATCTTATCCAGATGTAAAATACCTGGTGATTGGTCGTGGGGATGATCAGCCCCGACTAACTCAGCTAGCACAGGATCTAGGCGTGGGCGATCGCGTCATATTTGCTGGTTTTGTGCCCACTGAAGACCTCGTCGAACATTATCGTCTGGCTGATGCCTATGTCATGCCCTCTCAAGAGGGTTTTGGCATTGTTTACCTTGAGGCGATGGCGTGTGGCATTCCGGTCTTAGCCGGAGATGCTGACGGCTCGGCTGACCCATTACAAGATGGCAAGCTTGGCTGGCCAGTGCCGCACCGCGATCCGGATGCTGTGGCTACGGCCTGCATCGAGATTATAGAGGGGGATGATCCGCGCTGTGATGGAGCATGGCTCCGGCAACAGGCCATAGCCGCGTTTGGCAAAGATGCGTTTGCCCAGCAGCTGCATCAACTCATCCTGGATGCCCAAGTGAGGAAATCTCTGCATCAGCCAAGTTGAAGAAATCTGGAGAGTCGGTTTAGGCTGAGAAGAATAGTTCTTAATGCCAATTCGGGTTGATATCGCTTTTAATGTTAGTTAAAGATGCGAATGAGCCAGCCGATACAATGCTCTAGAGTTTGTGTGATTGCATCGAAAATTGGCGTTAAGCTCAGTACGACTAATATGGCATTCAGAAGCGTTGAATAGAAAAGTTCTATTCTCTTGGCCTCATACAGGTTTTGATAGGAGAGTCCAGTGAATCAAAACGGCTTTAAATCATCCCAAATTAGCTGGTCAGGATTAGGATTCTGGCTTGCGGTGCTTGTCGTTCTGTGGCTGCTGGGCTCAGCAGGCATCTGGCTCCTGGTGAAATCATTTCTGATTTTGGTTGGCTTTCTTCTAATTGCGCCGATTGTGGGTTTCTTAGTCTTACGCTGGTGGTTGCAGCGTAATCTAGTCGAAGGCTCGTGCCCCACCTGTGGCTATCAGATCGTCGGCGTTAACTCAATGACGCTGCGCTGCCCCAGTTGCAGTGAACCCCTCAAAATTGAGAAGGGGAGCATTCGCCGATTAACCCCACCAGGAACTGTAGACGTTGATGCAGTTGAGGTTTCAGCTAAGCAAATCGATGAGGTATAACTGTCAGATTCAATGCTTTAAATCGGTAGGGAGAACCAGACCTCCCTCAGACCAGTTCAGCAGATCAATCGGCAGTACGGATTGAATTTACACATTTGGTAGGGATGCTTGCTCTAGTTTTGCTGCCGAATGGAAAGTGTATAGTTATGGCTTTGACCTGAGCGATCGCCGACATAGACTGAGTAGGTTCCCTGTTCCCAAACACCCGGAATTTCAATACTGCCGCCTGAGAATCCATCGGCCATGACACATTCACTTTGCCCATTAGATGACTGAATAAAGAGAGTAGGCTGGCCTCCACTTTCGACTCGAAATCTAAGCGAGGTAAAGGCTTCAGTAACTTGCACCTGATGGTTGGGCTGATTTGAGATATTGCCGCAAGAGCTGGAGCGCGCCCCGCCAGACGTTCCGCGTAGGGTCACAGCAGATTGAAGCGGAGTCCGGACTGTATCACTGAGCGCAGCGGTTGCACTGATCAGTGCGATCGCAAAAGCAAGGGGTAAAACGAACCTAGTTTTTTTCATCATCACACCAATCACCTCCAAATCGAGGTCTGTTACTTTGTATACTATCTTTTGCCTATTGCAGCGAACGAATTTTTGTGCCACTTCCTAAAGTGAACTCATCCTGACTTCGATGCGTCAGGATGATCAGTTGGCACTCAAACTCATTGTCGAAGTAGAATCAGTGATCACAGGCTTGTTTTCTAGAACGACCTTTGCACCCCCCACGGGCACAATGTCCCAATGGATTTATTTGAGCATCCTGAGTCATGGCAGACCCGGCAACAGATGACAGCGCGCGTGAGATTACAATTCGTTTGATGCGATATTACAGTTTTGACCTTGATGGGTTTACAGCTGAATATCGGGTTGAACAGTGGCTGGCTCAATATCCGGCGCAATGGCTTCAGCCTGCAGTCGTAGAGGCGCTCTATCAAGGACGCTATAAGGCTATTTCAGTGGAGCAGATTCTGACGCTTTGGCAGCGTCGCGATCGCACCCTTTATCATTTCAACGGAGAATTTGAACGGATTGTTTGTAGCCAGTTCTCAGCGATCGGAGCACCTGAGACTGTGCCAAAATCAGACTTGCCCGAGCCCATTCCCTCCTATGCACTCAAACCACAGCCAGAGGCAAAGACTAACCCGCCCACGGTTCAGGCTGTAGATTCGTCAGCATCAAAGGTAGCTACTGGCTTTGATGACATTACAGCATTTCTCCGTAAGCCAAGGACTGTTGTGCCCGACCGAGAGGCTTCTCACCGTGATGCTCAGTTGTTGCCATTTAGGCATCAGCGTGGTGAGCAGGCTCATGATGAATTTAGTGATGAGTTGGATACAGTCTTACCTTTTGAGGCTCGAGGCTCGGCATCAGACTCAGGCGATCGCCCCATAGTCTCCACCTCCTCAGATGCAGGTGAACCACCCATTCCCCCGTTTAAGCCCACGGATGGGCAGGTCACTAACACAGCAGAGCTACTTCGCTTGACTGATGCAACCCCGTCTTCTAATCAGGCACCGATTCATCAGTTTGTGCCAACAACACGAACCAATCACTTCTATTCCAAACTAAAAGCAGTGATTCAACGGCACGATCATTTACCTGATGACTCTGGTGACGTTGTCTCTTCATTGGTGTTAACCCGCAACGCCAATGAGAAAACTCAGTAGCGATGTGGCGATCTATCGCCATTGTCGTTGAGCCGAAGCACTGGCAGAGGGCGGCTTTGAACTCGCATCACCTAAGCGAATTTCAGAACAAAAAGAAGCTGTCGAAAAACTGTCAGGTCGTCTGAGGATGCTGGTTCTTAAGCGCAAATTAGGGCTGGCAAACCACACCCGCTCTTCTGCGGTCGCGCCGCTTTCGGGATAATCTGTCACAAGGGTCAACACCCCTTCATCGTCCAGCACATAGCAACTGGTGGCGACCATCGGCTGAGGACTAGCAGTTTGGCGCAGCAATGTGCCTTTGTTGGCCTGGGCTGCGTCTGCAATTGGCACTAGGAGAGTGACCCCCTTCTGCTGATCAGCATCTTGACCCACAACCCCTTCCCAGGTGATGCGTGCGCCACATATGGCTTGCGACGCCTGCCTCGATTGCTGCTCACATAGCTGAGTCACGCTAGGATCGGAGGGTAACAGCAGCTCAACCCAAAGGTCTGATTTGCCCCACTCTGACTGATTAAAGGCTAGGTGCTGGCTAGTGCGTTGAGAAAACCATTTGCCAGAGCTATTCTCGAAAAACTCTTTAATATCCATGTTCAATATTCATGCCATTTTGCTAGATATTTAGTCCACAATTTCTATATTTTAGGGGGATCGCGTTACCCTTCGTTGGATGGTATAGGAGGCACGATGGGAATTGCTCGATGGAAAATTGGTTGGATCACCTTCAGGCTCTCAGATAGGCTCTTGAGCCCATCCTCTGGAATGCTCAATCCACCTCGGCTTTGGGGGGCTAGTGGCGCAATAGCAGTGGCGATGGCGATCGCCCCGTTAGCATCTGCGGTTCTGGCTCAGTCGCCTGCTCAGCTCACGACCTGGCGATTTGATCCGGTAACTCAACGGCTAGAAATCAACCTCAACGGTGGCACCACGCCCCGATATTTTCTCTTAGCACAGCCTGCGCGCATTGTTTTAGATTTACCCAATACCCGTGTGGGTAATGTCCCAGAACAGCAGACCTATGCTGGAGCCGTGCGGCAAATTCGAGTGGGGCAGTTTCAACCCGGTCTGACGCGCATTGTGATTGAGCTATCACCCAATGCCGTTTTGGGAGTTGGGCAGGTCGAGTTACAGAATGTGGCTGATACTGGGAGCGATCGCTGGGTTTTGCGCCCGATCTTGGCCGATCAACCTGAGTCTGTGCCGCCCGTAGCTTCCCGCCCGACACCTGCACCACCTGCGGCTAGTTCTGAAGCACCTGAAGCGCCTGAAGCGCCTAGGGCTAACGCGCCGAACACCCCAGAGTTGCCGCAGTTAGAAGCAGATTTGAGTGTCCCCCTAGATGCGATATCTGAGCCAGCCGAGCTAGATCCAGTGGCCCAGCCTGACTTCCCATCTGAGTCAGTGCCATCCCTGTTGTTGCCGCCTAATCGTCCATCAGATGACCCAGATGAGGCGGTTGAAGCTATTGAAGAAGCAACTGAGGTGATCGGCCCCACTGCCGCCAGTGATATGGTAAGGGGCGATCGCCCCGACCTTGAGGCAGATACTGCCCAGCCAAATGCTGCTCCATCGAATGCACTTCGACTGCCTCGTTTAGAACCGACCCCTGTTTTGTCAGACTCAGAGGGCGATCGCCCCAACCCAGATCTCGCAGCATTTCCCGCAGAGTCCTCAGAGGCTCCTTCTATCTCGTCTCCTTCTGGCCTGCCTGAACCCATCCCGCTCGAATTCGAAAGCTCTGCCGATGGAGTAGTAGAGGCCGATGAAAACGATTCTCTCCCAGAATCTTCACCACTCGACGAGCTGATTAGTTCTGAGGCTAATGTGATCCCTGAGGCCAATGCTCAGCCTGATACAGAACTCGATGGAGCAGACTCCGAACCAGACTTATCGGCTAGAGAGCTGCCGCCGTTAGAGGCTGGAGCAACAGAAATTCAGATTGACCCGACACCAATTATTCGAAGTGCTCCGCCAGCAAATTCTGGGGCGATCGCCTCACCTGCAGAACCTGAATCCTCTGGGCATGATTCTGGGCATGATGCGGGCACGATGACGTCTGTTTCCCCCTCCGAAATGCCCTCAGCTGTTGAAACTTTGCCTCCCCTGGATGCAATGACTGACGCCGCCACGACAAATGGCGCAACAGATGAATCTGCTGCATCTGGCTCAGATGCGATCGCTGATGGCTCTCAATTGCCAGATCCGCTGCCGTTTGATGTCGGGGTCGCCCACTCCGATGAATCTGATATCCTGCCTTTTGCTGGGACTCTGAGCCGCGATCCTTCAACGACTCAATCCGCTGCTCAACCCAGTGCTGAACTTGGCCAAAGCACTGATGATGCAATATCCCAGTTTGAATCTGATGCTTCGACGCGTTTGCAGAATCCTGAACCCGAATCAGCTCAAGACTTAGATCAGCCCCAATTATTCTTACCCAATGACGCGCTGGCTGATACGTTGGTTGACCCGGTTCAAGGTGAGGCCGCTGAGGAGAGCGAGTCTTCGGATGATTTCACAGCCAATGATCTGGCTGCGGGTGATCTGGCTCTGAATGCAAATCAGCCTGTTCGCACAGCAGTGACACCCTTGGAACTCTCATCAGAACGCCAATCGACATCGTCGCCGTTACTCCCGATCCGTGGGCAGGATGAATCGGAGGCGATCGACCCCCGACCCTCCAATCAACCGCTCCATCTTCCCCCGACCGAGCCTGAGGAGGATGCACCCGTTTCAGTAGTGGTGCCGCCTGTAACTCAAACCTCTGAGCCTATCCCTGAAACTTCCGAGGGAGTTCCCCCCTCCCCCGATGCCAGACCCAGCGATCGCCCAGCCGAGACTCAACGCCCAGTTCGCCCTGAGGGGAGCGCTCCCACCGACATTATTGTCGCCGCGTCTCCCAATGTCTTAATTCCCTCAGGCACAGTGCTACAGCTACGATTTCCCCGTACAACCCCGCAATTTATTTCTACTGACCCGCCCCATCAAGACGTGTTTGTCATGGAACATGCCATTCGTGATCAAACTGGCACTGTGATTGCGCCAGCTGGCAGTGAGGTGATAGGGCGCTTTGAGAAAACGACCAATGGCATTCGCTTTGTGACGCAGGCGATTCGGTTGGGCAACCGTAACCTTCCCTTCTCAGCGGCCTCTGAGCGCATTTCGCCGCTGCAAAACGCCCCGGTGGCGATCGCCCTTCGCCCCAACCAGATTATCGAAGTACGCGTGGTCGAACCCTTGATTCGCCAGGAAAATCGTGGGTGAGTTAGCGCTCTCGAAATTCCACAACGTTCTGCCGCACTGTGACATCGTAGTTGCCAAAAAAGTCGTGCCCTAGCAAGCCCGTTGATAATTCAGGGCCAGCGATCGCTACCACCATATTTTGGGTTAACGCGCCATTGACTTCAACTGACCGCACCCGCCCCAGCAAAAACGTGGCACTGCTGGCGCTGGCTGTCGCAACTTGCGTCTGGCCCACGGGCACAACCCCCAACGCGTTCGCCATGCGCGGAGTAATCACCGTACCGCTAGCGCCAGTGTCAACAATCATCTCAAACTGCTGATTGCCATTAAATGCCACCATGATTACAGGTGTGCCCCCAGCTCGACGAATAATGGGAGCCTGATAGACGCGATCGCCACTTGCTGGATTTGTGAGGCTAGCAGTCGGCTGGCTAGAGGGCAAGACTGAGGCGGTCGGAGCCTCTGGTGCTACTCTAATGACTCGTCCTGGCGTGATAGCACCTGAAGGATTGGGTTGAGTTGCTTGCTGTTCAGCAAACGAACGATTACGGCGGTAGTCTAACAGCTTCGTTTGCGCGGTAGAGTGATTGGGGCTTGATGGAGGCACTGATGCCATCAGGTCAATGGCTTGATTCCATCGATTTGCCACCAGACGCCAATCGTCACGCGACTGAGCTGACCGGCTCAGATTAAACGCACTAGAGGCGCGGTTGATAGCCTCTGGGTATGGATCTGCGGCTGCAGCTGAAGCGGCAGCATTAGCGGCTGGGGCAACAGTCTCGCCAGTGGACTGGATTGATGATGGCTCAGATCCAGGGTCGGCAATCGACTGCTCTCCCCCCTGATTAGAACTGGTCTCAGAGACGAATGGATTATAGCCCTGCGGCAGGCAGGCAGTGCTCAGGCAGGTCGCAACCACAGTCAGCACCATGGATGTTGTCAGAGGTGAGAAAAACTTGCGCATAGTCGCGAATTGAGCTGAATTTTGCAAGGGTCTTGATCCAGAAGATTCTAAAGATTTAGCTAGGCTGAACGATCGAGCAGATCTGGTAAGGGCAGCTGTTCCATGGGTGATGACACGCGACTAACCGGCTCAAAAGGCTGAACCCGGATATTTCCCAGTGTCGTAGGGGAATTTGATGGGTGCCAACCGACTTAAAACATTCTTAACTATTAACATTCCCCAATCGAGTCGTAGGATAGTAACGCTATCACATCGTGCTGGATGCCATCATCGCTATGCTGTTTTCTGACGCTCAACCCGCTTTGCTTGTTTTGGTCGATGGTACGGTCTATCGAGGCTGGTCGTTTGGAGCCCCAGGGACGGCGATTGGTGAAGTTGTGTTTAATACAGGAATGACAGGGTATCAGGAAGTACTGACTGACCCCAGCTATTGTGGGCAAATCGTTACCTTTACCTATCCAGAATTGGGAAATACAGGAGTCAATCCTGATGATGAAGAGTCGAGTCGTCCTCAGGTGAGGGGGGCGATCGCTCGCAACATGTGTTTTAGCCCCAGCAATTGGCGAGCAACTCAGTCTCTGCCCAAATATTTGCAACAGCACAATATTCCTGGTATCTATGGCATTGACACCCGCGCGCTGACTCGAAAACTCCGGACAGTGGGGGCAATGAATGGAGCCATCTCTACCGAAATTTTAGACCCGACCGAGTTGCTGCTTCAGGTTCAAGATTCGCCCAGCATGGCCGGGTTGAACTTAGTGCGCTACGTCACCACATCAGAGGTCTACGAATGGTCTGACCCAACGGATGCTGTCTGGGAATTTAAGCCTGATCAGGCCACAGCGACCGAGTCGTTGCTGACCGTTGTGGCGATTGACTTTGGCATCAAGCGCAATATTCTACGGCGCTTGTCCAGCTATGGGTGTCGGGTGATTGTGGTTCCGGCTGATACATCTGCTGCAGACATTCTCAAATACAACCCAGACGGCATTTTCTTGTCAAATGGGCCGGGTGATCCGGCGGCGGTCACAGAGGGCATTACGACGGCCAAAGCGCTACTGGCGGCACAGAAGCCGATGTTTGGCATTTGTCTGGGGCATCAACTGTTGGGGCTGTCTCTGGGCGCAGAAACCTTTAAGCTCAAATTCGGCCATCGGGGGCTCAATCAACCCGCTGGGCTGCGGCAGAAAGTGGAGATTACTAGCCAAAATCATGGCTTTGCGGTCGAAATTGACTCTCTTACCCAAGCCAATGTGGAAATTACCCATCTGAATCTAAACGATCGCACTGTTGCCGGATTGCGCCATAAAACGTTGCCGATGTTTTCGGTGCAATATCACCCAGAAGCAAGCCCTGGCCCTCATGATGCTGACTATCTGTTTGAGCAGTTTGTGCAAGCCATGCGAGCACAATCAATAGCTTAACTTCGGTTTCAAGTTCTGATAGTTAAATGTCCTGATTTGAGTGAATCAGCACGTTATGACTGACTATAGAGGCTCCAGATTTGATCTGGAGGTTTCTCATAGATAAACCTCGAGCTCTGAACTAGATCAGGTTCATCCAGTTCCTAGAGTTCAGCGTATCCTCGACTCAAGCCATGCTGTCTCCTTTCAGGTTGGTTTTGCTATCGGCAGGATTTATTCCTCATGGTCACTGCTATCTATGGCAGCCATCACTCGTCTGGCTGCACTTGCTTTCTGACTCACTGACTGCGATCGCCTATTATTCGATTCCGATCACACTGGTTTACTTTGTGCGGAAGCGGCACGATCTGCCGTATGACTGGATATTTCTGCTGTTTAGTTCCTTCATTGTGGCCTGTGGCACCACCCACTTGATGGCTGTCTGGACGCTCTGGCACCCCACCTATTGGCTCTCAGGCGGCATCAAAGCTACCACAGCTGGCATTTCTCTCTACACAGCAATTATTCTGATTCGTCTTGTGCCTCAGGCACTAGCGCTGCCTAGCCCAGCCCAACTGGAAGTGGCGAATCGAGAGCTAGAACGCGAAATTCTTGAACGAACTCAGGCAGAACAGGCGCTGCAAGAAAGCCAGCGGTTTGTGCAAAAGCTCGCGAATACGGCTCCGATCGCCCTTTATGTCTACGATATCCCTAGCCGCCGCAATGTTTACACCAATCAAGGCACCACCCAGTTATTGGGCTACGCGATCGCCGAATTGCAGACCGCCGCATCTGGTGAACTATCTACAATTATTCATCCTGACGATTTAGAATCGGTAATTCAGCGATATCAAGCATGGTGGAATGCCGAAGATGGCGATATTCATCAGATTGAGTATCGCGTCAAGCAGGTCAATGGCAGCTGGCACTATATTCAATGTCAGGAAACCCTGTTTGTCCGCGATTCTGGGGGGCAGCCGCGACAGATTTTAGGGGTGGCGGTTGATATTACGGCAGCCAAGCAACTGGAAGATGTGCGCCAAGCCCAAGAGCAGCTTCATGCCTCACTGCGAGACAAGGAAGTCTTGCTCAAAGAAATTCATCATCGCGTTAAAAATAATTTGCAAATTGTCTATAGCCTACTGCGGCTGCAATATCGCCGGATCGAAGATCCACATACTGCCGCAATTTTGATGGATGCACAGAATCGCATTAAAGCGATCGCCCTGATTCATGAAAAGCTGTATCGCTCTGAAAATTTATCGCGAGTCAGTTTGACCCACTATGTACCCAATCTGGTAGCCGGACTGTTTCATTCCTATAAAACCAGCACTAACTCGATTCAGATGACGACCGACATTGAGAGCATTGCCCTGGATTTAGATGCGGCGATTCCCTGTGGGCTCATTCTCAATGAGCTGATTACCAATGCCTTAAAGTATGCCTTTCCGGGCGATCGCCCCGGCGAAATTCAAGTCAAGTTCTACAAAAACCCTGACCACACCACCACATTGATTGTGCATGACAACGGCGTTGGCCTACCTGATGGGCTTGATATTACTCAAACAGATTCTCTTGGGCTAGGCCTCGTGCAAGACCTAGTGCAACAGATCAATTCAATGGCTGCCTTAGCATCGATCGCACCCAGGGTACGGCATTTAGAATTACGTTTGTTGGAGGGTGCGTATGACCGACCCTTGCTTACCATCGACACAACCTGAACCTCCCAGGCGCATTCTGATTGCTGAAGACGAACGCATTATTGCTAGAGATATCAAACAGTGTTTAGAAAACTTGGGATACTGCGTCACGGCGATCGCCACCTCTGGGGCGGAGGCTATTCAATCCGTCCATGAGACTCAGCCCGATCTGGTGCTCATGGACATTCGCCTCAAGGGCAAGATTGACGGCATTCAAGCGGCACAGCAAATCTGGGAAGAGGCTGACATTCCCATTATCTACGCTACGGGGCACTCGGATCAAAGCACCCTACAGCGCGCAACACAAACGGCTCCGTTTGGCTATCTGCTCAAGCCCATCGAAGAAAAAGAGCTGTATGTCGCCATCGAAACCGCGCTATGTCGCTATCGCCTAGATCGGCACCTGCAAGAACGCGAACAGTGGCTAAGGAGCATTGTACAAAAGATTGGCGATGGCATCCTGGTCTTCAATGTCAATGGGCAGGTGCGCTATCTCAATTCAACGGCAGAAGCCCTGACCGGGTGGAGCAACGCCGATGCGCTCAATCAGCCCATTGCCAGCGTGTTTAATCTCATTAACGCTGCCACCAAACGGCGCGTTGATCCTGCCATCATTCGGACACTAGATGACGGCATTTTAGTGCATTGGTCATCTCAGACGGTTCTAGTGGCGAAAGATGGCACCGAACGGTCGGTAAGCACCAGCACGGCTCCGATCGTGGGCAAACATGATGGGATTACAGGGGCGGTTGTGGTCTGTCGGCAAGTCGCCTCACCCTGGGAGCGATCGCCATGCCAGGTCGAGACGCAGCCCAGAGACTTGGAGCAGCATCTTGGAGCAATGACTCAAATTGCTCGGCTCAAAGAAGACTTTCTTCGCAGCGTCTCCCAGGATCTCAAAACGCCGCTGACGAGCATCCAAATGGCTATTCAACTATTAGAGGTGATGCTTGATCAGCATGGAATTCTCAATCTGGGGGCTGATGTGGATATTGAGCGCGTCACTCGATATTTGGGCATTTTGCGCCATCAGTGCGATCGCGAACTCTCGCTCGTCAATAACTTACTGGATTTACAAAAGCTCAATGCCCAAGCCTATACCCTCAGCCCCACGCGAATAGATCTGCACGACTGGATACCAGATATTCTGGCTCCGTTTCGGCCCCGCCTAGACCCGCGTCAGCTGCAGCTTCAAGTCTCTCTGGCTCCCAACTTGCCGCCGCTAATGACTGATTCGCCCAGCCTCAAACGGGTCTTATCAGAGCTGTTAGATAACGCGTGCAAATACACGCCAGATGGAGGCACAATCTGGGTAGCAGTCGATCAAGGGTCTGATGAACATGATGCGCTCACGGCAAATAGGGTGAGTCGGGCAGGTGCATTTACTCAGTTCAGCGTGAAAAATATGGGAGACAAACTGCCTCAGCAGGAATTGAATCTGCTGTTTGAGCCCTTTTATCGAGCATCAAATGGCGATCGCTGGCGACAGCAGGGCATTGGCCTAGGTCTTGCAATTGTCAAAAAGCTGGTGCAACTTCTAGACGGACAGATTAGCGTCACCAGCACAGCAGAATTGACCTGTTTCACTCTGATGCTACCTGACCTTGCGAGCCCACCCGTATCACACTAGAGCTAAGAGCTGATTTGTAAACAAAAGTTTCGATCCCCCTTAAACCCCCCTTAAAAGGGTGACTTGAGCTTCGGAGTTGAATTCCCCTCTTCAAAAGAGGGGCTAGGGGATATCAAGACGTGACAATTGTTTCAGAGCTTGAGATTTACTTCATAAATTAGCTCTAAGGGATTTGCCAAGAAATAGAATCCCGGTCATTCTAGAGAAGATGAGAGGAGTTGCCTAGATGATGCCTCAGTCCCCTGGCCTAGAATCGCCAGCGTCGATGTTGACGGAAGCGGTCAGAGGTTACCTTCAAGGATGCCGTCCAAAAGCTCACGGGCAGTCGTAAACGAGACTTCATGGCAAAAGTGTCTGTGAACGCAGAACTGGAATTGTTTGTGTAGATGACTATCGCACCCGTGGACGACATAAAAGTGAGGATAAATTGCCCATCTAGAAGCCGATATTCGTTCGCTTGTGGAACGATACGCGCAAGTTGACCCGAAGTTTCAATCGATGTTTGCGTATGCCCGCATTAGTGCCCGTGCGGTGCGGAAGCACTGATGAATGAGAAAGGCTACGAAGAAGCTGAAGTGCCGAAGCGTCAAACATTGAGCTGATGGATCAGGAGTCTGAGCGTTGACTTTCAAACTCGTTCATAATGTTCCACCGTTGGCGCAGGATCATAAAAGGAGTGAAGGAGCGATCGCCAGCGTTGATAGTCAGGCGATTGTCGAAACCCAACTGTGTGGTCTTCTAAGCGTTGCCAGCGCACCAGCAAAATATACCGATGCTGTGTTTCCAGGCACCGATGTAGGTCATGGTCTATGTAGCCGCGCATTGCGACAATAATCGGTTCGGCTAATTTGAATGCGGCTTCAAAGTCTGAGGTCAAACCGGGTTTCACATCAAGAATCGCAACTTCTAATATCATGAGTTGAGCCGTGAGTCATGACCTGAAATCGAGTGATGTGCAATTTACGTTTGATGCACCTCACATTTGATGATACAGACCATATGTTTCAAAAAATGAATGGCAGGGGTCAGCATTAAATCAAGATAGGATTCGCAAATTATTATTTGTCAAATCGTTTCTCAAAACGATGCTCAGACCACATACAGGGCTGCCTGTTGGCATTGTGAAGGATCTGCGACCCGAATGGAAATTCTTTCAGTTACGCTTAAAAATTTTAAGGCGCATCGCGATCGCCAGTTTGTGTTTCAACCTGGAACCAATGCAATTTGTGGTGAGAACGGCGCAGGAAAAACCAGCATCTTAGAGGCGATCGCCTGGACGCTGTTTAATTATCGGGGGCAATATAAAAACGAAGACTTGATTTGCAATGGGGCTGGCAGCGCCCAAGCCACCGTGCAGATAGTTTCGAGCCGAGATGGCCGTACGTATGACGTGCAGCGCTGCACCAGTCGGGGGTATACGCTCTACGATCCCCAGCTCAATGAGCGCTTGCCCTACAAGCATATTGACGATGAGATCATGCCGTGGCTGCGGCAGCATATGGGCGTCCCTGCTGGGACTGATTTGGGGCGGCTGTTTGCCAATACGATCGGGGTGCCGCAGGGCACCTTTACCGCTGACTTTTTGCAGCCTGCCGAAAAGCGCAAGCCCATCTTTGACACAATTCTCAAGGTCGATGAATATCAGACTGCCTATCGGCAGGGGCTATCACTCGAAAAATATGCCAAAGCCGAAGTTGAAAAAATCGAAACGCTGATTGCCCAATATGATGAGCGGTTGCACGATTGGGATATGATTCAGGCGCAGCGCACCGAAATTAGCGAGGCGATCGCCCACGACGAAACGACTCTGGTTCAGCTTAAGACCAATTTGAGTCAGCTCCAGGCTGAGAAGGATCGGCTCACTGCATGTGCTAATCAGGTGCAAGCCCTAGACCGGCAGATGCAGCAAATCAGAGCGCAAATTGACGGCAAAGAGCAGGCTAATCAGTTTTTAGAACAATCGCTGCACCAAGCGCAGCAGGCCGTCCAATTCTGTGAACAGCAGCGCCCTAGCTATCAGGCATTCTTGGCAGCAGAAACGGCATTGCAGAAGCTTGATCAGCGGCTCAAACAGCGTCATCATCTGCTCCAACAGCGAGACCAGCACGAACAGCAACGGGCCCAGAGGCAATCAGACCTGGCTCGGTTGACCCTCCAGCGAGAGCAGTTGACGCAGGCTCAGCACGACCTCGAACAGCTCCAGCCTCTGGTGCAGCAGCAACAGATATTAGACCAGCAAAAAACGGAGATATTGGATCGGCTGCAGCAGCTCCAGACGATTGCTATAGAGCGCCAAAGCGTGGCAACTGAGCTGACCAAGCGGCAAGCTCAAGCAACTCATCTGGGGCAAGAGATTCAGCGGCTGCAGGGGTTGACAGCTACTGTTGAACAGATTCCTCAGGTTGAGCAAACGCGCGATCGCCTGCAAGAACAGTTGAGTCGCATTGAGGCTGCGCGGCAGTTTGAGGCCGAATTGCAGCAGTTAGTGAGCACCGGAGACGCAAAACGCGATCGCTACCAGCAGGATGTGCAAGCGGCGCTGGCGATTCTGCAAGACATTCAGCAAGCAGTTCCGGTTTTAGCGTCGAATTCGGTTGAGTCTGCTCTGGCGACGATGCAGGCGGGAGTTGATTTGAATGACGAATTACTGCAGGCGTTGCGCGAGATTCTCACGGATTTGTCAGCTCAAGTGTCAGCCGATCGCCTGGCTACTGAACTGCGGCAAACGCGACAGGTATTGGATCTGGCCTATCAGCATCGAGCCGACTGGGCCACACTGGATAGCAAATGTGTTCAGCAGCACGATCTAGACACAGAGCTAAATTCTCTGCACCAGCGAGCAGCTCTGCTCGACAGCCATCTGACTGAGCGTCAACAGCTAATTCAGCGGCGATCGCAACTCGACGCTGACTTGGCCGCACTGAATAACCCTATGGGGCGCGCTCACTTGCTGCAGCGGCAAATCCAGCAGCAGGGTCAAATTGAGGCTGATTATGCTCAAGCAAAAAACCTGCAAGCGCAGCAGCAGCAGCAGCAGCAGCTTGAGGCTATCATGGCGCAACTGGCTGAGTTTGCCGAGTTAGATGCCCAAACCGAGCAGCACAAACAGCAGCGTCAGGCTCATCAGGCAGGATATACCATCTATATGCAGCATGAGGCCAATGCCCAGCGCTTGCCCCAGATTCAGGCTGATGTTCAGGAAGCGATCGCCCAGATGAATGCATTAACCCAGCGACGCAATATGGTGCAGGCTCAGTTGGAGGCAGTCCAGCAGACCTATGATCCAGACCAATGGCGGCAGGTTGAAACGCAATATCACGACATCCGCAGCCAGGCCGACCGCATTGACGGCGCACTGCCTCAACAGCGACGGCTGCTCAGCGAACTCGATCGCCGCATCACAGAACTGCAAGAGATTGCTAGCAAGCGCGATCGCGCCCAAGCCGATCTCAAGCACCGGAGCCGGGTCAAGCGCTTTGTGAGCTTTGCCCGCAAAGTCTATAAAGACGCTGGCCCGCGCATCACCGAACGCTACGTCTACAATATTTCTCGCGAAGCCGATCGCCTCTTTCGAGAGTTGCTCAATCGCCCCAACATCGCCCTCGAATGGACGCGCGATTACGACATTTTGGTGCAAGAAGGCGCATACAAGCGGCGATTTATTAACCTCTCTGGGGGCGAGCAAATGTGTGCTGCATTAGCCGTCAGGCTAGCATTATTGCGAGTGTTAGCCGATATCGACATTGCCTTTTTTGACGAGCCTACCACCAACATGGATCGGCCCCGTCGAGAGAGCTTAGCAGAGGCGATCGCCAATATTCGCAGCTTTCGTCAGCTGGTGGTCATCAGCCACGACGACACCTTTGAGAAGGTGACTGAGAATATCATTTTTGTCGAACGCGAGGTGATCTAACCCGTTTAGATCTGACGACACCATCCCAGTAATAAGAGCCCTCTTGTTTGAATCTGGTCTAAACCTAGTCTAAACCCTGGATTTCTGGGATTGTTCTCGCCTGCTACTCCTTACACTCCTACAGTTACATGGTCTGCCGGGATTTGAGCTTGATTCAGCAAGCCTTGCAGTTTTTCACCTTCAATCACTTCCCGCTCTAGCAGCTGCGTTGCAGCAGTTTCCAGCAAATCGCGGTTGTGCTTCAGAATGCTGAGCGCTTGCTGATGAGCAGTCTCAACAATCTCTTTGACTTCGTGATCAATGGATTCTGAGGTGCGTTCACTGACGGCGCGGCGTGGGTTGTTAGACATGCCCCCATCTAAGAACATCGTTTGCTGACCTCGCTGATAGGCAAGTGGCCCCAAGATTTTGCTCATGCCATAGGTGGTTACCATGCGCTCGGCCAAGTCAGTCGCCCGCTGTAAGTCATTCGAGGCTCCAGTCGTAATGCTGCCAAACACCACTTCTTCAGCAGCTCGCCCGCCCAACAGCGTCGTAATTTGGCCCTTTAGCTCTGTTTCATCCAACAGGAACCGATCCTCGGTCGGCAACTGCAGGGTGTAGCCCAGCGCTGCCATACCCCGAGGCACAATGGAAATTTTCTCAACGCGATCGCTCCCTGGCATCAGCGACGCCACCAAGGCATGCCCTACCTCGTGATAAGCCACTATTTTCTTTTCTTTGTCGTTGAGCACCCGACTCTTTTTCTCAAGCCCAGCTACGACCCGCTCAATAGCTTCTGCAAAATCTTCTTGCATCACCGACTCGCGCTGGTTGCGAGCGGCGAGCAGTGCTGCCTCATTCACCAAGTTGGCCAATTCTGCACCTGCAAATCCTGGGGTTCGAGCTGCTAAGGCCTTAAGGTCAACATCTGGCCCCAGCTTCACCTTCTGAGCATAAATATCTAATATCGCTTCTCGGCCTGATAAATCAGGGCGATCGACCAAAACCTGACGGTCAAAGCGCCCAGGACGAAGCAATGCTGGGTCAAGCGTTTCAGGGCGATTCGTCGCTGCCAAGACAATAACAGTTGACTCACTGGCAGAAAAGCCATCCATTTCAGTGAGCAGCTGATTTAAGGTTTGTTCTCGCTCGTCATTGCCGCCATAAAAGCCACCTGTGTTGCGAGATTTGCCAATGGCATCAAGCTCGTCAATGAAAATGATGCAAGGAGCTTGCTTTTTAGCTTGCTCAAACAAATCGCGCACACGAGCTGCCCCTGCCCCGACAAACAGCTCAACAAATTCTGAGCCTGAGATGCTAAAGAAAGGAACGCCAGCTTCGCCAGCGACGGCCTTCGCTAGCAGGGTCTTGCCAGTGCCAGGAGGCCCAATCAGCAACACCCCTTTAGGAATGCGCGCCCCCAATTGAGTAAAGCGCTTTGGCGTCTTGAGAAAATCTACAACCTCTACAAGCTCGGCTTTGGCTTCTTCCACCCCAGCGACATCATCAAATTTGATTTTTGTGGCGTCTTCTTCGACATAAACCTTAGCCTTGCTCTTGGCAATAGACAAAGCTCCCTGGGCTCCCCCAATCCCCCGTCCGAGAAAGAACTGCCAGATGGCAACAAAAATCAGTGGCGGAATCACCCACCCCAGCAGCCCAGTAAACCAGTTGCCGCGAGCGGGGGGTTTGGCTGCAAACTCAACGCCGTTTTCTTGCAGAAGTTTTGGGAGTTCTAAATCAAAGATTGGAGTTGTCGTAAACACCTGTCCTGGTTCGTCCAGTTCGCCTTTGATCTGATAGCGGATCTCATCTTGCCCCACCGATGCCCGCACCACATCACCATCCTCAACCTGATGGATAAACAAACTGTAGGGTACCTTGGGCACCGATGATCCTAAAAATCTTGGTAGGAGTAGATTGGCGACCAAAATCAGCCCCGACACGATTAGCAAGATGCTACCAATCCATCGAGAGCGAGAGGGTTGAGGGGTATTCTTAATCGGCATGGCAACATTCCTTTGAGCAAAATCATTGAGTCTTGAGAGCGGCTAGTCGCAGGTCGTCCACTCTGAAACCGCTATCAATGACGAGGTTGGCTTCAACTGGGGAGGGGCATCAGCAGAACTCCCGTTTTGGACTGGGATGAGATTTTAATCTGCAGAGGAGCTGAATCACATGTTCTTCACATTTGGTTTCAAACAGCGTCATTAATATATGACGTGCCCTTAGCTCAGTCTTCTGGGGGACATAACCCAGTGGGTTTCACGTTAGGCACGACCCGCGCCTAGCGAAACCTCTTACTTCGCATTGTCTAATACCTATCTGCTGTTGAGGCGAGTTGAGCAGATTCGGGTTTCCGCACCCAGGGTAACAAGACGAGGACTAGGACAAAACAGCCAACACTGCTGGCGCTAGTGGGTTTAGACAGCCTCTAGCCAATCAAACACCTGATCGAGCTGATCAATCGTAATCAGCCCGTATTGCCACAGAATGACGGGAAGCAGGTTAGAAGGCTCATTAACATGACGAAGTGCAATGGCGATCGCCTCTGTGGGGATAGCAAGCTCTTCCTGGAGAAAATCAATTAGTTGCGTTTGATGGGTCACTGGATACGCCGACATGCTAAACACCGGATGTAAAGGAAATTAACAAAAAATATTAAGAAATGCAACAGTCTCTCAGGATGTTTTACGGAGATTATAGGAGCGGTACATATTCCATTGAAAAATTGACATTAATATTCATGTGTTCGTATTGTGCTGGGGCTCGCCCTGAATAGCTATCTGTCAGGAGGTCGAGATTTCCACATAGTTGCCAAAATCTATCGTCCTAGCTCAAAACGTATTTCCACCGATTTACGAGAAATCGCTGACAGTAGATTCAGATTTGAGGCCAGCGTGTATATACAACTGCTACAGCTCTGAACAATGCCACCTTCGCTGCCGTTCAATGGCTACTAGGGCTCAGCAGTCTCGCTTGGGGGAGTTGTCCCCCGATGGAGGCTGTGGTCATAGCAAACAATGCATATACATAGCAAGCAATGCATATACACAGTAGAAGTTGAGGAGAGACTCGTTGCTTGGCTATCTAGTGGACTGATGACCAGTGGCTAAATGGATGTTTGGCCAACGATGAATTGTAGTAGCGCGGGTCATCTGACACTTCGACACCAATCCATGAGGGCAGTTCGAGGGGCTGGTCGGCCTCCTCAAGCTCAACTTCAGCCACGATCAGGCCGTGATTTTCGCCCTCAAACTCGTCAATTTCCCAGAGATGACCTGCCACCTCAACCCGATAGCGTGTCTTTTCGATCAGGGGGCGATCGCACAATTCATGCAGCAGTTGTTCGGCATCTGCAACCGGAATTTCATACTCAAACTCTGAGCGAGTGATGCCTTGGGTCGGCCCCTTAATCGTCAGATAGCCAACCTCTCCCACAACGCGAACGCGCACCGTTGTGCCCGATTGGGTAGGCAAATATGCCTGACGATATCGCTGCCCCGATGCGGGCGATCGCCATTCATCACTCACCACAAGAAACTTGCGCTCAATCTCCTGGCCCATGGCTGCTGCTCATGCTTTACAACTCAGCTAGTCAGACGCAGTCTTCGCGTTGAGATACAAAAAGGCTTCGACCTCAGCCGCAGAAGGCTGGGCGGCGATCGCCCCAGGTCGAGTAGTGGTCAGCGCCCCAACAGCACTGGCATAGGTAATCACCGTGCGAGCAACATCTGGATCTTCGAGTGCCTGCAGCCCTGTCTGGCAGACCTGATGAATAAAGCCCGCTAAAAAGCCATCTCCGGCTCCGGTTGTTTCTTCGACCTCAACCGAGAAGGCGGGCAGTTTACCCTCATTGTTACCCAGACAATAGGCACATCCATGTTCTCCAGCGGTTACGAGCACCCCTTCCAGATTTTCAACCCGGTGGGTAATCACGCCCGGATCTGGAGTGCCAAATAACCATAGCGCTTCTTCGTCTGATAGTTTCAGGAAGTCAACTCGCTTGACGCTATCTAAAATGATCGATTTTGCTCCATTGGGATCATCCCAAAACATAGGTCGCCAGTTAACATCCATCAAAATTTTCATGCAATGCTGCTCAGCCAGCTCTAGCGATCGCCCAATCGCGTGCCCTGTTTCAGCATAGGCCATTTCGAGCGTGCCCAGCACCAAAAAATCGGCAGCATCAAACAGGTCAGTAGGCATCCCAGCAGCCTGCAGGAAGGCATCGGCAAATTTGGCAGGGTCATAGTCTCCAAATCCAGCAAATTGGCGATCGCCCTCTGCCGTCCGCACCACATAAATTTGGCGGGTGGGGGCTGTCTCATGACGTTGAATCCCAGTAATATCAACGCCCGTTGTTCGCAAGAGCTCGACCAGCGTTTCACCGGGCTGATCATTACCAACGCAGCCAATAAAGCCAGTCGTCGTGCCGAGCTTTACCAGCCCACAGGCGACATTTGCAGGAGCCCCACCCGGATAAGGCGTCCAAGAGGTCACCTCTTCGAGCGGTCGTCCCGGCTGATCAGAAATTAGGTCAAACAAAATTTCGCCAAGACAGAGCACACGAGGATTTGCCACAACCGTCTCCCTTCTAAATCGACCCCAGCCTATCACTATTCCTGATGAGTAGGCAGCTCTATATCACCAGGCAGCTTAAAAAATGCTGCCACCTGAAGTCTCGCATCCCCAAACAAATCGTTACGATTCTCGCTGTCAGACTATTCTGATTTCAACTGTTCTAATTGCCAATCGCTTCTTCTAGCTGAGCTGCAATTCGCTCCCCAAATTCTGGATCGCTATTGGCCAATCCTAACAGCTGAATGTATTCTTGCCAGTTCAACCCAGCCCCTTCGATTAGAGTCAGGGCTGTGGCTTCGATGTCGCGCTGCACCCTGAGTGATTCAGAGTCAGTTTCTGCCTCAGACAACTCGCCTTCCCGCTGTTCAATCAGACGGGTGACTTGCAGATACGCATCGACAAACTGACTCACTTTTTCTGATGAAATATCGTCTGCACCCAAATCGAGACGGCTAGGAGCAGCGGATTCAACAGAATCAATAGAATCAATAGAATCAGTAGATTCGGCAGCAACAAACTGGTTGGATATGGCTAAAACTGTCGCAGCAGCACTCGGCAGGGTCGGAGCGACCCACCACCAAACTGCCATCCCAGTGGCGATCGCCCCAAAAAACATTCGAGATAGCCAAGTACTCGATCTCGATGCGTTGCCGCATGCCTGGTGTAATCGCCACCTCACTACGACCCTAATCGCCAGTATCATGATAGTCATTGAGCTGATTGGTTTCATGCCACTGCGAGTCTGCTCACCGATCATCATCTTCACCATACATGAGTCACGTTAAGGCATCTACTTTAGATCAGCTGTAACATCAGCAAATGTTTTACAATGCAGCCCTTAAAATTAGGATAGGGAATAAGTAGATATACCAAAGGTAAAAAGTCTATGTCCAGCGGCAGCGAAACGGAAACATCTTCCTCGTTGTCAGAACGAGAGTTGCAAATCGTCGAATTAGTGACTGCTGGCTTGACCAACCAGGAAATTGCAGAAAAGTTGGAAATCAGCAAGCGCACTGTTGATAATCACATCAGCAACATTTTGACCAAAACTGCGACTGGCAATCGGGTGGCGCTCGTGCGGTGGGCGTTGCAATGGGGGAAAGTCTGCATCGATCAGGTTAACTGTTGCACTCTGCCCTTGCCAGACTCGCATAGGCTTGCCAACCACAATTCTGATCAGGTCTCATCATCTGATAATCATGCCGATTGATTCACCTAATGGGGTAATGGCTGATGGGGTAATGGCTGATAAGTCTATGAGTGAGACGGTTGATGGTTGATTTAGTTATGAACCTCGAGATCTAAGTTCCGCTGAGTCAGATCAAGCAAACGCTGGAGCGAAACTTATTTCTCGACCGCACAATCTGACACCCACTCTCAGAAACGGGACAGCACCTTCTCTAGAATCAACTTCAGAGTGAACGCCGACCCCAACTGCGTCGGGTCTCTGCAAGAAGAAACTGCCCCTACAAAATTCATCCATATGGGATATTTTTATTTTCAGATCTCGAACCCCTTGGGTGCCAGCCAGCCCAACTGCAACATGATGACCGAGAATATTAATTTCTATGAATGATCCCACAACTCCAGCAGAGCAGCCCATTCACTATCAGATTTGCTGCCCCAAGCTGCCTCTAGCAGTGTATCGGGAAGTAGCGGCTCATCTGCGCCAGATTAGGGGTGTCACAGCGGGGCTGCTGCCTCAGATGTCGCAACAGTTTGACTATGAGCAAAGCCAAATTGGTGGGGTGTGGGTTGAGCTATCAGGCGATGCTGAGCCTCGTGCCCATGAGCGCGTAGAGGAGATTTTGGCCTACTATAGCGATCGCCATGGTGTGTGGGAAACGGTTTCGCCCCAGTGTAGTTCTTAAGACGGCTTATTTTTTCAAGTTTCATTCTACGTAATCTGAGTACCTGTCATGAGTCCGATTCAAGCTATTCGAGGCACCCGCGATATCCTGCCGGATGAGGTTCGCTATTGGCAGCACGTTGAAACGATTGCTCAGGAGATGTTCCAGCGGGCAGCCTATCACGAAATTCGGACGCCCATTTTTGAGCAAACTCACCTCTTTGAACGCAGCATTGGCGAAGCAACTGATGTCGTTGGCAAGGAGATGTATACGTTTGCGGATCGAGGCGATCGCCAGATTACGTTGCGGCCTGAGAATACGGCTGGGGTTGTGCGGGCATTTATTGAACATGGGCTGCACGCGAAAGGTGGGGTGCAGCGGCTCTGGTATTGTGGCCCAATGTTTCGCTATGAACGACCCCAAGCGGGGCGGCAGCGCCAGTTTCATCAGGTTGGCGTTGAGGTGTTAGGCAGTGCTGATCCGCGTGCCGATGCCGAGGTGATCGCGATCGCCTCAGATCTGCTGCAAGCCCTTGGTCTCAAAACTCTGCGGCTGGTGCTCAACTCTATTGGAGACTTGAGCGATCGCCACCACTATCGCGATGCGTTGATTCGCTATCTCACGCCCTATCGTGATGATCTCGACCCAGATTCTCAAGATCGCTTGACGCGCAACCCCCTGCGAATTTTGGATACCAAAGTTGAGCGCACTCAAGAGATTTTGGCTAATGCGCCTAGTTTATCTGAGCATCTCAGTGCCGAATCACAGGCGCGTGCGGCTCAGGTGCAGCAGTTGTTGACAGATTTAGGCATTGATTACACTCTCAATGATCGCCTGGTGCGAGGGTTAGACTATTACACCCATACCGTATTCGAAATTCAATCGGATGATTTAGGCGCACAAGCCACCGTTTGTGCTGGGGGGCGCTATGACGGGTTGGTCTCTCAGCTCGGCGGGGCAGAGACTCCGGCAGTTGGTTGGGCAAGTGGCATTGAGCGGCTGATTATTTTGCTGCAAGAGCTTCAACCACTGTCGCTTGCCGCCGTGGAGGTCTATCTGGTGTCACGGGGCGATCGGGCTGAGGCTCAAGCCCTCAAGCTGGCTCACAGCCTTAGACAGCAAGGCATTGCCACTGAGTTAGATCTGAGCGGCAGTGCCTTTGGCAAGCAATTTAAGCGTGCCGATCGCAGTGGAGCCCTGGCCTGTCTAATTGTGGGAGACGAGGAAGCCGAGCAGCAAACAGTGCAAATCAAGTGGCTCAAAAGCGGTGAACAAGAGGCGATCGCCCAGTCTCAGCTTTTTGAATCTGCTAATTATCTAAGGCAGCGAATGGCCACCAGCTAACGGCTGCCTGCGTTGGCCTGACTTTGACTCGCACGCTGGACAGCCTGCATGACTAGTTCATTGTAATCGGATCGTTCACCGATGGAGCACTAACATGGCAGCCATCATTGTGCGAACAGGAGGCCAGACAGGAGTCGATCGCGCTGCTCTCGATCATGCGATCGCTACCAACATTCCCTATTGTGGCTGGTGTCCCAATGGCGGCTGGGCAGAAGATTTTCCTCAAGCCCCAGGGCTCCTGAGCACCTATCCTGACTTAATTGCAACTCCGTCACGCCTCCCCAAACAGCGCACCGCCTGGAATACCCGTGACAGCCACGCTACCCTGATCATTCTGCACGGCAGCTCATTCGCAGAATCTCCAGGATCCAAATTCACACAGCACATGGCAACTCTGGTCTTTATGAAACCCTGCTGGGTGATTGACGCGGCATCACCCAGGCAAGTTCAAGCGGCTCAAAACTGGCTACATCATCTGACTGCGGCTCTGACTCCCAATCTCTTGACTTTGAATATTGCCGGCCCTAGAGCCTCAGAAGCACCTGAAATCTACTCAGAGGCGCGAAGAATCCTACAGCAGCTCTTGCCATTGGCCTAAACATCCCGTTACATTACTGCAGATAGCCTCCTTAGCAATGGATGGCACGTCTAGAGTGAAGTTTGTATTCGAGTGAAAAAATCTCAAAGTGAGCTAGAGTCTAGGCTCTCCGCTTCACCTGGCGTTTGCGGCAGATGAAGACCACATTCTTGCTTGATGCCATTAAAGCGTGTGTCGCGTTCATTGAAGTCGTCTGCTGTCAGCGGGCGACTCGAATGCCAATCGCCAACTGTTACATAGCCTTCATCAAACATCGGATGATAGGGCAAATCATGGGCGGTGAGATAGTCGTACACATCTTTTGAGTTCCAGTAAAGGATCGGTGCGACCTTATAAGTGCCCGCCTGCTGGCCAACTACGTTCAAGGTTTTACGGTGATTGGTTTGGTCGGCGCGCAAGCCAGCTAGCCAAGCTGTAGCGTTTAGCTCTTTTAAGGCGCGCTGCATGGGCTCAACCTTACGAATTTGATCGTAGTGATTGAGTGACTCAACATCGCTACGATCCCACAGGCGGCCATAGAGCGATTCCATACGCGCAGGACTCATCGGCGATTGATAGACCTTGAGATTGAGCTTGAGGCGATCGCCCAGTTCTTCAGCAAAGCGGTAGGTCTTAGCGGGCAAATAGCCTGTGTCAACCCAAATCACTGGGATATCAGGAATGATGCGAGTCACCAAGTGCAGCATCACCGCAGACTGAATGCCAAAGCTAGTGCTCATCACCAGACCTTCAGCAAACGTCTCCGCCGCCCAATTAACCACCTGTACGGCATCTTTAGTAGCGCGTTGATTGCCTAACTGCTGGTTTACTGCATTGAGGTCGAGTTCCGGTTTCTCCAGCGTCACACATACCATAGGCACTCGTAGGGGTTTCTACAAATTAATTCTCTCAGAGTATCAGGGCAGATCATGCTGAAGGCTGCACGATTCCTTAACCATTCGATTGATTCTGCAGCGCTAACACGAAATTTGCTGCATCTAGTAGGCCAATGCCCCTGACAATAGACTGACAGTAGCTCAGTTAGAGCCAGGAATCAACTGAAATGCTAAAGCCCTTATCTTCATTGAGGCAGAGTTGATTTTGACTGACTCTTAACCCAACGTCGCATGGCAATGGGTCGAGTCGAGAGACATCAGATGACAGATGATCATCCGTCGAGTTTGTCTGACAGGCAATAAACAATCGATAAGTTGTCTGACAGGCAAACTATTTTCTATTATAGGGTGATGAAGCAACATCTTGATTCTGACCTGAAATCTGAACTGCTGCAGCTGGGTAAACGACTGCGCCAATTGCGAACTGAGCATGCGTGGACTCTTGAAGATCTAGCCCAACGCGCCGGAGTTTCTAGCACGTATCTCTGTCGGCTGGAATGTGGCGATCGCCAACCGTCGCTATCTGTTTTGCTCAACTTGGCCCATGTTTATGATCTTTCCTTGCCCATGTTGTTTCAATCTGTCGCAGGTGAGACCTTAGCGCCCCATCCGGATGCCGAAACCTGTCAGATTATTCGGGCGGGCGATCGCCCTTTACAGGCGGGTAATGGCTTGCGATACGCGTCTCTAGCATCGAAGACAGATGCTGCCATGCTGCATCCCATTCATGTAGTGGTACCAGCCCATCGTCATAACTCTCGTCTATATCAGCATGACGGTGAAGAATGGCTCTATGTGCTATCTGGGGAATTGATTTTAACGATATCTGACACGCCATATCGACTGCAACCCGGAGACGCAGCCCATTTTGATGCGCGATCGCCCCATCGATTAGCGGCCTGCGGAGATCGTGATGCTGAGCTAATTTTGGTCGCCTGCCCGACTCTACGGTCGGTGCTAGATAGCTATGTGTTGCCGCCATCTCCCCGGATTGAATGCGCCAATTGAATATGCTGAGTGCAGGTTGAGAGCACCTACACAGGTTGATTCAAAGCCATCTCAGTTACCTAACTTTTTCTATTTCTGGATGATCCCAGTTCGTTCACGATGACGCCCACTCCCTGGTTGAGCCACATTTCTATCTATCCTGTCAAATCGCTTGATCGAGTCGTGTTAGATCACTGTTCGGTGCTAGCCGGGGGTGCTCTAAAGGGCGATCGCGAATTTGCCATCCTTGATCAACAGGGAAAATTTGTGAATGGCAAGCGCCATGCGAAGATTCATCAGTTGCGATCGCGCTTCGACTGCGATCAACGGGCTCTGACACTCTGGCTCCAGGATAGCCAGGAGAGCGCCACCTTCCAAATTGATACTGAAGACGACGCTCTCACCGCCTGGTTGACTCAATACTTTGGTATGCCCGCTCAACTCAGCCAAAATACCACGACGGGGTTTCCTGACGATCTCAATGCCAGCGGCCCCACTGTGATCAGCACGGCCACGATTGAGGCGATCGCCTCTTGGTTTCCGACCATCAGCGTTGAGGACATGCGCCTCCGGCTGCGGTGCAACCTTGAGATCAGTGGCGTGCCTGCCTTTTGGGAAGATCAGCTATTTACTGAAGCGGGGCGATGCGTTCAGTTTCGTGTGGGAGATGTGATAGTTGCAGGCATTAATCCCTGCCAACGCTGCATCGTACCGACTCGCAACCCGCTCACTGGCGCATCAACACCACACTTTCAGAAAACTTTTATGGCGCGACGCCAAGCCTCCCTCCCTAGTTGGGCAGACCTCAGCCGCTTCAATCATTTCTATCGGCTGAGTGTCAATACGCGTATACCTCTATCTGAAGCTGGGAAACAGCTTAGGCTGGGCGATCGCGTCGAGATTCTTGGGGAGAAACCCCTAGATTAAAACCTCAAGTTAGCAGTTGAAGAATAGATTTCATTACAGTACAATAGTACTATATTGTGAGCTAACAGTTTGACCGGCTCGTTTGCTATTACTCGTGTCTAGAGAATCATGTCAACACTATCCTCTGCTACAGCGACTCATTCTCACCCAATATTACTTCAGGGCGCATGGTCAACTGTGCGATTTCGTCGAGCTAAGACAGCTAAGGCATGGGCGCTCTTGGGCATTCCTAATCAGATTTATCCAGCTGTCACCCATCGACTGTTTGAGCTAAGGGCGCGCTTTATTGATAAGCACGAAGACGGTCACTTTGTCAGCCTTTTATTTGAGGCTCCCCCTCCTGTTGTGGCTAAGCTAGCGTTGGCATTTCCTGCACCTCCTGGGTGCGAGGCGCTCAGCATTGCCGAAGGGGGCGATCGCATTTTGTCTGGGCGAGCGGCCAATTCTGCCAAAGCTCATCGTCAAGCTCTTGACCCGCTGAATCACGAACGAACTTAAACGCGGATTGTGGGTCGCTCACATTGCATCAAATTCTGCTAAAGCTCATTTTAGTCTTCAAACCAAAATTGCAGAACAATGGCTGCAATGAATTCTACATCGGAAGATGCAGAGAATTAGACCCACAGAAATTTAAAAAGGGCATCGTTAAATTCAACGATGCCCCCTATCCTACGTAATCACCATTTGTGTTCACTTAAAGCTAACTTAAGCATCCCCTGGTAAGGGGCGATCGCGTTGGCTATTCCGGATTGGTGCAGCAATGCCAGATTCAGCAGATTCATTGATCAGGTTCTGCGAAGTCTAAATGGTCTACGAACCCTAAGACTTCGCATGATTGAGCGGCAAGGGCTGCCCATCATTCTGGCCTACATACTTATCCCAGAGATTAGCTAAATCGCGAGCCTGTCCTTGCCATTCTGCCTTGACCTGATACATGCGGCGAGGTCGGCCTCGACCCTCTACCTTCTTCCAATACCCCATGATGAAATCCTTATCTTCAAGGAACTTTAGAGCACTGTAAAGAACAGTATCAGACAGACGATATGTTGGATACTCACTCTCCAGGAGCTGAATTAACTCAGTTCCGTAAGAGTCTCGACGTAACAACACAGCAAGCACATAGCAAACCGCCAGCTCTTTATTCAGATAAAAAGGCGGGGGATTGCGGAAAAATTGATAGATATCTTCGAATGTTGTCATTTGGCTCCTCCCAACCAAACAGTGAATCAATCGATACTGACAGTTGCTTCCAAACGCTAAGAAATGCCCAGGTAATTGCCCAGTTTAATACAACCAATCTAAAATTTCATCACCCATTAGAGTGAAGATTTTCTGGAAAGAGATAATTAAGGACTTAAATTTACTCCACATATAAATCTTTCTAAGGGCAAAGCACTCTAGTGCAAATCCGAAATTTTTAGTTGGATGATTATTAATAATTCTAGCCACAGAAACTGAGATTTGTGTCGTATATTTCGCAAACAATCACACCGATCGGCTAATCTTTCAAGGCTTTCAAACTAGCTTCATATTGTTTATAACTTGTACACGGCTTTGTAATACCCAATGTAATACTCAACCTCATCTTTCGGAAGATAGTTTACAAACTTCTATTCATGTCATAAGAGTTGAAAATCAGAATAAAATTAGAATAGATATTCCAAATTAAAATGTCCTCTTAAAGACTAATGTTAAAAATTTAGACCTAATAGGTTGAACCTAAATGCGGGCTATCACCCCTCATGAATTCAATCCGTATCATTAGAATTTGTTGTAAACCTCATTCAAGTCTAGACCTAGAGTTTTACCTCTGAAAACCTTCAGATTTTGAGCTGAACTGGATATAAATCAGCAAAACCTGTCATTTAAGACAGTAAAAAAGAGGGGCTAAGGGCATGCCACGTTTGTATTAAGTAATTGCTCAAGTACGAGCGTTTTGCTGCTCCCAATCGAGAGGCTAGACAAAACTCGTGAAAGGCTGACTCTCCCGTACCGCAGGCAACCAAGGCTACATGTGCAACGTTTAATCGGGCGATCGCCAAAACATGAGTAATATGCATGTATGAGCACCATGCAACCAAGAGGCTCTCGGTTTCTGCCGCCTTGCTACGTTATGAATCAATCGATCACAATAGCAGACCTAAGAACACACAAGCCTGACTACATAAAGCACTAAGACAATTTGCAAACTAGTCTGGCTTAGACGAGTCCAAGTTTTTAGGGATAAATCGGACAGGGCAGGACATTGCCTTCATGGGGGGGATTCCGCTTAGCCCATTTCTTTAGGACGGCTATCAGCCTAAAAAGTTCGCGCTAGATATATTTTATGAGCAGGTCATCTACGCGATCAGCATCCTCAACCAACCATATCGCTCTCCAGATGCCATGTTCAAAAGGTTCCTGAAATCATACCGATGGGCAAGAGATCAGCGCCAGACAAATGGGCAAGACAAATGAAATCTACACTAAACCTGCTCGTAGTGCGACTACTGCAGCTTGAACCCGATCGTCTACCGCCAGCTTGTTCATAATGCCGCGCACATGAGTCTTGACTGTATTAGGGCTGAGATAAAGAGCCGCAGCAATTTCAGGATTGCTCAAACCATCAACCATCAGTTTTAAGACTTCCATTTCGCGTTGAGACAGTTGCCCAACGGCAATTGAATCATCTGTTAGCGTTGGGGCTTTGAGATGATCCATGACGCGACGAGCCACTTGTGGATCTAGATAACTGGCTCCTTCTTGAGCCGCAGAAATGGCAGCCAGTAAACTTTCAACGCTTGTGCCCTTGACACAGTAGGCATCTGCTCCGCTTGAGAGTGCGCCAATCACTTCATTTTGGGTTGTGTGAGATGTCAGCATCACAATGTGAACATCAGGCAGCGCCTCTTTAATTTTCTGGGTTGCAGCGATGCCATCAAGTCGGGGGAGGCCAATGTCCATAACGACGATATCGGGTTTGAGCTTTAGAGTTTCTTCAACTGCCAGGTAGCCATCATCAACTCGTCCTACGATCGTGATGTCGGGCCTAGCCGATAGCGATTGCTCTAAGCCCAATTGCATCATTGGGTCGTCTTCAACAATCAAAACTCTTATTGGCGCTGATTCAGACGACGTATTCATGATGAGCCCTTCAACACGATGTGTAGATTGTAGGTTTAGATTAACCCAATTTCAGTGGATAGACAGCGCCCTAACTCTGCAACATCTATCAACATGTTGAGTCGATTTTAGTGTAATCGGCATGCTAGTTTGTGATGAGTTGCCAGAATGAGGCGCTCCGTTTCTGCCCAACTGATACATTTGTCGGTGACAGATACGCCATACTTAAGCCGACTCAGATCACGAGGAATCGATTGGTTGCCTTCGTAAAGATTAGACTCAAGCATCAGGCCAATGATGGACGGGTTGCCTGCTAAAATTTGCTGAATAACCTCATTGAAGACTATCGTCTGACGAGTATGGTCTTTATTGGAGTTACCGTGGCTACAGTCAATGACAATGCGCGGTAACAGGTTCAGTTCTTGAAGGCGATCGCCCACCCATTGCACCGTCTCAGCGTCATAGTTGGGTTTGCCGCCCCCCCCTCTGAGGATAATGTGGCCATAAGGGTTACCTGTGGTTCTAAAGATACTGACCTGACCATTGGCATTCATTCCTAGAAAATGATGCGGTGTCATAGAGGCTTGCAGCGCATCGATCGCAACTCTGATGTTGCCGTCAGTGCCATTTTTGAGGCCGATGGGCACAGAAAGACCGCTCGCCATTTCTCGGTGGGTTTGAGATTCGATGGTGCGGGCTCCGATTGCAGACCATGAAATCAAATCTGACATATACTGAGGCGTAATGGGGTCGAGAGCCTCAGTGCCAGCAGGTAGGCCAATCTCAGCAACCTGCAAAAGCAATTGACGTGCTTGAAATAGACCTTTCTCGATATGAAATGAGCCATCAAGGAATGGATCATTAATTAAGCCTTTCCATCCGATGGTGGTGCGGGGCTTCTCAAAATAAACCCGCATAACGATCAGCAACTGATCGCTGACCTGATCTGCCAAAACTTTGAGTTTTTCTGCATATTCTAGGGCTGCATTCACATCGTGGATTGAGCAGGGGCCTACAACTACAAATTTACGTGGATCAGTGCCGTTGATGATTGCGGCGATCGCCTCTCGTCCATTGAGTACATTTGTAGCGGCGGCCTCACTAATCGGTAGTTTCTGAATGAGTTCAGCGGGGGATGGTAATCGCTGGGATGATTCGATATGAGTGTCAATCAGCGTCCGCGTGTCCATTGTGTGTCTGGTCTCCAACATAGTCCGCTTCAAGAATTGGCAACGACTGGTGTGAGGTCAGCGTCCAGACTAACTATGCTAGTCTGTAGCGATCGCCACAATTTTGGCCGCACCTCCCATTCAACCCTACCAGCAAATTATTAAAACGAACGCATCGTTCTCTGACACAGTGCCAAATTGTAGGCTCAGTCGGGCGATCGCTAGAATTAAGGAAAGCTGAGAGGGAGCATCCCACATTTGCAAATTTATCGATGTTTGTAGTGCGGGCATCTTGCCCGCGAGCGAGACGCAGATGCTACGCATCGCTAAAGCGAATGCACTGCATCTGCAAAACTGGGATGCACCCAGCCAAGACTCTGCTGGGTCAATGTGGCGGCACGCATCAATTGATTTGATCGGGCAATTCGATCAGGCTCATGTCCTCAGCAGATAAAAATTTTGGATCGGGGCGACATCTTTAGGAGCTACAACGACTATGCCAAACATGTCAAAAATTATCTACACATCATTCACATTAGTGGTCTTGTTGCTGGCAAGCTGTGGAGGTGAGTCGGCACCGTCATCTGATCT
The DNA here is from genome assembly GCA_964502605.1 of uncultured bacterium. Taxonomy (GTDB): domain Bacteria; phylum Cyanobacteriota; class Cyanobacteriia; order CAZCXK01; family CAZCXK01; genus CAZCXK01. Next base: position 64,457 of record CAZCXK010000011.1, read on the forward strand.
GTCATCGGGTGATGGGCCCACGTTCCCCTCGCAGTCGTCCGATCGTGAATCACCGACCTCTACAGAATCTACTACAGAGTCTACTGCAGCGGAGACAGGGGCGATCGCCAGCCTACTGCCAGACACCCAGATCATCCCTGGAGTGCGGGTCGGCTCTGTAACCTCAACCACAACCCGGCAAGAGTTAGCTGAGAAATTTGGAGAAGACCGCCTCATGGATGAAGAGGTGAATGTCGGAGAGGGCTTTACAGAATCTGGCACTCGCGTCGATTTAGGGCCTGAACACTCATTTAGCGTCATCTGGACAGACAATACGCAATCCCAACCGTTGGAAGTCCGCAATTTGGGCACAGCCTGGGAAATACCTGAAGGCATTGGCATCGGGACATCGTTCGCTGAGCTGCAGCAGGTCTTGGGTACCTTCGAGCTCTATGGATTTGCCTGGGACTATGGCGGCACGATCCTTTTGGATGGCACCCAATTGGCCGAATATGAACCTTTCTTAGTTATGCGCGTCCAGCCTTCATCGAATGTCGCCGTTCAAAATGAGGCCGACTACCAAGCTGTCATCGGAGACTCCCTCTACGACTCGACCAATCCTCACTTTCAGTCACTCAACCTTACCGTTGACGAGATGATCGTCGGGCTATCGTCAACCGACTCACTTTAATGAGACAACCATTAGTTGGCTAGGCCGTGTTCTAAGGCATAGCGCACCAATTCGGTGCGGCTGTTGGTGCCGGTTTTACTAAACAGACGACTCACATATTTTTCAACATTGCGAACGCTGGTGTTGAGTTGTCGAGCAATTTCTTTATTCATCAGCCCTTGAGCAACAAGTTCTAAGACGCTTTGTTCTCGTGCCGTAAAGTCAATCTTGATTGGGGCCGGGGTTTGGGCAATTCCCCCTTTTTGCGTCAGGAGAGCCCGAATCTCAGCAATTTGCCGAGCCATCTCCGCGATATCTGGAGTCTCTCCATTGCCAGCGGCGGCGGTCTGTGTGGCCGCCTGACGCTTCACCAAATTGCTAACAATCGCAACTAGCTCATCTGGGTCAAACGGTTTAGGCAGATACGCATCGCAGCCAGCCTGATAGCCTTGAATACGATCGGTCGTCATGCCTCGTGCCGTCAGAAATACAACTGGCAGTGCCTGGAAGCGAGGATCATCTCGCATCTGCTTGAGAAACTGATAGCCATCGACCTGAGGCATCATGATATCTGAAATCACTAAATCAGGTGAGATGCGCTGGAGCAACTCCCACCCTTCTTGAGCGTTACTGGCAACATGAACTTCAAATCCACTATCTTCAAGATACGCTTGTACCGCTTCTCGCAATCCAAGTTCATCATCGACCAGTAAAAGCTGTGACGCCATGATGCTCTTTGTCCAAATTAGTACTCTTTTAGTGCTCTAACGTAAGATTACCTAGTTTATGCCCCCATTATCGGGTATTCATGAACCATCTTGCACAAGACTTGCACAAGACACTCGCATAAGAACAGGCGCATTGGCTGAGGCCCAGCGACCCAAACTCTAAAGATGTCTTGTGAGATTTATAGGCTAAGATCACGAAGCACATGTGAACAGTGTTGGGCTGGGAAAGTCCGGTGGTTTTGCTGTCTCAATGTTGGGTGATATAGCTTGTTGTTCTTAACCGCTTAACAATGCCATTCAATAAATGTGCATAATGCGCAATTTGCTGAGGCCGTAAAAGAGTCCGGTGCTGTGCCGCAACTGTAAGCGACGGCAGGGGGCAATTCTAAAGGCTAAGTGCCCTGATCTGCCAACGTCGCAAGCCAGAATGCCAGCCTGATATTTTTTCACTCTATTCCCTGCGTTGCACAGGAACGGAGTCTACTGATGATGTCACGGTTTTATCCCGTTGCTCAAGGTCTTGATCAAACCCTATCTGGGGCGATCGCCCTTCCTCCATTGCCACTCCAGCGGCCCGTATTACTAATTGGTCACGGCAGCCGCGACGCTGACGGTCGTCAAAGTTTGATTGAGTTTGCCAATGCCTATCAAGCGCTTGATCTCAGTCGCCCTGTGATCCCATGCTTTTTAGAACTCACTGAGCCCACCATTCAGCAGGGCGTCGATCAATGTATTGAACAAGGGTTTACTGACGTATCAGCCCTGCCGATTTTGCTGTTTGCCGCCCGACATAATAAGTTTGACGTTACCAATGAGCTGGATCGAGCCCGAGCCCGCCATCCTCAAGTCAACTTTCACTATGGTCGGCATTTTGGTATTACACCCGATATTTTAGACCTGTGGCGATCGCGCCTTGATGAGCTAGATCGCCCCGAGTGGAATCCCCACGGCGTTGATCGGGCTGATACGGTGCTCTTATTTGTGGGCAGAGGCTCTAGCGACCCCGATGCCAATGGCGACGTGGCCAAGTTGGCTCGCATCATCTGGGAAGGAAGCGGCTATAACACCGTAGAAACCTGCTTTATCGGCATTACCCACCCCCGTCTGGATGAAGGGTTCCGACGAGCGCGGCTGTATGACCCTCAGCGCATCATCGTGTTACCCTATTTCCTATTCACAGGCACTCTCGTCAAAAAGATTTATGACGTTGCAGCTCAGCAGCAAGACCAGTATCCGTCTGTTCTTATCATCTGTTTACCCGAAATGGGGTTGCATCCCAGCTTATTCCAAACGCTGCGCCAACGAGAGATTGAGACTCAAGTGGGTCAGGTGCAGATGAACTGTGAAATGTGTAAGTTTCGATTAGCAGCGATGGGGCCGCTTCACTCTGGCGGTCACGCTCATGACCATCATGACTCGCACAATCATGGCCATGATCCGGCTTACGGACACAATCACGGGCATGGGCACGGGCATGGGCATCCTCATCCAGGTGTTGATCCCTATGCTG
>CAZCXK010000011.1:67443-71689 GCA_964502605.1 uncultured bacterium
CACGGGCATGGGCACGGGCATGGGCATCCTCATCCAGGTGTTGATCCCTATGCTGACCCGACAGCTTACCATAAGCGCATTTGGCAAGTGCCCTAGTCAAAAGAAAATCCCCGATTTAAGATCTATCTCCGTCTGTTGGTTTAGATATGTCTGAAGAAGCACTGACTCCTCCCAACTTGGCTGTAGGCGATCGCGTCCGAGTCATCAGCATCCCGCCATATGTTAAAACGGCTGACACAATGCCCATGCTGCGCCCGCCTAATGTGGTGCATTTACAAGACGAAGGCATTTTAGTTGAACGTCGTCCTGGAAATTCTTGGAGTGTCCGATTTTCTCAAGGCACATTCCTATTAGACGAGCACTATATAGAATCAGTTGCGGCGGTAGCATCTGATTCTCAGGCTGATGCAGGCTCTAATACAGGTTCGGATATGTCTACAAGCGATTAACTCACGATAAAACCGCAGGTGTCGCTAAGTGACTGACGGCAGCTGATGGCCCCATCAGAGAGACAAAGGGGGCTCGATCGAAATATTGGCGGGCGATCGCTTGTGCAGATTCGGGCGTCACAATGGCGATCGCCCGCTGAAACTGCTGATCAAACTCAACCCCAAGCCCCAAAATTTCATACCAGCCATAAAGCTGAGCCAGCTGAGCATTGGTTTGTTTGCCCAAGGCATATTGCCCCAGTAGCTTGTTCTTAGCGGCTTGCAGCTCGTTATCTGTCAATGTGACCTGGTAGAGACGCTTCATCTCATGATGTAGGCTATCTAGGGCGATCGCGGCATTATCAGGAGCCGTACCAATGTACGTGACGAAATGAGACGGATCAACGCGAGTGGGGTAAAGCGCAGACACGTCATAGGCTAGGCCGCGTTTCTCACGCAGTTCAACAAATAAGCGACTCGATAAACCATTGCCCAAATAAGTATTGAGTAGCTTCAGAGTCATGTAAGCCTCATCCTGCACTGACGGTGCCAGATGCCCCACCATGACAATAGCCTGCTGCGTATCTTGGACAGTTGCTGCTCGGGTTGCCTTCTGTCGAAACAGATGCTGCCTTGATTGAGCTTCCGACACCTCCACAGATGCATGCACTGGAGCCACGTCCCAATCTCCAAACAGTTGATCGATCAGGGCGATCGCCTCATCAGGAATAATTCGTCCGGCCACGCTGATGACAATATTTTCAGGGCGAAAATGCGTCCGGTGATACGCGACTAAATCATCTCGCGTCAGTTGCGAAACTGTCTCCTCGGTGCCCAAGCCAGAAAGCGCGTAGGGATGGCCTGGATACATCATTTGGCGCAGTTGCAGATAGCCTACCGAGAAGGGTTGCTCTTGCATTGAGCGGATGCTCTGTAGCGTCAAGCGCCGCTCCAAGTCTACTTCAACGTCTGGGAATGTGGGCGATCGGAAAATCTCAGCCGCCAACTGCAGCATATGGGCAAAATCAGCTGAAACAGTTTTGAGACTGAGCAAGCAATAGTCTGATGCCGAATCAGCCCCCATGCTGGCACCCACAGATTCTACAGATTCTGCAATGGCTTGAGACGACAGGCGATCAGTGCCCTTGGTCAAGACAGTTGAGAGTAAGTGAGAAATGCCAGCTTGCTCAGGCTGCTCATATCGCCCTCCCGCTTTGACTAGAATCCGGGCCGACACAATATCAGCAGCCGAATTCTCAATAGCCAAAACAACCAATCCATTGGTGAGTACAGTTCGATGAATGGTTCGTTGATGAAGAGAGTGTTCTGTGCTGAAATTGATCGACATATAAATTCCTAAAAATGTGGAAGGCTATTCAGAAAAGCTATTTATGATGGATGCGCGTTATGCCGGAGGGTTAACGGGTTTCATCAACCACCCTGCCTTAATGCAGCATACTTCACCTGTGAGAGGCGATCGCCCTTGCTACCATCTAGGCCAATAACTAGACTGAATCTGGCAATGGGGCAACGAGTCTGCCGTTCTCAATGACGATGACGAATTCTCAATAACGACTCGACTCGATTGCAGTTTTGTCCTTGCCTAGACCCTCTAGGTTACAGCCCCTCTCATCACTCTAAAAGGGATTTAGCACAGTTGTCACATATCTTTCAGGCGAAAGAAAAGATTGAGCCAGGTTCTGAAGCTCAACAGGGCAGAAGCTGCTAATCTGATCGGGATATGTCACCGAGATTTCAGCTCGGGCAATCGTGTTGTAATACCCATAGAGACCCGCTAGCTGACTCGATGTTTCGGTAGAGAAAGCATAATCATTGCATAGTAAGCGCTGACATCGATTCAGTTCTGCTGCTGAGATGGGAGCACTCCCAAGCTGAGCTAGATGTTGACAAATAATAGCTTCGACATCCTTAACATGCTGAGGGGTGAGCCATGCACTAATCGTAAATAGGCTCGAATCTCGCTGGAGCGAAAAATTGCTGCCAATCCCTTGAACGAGTTGCTTTTCTTCCCGTAATTCGCGAACTAGCTGCGATGAGCGCCCTCCGGCCAAAATCACAGACAATAAATCAAGTCCATAGGCATTTCGCAGTTGATCAACTCCTGGGCCAACCCATGCCATTAGCAGGCGCGACTGCTCAATCCGGGGCAGAAAAAGTTCTTGACGTCGAATGCCTCTGAGGGGCAGCTCAGCCTGCAAACTGCTTGCTGGTGGACAGGAGGACGGAAGCTCAAACTGTGCAAACGCTTTCTGAACTAAGTCCAAAGTTTGATTGTGGCCAATATCTCCAACCACAACCACGGTCATGTTTTCAGGTTGATAATGAGTCCGATGAAAGCCCCGCATCTCGTCGGGCGATCGCTCAATCAGGCGTTCTTCAGTGCCCAGCACAGGCCGACCATAGGCATGGTTTTGGTAAGTGTGATCCATGAGAGCTTGAAACGCAAGCCAATCTGGATCGTCTTGAGACTGGCGAATCTCCTCCAGCACAACATCTCGTTCGCGGTCAAACTCAGCGTCAGGAATGGCTGCATGGAGCAGGAGTTCAGCCAGATACGGCAGCGTTTCACCCAAGTGCTCAGCTGTAGTGCTGATGTAATAGTGAGCATAGTCGTGACTGGTAGCGGCATTGGCAACACCCCCTCGATTTTCAATTACCTGATCAAAACAGCCTGGTGGCACTCGATCGGTTCCTTTAAAAATCATGTGCTCAAGGAAATGAGCCATTCCAGACCAATGATCTGGTTCGGCGATCGCCCCCGCCTTGACCCAGACATCTACAGCTACAACCGATGAACCCGTAAGAGCATGATGAATGATCGTTAGACCATTAGCTAGGGTCGTCAAATGGGCAGGAAAAGAGTTACGAGTTAACAGCTCAGGATTCTCCTTCGGCGTCAGTATGAGCAACTGTGCGGCAGATACTGAATGATCTCGGTATCGTACCCCTCTACCTGAATGACTAACAAGGCCATGGGATGAGCCAAGTTTGTGATTCTGGATACACACTACCGCAAAACTTGCCCCTCTGACCAGGCAGCCACTACTCCTGGTCGTCGTGCTCGGCTCCAACTGAGCGACGATAGACCGCTTGCATCATCTCCCAAAAGGATCGATAGCGGTGTGCCCCAGGAATTGTATTGCCAAAGTCCCAAGCTTCCCATTCTCCGTTTTCATCGACCACCAAAGGATTGAGTAAATAGACATATCCATTTTCGTCGGCGCTAATTTGCAACGCCGTTTTGAGATAGTTACACCGGATAAAGACCGGGTTTTGGTGGTCACCGTATTGAAAATATTGCTCATCAGTGATGTCGTGATCGGCTCCCATATCGACCCAGGCATCAATCCAGACCTGGTTACGGGCAGCAAACCAATCGACCTGCTGAGTGCTCAAAAGCTGACAATCATCATTGAGAATGACCCAACCATTGCTACAGAGTAGAAAGGTGCGATAGCTAGGAGGAAGAGAAATGCCCAAGCGCTGTTCCAGCTGCAAGATTTCTGCTTCTGTCGCTCCGACTTGCCCACAATCTTGGCGCATAACTACATCAGGAAATGAGTCTGAATAGGTTGCTTCCGCTTCTGCTTCAGGTAAAAACGTTTTCACATTCCACTGATCCATCAAGGCTTGCCAGTCTGTGAGTGTTGGAAGTTTTGCGGGCGATCGCACCGCTATTCGATCGCTGACAACATCTAGAAAATGGCTAATTGCGGATTGAGAAAGGGTGACATGTGATCTGATACCAATTTAAACAGTTTTAATGACAGATAAAGCATCCAGGATGAAGGGATAAC
>CAZCXK010000012.1:0-69544 GCA_964502605.1 uncultured bacterium
TGTCCAGGTTTGTTCGTGTAGATAGAATAGTGACCAAGCTGGAATAGCGGAGTGACGGAAGGGATGAAGCGATCGCGCAAGCTGGTTCTGACGAATTGGACAAAAGCGAACGATGCTTTGAATCTGTACTTCGAGGGCAATAAATCGAAGCTGGCCGCGCACGTTCAGATGTCCCGCACCACTGTCACTGCTTTTTTCAAGCCGGAGCCTGTGCGTGAGGCGGAGTTCCGTAAGCTCTGCTTGGCTTTGCGACTAAATTGGCAAGAGGTTTCTACGGTTCAGACGATTCCTAACGCTCCTCAATCCGGAAACGAGATTGATCCACTCCAGCAAGTGCGAGAGCACTGCCGTCAAAAAATCCTCCGCCTGCACAGTCGGATGCGGTTACTGAGTGGGGAGGAGATTGGGGTTGATCAGCTTTATGTCGATGTCTGGTTGCTGAATCGATCGCCCCGCACGTATCGGGTGTCTCACGATAAGCTGTTGCGAACCTTCGACTTGCGGAATGATCGCCTGAGGTTGGGCGATCGCATCCAACGCAATCCCGGCTTTGAGATTGCCAATACCAACCCAAAACTTCTGATTCTTGGCAAACCCGGTGCAGGAAAAACAACCTTTCTCAAGCACCTGACAGTGGATTGGTGTAAGGGACAGTTTCAACCAGACCTGATTGCGGTCTTCATTGAATTTCGCCGCGTCCGGGATGGGAACTGGAAGTTACTGAATGCAATTGGCGAGGAATTGGGACTTAAAGACCCGAAACAGATAGAGGCATTACAGATAGAGGCATTGTTGCAACAGGGCAAGCTTTTGGTGATGATGGATGGATTGGACGAAGTGCCAACGAATGAACTACGGCGCAACGCACAGGAACAACTCCGAAAGATAGTAGACGAGTATCCCAAAAATCGATGGATTCTGACCTGCCGCACCCAGATTATTGAGTCGATTCCAGTTGGGTTTACCTCAGTGGAAGTGGCAGACTTTAGCCCAAAACAGGTGCAGCAGTTTGTCCAAAACTGGTTCAAAGCAAGTAGGCAATCGAATGTAAAAGTGTTGCAGCAGTGGAAAAACTTTGATAATGCCGTAAGCAGGAATCCGGCACTGAAGGAACTGACGGTGACTCCAGTGCTGCTGAGTTTGATGTGTTTAGTCCTTCACGATGAGGGAGAAATGCCCTCCCAGATGACTGATCTCTACAAGAGAGGAATCAGATTACTGCTGGAGAGATGGAATGATGCTAAGGCGATCGAAGGCTGGGAGGTGGGCAGTGACAAGTATCGAGCATTAAGTGTGGAGCAAAAAGAAGCTTTATTGATCGAAATTGCTGCCCGCAAATTTGAGAACCCAAAAAACTTCGTTTTGTTGAAACAAAACGAAATTGCCACTCAGATTGCTGAATTTCTCCACCTCGCGAACCGTCAAGAAGGGGTTGCAGTCCTGAAAGCGATGGAAGCCCAGCATGGTTTGTTGATCGAACGGGCAGACGAGCTGTGGTCGTTTTCCCACCTCTCGTTTCAGGAACATTTCACCGTGCAATGGCTGACTCAACTACCGCAGAAACAATTGGCGGAAAAGATTACCAACTCACAGTGGCAGCAGGTGGTTGAGCAATTGGTGAAATCACAACAGCCTGCCGATTGCTTATTGCGTCTGATTAAACAATCTATCGATCGGTCAATCTCAGGTGAACCAACGTTGAGTCAATTTTTAACGTGGGTCTTGCAGAAAGCAGGCTCTATCCAGACTAACGATAAACCCGCTGCTCTTCGAGCTTTCTATTTTGCCCTCGACCTCGACCTCGACCTCGACCTCGCCCTCGCCCGCGCCCTCGACCTCGCCCGTGCCCGTGCCCTCGACCTCGACCTCGCCCGCGCCCGCGCCCGTGCCCGCGCCCGCGCCCTCGACCTCGACCTCGCCCGTGCCCGCGCCCTCGACCTCTCCCTCACCCTCAATCTCGCCCTCACCCTCAATCTCGCCCGCGACCGTGCTCGGAACCTAGACCATAAACTCGCAGTCAAACTAGAACAGTTGAAAACTCAATTACCTTCACCAGGAAATTGGCCGCATTTCCAGCAATGGTGGCAGGTGCAGGGACAGCAGTGGATGGAAGACCTGCGGCAAGTGATGATTGAGCATCGCAACATTGGTCACGATTGGCAATTTAATGAGCAACAAAAACAACAACTGCAACGCTACTACGATGCCAACCGCTTCCTCGTTAAACTGATGAAGATTGAGGGTGCAGTGAGCCAGGAAGTTCGGGCTGAAATCGAAGCCAGCCTGCTGCTGCCCTGGGATGAACTGCAACGCCGCTATCCAGGCCGTTGAACGTAAATTGGCAGAGTAGGAGCCTATGGTTGATCAATCGCACCCATTGTTATGAGAGGCGATCGCTATAACCTTCTTAGCGACAAGGGCGACGCCCTCCAACCCTCGTGCTTCAATGGGCGATCGCCCTTAAGTCTGCGGCGCTTTCAACTAAGAGCGATCGCCCTTGGTCGGTTAGGTTGACGCAGGAAACCCAACATTTATCGTTACTTTTTTGCTATTAAAGCCTGCGGTCGATATCCCAACTGTTTCTACACCTTCTGTGGGTATTTTTGACACCCCACGCAGCCTTACCAATCCTCCAGGTCACTGGTCTCATGCTCAATGTGATTTAGAGTATCTCATTCATCACTGGGCGCATCCCATGAGTGACCTAGCAGACTCCACCTGTGAGATAACGGATCTCGTTTACCACTCAGAGCATCCCATAAGTCACTCAGAGCATCTCATATGTGACTTATGGGATTTAAACATCGCATTCAATAAAATTTGTAAATGGCATCCGCTAAATCACTGAACGTTTACCCCCAATCGGGCACACGTCAGCCAAAAGTCTAGTTTTTTTACTGAGAGCGTGGGCATGACTGCATGGGCACCTTAACATCATCAGATTTATCGTTCGCTTGAGGATCTCAATCATGCATCGAAAAAAACGGACATCCACTGTCTTAGAACGCGCTCAACTGCGTGCTGCCGGCCTTCATGCCATTAATCCAAACGTTGACTTTGGCAAATCACGGTCATTGAGCAACTTGACTCACCTGATGGAGCAATTACGCACAAAAATTGATGCTTACAATATGGCAGTTGCGATTCTGGAAAAATCCAATGTCGAAATTCAATCATTGGAAAAAGAGCTGGGAGAACTAGCTGACCAGATGCTCACTAGCGTGGCCTATACCTATGGCAAAGATAGCAGCGAATATGAACTGGTGGGGGGCGTCCGCAAAAGTGAGCGGATTCGGCGGAGTGTCCATGCCCGTTTGAAGACCCCACCAGCTGAGCCTACTGGCGATTTTCAACCTGAATAATCTCATGAATGATTTGAGCCAGCGTTGTTGGATCAAAGGGTTTGGCAATTACAGCCGTTGCCCCTTGCTGGCGATGACGCTGCTGGTCATTCAGGCGATCGCGCGCCACGATCGCAACCACAGGGATGGTTTGTGCGATTGGGTGCCGCTGAACTTCGGCTAGCACCTCTGCACTCTCAACATAGACATCAACCAGAATCAGATCGATGGGCGTGTTGCCCAGGATAGCCAGTCCACTGTCAACCGATTGAGCGGTGAATATGCGCCATTCAACCGTAAGTTCTAGCCCCAGTTGAATAATCTTGCGAACATCATCGATCGCTTCAATTAGTAGCAGTTGATAGGGATTAGTCTCACACATCAAGGTTAGACGACAGTTGCTCGGATTTGCTGGGGCTGGCCTCGTAGCCATTCGCCCGTGGAGCCCGCAATTAGACTGTCACACAGCGTAATCTAGAATTATGGGGATTTTATGAGCACCGCATGGCTCCAGGATTAAAGATTTCAATGGCTATAGAGCCCACGATAGAAATCCGGCAATTTGACTGGCCAATGTAATGGGGTCAAAGGGCTTCAAAATAACGCCCTGTGCCCCGGCAGTATAAAACTTGCGGCGATCGGCAGCCTGTGCTTTTGCGGTCAGAAAAATGACTGGGATATCACAAGTCTCTGGCAACGTTTTTAACCGCTCTAGGGTGGCAATGCCATCTAAATCGGGCATCATGGCATCGAGCAAGATGGCGTCGGGGTGCTCTAGGGTGGCGATCGCAATGCCGTCATGCCCGGATGCAGCAGCTAGCATCTCCCAGCCCGATTCAAGGCTGAGCCCAATTTGAACAATTTGATGAATGTCAGTTTCGTCGTCAATTAGAAGAATGCGTTTGGCAGGCATAGACCATTAGTGCGAGAGTTCAGAGGCCATGGGCAGCGTAAAATAAAACGTGCTGCCCTCACCAAGGGTGCTTTCTACCCAGATGTGGCCACCGTGCCCCTGCACAATTTTCTGGCAGATGCTTAGCCCCAACCCAGTGCCACCCCGCTTGCGAGAGTCTGACGCATCCACCTGATGAAAGCGTTCAAAAATGCTTTCTAGCTTATCAGGAGGAATGCCTCGCCCCTGATCGCTGACCTGAAACAGCACATCATGCTCTCGCTGGGTCGCTGTTAACCTAATTGTGCTGCCTGATGGAGAAAACTTGATGGCATTGCTCAGCAAATTAATGAGCGTTTGCAGAATATGGTCAGAGTCGGCTCGGATGGCCATGTCTGCGGGAGTTGTTGAGAGCGAGATCTGGCGCTCATCTGCCATTGATTGCACCGATTGAGCAGCTTGCAGTAGCAGTTCTCCAGCATTGCAAACCTGTATCGACATTGAGATTTTACCTAGGTCGATGCGTTCTAAATCGAGGACATCATTAATTAAGCGGGTGAGGCGCTCTGTATTTTTGAGTGCGATTTGCAGTAGCCCTTCGCCTTGGGCGCTGAGCTGGCCTAGTTGCCCGGTGGCTAAAAGCTTGAGAGAGCCATGAATTGAGGTCAGCGGTGTGCGTAGCTCATGGCTAACAACGGATACAAACTCGTCTTTGATCTGCTGGGTTGCCTTGCGATCGCTAATATCGCTGCTGAGGCCAAAGAATCCTTTGATGGTGCCCTCATCGTCAATATGCGGAATATAGGTCGTCTCCAAATATCGCACCTGCCCATCTTGAGGCGTGAACTGTGACTCAAAACAGACGCGATCGCCCGCCATGGCACCGTCAATATAAGGCTGTATTTGTTGATAGTAGTCATCGCCTAAAACATCCCGCAGGTGGCGATCGCGAAAGCTTGACACCGGCTGCTGAAACCAGTCTTCATAGGCTTGATTATTAAACACATAGTGCTGATGGGCATCAACATAGGAAATCAACACGGGCAAGGCATCTGTGGTTAGCCGCAGTTGAGCTTCACTGCTGCGAAACCGGGCTTCACTCGCGCGCAGCGCCTGCTCAGCCTGCTGGCGTTCAGTGATGTCTTTGAGTATGACCGTAAACAAGGCTCCATCTTTGGTTTGCAGCTTTGAAATCGACGCTTCCGCTGGAAAAACTTCCCCCGTTTTGCGCCGACCCACCACGTTGCTGCTGCGTTCGGCCATGCGTCGAGACACAATCGGAGAGGTCTCAAACTGACGAATATGCTCCCGATGAATCTGCCGAAAAGCCTCAGGCAGCAGGATGTCAAGCGGTTGACCAACGACCTCTGGAAAGGTGTAGCCAAAGATTTGCACGGCCCCTTGATTAAACATCTCAATGCGCTGATGATGATTAATTGAGATGATAGCCACGTCAGCAATGTTTAAGATATCGGCTAGCTTTTGCTGGCTTTCTCGCAATGCCTCTTCAGTTTTAATGCGATCGCTGATTTCATAGTGCAACTGTTCATTCGTTTGGGTCAGTTGTTCGGTGCGCTGCTGCACGAGGTTTTCGAGCTGATTGAGAAACTGGGCTTGAGAGACAGCGACGCCAATCTGATTAGCAAGCTGCTGCATTAGATCAATTTCTGCCTGGCTCCAGATGCGGGGGCGATCGCACTGATGGGCGACTAACAATCCCCAGGGCTGATTGGCACAGCGAATAGAGACAATGAGCTGCGCCCTCACCCCCAACTGCTCTAATACCTGTTTGACAGCAGGCTGATTGTCAAGTTGCTGGAGATGATAGATAGCTGCAACTGACGCTTGGTTGCAACGATTGAGATAGTCGGCTTGAAACAGCGGCGCGGCGCGGTGATCATCTCGCAGCATCTGCTGCTGGGGCATGGTGGCTTCTTGCACTGGAATGCCAGTCCCCTCTGGCTGTAGCCGAATCATCAAGACGCGATCGCACCTGAGCAACTGCAACACTTCAGTGGCCGCTGTGCTCAAAATTTCATCGAGCCGCAACGATCGACTAATCTTGCGCGTCATTTCGGCGAAGAGATGATTTTGCCGATTTTGCTGCTCAAGCCGTTGTTCTATGGTTCTCTGTTCGGTGATATCAATGCCCGTCGCAATGATATATTCAACGTCGCTGCTTTCATTCTCAAGGATAGTATTTGACCAGGCAATCAAGACATGGGTGCCATCTTTGGCGACCCAGTAGGTTTCAAAGTGTCTTGATGTTTGTTCTTGAATCAGCTGCTCAAACTCTAACTGAATGGTTTCTTGACTGTCAGAGGCCAGAAGAAAGTCCCACACATGGCGGTTAATCATCTCAGAGGCCAGATAGCCCGTCACCCGTTCGCAGGTGTGATTGACTCGGACAATTCTGCCCTGGCGATTGATCACGATTACCAGGGCTCCCACGGTGTTGAGCACTGCGGCTGTACAATCTCGTTCGTAGCGGAGTTCTGCATTGATTTGCACGAGCTGAGCAGCCTGCAGCCCGACGCGCTCTTCTAAAAAGTGGTTGGCATTGTGCAAGGCCGATTCCAGGCGACGGCGTTCGGTAATGTCGTCTTGCAATCGCTGATTCATATGCAGCAGCTCAACCGTTTGAGTTTCCGTGAGCTGCTGCAGCTGTTCAATTTCGGTGAGCATTTCTAGCGGGTCGAGCACCCGCAGCAGATTTGACTGTGTAATAATTCCGGCAAGTTGCCCCATATCGTCGGCGACAACCAGGCGGCGTGTATGCCGTCGCTGCATTTCCTGATGCGCCACCCACAGAGAATCGCTTGGTCGAATCAGAAATAATGGCGCGCTCATAACGGTATGGGCTGCTACGTCTGCGAGATCCAGCCCAATTGCTTGAAATTGAATGATGTCGCGCTCGGTCACGATGCCGATGGGGCTCGATCGGGGTAACTGGGGGTCGGCATGAGAGGTCGTGATCACAATGCAGCTGATTCGCTGGTCAGTCATACACTGAGCCAACTGCAGCAGGTTTAAATCTGGAGCCGCCTGCACGACCTCAGGCGTCATCACATCTTCGACTCGCCGTAGTTTCATAAAGTTAAGCGGCTGCAGGGCATTGCGAATGCTAGCTTGAGTCACGACCCCGATCAGATGTTGAGCATCATCTAAAATAGGCAGATGGCGAATTCGATACTGCTGCATCGTCAGCAAAATTGTGAATATGTTTGTAGCATCTGAGGCGCTGAGCGAAATCACCGGATGGGTCATCACATCGGCGATCGCAGCCTGCTCCCAAGCCGCCCCCGTGGCTACCAGTCTGACCAAGTCACGCTCTGTGAAAATGCCCTGCAATTTCTCGTCTGCCACCACCAGAGCATAATTACATGACGGTTGGGGATGCAGTTGTAAGTGTGGCTGACTGGGCTGCGTTTGACTGAGCTGAACCTGATTGTCTATCTGTATCTGGCCTATTTCTGCCAATACGCACATCTGACCTGAGGTCTGACTCATTTGACGAACAACCGCCAACGCAGAAGTATCAGGCGCAACCCTCAATAGCGGCTGCTCGATAACCTGCTCTAAGCTGACAATCTGTATGGAAGACCGAATACTCGATCGCATTCTTTTGCTCCTACTGATAGATAGCTGCTGTCAACTGGATAGCTGTATCAAACGCATGTCAGCAAAATCATATAGCCGTCGCCCTCAAAGTGAAGACAGATTGAACGACTCAACCCACCCCATGACCACTCTCGCCCTCCGCCCGCCCTCTCCCACCCTTCCACCCTTCCACCCTTCCACCCTTCCACCCTCCGTCCTCCCCTTTTGCCATATCTCTCAATCATTCTAGAAGTCTTCACAACTCCCTCAGATTGTTTCTCTACTGTAGGGATAGAGCGATATAGAAATTAGTGATGAAACGCGATGGAATACCTTTACTGCTTTGCCAATGTCAGCTTGACCTCGCGCGTGATCGACTATTTGTTGCGAAAGCTCTTGCCCACTCTTGAGGCGGTGACTACGGTGTATCTAGTCGATCGGTGGGTGATTCGTATTAAGCTGAATGCGTCTATAAATCGAAAGAGTCTGGGCAATCTATACGCTGTTTTAGAAGAATATGGTATTCCCTTTGAGCCGCCCTATTTTGTCATCCAAGCGTTGCATGATTTAGATCGAGGTCATTCGCCGACGCAGGTGATGAATCGCCATAAAGTTGTGGTGGTGTCTCATGGTATGCCCCAGCTTGATGATTTGAAAGCGTTTCAGGAAACGTTTGTGCGGGGGTTGGGCTACTGTCCTCAAAATTTGATTTAGATTTGATTGAGAGCAGTAGTTGAGACTGGTTTGAATGCTCTGGTTTATTGGGGTTTAATGTCGGGGCGATCGCCGCAGCCGATTCATCATACGATTGGCCAGGTTGGCAGCCACAATGGGCTTTGTGACAAAGTCATCCGCTCCAGCGCTAAATGCCTGGTATCGAGTTTCTGGATCGTGATGCACGGTCAAAAACAGAATCGGCAAATATTTCCAGCGTGGATCAGCCCGCAAGACTCGACAGATGTCGGTGCCGCTAATGTCGGGCATCTCAATATCTAACACCAGCAAATCAGGTGTGAGCTCGTCCAGGGTTTCCCAAAGCTGACTCGGATGGGCAAGCGGGATAAGCTCAAACCCCCACGATGGCAACGTAATGGTGAGAAACTCTAGGATGTGTGGATCATCATCCAAAATCAGGACTTTGGCTCCTGCATTGGCGTCTCGCAGAGCCTCTTGTGCCGCCATTAGCAACTGATGCGGAGGCGTTGAGCCGTGCAAAATGCTGCTGGCTCCATGCTGCACAATAGTAAGGCGGGTGTGGAAATCGGCGGTGTCAATCCCCACGATCACAGGGATCGGCGAAGACTGTTGGGCTACATCGGTCAGAAAAGCAAGTTCTGCTGGGCCACACGCCTCCGTGATCATGAGCAACATGACATCTGGACGCTGCTGTTGAATCAGATGACGCGCCTGATCACACTGAGGGGCGATCGCACTGCGAAGGTCAAGGCTAGGAGCTATAAGCGTCAGCTGAGAGGTGATGGCGTCTTCGCCCCCCACAATTAACAAGAGCGGCAAGGTGGCGATCGCTTCTGCCTGATGAATCTCTGCCTGATTGGCTCTTGCCGCTGCAGTATGGCTCGAACGATGCTCGATTTCTTGCCGGAGGGTTCGCACCAGATCTGAAATTTCGGGTGCCGTCTGAGGCAGCAACGGCACATCCACTTGCAGCAGTTGTTCCAGTTCACGAGCCAGCCGAGAGCCCTCAGGGACGCCAAAGCTGCCCAACGAGCCGACTAATTTGTGAGCATTCATGCGACCTTCTTGCTGAAGATCGTAGGTAAGTTGATTATTGCTCAGCGCCTTAGCCGCATCTTCTAAGATGGCGACTCGCTCGCGTATAGTGTCTTGATGCTGCTCCCAGGCATGAGCGATCGCCACCGAAATCTCAGAGGTAAATGCTGTTGGTCGAGATGGCTGAGATGGTAAAAGCACCTGAGGTGTGGGCGTTTTGGCTGGCCTGAGACGATAGCCTAACCCATACACCGTCTGAACTAAATCTTGGGTCATGCCGCCTGCTTTGAGCTTTTGGCGTAATCCTTTAATGTGAGTTCTGACAGCATCTTCACCGGGTGGATCTTCAAACGACCAGAGATTTTCAATGATGGTATCCAGGCTAAAAACTCGATTAGGGTGACGCAGAAATAGCTCCAGCAAAGAATATTCTTTAGGCGTCACATGAATCGACTGTTGCCCATAAGTCACCTCACACACGCTCGGATCGAGCATTAATCCGCCCCACGCCAGGATCGGAGCAGCGGTGTAGCCTTCACGTCTTAACAACGCTCGAATGCGAGCACAGAGCTCTTCTAAATTAAACGGCTTGACGACATAATCATCGGCTCCAGCATCGAGGGCTTTTGCCTTCTCGTGACCACCATCGCGCGCGCTCAGCATCAAAATCGGCCTGTCAAACCCATGGCTCCGCAGCCGTTGGCACACCAAAACTCCGTCGGTGTCTGGTAGCAAGACGTCGAGCACGAGCAGATCATAGTGAAAGAGACTGACAAAGTCTTCCGCCATTGCGCCATCTGTCGCAATATCGACCGCATAGCGCTGCTGAACCAGGCTTTTGGCCAGAGCATCCATGAGCACGTCGTCATCATCAACCAGGAGAATTCGCATGGGGGAAGATTCCTGCACAAGATCGAATTAACTGAGGATTATGCATCAAATACTCTGAAATAAAGATGGGCTAGACGGTATACAATCGTCTCTCATCGAAAGCATAAATCTGGAATTCTCTGATAAGTAACGCTCAATTAAATAATGCTTAAGTTAAATAACGCTTAAGTAACGCTCAATCAGCTTAAGGGGCTGCACAGGGCATGAGGACAGGCCGTGCTTTCCAGACCACCGCAGTTCCAGTTGTTTGAATACTGTTCATGAAGCAGCCATATTGATATTTCACATCATCTAACTGCGAGAAGATCGTATGAGGATCGGCCAGACCATCTCCTTCGTATTGCACGACGACCCCAGTGTAGGGTGTTCCGTTCTCGCTGCTCAAGTTTTTGGCAACGGGATATGACACAAGCCCATCTAAACCTTCTAGCTCCAACGAGGCTTGCATCTCAGGCCAGAGCACTGTGCCAGCTTGCTGCACACCTGTTGCTAAGGCAACGGCATCAAAGACGACCTCCGGAAAATCTTTATCATTTTGCCCCACAGGCTGATAAATCGAACGCACTGGCTGACCTGCTAGAGGTCGCTTGGCAATACGGGGCATGTAGGCGATCGGGTCAGCCGCTTCCCATGAGCTTTGCAGCAATTGCAACGCCGGATATAGGTAGTCTAATGGCTCTTTTTTCTTGAGCGTGCGCTCGATCAGGCTGGCAATTTTTTGAAAGTCGGGCTGATCTGAATTGGCCAGTGTGGCAAACAATAAGGCCCAATGCCCTCCCGAGCCAGTGGGGACAACAGCCCGAATCTTGGGTTCGACTGCGGCCATCATGACGGCATATTGTGCGCCTTGAGACTGACCCAGGGCGATCGCCTTGGATACGTTCAGGCGAAACTGGGTTTCTCCTGCTGGGAGCGTTGGCCCTTGGCAGGCGCTAACCTGCTCAGGCGAAATTCTCAAGTGATCCAGGGCTTTGAGTAGTAGACGCTGTTCGATCACCCCCTGGCGAAACGTATCTCGATAGGCCGATGGGTTTGTGGGATTGAGATACGGTCGATTGCCAAATAGATCAGAGACCACAACTGGAATACGTTCTGGGTTGAGCGGCAGAGCACTGCCCACAGCGGCCAGCCCAAATCGGGCTACGACATCGGCAGGGCCGCGTCCTGGAATGCGTTTGCCGTTGGGTTCTAACACAGGGCCGCGATCGACGACCTGAGTGCTGAGGCCACCGGAGCCGTGATAGTAGGCCACCAGCGGATATCCTCCTTTGGGCATTGGCTTCTTGGGCAGCGTGATGACAACAGGAATGGTTTGTCGCTTTTGTTCTTGCAGTCGTCCAGAGGCATCCATGCTGAATAGACCTTCCCGTTTCTCAAAGAATAGAAACGGTGCGATGCCCTGCTGAAACTGCGGCAGGGTGATTTCAGCACGAAATTGACAGTAGCCCAAGCCTGTGATGATTTTTTCAGGCTCGAACTTGATCGACTTGAGGGTCGGATCATAGTGCTCAAGCACCGAGTCTGAGAGTTGAGCCATTTCGGTGACCACATCTCCCGTGGTAAAGGAGGTAGCAACGGCCACACTATCGTGCTGAATGCCTAACTGATCAAGGGTCTCCCAGAGGGGCTTGTAGAGCAAATAAGCCTGAAATTTGCGTTTTAAATCACCCTTAGGCACATCGCCCTGACGCAATTGTTCAAAGGCGGGGGTAGGCTGCAACGGATTGCCGTTGGCATCTTTGACTGATGTTCGTACGACGTAGGCATATTGACGATTGGGCTTGAGGACAATGCCGGGATAGGGCGCAACTGCTAGCAAATAGTTGGGGACATAGTAGGCGTCAGATTCGGGTGTGGCGGCCACAATTGGAAACAGTCGGCCTCGCTCGGGCGAGGTGCGGTCAATGTCAATTAACATCAGAGGGGCATTAATGTCTGTTGGGATGCGCTCGGTGGCCTTGAGGGGTGCTAGTGGCTGGTTGACTCGGAAGTAGCCGCCGGATGTGGTCGAAAATTTAGGGCGATCGCTGGCAATTGTTTTGAGCCGCTTAAAGAAGCCAAAGGTCTGAGTGAAGACTGGAAATCCAGATAGATCAGGGTGCCCATGGGTGTCGAGGCGAAAGTCTGACGGGTAAGGTAGGTTGTAAAACTGCTGAGGGTTGCTCAGATCGGCGTTGAGATCAAAGGTGGCGATCGCCCCTGAAGTGGGTTGGGCGATCGCGTCTATCCGCATCAGATCGCTAGACATCAGCAGCACCATCATCACCAGTGTCAGACTCACGCTGACCCAATCGTGGCAAACCTTCCTAACTTTCAACAGCGTATCTCCAGAATTGCGACTGCTAGCCATGTGCCGTACCATGCTGCGACTAGATTGCGACTAGATAATAACAGTCAGATCGAAAATTGCTCGTGATTTAAATCCATTGTTTACAGTAAAGACGGACGAGATTAATAGATATTGACAATCTATTGACAATCTTTAGACCTCGGAACTTCTGATATGAACTTGTATAAAACGTTATGCCAAACCCAACGCCAGCGCGTGAGCGATGGCAGGCATGCTCCCATCTTGGACGGATGTGACTCAGCCACTCAGAAATTGGTGTTGGTCTGGCCACAGCTCGGAGATTTTGACAGTCTGGAATATGCCTGGTGGCTGCGTCGAGGTGCTGAGCAGTTGCAGGCAAAAGATATTGATGTGCGGGCAGTTGGTATTGGCGATCGCGCCTCAGGTCAGAAATTCTGCCATTACACCGGGTTTCCAGCAGACTGGCTATTTGTTGATCCGACTGCCGCCCTGCACCAGACACTCGGTCTCTATTCAGGGCTATCGCTCAAAATTCCAGGGTTTTCGCCCGCTCAAAATGCTTGGCTGAATCTGCTGCTCATGTGTGCAGGCATTGGCAGTCCTGGGACGCTAGCGGAGGTGTTGCGAGGGTATTGGGGCGATCGCCACGCGCCACAGCTGATTAGCGATGATGAATGGGTTGAGGCTGCACCGTTGCCCCCGCTTCAAGGTTCATTCTTCAAGTTCGCGGGTGGCACGGGGTTTCAGCGGCCTTTTGAGCTAGCAACCTTGCGATTGAGAAACATGGTCGAAGCATTGAGCGACTGGCAAACCTATGTGCCTAATGCTGCCTATCTCACTCAGCGAGGCGGCACGTTTCTGTTTGACGCCTACAGCACCTTACTCTACGAACATCGCGATCGCGGCATTTTAGGTTTTGCTGAGACGATGAGCAATCCGCTCTCATTTTTGGAGGGCGACGCAGTTTTATTCGGAGATAAATAAAGGAGTTAAATCGGCTGAACAGCTGACTAGAACAGCGCTATCAATGCGATCGGCTAGCCGCTTCCTAAACTTTTGTAAGTCTAGCTACTGGCATTTACTACGTTTTGCTGCTATCAGTAACAAGAGTATTCAAGTTTTCTGCGAAATTTGACTATAAGGCCCCAAAATCTGCATTTTTCAGGAGTGAATCAAGGGTTATGTCTATCTTAATGATTGGAACTCAACGCTCAGGTTCAAATTTGCTGCGGTTGATGTTAGATCAAATTCCAACAGTTACTGCTCCCCATCCTCCTCATATCTTGCAACGGTTAATGCCACTAATGCCGACTTATGGGGATCTGTCAGAGCAGTCAACATTTGAGATGTTGGTGGATGACGTGTGTCAGCTGGTTGAGCTTAATCCTGTTCCTTGGGAAGGCGTGACGCTAGATCGTCAAGATGTCGCATCTCGCTGTAGTGCAAACTCGTTGGTTGCCGTCTTTGCCGCTGTCTATGACATTTTGGCCGAAGTTCGACATGCAGAAACCTGGTGCTGCAAGAGCTTGGCCAATGTTCATTACTTGTCTGAGATCAGTGCTTATCTTGCAAACGCAAAGTATCTTTATATCTATCGCGATGGACGAGATGTTGCCGTCTCGTTTAAGAAAGCTGTCGTCGGGCAAAAGCATTTCTATCACATCGCTCAAGAATGGGCCAAAGCCCAGCGTGCTGCCCTTAAAATGCGAGATCAGACCCCCTCACATCAATTCTTTAGCCTGAGCTATGAAATGCTCATTGGGGAACCTGAGACAACCCTGCGCAGCTTGTGCCAATTTTTAGAAGTGGAATATACTCCGGCCATGTTAGACTTCCACCAATCTACTGAGGCATCCAGTACGGCATCATCAAGCTCTCTCTGGAGCAATGTCACGAAGCCAATCATGGCACAAAACACGAAGAAGTTCCTGACTCAAGCTGATGCCGAAGAAGTCAAAGTCTTTGAATTGGTTGCGGGTGATGTGCTAGATGCGTTGGGATATGAACGTGTCCATACGGCTAAGCAAGAGATAGGAGATTTTAGTGATGAGCAAATTGCCGAGTTTAACGCCGAGAACGATCGCCTTAAGGCCTTAGTTCACGAAGAGATGGATGCTGACGATCGGGAGCGCCGTGAACGACAAGCCGCGTTCCTAAAGTCAATTAAAGAGAGGAGTCCAATGGCTACCGTCAACTAGAATTAGGCGTCTGATAGGGCTTGAGGTCAGCCCTATCGCCTCGTTTCAAGTTACTTAATTCTGCATAGCTGGGCAGTGCAGGATGTTTAAACAACATTAAGGCACTGGAACCCGACAAGTTCTTAGTATTGAATCTTGAGTTTTGAGTTCAGGAGTCAACTCAAAATTCGAGGCAGGGCGAGATTGGAGTATGGATCTGGAAGATTCTCGGCTTCTCAACCTATGGCTCCAGAGATGATCAGTTTTTTTTTACAGAAGAAACCGGAAATCTGGTCAGTCTTTTCATCTATATCAATCAGCAATGCCAAGCTCAAACCTGAGAACTTAAGACTCACGCATCAGATCGCTGCTCTCCTACTTCGGTACTTTTTTATGAATAAAGACCCTGCTATCAAACCAGAGCAAGGATCGCCTGTGTCTGAAGCCGTTTCTGCAACAGCTTCACTGCCATATATCTTCTGGACGTTTCTCAAAGTCGGAAGCACCGCCTTTGGTGGGTTTATGGCTTTAATCTCAGTAGTTGAGAATTTGGTTGTGCAGCGGCGTAAGCTCTTGACTCATGAGGACATGCTCGATGGTATTTCACTGGCGACAATCTTACCTGGGCCTGTGGCTGCCAATGTCGTGGCATATGTCGGCTATCGGATTGGAGGTATTTGGGGCGCAGTGGCGAGTGAGGTTAGCGTTTTGCTACCGTCGTATGTGCTGATTGTGGCCTTCACCATTTTTTATCTCCAAGCAGGCGAGATTCCCGCTGTGGATCGAGCCTTTGCAGGCTTTGTTCCGGCGATGGTTGCCATCATTTTGACAGCCGCTTGGCGAATGAGCAAGAAGACGATCAAGTCGTTCAAAAACTGGCGTGGGATTGCTCTGGCTCTAGCCTCTGGTCTGCTACTCACGTTTGTGGGCGGGTTTTATATCACACTGGTGATCGTCTTGGGATCTGGGATCTTGGGCTACATCTGGTATCACGAAGGCGCACCTAGAACCATTTCCGACCCTACACAAGAGAATGCACCCCCAGCTAAATCGGACTTTTCAAAGCTCGATTTGATTGCCTCGTTTGCTGTGCTTGCCATCTTTTTGCTGCTTTATTTGCTCCCGTTGCCGTTTGCAAACGACAGTTTGGCGCGGTTATTTACCACCTTCGCTGGGATGAGCCTGTTGCTATTTGGCAGCGGCTATGTGTTTATCCCGCTGATTCAGGATTTGGTGGTCAACCAATATGGGTGGGTGACTCAATCTGAGTTTACAAATGCGATCGCCCTGGGACAAGTTACACCTGGCCCGATTCTGATTAGCGCCGCCTTCATTGGCTATGCCGTCAAAGGCATCTTAGGATCACTGGTGGCGACCGTTGCTATCTTTTTCCCGCCGGCAATGTTGATGATCACCTGCTCTCATTTGCTCCAGCAAATCAGGCAGTCTTCGGTCATTCAGGCAGCCTTAAAGGGGATTAGGCCTGCCGTGATCGGGCTGATTTTTACAGCGGGTCTCGTATTTATTCAAACCGCTCAAATGCACTGGGCAACGCTGCTGATATTTACTGCTGCCATGGTGGCAATGCTGCGGTTCCGCGTTGATGTGATTGCGGTGATTCCGGTTGCGGGTGTTTTAGGATTGTTACTTTACCCATAAGGGCGATCGCCCTCTAGTGCTGCGTCACAACTAAAAATTAGGTTTGGTAGTCAGTGCTTTAGCGCTGAAGCGCTAACTAAGAGCCAAAGCGTTACCCTAAAATTAAGCGGTGACTCTGCACTAGTCTGCTTTCATGTCCTGCTGAACACAGGTATGATTCACTGATAGATATCATGAGTAGGGGTGATTGACGTTTCTCAAGCAATAGGCTTCATCGTCTCTGTTGAGACCCCTCATCATGGCTCAATTCATGTATCAAATTAGCAAGCCCCATCTCGCAACCCCATAACTCAAACCATAGGGCAGGCTTTTAGTTCATAGTTGGCTAAGAGCCTGCCACGTTTTATAGTCAACGACTCCGTCTATTGACAGCCCCTGATCCCGTTGGAACCGCTGTACTGCTGTCTGGGTTGCATGACCAAAGTCGCCATCAATGGAGCCCAGATAGTAGAGATCAATTGATAGCAACTCTTGTACCGCTATAACTTCATCTCCAGAGCACCCATACTGCAAGACAGGCCGATTGATAGGTGATTCTAAATAGACTACTTGCCAAGTCAGCGAACCCACCACACCATCAGGAGGCAAAAAAGCCTGAGATTGGAAGGCTTTAACCCGAAGCTCGGTATCATAGTCAAAATATCCTGTAACCGAAACAGGTCTGCCCTGCTGGCTTAGGCGTATCTGAAGCTCTTTGACAAGCGGGCTGCAAGAGCCTAATTTCAATGTAGGGTAGTTGAACTGAGACGCAATTGAATACATGTGTAATTTAGCTTAAATAGAGAATCTGGTTTGTAATGCCCACCGCCACCCAGATGCAAATGCCTTCCAGCAAGAGTAGATGCTAGGGCCATCATCCGTATTCCCAAACTATAGGCACGCCATGCTCCAATAACTTCAGTGGTTCTGCTGAAAAATTCATGGGCAGAAATAAAGCGTAGTCATCCTGTAGACGCAAATATTTGCATCTTTTTTAGGAGGAGAAAGATGCGCAGATGTACGGCCAATGCCTTACCAATTTTCTGCTTGATCTATCCTAGCGAACGTAATTAAGTGGCGGGTTCATCCCATAGGTTGAGCTATGAGTCCCCTAATGGATTGATATAAGCCCCAGATAAAGTAAATATATGGCCCATTGCTCGATCTGTAGTATCGGCGAGCACCCCTTTAATCAGCACCTAAAATAGCTTTAGGCCTGGTTCTGTTGTAGCGAACTAGAGGGGATATATAAAATCACTGCTCGAAAAATTTAAAGTTTGCTTATCTGACGGTGAAGCTTGCAAAAAATCAGCCCCAGTTTCTTGCTCGTCTACGCTGTAATTGCCATGATTGAGCTGTATTGCAATTGTATGACTGATCAAGTTAATGCACTTCTGAGCTTACATTTGGGTGCTAAGCCATGTATTGCAACGAATCAAGCTGCATTCAAGTCCAGGATTGGTATTTTGCCCATGATGAAGACTCTAGTTCCTGAATAAGACTTGAGATGACTGGCAAGTTCAGAAAATTAACGCATTCAGTTGACACATTATTGCGCAGCTATCGTCAGCTATATCAGTTAGGCAGTGGGGATGCTCTACCTTACAGTATCAAACCAGTAGAACCACTTGCTCTCAACATTTCAACGCATGACACCAAATCGACGGGTTGCAAATTTTCGCTCATGTAGTTTTCGCTCGTTTAGAACGTTTAAGCTGAAGTCTGAGACCCTATCAGATGAGTAGCCATTACTTCACACGTATGGATGCTTATATGTGTTGAGCCGCCATCGCTTGATCAAAATTAGGGTAATGAAAGTCCTCCCCATTTCTGCCCTAAGGCTTAACACTTCTGCAAACCAGATGGATGTTTCAAGTAAATTACCTGATTGATGATGAATAGATTGGTCGTTCAATACATTCTCGACTTTCCAGAAATGCCCTGGATAGAACCATCTTCTCCAATTCCGGAAGCTGTGGCTCTCATATACCAGATGACACACTGCTTATCTATACTGGCCTTCTAACCTGGAAACTTTTAGGTCTCCGCTCTTGCTGTTGGCCACAATTCGCAGATCAGTAAGCAACAGATAGACGCTTCGCCTTGCCAAGTCTCTAGAAACTAGTATGCCCCGTGCAGTTGAGCTAGGACTACAGGTCAACGTCGATACACTGTGACTGCTAAATTTTGGCTTTCAGACTAAGTTAGTCCAGATTTTTCTGAATTGATCAACTATTCATACGTTATGAGTTGGTGAGCCTCATTAGAGGGGGTCACGCCAGATGATGGCGCACCAACGGCTTATTTTGCAGTGTGTTGGGCGATCGCCCCTGACTGGTTTCTGATCGTCGCCACAACCCATCTACATCTCAACTTATTTGTGTTTATCTACTTATAATCAAGAATTTCGTTCATCTGAGGATTGCTTCAATGGAGTCTAAAGTCAGCTTTTCTGCCAGTCATCTACAGCGAAACTCCGTTACAAAAACTATTAAATTATTTAGGACATTAAGCAAGCTAGGGTTTAGTGGAAAGCTTAAATGGGCGGAGCAATCTGGACGCCAGTGGACATTTTTTCTAAATTCAGGGCGGATTGTTCATGCAACAGGAGGAGAGCATCTAGTCCGACGCTGGCAACGAAATCTACGGCTCTATTGTCCGCATATTCAGTCAGATCCGACTGATCTGGCTGCTAAACTTTCTGATACCAATAGTTTAGATTTATCAACATGCCAGGAATATAAGATGCTGTGCTTATGGATACAGCATGAAAAGATTACGAGGCAAAGCGCTAATCAAGTTATTCAAGGAATTATTCAAGAAGTCTTATTTGATATTTCTAATGCCGATAAGCTAACGTACAATCTTCAAAAAAAGATGGCCTTGCCTGCGCAGTCGATCCCAGTTCAAATCGACGAAGAGCAAGTATTTGAAACGACTCAATACTTGTGGCAAAACTGGCAGAAAGCTAATCTAAACACCTATTCTCCTAATCAGGCTCCAGTGATTAAAAAGCCTGATGAAATTCGATCGGCAACCAATCAACAGCTTTATCAAATTTTGATTACACTGCTTGATGGACGCCATACGTTACGCGATATTGCCATCAAGACAAATCGAGATATTTTTCAAATCACTCAAGCTCTAAATTCTTATATTCAGTTTGGTTGGATTGATTTAATTGATATTCCTGATTATGTGGCGATCGCCCCGCCCGTAACCATTCAGCCCCCCAACCCTAAAGCAATTAACCAACAAACATTAATTGCCTGTGTTGATGACAGTCCGTTGATTTGTCAATCAATGGAAAAGATCATCAAAATGGCTGGATATGAATTTATTGGCATCATGGAGCCGCCCAGGGTAATTGTGAAGCTTCTATCAAAAAAGCCAGATTTGATTTTTCTCGACCTGGTTATGCCGTATACCAATGGATATGAAATATGTAGCCAGCTCCGAAAAGTTTCAAAATTTAAGGATGTGCCAATTATCATCCTTAGTGGCAATGATGGGGTGATTGATCAGGTTCGGGCTCGCCTGGTAGGAGCAACCGATTTCGTGAGTAAACCCGTCGTACCTGATGTGATTCTGGGTGCTGTTCGTAAACATTTAGAAAACAGGGTGCCAACCTGATAGCAGATATGATTCTAATTCTGGCACTGTCAAACTGTTTTCTCTAATCAGGGGTTTATCTATCTGTTATCAAGTAGTTTATCAAAATTTCCAATTAAAAGGGGAACGTACATGGTTACTGCGCTTGTTGTTGAAGATAGTCTGACTGACAAACAGATCATCACGAGCTTCCTACAGCTTAACGGCATCAATTTCCTCACCGCAAAAAATGCTGAGGAAGCCTTTGAACAGGTCAAAAACCACCAGTTTGACCTCATTATTCTCGATGTGGTTTTACCAGATCGAAGCGGCTTTGAAATCTGTCGTGATTTGAAATCTGAAGTCGGAACTCGAAAAATCCCAGTTGTGATTTGTTCCACTAAAGGCACAGAAATGGACAAATTTTGGGGCATGAAGCAAGGAGCTGATGCCTATCTGCCCAAGCCTCTTGATCAACAAGAATTTGTCCAAACTATCAAGCAACTCGTTGAATCCCATACACGGTAGACAAATTTTGTCATGGTTTCCGAAGACGCATTCAGCCTGACTGATGTCAGTCAAACAACTCTCGATCCTCGCCCGGAGATATCGACAGATCAGCAGTTTTTACAGCTTTACCTGGAAGCTGAAATACTGACGCTCCTATCAATTGAGCACCTCGTCGAAATTATGACGATTCCGATGGGCCAAGTTGTCCCGATCTTTCAAATGCCGTCTTGGGTCATGGGCGTCTACAACTGGCGAGGTGAAGTTTTGTGGATGGTTGACCTCAACCATCTGGTTGGGTTTTCCCCGTGGTATCAGCAGCAAGGGTATACATCAAAACACATGACGGTGGTGATTCGCAGCCGTTCAAAGGCTGGCCCATCGGCAAAAGATGTCGTCCTCGGATTAGTGGTCAATCGCATCGAAAATATTGTGCTGTGCGAACCAGATCACATTCAAGCGCCATCAGATTTTGTCGTTGCCCGTAACTTAGTCCCGTTTCTCAAAGGTGTTTGGCCTAACCCTGATGGTGAAACCTGTTGGGTACTTGACGGGGAAACCATTTTGAAAACTATTGCGACCTCCGATCAGCGTTGGGAGATCGCGTAGGCGCTCTCTCACAGTCGTTACGTTTGCTTCAGGGTGCCGCCATTAATTTATGGTCTCTATACTTGCAATTTTGGATGAAACCTATGAAGCGTTGCTCCGATTATCGTGTGCTCCGACTCCCGTTGTTGATGAGTCTTTTTATCGCCTTAATCGCCCCTCTAGTGGCGTGTAGTTCAAGCCCTTCAACCTCCGGCTCCGCCGATGCATCAGTAGATACTCCTGCACGGCAAAATTCTAGTGATACTGTTCAGGTGGGTGTCTTGGTGATTCGTGATATTGAATCAACCCGCCAGCGCTATGAACCACTGATCAACTATCTCTCTGACCGCTTGGGACGTCCAGTAATTTTGGTGCCACTGACGCAAAATAGCCAGTTTTTTGAGGTAGAACAAGGTAACATCGACTTTGTGATTAGCAACCCACTGGCATCCGTTCAAATTCAACGGCTGTATGATACTCAGTTCCTCGCCACCGAATCATTTCCTGAGACAGGCACCGAGTTTTCAGGTCTAATCATTGTTAAAAGTGACAGCTCAATTCAAACACTGGCTGATCTGAACGGCAAAAACGGAGCCTGTGTCTCACTCGAAACTGCCGCAGCAGGCTGTCTTTTCCAGATGTATCATTTGCAGGAGAAAGGGATTAACCCCTTCTTGAGCTTTAGCAGTCTGGCTGAAATTCCGTCTCAGAACGCAATTGTGCGCGGTGTTTTGGATGGCTCAATTGACTTTGGCTTTGTGGCATCTGGGCAGCTTGACGAGATGGTAAGCCAGGGTCTACTCCCGAATACAGATGGAATTCGAGTGCTAGAGCCTGTACAAGATGGGTTTGCTGATGAGCACACCACTCAGCTATATCCTACCTGGCCCTTTGCAGCCACGAGTAGTGCTTCTCCACAGCTCGTAGAAACGGTTAAGCAGGCGCTCTTAGAAATACCGACTGATAGTCCAGCGCTCACGGCGATCGGCATCGAGCAGTATGTACCTGCCGTTGATTATGAGATTTACAACGGTTTGATTGAAGAACTACAGCTCAGAAGCTGGGATGCAGCTAGCAATTGACAGTGGCTATAGCAGTGAACTGCTTAAACAGACAGGTAGATGGCGGTTCGCTGTGACTAAATCAAAGGTATGAACCCCGGGGCAAGTCCCAGCTGTTATTCCGCCCCAAGGGGCGGGGAATGTACCCAAAGAGAATCAATCGTTAACTGACCTTAACGAATCGATCGGTTAACCGATCGCCCCCCAAGGCATTGTCACGATGCCATACTTATCGTCCAATCATCGAGACTCACACCATGACGCAGACACCCTTTCGATCGACATCACAAGAGGCTACCCTCAACTCCAACGGATCTGAAGCGCTTCGAGGCGGCGTCAGCCTGACGCAACCTTCAGCCCTTGAAACGAAAACAGGTATTGGCGCTCAGCTGACTGAAAACCGCTCGGCCACCCTGGGACGACAGTTGCTGACCACAGTATTGCCCCTCGCGCTTGCCCCGTTGGCGGTTGCCAGTGTTACGGGGTATACCATTACCCAAAATCGTTCTCAGACCCAGGTTAACAGCGCCTTGGAAGGACAAGCTCTGTTGGTGGGCGAGGGCGCGAGTCAGGCTGTTGCTGATAACTTAAACGTGATGGCTGGGGTCGCAACGAGCCCGCTGATTGCTAACTCAACCAGTTCTGCTACAGACATTGTCGAGGCTGAGAATCTGATTGAGCGCCCAGTTGATGTCTTAGAAGTTGAGTTTTCTAATACGAAACTGGTCAGACCTGAGCAGGCGCTCAACAGTTACCTGGAGCGGCTAACAGCCACACAAGGGTTTGCAGCAATGGTTTTGACTGAGCGCAACGGCTTAAACGTGGCCTACAGTAACATTCCTACGGGCTTTGTGCAGTATCGAGACACCTGGTGGCAGCAGGGGAAAGCCAGAACCCAATGGGTGAGCGACCCACAATTTGACGAATCATCTCAGACCTTTGGTCTAGCTCTGGCTCAACGAATTGACGATGCCTCCACGGGTGAGTTTCTTGGCGTTTTAAATGCATTTGTTTCCTCACAATCTTTTGAGTTTTTGTCAGCCTATCTGCAAAACGCCGGGATTAGCGGCTCACAGCAGGTGCAGTTGCTGGACGTGGGATCGGGGGCGGCGATCGCCACTTACACTGCCGACGGTCTTGCCATTCCAGAATCCTCTAACGACGCGTTGGTGGTCACTGGAGGACGAACGGTTACTGAAATTGCGGCGCAGTTGATTGAAGCGGTGCGCAGCACCCAAGCGCCCTCTGTCGAAGAATTTGAAACGACCTTGCGGGCAGCCTATCCAGTTGATGATTTGCGCGTTAGTCAGGCGACTGAAACAGAAGCAGGCCAGGGGCTTTTAATCACATTCCGGTTTGAAGGCAAACAGTATACGATGTCAACCGTGCCTCAGCTCGACTGGGTGGCGATCGCCTCGATGAATATCTCTGAAATTCGAGCGGCGGGTCGAGATCTGTTGAGCATCTTTAGCCTGATTGCTGTCGTCTTGGGAGGGATAGCCACCGCCGTGACGATTGGTCTATCAGGCCGACTGGCCTCGCCGCTGATTGACCTATCAGACAAAGCCCGTCAGGTGTCTGCCGGAAACCTGAATGTTTCGGCTGATCCGCGTGGCACCGCCGAAACCCAAACCCTGGCTCAAACGTTTAACGACCTCGTCACGCGAGTCAAAGGGTTCTTGAGTGAGCAAACTCTCAACGCCCGCCGAGCGACCTTGTTCTCTGAAATTACAGGTGCCAAAGTCACCAGCTCCGAAGAACTGGTGACGGTGTTTGATCAGGTGGTGACCGAAGCCCGCACTCTGCTAGAAGCCGATCGCGTTGTTGTCTATCAATTTGATGCACTTGGCAATGGCACTGTTGCATCTGAGGCCGTAGACGCCAACCTACCAACTGCTCATGAGCGATCGCTGATCGAGCTGGGCGTCTCAGATAGCATGATCGATCAGTTTTACGCGAACGAAACTTTAGCGATTGACAACGTCAACACTGCTGAGTTTCCAGCCGAGCACAGGCAACTCCTAAAACAGCTCGCGGTGCAATCAGTTCTGGCTGTGCCTATCACCGGACAGGATCGGCTCTATGGTCTTGTAGTCGTCCATCATTGCCGCACGTCTCATGCGTGGTTGTCTGCCGAAGTTGATTTCACCAAACAGCTGGGCCTGCAAGTCGGATTGGTGGTTGAACGAATTCAGCTACTCGAACAAACTGAAGCCTTGGCCGAAGAACAGCGTCAACTTAAAGAAGGTCTCCAGCGCAACGCGTTGCAACTGTTGATGGACGTTGACCCGGTCAGCCGAGGCGATCTAACGGTGCGAGCAAAAGTAACCGAAGATGAAATCGGGACGATTGCTGACTCGTATAACGCCATGATCGCAAGTTTGCGGAAGATTGTGTCACAGGTGAAGACAGCAGCTGAACAGGTGGCCGTCAACACCGAGACTAGCGATAAATCCGTGCGGGCCATGTCTACATCGGCCATGCAGCAGGCTGCCGAAATTTCAGCAGCTTTAGATCAGGCTCAAGAGATGGCCAACTCAGTGCGCCAGGTTGCCGCCAACGCTAGAAAAGCTGAACTTGCGGTGCAACAAGCCTCTCAAACGGTGCAAGAAGGGGACGCCGCTATGAACCGTACAGTAGACGGGATTATGGCTATCCGAGAAACGGTGGCCGAAACAGCTAAAAAGGTGAAGCGCTTGGGTGAATCGTCGCAGAAAATCTCGAACGTGGTCAATCTGATTAGTGGATTCGCTGCTCAGACGAACATGCTGGCGCTAAACGCTTCCATTGAGGCATCCCGTGCAGGTGAAGGTGGGAAAGGATTTGCGGTAGTTGCGGAAGAAGTCCGAGAACTGGCCCGTCAGTCGGCAGAAGCGACAACTGAAATTGAAAAACTCGTCGCTGGCATTCAGGCTGAGACCAATGACGTGGTCTTGGCAATGGAAGCAGGTACTGAGCAGGTGGTCAACGGAACGGAACTGGTGGATGAAACCCGCCAAAGCCTAAACCGGATTACAGCCGCCAGTCAGCAGATTAGTCAACTGGTGGAGGCCATTACCACTGTGACCGTGGCCCAGTCGCAGGCATCAGAAGCTGTGACCGCCAGCATGACTAGCGTTGCGGCGATCGCCACCCAAAACTCGAAAGATGCCAACCAGGTGTCTGGCACCTTTGCAGAGTTGAATGCAGTTGCTCAAGCTCTCCAGGAAGAAGTGGGTCAGTTCAAAATCGGCTAACCTGCGGTACTCTACCGTGCATCCACGAATCAAACACCCCAAAACTCATGTGTGTGCTGCCTTGATTCCCTTGGGCGTCTTTCGAGAAACTACCCAGGGAATTGAGGCACTCTCGGGGAGTCTTTGCGGGTAGATTTTCCATCCTTGCTGGCTTGCCTGTCCCTGTTTGTTTCATCTCCCAGAATAGCTATGTCAATCAACTCTGATATCCGTGACCAGGCGTATCAGTTCTTTATCGAAGAAGCACCCGAACTCCTACAAAGTATTGAATCCGGGCTCCTGACGCTTCGAGAAGAACGCAGTACGGCCAACGTCCACAACATCATGCGGGCGGCCCATTCTCTTAAAGGTGGGTCGGCTAGCGTTGGCTTAGATGCCATCAAAACCATTGCACATCGACTAGAAACAATTTTTAAGGCGCTGTATAGCGAAAGTATTGAAATTGATAGCGAGCTAGAAAACCAGCTTTTACAAGCTTATGATTGTCTGCGATTGCCACTGCTTGAGCAAATCACCCAAGGCTATTTTGATAGTCAACAGGCTCTAGAAAGTGCAGAGCCGATCTTGATCCAGCTAGAGGAGATTTGCGAAGACGCCATTCGAGAAACCGCTGACTTTATCCCCAGTTCAGAAGACTTGGGGATGAGCATGGCGCGGTCGATTTTTGAGGTAGACGTGGCCGAAGGGCTAGAGCATCTCTCAGTGGTGCTCGACAACCCGCAACCCATCGAAGTTGCAGGTGAGCTGCGGGCTCAAGCAGAAGTCTTTATGGGCTTTGCTGAATTGCTCAATTTGCCAGGGTTTGCCGCGATCGCCACTGCTGCCCTGGCTGCCTTAGATCACTATCCAGAGGAGGCCATCACCATTGCTCAGATTGCCCTCGCCGACTTTCGCGGCGGACGAGATGATGTGCTGATCAACCCCGACTCCCAAGGAGGCGTGCCATCTGCGGCCTTGCTGGCATTTAGTGGCGTTACGATAGCGCGGCCAGAAGATGCGATTGCTGAACTGGAACCAGAGCAAGACAACGATTGGTCAGCCGATGAAGCTGCGATGCTGTTAGACCAGTTGGGTGAGGATATTAATCGGGCTGAAGTGCTAGCAGAGTTGGGTTTCGCCAATGATGATCTGATTGATTTAATGGCAGCCCCCAGCGCATCCGACGACATTGCTGCTGAGGCCTCATCGGCTCAGTTGGGTCAGATTTTTGGTGGGTTTGACGCGATCGCCCCACCGATGACGCCAGCCGCACCCACTCCATCTGCACTCACTCCAGCCGCATCAACACCAGCAGCAACACCCGCTCCAGATGCCAAATTGTCGCGATCGACTCCAGGGCGATCGCCCCAGACATCTCCCAAAGATGCGATCGCCGCCGGGTTGACGGTGCGAGTCGAAGCTGACCGCCTCAATCGCATGGACAATCTCCTCGGTGAACTCACCATCAACCGCAATGGAGTTGATCTGCAAAACAACCAGCTTCGTGCTTCTGTGAGAGAGTTGTTAAATCGATTTAGCCGCTTTCAATCGGCAGTCGAACAGATGCGCACCCTCTCAGACCGAATGCTGATTGCTCCCGAACGTCGCGGGGCTCAAGTACGAGTCGCCAGCAACGGATCAACTACAGATTTAGGGAGTCAGCGCGGCGACTTTGATTCGCTCGAAATGGATACCTACACCCAGCTCTACCTCCAAACTCAAACATTGCTAGAAGACATTGTGCAACTAGAAGAAGCCGTTGAAGATGTCTCCTTATTTAGCTATCAATCGGAGCAACTACTCGGACGGCATCGCAAGATGCTTTCCCAAATGCAAGACGAGCTGATGTGGGCTCGGATGTTGCCTCTCGGCGAAATTCTCAATCGCTTTCCTCGCGTCTTGCGTGATTTATCAAATACCTATAAAAAACCCGTTAACCTCACACTCAACGGCACAGATAGTTTAGTTGATAAAGCGGTGTTGACCAAGCTCTATGATCCACTAGTGCAGCTCTTGCGTAATAGCTTTGATCATGGCATCGAATCACCCGAACTCAGACGCCAGCGGGGTAAAGCAGACATTGGACAAATTGAGATTCGATCTCGCTATCAAGGTCGTCAAGTGGTCATTGAAGTCTACGATGATGGCCAGGGACTCGATCTCGAACGCATTCGCAGCCGGGTCGTCGAACTGGGGTGGATGACAACCGCAGAGGCCAGCGCGGCTGGTGATGCTCAGTTGCAACGTCTTATTTTTGAGCCCGGTTTTTCGACAGCCAAACAGGTCAGTGAACTGTCAGGCCGGGGGATTGGGCTCGATATTGTTCAGGCTCAGATCCGCGCCCTCAGCGGGGCGATCGCAGTCTCGTCATCACCAGGGCAAGGCACGACTTTTACCCTAACGCTGCCATTAACGCTGTCTATTCTCAACTTGTTGATTTGCTTTGTGGGTTCGACGCCACTGGCGATTCGCAGCGATAGTATTCAAGAAATTTTGATTCCAACCCCTGCCCAAATTCGACAGGTTGATTCGCAGCGGTTTTTGGTCTGGCACGGGGAAGAAATCCCGGCCTATAATTTATCGAATCTATTAAACTACAGTTGCCTCCTACCAGAAATTCCGCCGAGTCGTGTCTTGGCAACGGTGCCAACTCCCACCAATTGGGAAGCTCCAATGCTGGTGCTGACGCGTGCTAACCAGGCATTTGCGCTACAGATTGATCGTTTGGTGACCGAGCAAGAATTGGTGGTCAAACCCTTTGGAACCGCCATCACACCGCCGATATTTGCCTATGGATGTACCGTCTTGGGTGATGGTAGCCTCATCCCAGTGATTGATGGTCCCGTGTTGTTAGATGAGATGGTCAGTCGGGGGCTGGCAACTATGCCGCAAGCCTCTGAAATGGATGCGTTGGCCAATCTTGTTGAGACAAACTTGGCAGCGGGCGATCGCAACACGGCTGGCATCCAACGGCTGCAAACCACAACGATTCTGGTCGTGGATGATGCGGTCACCCTCCGACGCACGCTGGCTCTTTCGCTCGAACGCGCAGGCTATCGTGTCTTACAAGCCCGTGATGGTCAAGAGGCGCTTGAGCAACTTGAACAAAGTCAATCTGTAGAACTGGTCATTTGCGACGTTGAAATGCCTAACATGAACGGCTTTGAGTTTCTCACACAGCGCCGCGAAAATCCGCTCTTTGCGGCGATTCCTGTCGTTATGCTCACCTCGCGAGGCAATGACAAACACCGCTGGCTCGCTATGAAGCTGGGGGCTAAAGACTATTTCACCAAGCCCTACTTAGAGCAAGAGCTGCTCGCCGCCATTGAACAACTGCTCAATGCATCTACGATGACTCCTGCCCCTAGCAGCGTCGGCGGGGGTTAAACAATCATTCCTGCAAACACATAACCCCGGCATTACTGCCGGGGCTGATTCGATATAAAGGGTTCAAATAAGGTGTGTTCGGTTGTGAACTGCACTCAGTCTAATGACTAGTTGACGAAGAATGAATAAACCGGGCACAAAGGCTCGATAAAGAAGGCGATCGCCCAGCGTTGAGCCGTCTATCGGGTTTTGGAACTGGCGATCGCACGCCTCATACTGGCATGTTCAAGAGTTGCTTCTGGCCGACGATTCAAGTCTCACTGCTGCAGGAGCCGAATTTGAACCGTGTCTAGAGCGCAATGGCTATCCATCGCAACGACAGAAAACCGCGGGCTAACCCTAAGCGTAGATTGAGGCGCGCTAATTTTGGTGCGCCTCAATCGCGGTAATTGTCGTCGTCGTCATCACCGGACTCTAACTCAAGGTCATCTTGAGACTTGCCGATTTCTTCTTTAAATCCCCGCAGCGTCTTCCCGAGTGCACCGCCCAACTCAGGAATCTTCTTAGGGCCAAAAATCACAATGGCCACACCGCCAATAATCGCTACCTCGGGCCAGCCTAAACCAAACAACGCCATGATGGATCACGCATCCTTTCGTTCATAGTCCTAACATCTATAAGAGTATCGTTAACTGCTGATTATCAACAGCGTAGTTGGCCAGTGCTCTGAACACGTCAACACCAAACGTGACATTTCGTGGCCAGCCGTGTGGCTGATAAAAGTTACCGCACAACCTGGAAGCCTTTTAAGCCCTGGGGCGTCTCATAGTGAACCTCAACCGTCTTGACAACAGCAGTCGGAGGCCCTTGATGGCACCAACGCAAAATTTCGTCTACTTGCTCAGTCGAGCCTTCAAATAGGGCTTCGACCCGGCCATCACGCAGGTTGCGAACCCATCCATTGAGTTTGAGCAACGTAGCCGTATCCCAGGTTGAGGCGCGATAGCCCACGCCTTGCACCCGTCCTGAAATAAAGACATGGGCGCAGGTTAGCGATTTTTGAGACGACTGATCGGGCATGGCAATTAAAACTGGTAATCCATAAAGCAATCAGATCCATTCCGGCATTCTGCATTTTATAGCGGCTGATCCTATGGATAGAGGTTAGCTATAGATTTAGTAGCTCTTTAAGGCGCGTTGAATTTCTCGGTCTTGCTGCTTGCGCTTGAGCGATTCGCGCTTGTCGTGGAGTTTTTTACCGCGTGCCAGCCCCAAGCTGACCTTAATCCATCCGCGCGTGAGATAGATTTTCAGCGGTACCAGAGTCAGCCCTTTCTGCTCGACTTGGCCGATGAGCTTGCGAATTTCTTGTCGGTGCAGCAAGAGACGCCGGGTACGGCGGGGGTCATGGTTAAAAATCTGGCTCGTGTTTTGACTGGGGGAAATATGCACGTTCAGCAGCCAAACCTGTTCGTCGCGCACCAGAGCGTAGCCATCCCTTAGGTTAGCTTTGCCCTGGCGAATTGACTTGACCTCAGTGCCTTTCAGTTCGATTCCGGCTTCAAAGGTTTCTAAAATTTCATACTGAAACCGAGCCTGACGGTTGTCGCTAACAATTTTGTAACCATCTCCAGAATTACTCATACCACTCCTGCTGTTTTGAGGTGGCTTTATTCCACCACAATACGCCACTCGTGCAGCTCATAGTTAACACAGCCTGACTGCACCAGCGGATCATGAGCCACAATCGAGCGCGCCTCTTCAATAGTTGATGCTTGGAACAACATCATACCGCCGCCATACTCGACCCAGTAGCCAGTCTTGGCGGCATGGCCGTTAGCAATCAGCTGCTTGACGTAGGTTTTATGTTCAGGAACAAGTTGGTCAAAGGTCGCTTTATCAACGATTCCTTTCTCAATCTTTACAAACCAAGGCATGGAAAGACTAGCTGCAATTAGTGCGATTGAACTCAAGCTCTGTTTTAGGATAGCTTGAATTCCATATGCTTAAACCCGTTAAATCTTAAATATCCGCTTGCAGAAGAGTCAGGCTGAATTGGAGTGCCATGCTGTCATCACATGGATATTCTCGGTTTTTTATCGCACTCATGCCACCATTTAAGGTGCAGGAGTTTGCTGAGCGTGTAGTCACAGAGTTGGGCGATCGCCATCAGATGGGCACAGCTAAAGCACCTCCCCATATCACCCTCTTCCCTCCATTTGCATGGCATCCCGCCAACGCTGCTGAACTAGACGACGCCCTCAAAGACTTTGCAGCACAACAATCTGCAATCCCGGTCGCATTGTCAGGGTTTGGCGCATTTCCACCCCGCGTCCTCTACATTAACGTGCTCAAAACGCCAGAATTGCTCAACCTGCAAGCGGCTTTGCTGCATTATTTGGAGAGCACACTAGCCATCGTTGATCCCAAAGCCAAGACTCGCCCCTTTGCGCCTCATCTCACTGTGGCCTCCCGCAATGTCAACCGCTCTAGCTTTAGGGCAGCATGGGCTGAGCTGCAGCCACGCTCAGTGGAATTTGAGTTTGTGGGCGATCGCCTCACACTCCTAAAGCACAACAGCCATCGGTGGCTGATTCGGAATCAGTTTCTGCTGGGTAGCGCTGCCTCAGCCTGACCGAGCAGCAATCATCCCCAGTCATTCGCTGTTAAGTGAGTAGCCATAAATAAACGAAGCTATGGCGGGGCGCACCCCACTGGCTTTATTTATGACCATGTACTTATCTACAGTCATCTATCCTGGTTAACTGACAAAAATTCTGCCTTAGGCGAGGTCTCCTCACCCAAGGCAGGATATGGGTTGTAAGCGGCTATGGCTGCATCTGACTCAGCACCTGACGAATCACCTCAGACGGCACCTGATCCACAATTTTGGCGACCCCGATGTGCGTTGGCAAAATAAATCGCACCTGACCGTCTTGCACCTTTTTATCGGTTTGTAAGGCAGCCAGGATCTCGTCAATATCCAGTCCAGCGGGGAGCTGCGTTGGCAACTGCGCCTTACGAATCAGTGCCAGTTGGCGATCGCATGCGGGCTGATCCCACAGGTGCAGTGCCACAGCAATTTGACCTGCCGCCATCATGCCAATAGCAACGGCTTCACCATGATTGAAGCTGCGATAGCCTGTCAGCGTTTCGACAGCATGCCCAATCGTGTGACCATAGTTCAAAATGGCGCGCAGTCCGCCTTCTTTCTCATCTTTGCTCACGACCTCCGCCTTCGCTCGACAGGAATGGGTCAAAATCTGATGCATCAGTTCGGTTGAGACCTGCTGCTGCTGATCCAGATGAGGCGCTGCTTCTAGCTGCTGAAACAGATCAAGATCCCAAATTACGCCATACTTAATTACCTCGGCCATTCCCGCTCGAAACTCTCGTTCAGGCAACGTTGGCAGCACATGGGGGTCAATACATACAAAGCGTGGCTGATGAAAGGCTCCGATGAGATTTTTGCCAGATGGGTGATTAACCCCCGTTTTGCCGCCAATCGATGCATCGACCATCGCCAGCAGCGACGTGGGCACCTGCACCACCCCAATGCCCCGCAGCCAAGTTGCGGCTGCAAACCCAGCCATATCACCAATCACGCCACCACCCAACGCCACAATGGTAGACGACCGTTCAAGGCGGTGATCGAGGGCGGCGTCATAAATCAGCTGCACCGATGCAAAGGTTTTGTGATGCTCGCCATCGGCCAGAATGCAATAGCCTACCTGAAACCCAGCCTGTTCGAGGGCGGCGATCGCCCGATTGCCATAAATCTCGAAAACCGTTGTATTTGATACGAGCAACATGCGCTGACCCATCCGGGGCGTTGGCATCTCAGGTTGGGTCAGCCACTGCCCCAGATGATCGAGACCACCGGGGGCGATCGCAATTTGATAAGTCTGCTGAGGAAGTTCGACGGGGATGGTTGTCATGGGCGATCTCAACTGCGCGTGGGCTGTATTCTACTGCAGGAAATGGTTCAATGGATAAGAGATTGATTAACAATGCAGTAACGCTTGTAATACGTTGGGAGATGATTCATTATGTCTGGTGTCATTATGTATGTTGTGATGCTGAGTATTTTTGTCGGATTAGCATTAGGGCTATTCTTTGGTCTACGAGCTGCGAAAGTGATTTAAGAGGCTCAATTGGGTGGCTGTGCGCCCATCCTAGCCGCAGTTAGTGACCATTCACGCCATGAACAGGCCGCGACTAGATTAGGGCGCTATTGGCCCAGTTTCTAACAACCACAATTTTGAATTGAGTTTCGTGAGACAGGTCGGTCTCTAGCGACTCAAATCGCTCATGACACCAATCTGTGAGTCGGGCGATCGCCTCACTAAAGATCTCATCCGAAATCTGCCAGCAGGAGCTATACATCCGCTGGCGATAGCGGTTGAGCAGATCTCCAACGGTTTGTTGGATGCGCCACTGGGCAGCAATGATGGGCTCTAGCTGTGCGCCTTGCTCGCTCAGAGCCGTCAAAACCTCATCCTCCTCGGCTCCATACGCCTGAAGTTCGACCCCGTGAGCTACTAGCAGCGATCGCCACTGCTGCTCAAATGCATGGCGGTCAGGGTGAAACCCTGGCTCGTCAGGGTGCTCCGGCTTGACTTGCCCATGAGTATATAAAAATAGGCCGTCTGGCTTGAGCACGCGTCGAATCTCTGCTAGAGCCTGCTGCCACTGTGGCACCAGATGAAGAATATGAACGGCGATCGCCACATCAAATTGATCAGCTTCGAAGGGCAGCTCGGTCATATCAGCCTGCTGCAAAGTCAGCCGAGCCAAAGTGCCCGCAAGTTTGCGACGCAGTTCTACCATCATCGGCTCGGAAATATCAACCCCGGTATAGGCAAACCCGCGCTGCAGAATAGGGAGTGCAATCCGCCCGGTACCAATTCCGGGCTCAAAAAATTGCGTGTCTGGGGTGGCTGCGGCCACGGTCAAAATGGCGTCCGTCACCTGCGCTGAGATCTCAGGGGGCAACCCACGCGTGGCATCGTAAATTGTCGAAACCCGATCAAATGAGATGTTCACAATCGCATTCCCTGTGCATGGTTAATCAGATGAGATGACAAACTGGTGAGAAAGATTCGGTTTTCTCGACTTTCACAACCATCCTATCGACTCGTTATAGTGAGATTGGAATTTAGCACTCTCCTGCACTGAGTGCTAGATTCAGTGCTAAAGTCAACATTGGAGAGCTGTAAGACAGAAAAATATGGCAAAGATTGTAGTATTTGACGAAGAGTCGCGGCAAGCCTTGGAGCGCGGTGTCAATGCCATTGCTGACGCAGTTCGCATTACGCTCGGCCCCAAAGGTCGAAACGTAGTTTTAGAGAAGAAGTTTGGTGCGCCTGAGATTGTCAATGATGGCATTACCATCGCAAAAGAAATTGAACTCGAAGACCCCCTCGAAAATACCGGGGCTCAGTTAGTTCGTGAAGTGGCCTCGAAGACGCAAGACTTAGCAGGAGATGGCACAACCACAGCAACCGTTTTGGCTCAAGCCCTAATTCGAGAGGGGTTGAAGAACGTGGTGGCCGGAACGAACCCAGTCAGCCTGCGGCGCGGCATTGAGAAAACGGTGCGGAAGCTGGTCGATGAAATTGCAGCGATCGCCAAACCGATTGATGGTAATGCGATCGCCCAAGTGGCGACGGTGTCAGCGGGCAACGATGAAGAAGTCGGTGCCATGATTTCTGAAGCCATGAATAAGGTCGGCAAAGACGGCGTGATCACGGTTGAAGAATCGAAGTCGCTCACAACCGAGCTTGAAGTCGTCGAAGGGATGCAGTTTGATCGGGGATATATTTCTCCTTACTTCATCACCGATCAAGAGCGTATGGTGTGCGAGCTTGAAGATGCCTTTATCCTGATTGTTGATAAGAAGGTCAGCAGCATTCAAGACCTGGTGCCCATTCTCGAAAAGCTGGCTCGGCAAGGCAAGCCCCTGCTGATCGTGGCTGAAGATGTAGACGGAGAGGCTCTAGCAACCTTAGTAGTCAACCGTATGCGCGGCGTGCTCAATGCCGTGGCGGTCAAAGCGCCTGGGTTTGGTGAGCGTCGTCGGGCAATGTTGCAAGACATTGCGGTGCTCACGGGTGGTCAGATGATTTCTGAAGAAATCGGGCTCAGCCTCGACACTGCAACGATTGAGATGTTGGGTCGCGCGCGTCGCATCACCATTACCAAAGACACGACCACCATTGTGTCTGAGGCAGGCACCAAAGCCGATATCGATCAGCGAGTGGCGCAGATTCGGCAGGCGCTAGACGCGACCGATTCTGATTATGACAAAGAAAAGCTGCAAGAGCGTCTGGCTAAGCTGGCAGGCGGTGTTGCTGTGATCAAAGTTGGTGCGGCAACCGAGACTGAGCTAAAAAACCGCAAGCTGCGAATTGAAGATGCGCTCAATGCGACCCGTGCAGCCGTTGAAGAAGGCATTGTGCCTGGGGGCGGCGTCACGCTAATTCGTTTGACTCAAAAGGCTGAGCAGTTTAAGCAAGGGCTGAGTGACGAAGAGCAGATTGGAGCCGACATCGTCTTCAAGGCTCTAGAAGCGCCGCTGCGCCAGATTGCCGATAATGCCGGAGTCGAAGGCACAGTAATCGTTGAAAAAGTTCGTAGCCTGGACGGCAACATGGGCTATAACGCGGTCAATGGCCAGTATGAAGACATGATCAAGTCTGGCATCCTTGACCCAGCAAAGGTCGTGCGATCGGCGCTGCAAGATGCCGCATCCATTGCTGGCATGGTACTGACGACCGAGGTGTTGGTTGTCGAAAAGCCCGAACCCAAGTCGGCGGCTGGCCCTGATATGGGCGGCATGGGCGGCATGGGCGGTATGGGTGGCATGGGCGGTATGGGCGGTATGGGCATGATGTAGGCTCAAGCTGATATAACACCGTCACTGGTTTTATCGTAATTCGCAGGGATGATTGCCGAGGCAATGTCCCTGCTTTTTGTTGGGGGTCTGCAATGCACGTCTCAAGGCTCAATGGCTGATGGTTTGAGCGTTGCCCGACTGATTTCTTCCCTAGATCTTCTCGCTTGTTGAATATCGTCAATCTATGGGTTAGAGCGATCGCTCGTCGCCTGTCACCTCGTTTCTACAGGCTATTGTCCTCAATCCCCAATTTCTCCTACTTCTTTAATAAGGATTACCCCGTTATGCTGCATCACTTATCTATCGCTGTAGACAATCCTGAGCATGTTGCTCGCGTGTTGACAGAGCTTGTTCAAGGTCGGTATTTCCCGTTTCCGCCGCTGCCTGCTGCCTATATTGTGATGACCGGAGATGAAAACGGCACAGCCATTGAGATTGCTCCCACAGGCACCGAGTTGATTCCTGGAGCCAATGAGGCATCTCCTCACCATAATTCGACGCCCTCTCGATTTACGGTGACTCATGCAGCGCTGTCAGTGCCGACGAGCCGAGCCGAGATTGAGGAAATTGCAGCGCGTGAAGGGTGGCTGGTTCGCTATTGCAGTCGAGAAGGGGCTTTTGATGTGATTGAGCTGTGGGTCGAAAATCATCTGCTGCTTGAGCTGCTGACGCCAGAGATGAGCTCTCGATATACGCAGTTTATGACGTTTGACCATGTTGAAGCGTTGCTCAAGGCGATCGCCGCTTAGGGATGTGTGAGGTTTCAATCAACTCTAGTCAATTGCAGAATAAGCAAACAGCATTGGCTCGTGCCCATTACCGCTGACTACATTAAATGGACATGCGGTGCTTTGCCCGTCTTACTGTGCTGTTGTGCTCTACAACTCGTGATTAATCGTGGGTCAATCCCGTGGAAGCAATCATGCAACGCCCCCTAC
Source organism: uncultured bacterium (assembly GCA_964502605.1). Taxonomy (GTDB): domain Bacteria; phylum Cyanobacteriota; class Cyanobacteriia; order CAZCXK01; family CAZCXK01; genus CAZCXK01. The sequence goes on from CAZCXK010000012.1 coordinate 36,707, forward strand.
ATGTTGGCTAACTCTGGGGGCGTTGATCGAACTGTGATCACAGCTTGAGGGCTGAACCCGATGCTAAACAGACATAGCAGCTTTGCGAGCAGGACGCTTGCGCTCACTCTTGCGGGTGCCTCCGGCCATTTCATATTCGTTGCTGTCTTTGCCATATTTGACCGCAATGCCAAGCAACATGCGCTCAGAGATCTGATCGAGCTGGCTTTCGAGGGTTTTGACCAAGTTGGCCGCGCGATCCGCTGAGGAAAGGATGGTGTTATACGCGCTGATTTCATCGCGGAGTGCCTGGATTTGCGCCTTGTAGGTTTCCAGGGTGAGGCCATCCCCAATCTCGAGCTGCTGACTAATCGATTGCAGCGCAGCATGGCGTCTTTCGGCTCGCTCTAGCGTTCGAGAACTACGTTTTGCCCTTGACATGAGTTGTGTACTCCTGAATGAAAAAACATCTCCTCTAACATGGCATCTGGCTGAAGCAGTTTCCTGAGGGCTTTTGCGGAACTTTGATCGGATAGACTTGCTGCTAATATCCGCAGCTTTGCGGAGGTTTTTGAGACAGCAGCAGTCTAAATCAGGAGGCGAGAAGTCAAATCAGACACGCGCGGATCGAGTTTTCGCCCACCGCTGCTTGATTTAGGTGCGCGTGTTTCAAAATCAGCTTATGCTGCATTGAGTTTTACCAAAGCGTTACTTATCAATCACGCGCGTGTTTCAAAATCAGCTTATGCTGCATTGAGTTTCACTAAAGCGTTACTTATCAATCACGCAGGATTAGTAAGCAGCAGTCTTAGTTAACTGACAAAAAATTCTGCATTGGATGCGGAAACCATGCCCTTACAATATTTCATCTGATGTAGGGGTCAGGTCTCCTGACCCAATGCAGGATATGAGTTGTAAATAGTCTTGTCCGGCAATCAGGATATGGAGGGCGATCGCCCCAATCTTTAGTCTTTGCCAACTTCGTGGAGTTATCAATTGAGATTGGCAGTCACGGTGAAATTAAGTTGATTGCTGGTGCAGAAGGGAAAGGAGCAATTAAGCTGAAATTTAAGCGTATTGGGAATAAGTCATGATATCTGACTCGCTACTTGCTGCCTGCCTGCGGAGGAATTGCGCGTTTCATCAAAAAACCAACAACGCCATTAGCGTATCTTCCGCGCCATGCATGCAAGGCAAGATGGCGATGGAGTGCGTTTTATGAAAGTGAAAGAAGTGATCACGTTGATTGAATCAGATGGCTGGTATCTAAATCGGACACGAGGAAGTCATCGACAATATAAACATCCCACGAAGTCAGGATTAGTGACAGTCGCAGGCAAACTGAGTGATGATTTGGCAAAAGGCACTCTGAATAGCATCTTGAAACAGGCAGGGCTAACGTCGTGATGAAATATCTAGTTGTAATTGAAGAAACTGAAACAGGATTTTCTGCGTATTCTCCCGATTTACCGGGTTGTATTTCAACCGGCAGCACTCGTCAAGATGTTGAGGAAAACATGCGAGAGGCGATCGCCTTTCATCTAGACGGGTTAAGACTTGACGGGCTTAATATTCCTCACCCCTCAACAACATCGGCATATATTGAAGTGGCAGTTTAGAGATAGACATGAGTCGATGAGTCATCTAAATCGCACAAAATTGGGCGATCGCCTCAGATCATGGCAAGTAATTTCTAGGGTTTATCAATCACTAGGTAGCATGGGCCAAGCATCACGCGCCCATCTCATCAATTGACTCTTGCAGACTTTGGATGTCACTAACTGCCATCTGTTCCAACACATGTTCCTGATCATTAGCCTGACTCAAGACAGCAAATGGCGATACACCAAAGGGGCAATTAAAAACCATAACAATTTACTCTGACCAGAAATTGACCACTTATCATTCTTATAGACTGTTCTGTTACCAAGAATGAAGCTGTCATGAAAGACCCAGGCAACACCAGGAGAAACGCCAAAAATATCGGTGTCCTTAGCGGCACGCGCCGCTTTAACGATTTTGTTGGGTTGAAAGATAAAAACGATTTCTACCAGTTCTCGCTAAACTCCAGCAGTAATACATTTACGCTACGTGGGTTGAGAAACAATGCGAACCTTGCACTGCTCGATCAAAATGGCAGACGAATCGCAATTTCAAAGCGAGGAGGCAGAAGAAATGAGAAAATCACAAGGAATCTTGGCCCCGGAACATATTTTATTCGGGTGTTCCGCAAACAGGGAGAAACGTCTTACCAGCTCACCATGCAGAGTACCCCTTCGGTTGCTCCACCTCCACCTCCACCTCCACCTGCTGCTCCCAACGGTGTAATTAGATTACCTGCCGGGTTTTCATCCTCATCCATTCCTAGTCAAGCACTCATCTATGACGTCGTCATCCAAGGAACGGTTAGCTCCTTCACTGGACAGCAAAATTTTCAACGAGCAGGCAGGCTTTTCCTGACGCGCTCATTTCCGATTCCTACGGTTAACGGACGGAACTTGTTTGAGGTTGGCTTGCTGTCAAGCAATTCTACTGGCAATGTCTCAGGTACTGGGGGGATTCGATTTGCCACGAATACTGCCCTCTTCGGAACGGGTGGTAACAAAGATGCCGTATTTCAAACTGCAAATCCGTCAACAAATGTTTTAGCCATGTCTGTTGATCGAACAGCAGAAGTAGCCTCAAATCAGTTCAGTAGCGGAACAGGAAACTTTGTACTAGGCTTTCCAATCTCAATTGCTAGCGGGAATTTTGCACTAGGTTTTCAGGGAAATTCTGTGGCTGGGCAAATGAATTTTGTAGCCGCAGGTGGAAGTGGGCAATACGCAGCACAACTTTCTGGGAATTTCATTGGCACGATTCCCTTTTAGATCCAAGAGACACGCCCCTATCTAACTATTATTGGCAGCCTTCACGTAAATTTATAAGGCTGCTCTGATTTTTGCTACTGTTCTAGATAGACAAAATCTATCCAAGATATTGCTTGCTCGACTCATTGCCTCAGATACGATGCAGGCGTCAGGTACAACCTCATCCAGGTTTCACGTTTATGGTCTAGACCAAAAGGTATCCCATAGCCCTTTTCCCTTTAGCATTCCGAACACGTTCTATCACCCCTCATCCTCATCAGCCTTCATCCTCTCTGCCAAAGCCGGAATCAGAAACTGCGTCAGTGTCAGCGCGTCTACCCCTAACTCCGTTCGCTGTTGAGCCGCTACCCGGCCAGCTTGAGCATGCCACCACGTCGCCGTTTGCACTATCGACTCAATGGGTGTGCCCATAAGACTCGCCTGAGCCATCAGCCCTGCCATTAGCCCTGTCAGCACATCACCACTGCCCCCTCGCGCCAGAGCGGGCGTGCTCTCGGGGTTAAACCAAACCCTGCCATTGGGGTGGGCGATCGCCACTCGTGCCCCTTTGAGCAACACAATCGCTCCTGAGGCTTGAGCTGCAGCGCTGACCTGTTGAGTGCGATCGCTCGTAGCGTCAGCAATATCTGGAAACAGGCGCTTAAATTCTCCGGGGTGCGGCGTCAGCACTGTCGGGGCTGCGCGCATCGATAGGGTAGAAACTGTGCCCACCTGCGCCAGGATATTGAGGCCATCGGCATCTAACACGAGGGGGCGATCGCTTGCTAACACCTGCTGCACAACCGCAACCGCATGGGGCGTCAAGCCAGGGCCACAGGCGATCGCATCATAGTGACTCAGTGTAATCGACGGGGGTAAGTGGGCGATCGCCCCCTGGGAGTCTGCGGGGCAGCCAATTACCAGGGCCTCGGGCACTTGCGCCAACACTAGTGAGGTCAGGCTCTCGGGCACGGCTACCGACAGCATCCCCACACCACTGGCTCGGGCGGCTAAGCTCGTGAGGATGGCAGCTCCCATATAGCGCTGCGATCCGCATAGCAGCAGCAGATGCCCCTGTTGATATTTGTGACTGGCTGGCTGACGCGGCAGGGGTAAGGAGGCGATCGCCTGCTGAGCGGTGATGCGCTGGAGCGGCGGATCATTTCCCAATACAGCATGAATATCAGCCAGCGGAATATCAAAATCGATTAGATCAGGCTGGCCGATATAGTCCAATGCCTGGTCTTGCAAAAATGCCAGCTTCCATAGCCCCAAACAGAAGGTGCGATCGGCACGGATGGCAGTGCCCAACACAGCCCCCGTATCGGTGTGCAATCCCGATGGCACATCAATGCTGACAATAGAACCTGAAAATTGATTAACCTGGGCGATCGCCTCAGCCACAGCACCTGTGATCGGTCGAGTTAGCCCAAAGCCAAACAGCCCATCAAGTAGCAAATCACAGCCTTGTAGAGAGTCGAGCTGATCAACCCAGCGAATTCCCAAGGATGAAACATATCGAGCCTGAGCTGCGGTTAGCTCCTTTTGCTGAGAGAGCGGCTGATATACCATGACCTCATACCCGCTGAGACCCAGTTCACGAGCGACAACCAGGGCATCTCCCCCGTTATGTCCTGGCCCCACCAACACGCCAACCCGCGTCACCGCCCCCAGAGGATAGCTATCCCGAATCCGCTGCGCTAATCGCCCTGCGACTTTTTCCATGAGGGCGGCAACTGGCATTCCGGCAGCAAACAGACGCGACTCAATCTCGGCCATCTGGCTGGCTGTCACCACAATAGGTGCGAGTCGAAGCGTTGGGTCACTGTGATCTGAGAACAGGCCGTTCATGATGCGTGATGCAATCTACTTTTCCTCAATCGTATCGGCTACGAGTGCCAACTTAGCGTGCCAATTTAACGGATGAAGTAGACCCTTGAGTTCATGCCAAAGTCTCTTAAAAACCGATTCCAACGCGAGGCCGCACTGCGATCGACGAAGGGGCCAACCAACACATGCGGCCCGCGTGGAGCTTCTCGTTCAAGCACAGAATCCTGTCGGGCTCCCAGCAAAATGACACGCTCTCGCATCTGGGGCAAATCGCTGCGACTTCCCGGAATGACGAGATAAAACGCATTATTAGGAACATCATCCGAGTAGCGAATCCCAGGCTCATTGGGAATGGTGTTGGCGCTGTTTAAGCTGGGAATTTGCTCAAACTCAATTTCTCTAGAGGTATTCGGCTCAGATAGAAACTCTGCCGGAGGGAGCGTTGATGGGGCTGCAGCATTCGATGCAGCGTTGGAGGCTGCAGGTGCAGATGATCCTGCAGGCACAAAGGCCAGACTCGACACCGGATCAACCGCAGACTGAATGCCTTGAGCTGATAGCTCCCGAGCCCGTTGGTCAGCATCAGCAGCTTGCTCATAGAGCCCGACTAAAATTACTCGCCGTCCGCCATAGTCTTGCACAAGGGCGCTTGGTTCGATTTGCCGCACTTGCTCTAGCAGCCGCGCGCTGTCGCCATTGACATAGACCAAATACAGCTGCTCTGGCAGGTCAGAGCCATCATATTGACCGGTAACAGAAGGCGCTGAGGGCGCATCGCCAAAGGCAGGTGGGGGCGGCAAACCATCGACGACTTGCTGCGCCATCAGCCATCGGTCATTGAGCGGTTCGGCCAGAGCAGCAGGTGTTGCATGCAGTATCAGGCTACTGGCGATCGCCAAGCACGACGACGTAAAACCAGCCAGTGCCGCTAGATGTTGTGATACAGCTTTCACTGTTTTAACGGATTGAGGCTCTGAGTTCGAATGAAGGGCCGGATCAACATGAACTCGACAATGACTGGGCATCATGGTGGAGACTCCTGCAATGGGTAAACAAACGATGAGTCAGTGATGGAATGATTGAGAACTTAAGACCCAATAGTACCTAAATCCCTCAGACGCTGCATATAGAGGGGGCACACTTGATGAAAACCGCTGACAAAAATTAAGACCACAGAGTATGGAAACGTCTAATGAACTGACGCCTCAACAGAGTAGAAACATGAGCTAGTCTAGCTTTGAGTCCTCCGGATCTATCCGTAGATGCTACCCTAGAGCAGGGAGGATTAGGAATGTAACTCCATTTTCGTTAAGACTCGTTACGCAACAAGGATAATGTCAAATCCTGTCTCCTAGCTCTCGAGTTGGACGCCAAGATCATTGGATACAGAGATCATTCAGACACTGAGATTATGAAACAGATCGTTGTTGGGCTCTCAGGTGGAGTAGATAGTTCGGTAGCCGCAGCAACGCTTCACCAGCAAGGTTACGAAGTCGTCGGGTTGACGCTTTGGCTGATGAAAGGCAAAGGCCAGTGTTGCTCTGAGGGCATGGTCGATGCGGCGGCAATCTGTGAACAGCTTCAGATTCCACACCATATTGTAGACAGCCGAGATGTGTTTCAATCTCAGATTGTTGATTATTTGGTCAGTGGCTATGGCTCTGGAATTACGCCATTACCCTGTTCACAATGCAATAAGGCCGTGAAGTTTGGCCCCATGCTGCACTATGCCATGACTGAGCTTGGCATTGATCAAATTGCGACAGGGCACTACGCCCAAGTGCATTATGACGCTGATGCTGACCGATATCAGCTCTATCGAGCCATCGATCGCAGCAAAGATCAGTCATATTTTTTGTATGACCTGACTCAAGATGTGTTGGGTCATGTGGTGTTTCCATTGGGACGGCAAACTAAAGATGAAACTCGGCGGATGGCTACCCAGTTTGGGCTGTTGACGGCAGATAAGCCTGAAAGCCAGGATTTATGTCTAATTGAGGCCCATGGATCCATGCAGACATTTCTCGATCAATACTTGGCTCCCAAACCTGGAGATATTATTGATCAGTCAGGCAGAGTCTTGGGCCAGCATAATGGGGTGCATCACTATACCATTGGCCAGCGCAAAGGGCTCGGGATCGCGGCTCCGCAACCTCTCTATGTCATTGGTATTGATGCAGGGCGCAATCAGGTCATTGTGGGCGATCGCACCAGTGCCAACCATCCAGAATGCATAATCCAGCGGCTTAACTGGGTTTCTATTCCCGCACCATCTGCACCAATTCGGGCAGAGGCTCAGATTCGGTATCGTTCAGCTGCAGTGCCTGTCACCGTAATCCCACTGGATGATGGAGACGAGACGTTACGGGCACGGCTCATCTTCGACGAACCTCAATTTAGCGTCACTCCTGGTCAGGCAGCCGTTTTATATCAACATGACTTGCTTTTGGGTGGTGGCCTCATCGAACCTTTTGCCTGAGTCTGTTCGTCATCACTAAGTAGAGAAACCTGGATAAAAGAGGGTGCAATTGAGCTAATTCTGGCTCCGCATCGGTTTAGGATAGGGGCGGGTATTAGCATTACATGCCATGAAGGCTTGGACAGTGTTTGTTGGACGCACATGACAGTTAGGAGAGATAACCTTGAGCCATCATTCAGATCTCATTTCCCCTCACGGTGGACAACTGATTCACCGAGTTGCATCACCGGATCAGCGACAGGAATTTTTGTCACTCGCCGAGCAATTGCCTCGGCTACAGGTCGATGAGCGTACCGCATCCGATTTGGTCATGATTGCCATCGGCGGGTTTAGTCCCTTGACAGGCTTTATGGAACAAGCGGACTATACTTCAGTTGTCAAAGACATGGCCTTAGCGAATGGCTTGCCATGGTCGATTCCAATTACGTTGTCAGTCACTGAGGCAGAAGCGGCTGCCCTCAAAGAGGGCGATCGCATTCGACTCGATGATTCAACTGGAGAATTCATTGGAGTTTTAGAACTGACCCAAAAGTATGAATATGACAAGGTGATGGAGGCCACGCACGTCTACCGAACCAATGAAGATCGGCATCCCGGCGTCAAGGTAGTCTACGAGCAGGGATCTGTGAATCTTGCTGGCTCGATTTGGCTGCTAGAGCGTAAATCCCATCCACTCTTTCCCCCCTATCAAATTGATCCCGCCGAATCGCGGGCGCTGTTCCAAGAGAAGGGCTGGAAGACGGTTGTTGGATTCCAAACCCGTAACCCTATTCACCGTGCCCATGAGTATATCCAAAAGTGTGCACTTGAGACCGTTGATGGTCTATTCTTACATCCGCTGGTTGGAGCCACTAAGAGTGACGATATCCCTGCAGACGTGAGAATGCGCTGTTATGAGATCATGCTCGACAAATATTTCCCAAGAGATCGCGTAATTTTAGCAATTAATCCTGCGGCAATGCGCTATGCTGGCCCACGAGAGGCAATCTTTCATGCCCTGGTTCGCAAAAACTATGGCTGCACGCATTTTATCGTTGGGCGCGATCACGCAGGCGTGGGAGACTATTATGGAACATATGACGCTCAGCATATCTTTGATGAGATTGATCCCGATGCCCTAGGGATCATGCCTATGAAGTTTGAACATGCGTTTTATTGCACTCGGACTCAGTCAATGGCAACGACCAAGACGAGCCCCAGTTTACCCGAGGAGCGTGTTCATTTGTCAGGAACCAAGGTGCGCGAGATGCTGCGACGAGGAGAACTGCCTCCGCCAGAATTTTCTCGGCCTGAGGTGGCAGCAGAACTAGCACGAGCGATGAAAATCACCGTGGAGGCATAACGATTCGGTGGGTCTGAAGCGACGAGCCTTTTTGCAGCAGACGGCGCTGGCATTGACTGCGTTGGGTGTCAGTGAATCAGCGTTATATTTCTGCGCCGATCAATATCAGAGGGCTCTCGCTCAGCCCACCCGACGTAAATTAGCCCTACTCGTTGGGATTAATCAATATCCTGAGCAGGTTTGTGATTTCGTCTCACCTCGAGGCACTGCTTTAACTGGCTGTCTCACTGATGTTGCTTTACAAAAGGAACTGTTGATTCATCGGTTTGGGCTGCAACCCAGCGATGTTTTGACCTTGACCGATCAGCAAGCAACCCGCCAAGGCATCGAAGAGGCATTCGTCTCTCATCTGGTTGAGCAGGCACGGCCAGGTGACGTTGTTATTTTTCATTTCAGCGGTTTAGGCAGTCGAGTGAAATTAGGCAACGATGCTAAATCGCAGCACAATACCTTGGTGCCTATTGATGGGGTGCTGCCAACTGAAGATGAGCCCGTTATCAATGACCTATTTGAAGAGACGCTGAGCGTTTTGTTACAGTCTTTGCAAACCAGTCATGTGACAACTGTCTTAGATGCCAGCTATGTCGAGCCGAAGCAAACCTTATTAGGGAATCTCCGCATTCGCTCTCGCCCAAATGCCCCAAGTGCCCAAGAGATCAGTTCCTTCGAGCGAGACTTTCAAGCCCAAATTTTAGGCCGAATGAAAGCATCGAGAGAACAAGCCAATGCTCAATTACGGGCAGGGCTTCTACCTGGCGTTGTGTTGACTGCGACTGGCCCAAATCAGCTTGCAGCAGAGGCTCAGTGGAATGGATTTAGTGCGGGTCTTTTCACCTATGCCTTGACTCAGCATCTTTGGTGGTCTACACCTGCAACATCCATCCGCTTTAGCTTAAATCAAGCGGGCGGCACGGTTGAACAACTGGTTGGGAGCGAACAACAGCCTCGATTAAGCGGTCAAAATGCCGACGACCCAACGATCTCTCCTTATTTCTTGTTACCTGATGCGTCTATGGGCGCAGATGGCGTAGTGAGAGCCGTTGATTCTGACGGCAAAACGGTTCAGCTTTGGTTGGGAGGTCTTCCAGCGGCAGTTGTTGAAAATTATGGAGCGCAATCTCTCCTATCACTGCATCAAATTGGGTTAGTTCAGGTTAAATCTGATCAGAATCTGGAGAAGAGTGCATCTGCTATACCAATTGAGCCAGATGGGCAGTCTACACCTCAAGCTGAAAATTCTGCTGCATCAACTTCGTCGAGTATTGCTTCAGGTGTCCCTGTTTCTTCAACAGACGAGGCTGATAGCACTAAATCTGGTAAGACCAAATCTGGTAAGACTGAATCTGCCAATCTTGCTGCTGAATCAACATCGACTGAGACCTCTGGAAACTTGTCGGCAGAATCATCTCAGCGGGCTTCTCAGACGTTGCAGACCCGGTCTCGGGAAGGACTGATCGTTAAGGCTCGCCTGTGCTGCGGAGATGGTGCGGATGGGACTGGGGGCATCACACCGGGTATCTTGGTTCGAGAATCGGTGCGCGTGTTGCCCCGCAATGTTAGCTTGGTTGTCGCATTAGACGCCAGCTTAGAGCGCATTGAGCGGGTCGATGCGACGAGTGCGCTGTCTGCAATTCCTCGAGTTTCGTCTGTGGTAGCAGGAGAGCAGCCAGCAGATTGCTTGTTTGGTAAGATTCAAGCTCCGATGCCAACGATCGCATCATCCTTGTCTAACGATGAACGTGTAGAGGAGAACCTGTTTGTTCAGGCTCTGAAAGATAAAAGTTCATCGTCAAATGATGGGCGATATGGACTGTTTTATCTCAGTCGAACTGCAATGCCCAATACGTTAGTTGAGTCTGAAGAAGCGGTTAAGACTGCGATTAATCGGTTAACACCTCAGCTGCGAATTTTATTGGCGCGTAAATTACTGCGCTTGACAACTAATTCGGGCTCATCTCGGTTGGGGGTTCGGGTCACATTAGAAATGATTGCGCCTCAAGAACGCATTATTATGCAGCGAGAGACGATGCGGGCACCCTGGATGCCCCCAGAAAGCCGGTTAGCGTCGTTATTCATTGGTGAGGCGTCTGTCCCGAGTGTGCCGATTAACAGTCGCATTCAATATCGGTTGCAAAACTATAGCGATCGCCCCATCTATTGCTTATTCTTAGGGCTTGATAGCAACGGCAATGCGATCGCCGTCTATCCGGCATCCGCATTAGAAATCTCGACTGAGACGCAGTCAAATTTAGGTAACAGCATCATTGCCCCAGGCGAAATTTTACTGGTTCCTCAAGCGACAGCAGCCTCTGAGTGGGTCGTTGGAAATTCAACAGGGCTAGCAGAAACCTTTGTGATTTTTAGCCGAAATCCGCTCACAAAGACAGCAGCGATCTTAGCTGAAGACGTTCGTCCAATTGCAAATGTACACCGCCCAACGATTCTTTCCAATCCGTTAAAGGTAGTGCAGGCGATTCTGCAAGATTTGCATCAGGCCAGTGTGAAGAATCGACCTAAACTCGATATGCCGACCGATGCATACGCGTTGGACGTAAATACCTGGAGCAATATGAGCTTTACCTATCGCATTATTGATAGTTAAAACCGATAGTTAACTGCCTAATTTTTGCTGTAGCCGATAGCTGCTGTCGTTCAGGACTTGGGCGCGGCCTATATTAAAAACGTATGCTGCCAGGTCAAGACCATTGCTTTGGCCGCTGAAGTACCTTCTGGCGGAAACATCTTCAGAAATTCTTTGTCGGTTGACTGTTGATAAGGGCCTTCTTTAAGTTCTAAGACAACCGTATCGGGCACAAGCGCGACGAGGGTGTGATACGTTCCCTCTGATAACTCAATGCCACGGACAGGCCCCTGGGCACTAATCCGCTCGGTGTGACATTCTTGCCCCGTTTTATCAAACAGCACAATTCCAATTTCTCCTTGCAAGACCAGGAAAAACTCAAAGCCATTGCTATCAGATGTTCGCAGATGACGATGAGGGCGAATGTAGGTTCCAGGTTGGAGAACATTCACAAATCGTTGGACTTTTTCAGCCAACTCATGAAAGTTATAGTTTTTCCGTAATCGGGGACTTTCCCTGGCTTCGCAGGCCACATCGTTGAGTAAATCTTGAGTCAATAGCTTAAATGGCAAAGGATTCACGAAATGCTCCCAAAAAGAGTTGGTCTTGCTGTTGTGTGACGTTTTTTAGCGCAAAGGTTCCCATAAATGTATCTCGCTTGGAGCTGCACTACTGGTCGCGTGCTGGAAGGCGATCGCCTTCTAACGCTAGACCGTCTGCCCAATCCAGAACCAGGGGTGATCTGGGAGCCTTGCCGCAACTGTATTGCATATTCCACGGGAGGCAAGCATAGCATGACATCATCGTGATTCATCGTTGATTCATTTGAGGTGACCCGCATTAATTACCTCAACCTAAGCTCTCAAAGCATGACCCCTGATTGAGACGCTGCGGAGATTAGCCATGCTTGGCACCTTAGCAGCTCTCTCAGCAGCCTTCAGCCGTCACCTGAAACCCGCTGTAATTTGATACGACTCCCTAAAACCCCTAAACATCCTATGAACTATTGCGATTGCTACCTCATAGGCACATTACATCACGCTCAGATTCAGCATGAAAGCTGATAATTTTCTTAATTGTTTTTTAATCCATCAAGTATGGAAATATACATTTATTTTTATCTTGTTCATGATCTTTAGCGATATTTTAGATTGCTCACATTCGCCAAATTAGTTTGGTTTAGTCTGTGAATCTGGTTATGAACTTGTTCATAAAGCTAATATAAAGTTCCCAATGATTACAAAAATTTTCGCCGTTTAGATCTTGATTGAACGTCGCTAAATCTCATTAGATCGATATATTCCCAATGGGGATCAATGCTTAAGCATCGATCTCGATATGCGAATCTCCATCAAACTAATGTTGTCAGCTCCTCAAAATGGCTGTAATAATAACTATGAATGCAACAAGATGTTGACGTTTTTTTAAAAACATTGCTCCTGTTCAACTTAAGTTGACTTGGATGCAGTTTTCACAAGTCATCAGTTTTTGTTCAAAACTTACATCTCTGTTCAATCATTTTGAAAGCCTATTTCCTACGCGGCTTCTAAAAATCTAGAGGTTAATTATGCAAACGGTCAATGAATCGATAGAATTAGCGGTCAGATGTCCAAATTGTGGCAGTCTGGCCGAGCGTCAATATTTTGAAGACAGCCAATTGATGCGAACCCAATGCCCTTCATGTGACTATCTGATGGTGACATGTTCCCGGACAGGAGCAGTGCGAGAGGCCTATGCACCAGGAATTCGAGTTTATCGATAGTTCAATTTTTCAATCGATAGATTCGAAGATTCGAGCATGTTATAACAATCTAAACGCTGTGAAAATGCTTTTCTAAGACATTCCACAGCGTTTGAAGTGGGTAATATGACGTGGATGCACAAACCAGTAATCTGCGTCAATTATCTGCGTCAATTAGTTGTTTCCGAAGAGTCGGCAGGCGTGCAGCATGAAGCAAAGGGGGTCAAAGCTATGGCGTCCAAATTAGCTTGTTGCAGCAGGCTAGACCACAAATATCTCACATCAGCGTTAGTAGGATTTGCCTGATAATGTCTAGCTAATTGATTAAGCGCGTCATGCCAAATACCGCTATCGGCATATAGCCTGACTTGATCCATCGGTTCGGCCTGAGCAAGTTGGACTTGAACAGTAGCATCTAGAGCAACTCGATGAATAGTGCCATTAACAAACACCGATTCTGATGGTTGTTCTGAATTGCAATAGACTGCCATCGTCCAGGTATAAGAAGTTTCCATTGCCAGAGGGGGGGCACTCTCAGGGACTGAAAATTTAGCGAGCCCCTCTTGCACAACAGATGCTGGGATTGCCTCTCTATAGACATAATTATCTGCCTGATCTTGCAGAACAAATTCCACAGAAGCCCCGGATGGCAGTTCTCCAGGCAGGTAAAACCATAATGTAGGATGAGCGGAGGTTGTTAAGTTCCAAACAGCGCCATCGGTCACTGGCACTAGAGCGGTGAGGGCTGCATAGCTAGGGCAATCTCCCCGACTTGCGCCTCCACCAACCCTCCCCGCAGGAGCCCCTTGATTGGCTGGAGGTGTTGGTTGATTAAAAGTAACAGGTGCCACTGTTCTATTTCGAGCTGTATTTGCTGTATTTATAGTTTGAGACTGGGCATTATGGAGAGGGATGAGCACGCTCAGGCTTGCGGTTGCTAAAAACCAAATAAGTTTTTGATGAACATGGATTCGTGTGACATTCATGAGAATAAACTCTGTAGTACAGGGGAAGCACTTGTAATAGAGAAAGAGGGTGGCCTTGCAAACGAGCAGGGGGAAGCCTTGCAAGCAAACCAAACTGGAGCAGCACTCTTTCGTAATGCTTGTTTTAATTGATCATCATTTGAACTAATCGTGAACGGATTAGGGTGAATTGAATACTAAGTTGATCAGATTCTAACCAATGGTTTGCAATAACTCATCATTTATAAAGTTGCATCCAACTCAGTGCCTAGAGCAGGTAGTTGAGGCGACCGTGTTTGTGACTAGACTACGGGCGAGTATCTAATTTGATGCAAATCAGGATGGCTCCCGTGGCGATAAGGGCGATTCCAGCTGGGATAACCGGAATCCAGCGACCGCGAGTTAAGGCGGCAGTGCTAATGCTGGTCATGATAACTGTGGCGATCGCCATCACTACGATGCCCTGAAGCAAAGAGGTTCGCAGGTGTTTGGCTCGCTGGTCTACCCAGATAATGCAGGTGCCTCCTACCCATGCCCATCCCAAAATCCATAGCCCTTCGCCTGCCCAGTGCCAGACGCCTAATGGCGGGCGCTGGTTCAGAGCCCCACTGATCAGATGACTAATCATTTGGGCTTGGACAAAGACGCCAGGGACTTTGTCGGCTACGTTGGTTCCGTAGGGGGTAACCCAAATGTCTTGGCTGCTGTTTGCCGTTACGCCAATGAGAACAATGCGATCGCGCACCAATTCGGGATTAATTTGCCTCGACAAAACATTGGTGAGGCTGATTTGAGGGGCGATATCCTGGGGTGAGGACAATGCTCGATAGTTCAGCAAGAGTTGAGTGCCTGCGGCATCAATGGCTTGATAGCCCCCCATTCGCCGCTCAACCCGAGGGAAAATCGTATCCCCCAGTTTTAAATCTCCAGAAGGCGTAAAATCAGCTCTTACGCCTTCTGCACCGAGATATTGAAACGCAATTTGGGCACTAAAGGAATAGGCCGTTGTGCATGGAGACGCCGGATCGGGAGTCAGGGAGATCAGTTGGCGGCGCAAGATACCGTCTGGATCTTCGAGAAAATCACTAAACCCCACCCGTTTTTCAGGAACTCCAGGTGGTGGCCTGATTCCAGTTTCATCATGTACAGGGTCAAGGCTTTTGCAAATAGCAATGAGGTTGTCGGCTTGCTCAAGTCGCGTTTGCAACTCAGGATAATCTGGGTGAGCAGCGAAGTCACGATAGATATCCAATCCAACGACGCGAGGTTGGTAATCATCCAGGATCTCAAGGAGTTGGTTGAGCGTCTGATCAGACAATGAGCCCCTCAAAGCTTCTGGGTCTTGGTTCTGAATTTCACGTTCGCTGATGGTGATCACCAGCAGACGAGTATCGGCTGATTCTAACGGACGAAAGGCCAGTAGGCGATCGAAGGCCCACAGCTCTATTGGCTGGAGAAGACCCAGCGATCGCCCCCCAATAACGGCGGCAGTGATGGCAGCGCCCAAGGGCAGCATCAGTCGGATCACCCACCCGATAGAGCGATGTAGCCCCTGTGCCTTCGGGGCTGTCATTGGCTGCAACGGCAGTATAGGGGGCTCTGGGTGAGGCGCTATCGGCAACTTCGAGATGGCAGCGGAGGTAGGATCTGCTACAGTCGGAGTTATTACCTGGCACCAGTCTTGCCACGCGGGAGGTGGCTCCGCCGGATTTTGGCAAATGGTGGGCAGCCATGTTGCACAGGGAAATTGAGTTTCAAGGGTCTGGAGTTTTTCGCGGGCTTCCCGCACAGCCAGATAGAGTGACTGTCCTCCTGAAAACGCCGTCAAAAAATGCTTTAAGAATTCTTGGGCAACTCGATCGGGCACAGGTTCTCGCATGACGATGACCTGAGGAATATGGAGATCGGCTAGATCCCAGGCTAACCCCAGCCCATCACAAGAATTAAAGATTGCGAGTTTCAAGCCATTGGCGATCGCCCGCTTGAGCCCATAGCGCAACTGATCAAGAGTGAGACTGTCCGTATGGTTAATTTGCAGTCGCCCGTGTTCCTGGCTGGAGCTATGCCCCCCGAAAAAGAGGATATCGTAGCCTGACTCCCAGAGGTGAGCATTGAGCGTTTTGAGATCGGGTTCGACTAGCAGGTTAAGGGTGGCATTGGGAAGCTGTTCGAGCGATCGCTGGTCATGGGTGACATCAATCCCGTGGCGATCGCCCAAAATGGCCAAAATATGAACATCATTAGCACGGGTCGTAGCAGGCAGTTTCAGCGATCGCTGATAGTCGGGCAGACTAAGAGCAGGCTCGGCTCTAGGATAGTCGTCAAACAGCGTCCAGACACACCATGGCAGCCGAAGCAACTGCCGATTTTCTGCTGTAATGATCACTCGAATCTCCTCTGACGGCATCAACTGCGTCCGCAGCCGCCGATCGATCTCGCGAAACGGCTCTGCATCGAGCCAGCCGTTTAACTGTCTGGATAGGGTTTGGCAGAGCTGTTGAAACTCAGGTACCGAGATATGGGTAATATCACTGGTCTCAATTTCGATGGCAGCGCTTATCGACTCTGGTTCTCCCAAACTGCGCCAATTCATGTGGGCATAGAGAGCATCATAGAGTTTGCGCCATTGTTCATAGGTCTGACCTAGTGCAGGTGCGGGAGGTAAACTACCCACACACTGGGTCGGTGGCAAGAACTCCTCAGCCCAAAACTGAGCCGTCACTGTCGTGCAGCCGTCTTCAAAACTACCTTTGCCAAGATTGAGCACAACCCGCTGGCTCATGAGCTATGTCACAAATTCCTCCATAAAAGATGCTTCGTTCAATGCTAAGCGGATTTGAAATCGCATGCCAGAGGTGCAGCGAAATCGCTTGAGTTGGATGGAGTTATCTTGACTGCGAGCTTGAACAGCCTGCAGCACCTCGCCCGTGACTGCACATAGGCTTAACTCTAAGGTGCTAGGCAAATAGTCATTGCGTACTGAAAGCCCCACGCGAATGCGCACGGCAATGCGATCGTCAGGTTCTGGAGTGAGCATCACGATCAGCAAAAGCGGATAGGAAACCCCCTCCATAAAAATTTGCTTGACTCGCCGCACAGATCGAGTGGGCATCTCGTCTCGCCGGAGGCTAAAGGCGGTACTGGGTTGTGAGCCCACCAATTCTTCGATCGCTTGCCACCCAGCTTCAAAGACATCAGCAAACCACTGTCTGAGTTGGATGGTCGAACTAACTGGCGACGCGACAGAGTGAAGCCAAGCCTGTTGCCTCCGTTCACACAGCGCCGTCAACCAGCGATCGCGTTGTATAAACGCAGCCCATTGGGGAAACGCGACGTCTAAACGGGGCAGGATGACCTCGGCTGCACTGAGGCGACGCAGCATTTGTTCGGCCTGAGCTATCGATAGGTCAGGAATTGGGACGATCGCTGCGGTCTGTAAAAATTGAGGTGCAAGCTGATAATTTACCCAAAAAATGCTGAGGTCTCGAACTAATTCTTCGCCATCTAGAGCATAGGTGCGATCGCCTGGATCAAATACTCCGTCGGATTTGAGCGCAGCATGGGTTGCGTATCCCCAGACCCTCACCCAATCATCATCGGTATCGACTTCGACTGCGAGATAATAGTCAGCAGCCCACCCTGGGATATCAATCCATTCTTGTGGCACTCGCAGCTCTCGATTATCCATGGCTTCTGTCGGCACAATGACTAAACGAGTCTGGTCTAGCTGCACAGAACTCCCGTTCACCAAATCCCAAAAGCTTGCCTGAGGGATGTGAGGCAAGAGCTGAGGGGTAGCACCCGACTTTTCTTGCAGCCAGGGGAGTAGCGTTTGCAGACAAACTTGATTAATGTACGTTTGCATGCAATTGCCCGAAATGGGATTCGCTCGGCTCTGCTGCCAGGCACCTGTATGAATCTCGTCAGAGATTTCTAGCCAATCCGTTGCTGCGTCAAAGATGAGGTTCATGATCAATTAAGTTCTAGGGTGCGCGGCGAGCAGAATTTTGGTAGCGAGCTTGCAACCACTCTTCTAAAATGATGCTCATGTCTTTGAGTACGGCTGATGTCAAATCAATATGCAGCGTCTCTTGACTCCAAGACGCTATAGCGAGTAAAAGCGATTCTTTGGCACTGCTGAGTCGGCGAGAGACTGTATACTGTCGCATGTCAAGCTGAGCCGCAATTTGCTGTTGGGTGAGCAGGCCACTGTAATACAGCTCAATTAGATGTTGAACTTGAGGACTGAGCTGAAGAATTGCATCTGTGAGCACGCCATCAACCTGAGATTGCTGGGTTTGTCGCTCTAATAAGGTTTCTTCTGAAATTAGCTTTGCCAACGGATAGGGGTGATCGTCAGCAAGCTGATCGAGCAAATCACCTGAGCTATCTTCTGATCGCGGCAGATTGAGCGATGTAACGGGAGGATGGATATAGATGCGGATGTGCTGTGCACAGGCTTTGAGCCAGGTTTCGAGGGTGTCTGGCGTCGCCTCAACAGTGTGGAACGGCAGTTGCTTGACGCGTTGAATGTTGTAAAAGTTGGCGATCGCCTGCCACCCGTTGCTATCAGGGCATGGCAACTGTCGCGTCATCGGTGAGACTACTGGGCCGCAAAACGTCTTAAAGCATTGCCAGGCGAGGACATAAACAGCACGCGTCTCGGCAGACAAACCAACCGATTCCAAGGCTTCTTGCAGCCGTTTTTGACTCACCTTCCGCAATAGTCCCCAGTCAGTACGCCGATCGGCTTCGCCCTGCTGACGCAGCGTATCTCGAATCGTGTTGCCAAAACTAGTACCGGCATAAGCTTTAAGGCTGCTTCCCTGATCAGGGTTGTAGCGCCCCAACACTTTGGGCAAGCTGGCGATCGCAATTTGGAAACAGTCGGAGAGCCGATGCTGGGAGCTTGAAATCTGCACTGTAATTTTGCGAGCAACCCAATAGCACGTCTCCTGCAAATAAGCCGAAAGATGATCTAGCGCTAGATCGCCTGCCTCGGCTTGCCAGACTCGATACCAATAGAGCATCCAAAATGTTTCTGAGGTGGTTTCAGGATTTGACCGATTTACTTCGCGCAGTCTGGTCTGCATACTCCGCCGCAGTCTACCGTCCGTCATCCAGCCCTGAAACTGATCATCTACAAATTGAACAAACGTTGAAAAAATATCTTCAAGAGTGTGACGAAGGGTCATGTGCGAACTAAACCAGTCCCTAGAAACCAGCACGTTCTCGAATAGCGTCCTCTTCGTAAATTGAATCGAGCGCATAGAGCAATCACTGGATTACCTCTCAATTGTTTCATGTTCGACGGATCGAACATGTCCAGCATTTTATCAGGAGAAAGTTTAATTGCATGAAAAGAGCTTTGGAGGGAAAAATCACACGAGTTCTGTGAAATTACTGCATAACCGCTTAACCTCATCCGTAATGTTAACCAGAGCCCCATGAAATACTGATTTAGAGATTAGTGTAATTCTGTGATGACATCTATTAAGCCAAGACTTCACTATAAATGCGATCGCACCAGCAACCCCTATTTTGAAATCTTCGATCCAGCTAGTGGTCGTCACTATAGCTTTTCAAGTCAGCAAGAGGTGCAAGCCTGGTATCAGCAGAAATACCCAACGCTGACTGCTATTGCCGCAACACCAGCATGTAATGGGTCGTTGGCTCAACATTTAGCAGCAATTCATCTATCGAGAACGCAGCCGCCTCATCTATCTACAGCTATGCAGCTATCGTAGCGTCTCCCAGCTATTGGGTGTAGAGGAGCTAGCCCCTAACCTGTGGGTCACCGACCAACCTCCTCCCTATGATGTTCTCACAGGTTCTAACTTCTACACTCAATTACCCCGAAGGTCATGCCTTCGGGGTTCTGTATTAAATTGCTGCCGAACTGTTGCATTGGGGGTTAGTTCTACCGAGTTTAAACGCCGATTTGAAGAGTGCTTTTGTGATGAAGTGATGATATTGGGGCAACCATTTGGACAAGAATTTAACCTGTGCGTCAGCCTCTGTTAATGCAACCCTATTCAAGTCCAGACTGGGAGTTTTGCTGATATGAAACGTCTAGATTTTGAGTTGGATCGAGTGTAGCAATGGCTTTTTAAGTGTCTTCTCTTCAGGAACGCGCGAACATGGGCGTGTTTATCCTATCGGAAGTTCCCTCAGATTTGATGAGTCACGAGTTTGATAGTTTACTCCCCCCGTCTGAGCTTACTGCTCCGGGTTTAAGCCGAGTCTTAGTCAATCATCAAGATACTCAATGTCTTCTTCATCAGGATAAAACCCATGACAATCAAAGCCCCCGATCAAAATCGTCCCCGGTTTCCGAGAGCCTTCATGTCAGCAAGTCGTGACGAACTGACGATTGAATTAACTGTCAAAGACGGTCAAGGCAATGTAGCCACACTGCCAGATGATCTGCAGGGTCATGTGTTCATGATGTCCTTTGCTGGCACAGTGGCGGCTCAACGGGTGGATAGTTGCAAACAGGCCAACGTTGTTTTACCAGGGGCTGACGGCATGACAGCCCTTTTTGATGGCGATGGCATGGTCTATCGCATCGATTTTCATACGTCATCGGAGGATCAGTCACCGGCACCGGGTAAAGCTGGGTTAAAGTCACGTCTGCTCAAGACACCTGCCTTCTTTGCAGATCAGATTACCCATAGCACTGACGACTACAAGTTTCTCCGGTTCACTGACTTTGGCATCATTAGAATGTCGTTGCTGCTAGGGATTTGCCATCAAATTAATACGGCATTTCAACCGTTCAAATTTGAAGGCGATCGCTCTGTACGGTTACTAGCGACCAACGACATTAATCGCCCTTACGAGATTGATCCCTGCACGCTAAAAATTACTGCCCCGGCAGGTCTAAATCAAGACTGGCAAGCACTCCCTCTCCCGTTTGCCAGCCCCTTTCCGTTTCTAGTCAGTTCTGCCCATCCGTGTTTTGATCCCCACGCTCATGGTGGAGAGCTGTTCTCGATCAATGTCTTAAAGTCACTTGAGAACTTAATCAATATCGCTGAGTTTGACCCCATCATTGACTGGCTTGAGAAGCATAGTGGCGGTAGTAGCCCCAGCCAACTGCGCGATGAAGTATTTTTAGTGCGCTGGGATCAAGCACAAGCCACTCGACTGTGGGCTGTCAAATATAAGGGCAAGTCGATTAAAATTCGCCAATCGACGCATATGTTGGGCATGACTGAGCATTATGTCATCTTGGCAGACACAGCCATGAAAACTGAGCAAACCGAGCGCATCATTCTGCTGATTTCTCAGCTGCTCGATCGGGTTTTAAACCGACTAAAAAAAATTGTTGCAGAGCGCCGTGCCAAGCGAAAAAACTTCGTGCGATCGCTACTGACATCGCTATGGCAAGGCCTTAAAACTGGGGTGAATCGAGTCATAGCTCCCATCCGC
The DNA here is from genome assembly GCA_964502605.1 of uncultured bacterium. Lineage (GTDB taxonomy): Bacteria > Cyanobacteriota > Cyanobacteriia > CAZCXK01 > CAZCXK01 > CAZCXK01. The sequence goes on from CAZCXK010000012.1 coordinate 57,907, forward strand.
AGCGTCTTACCCCAGAAAACAGCAACAGACGATAAGTCTCGCACTGAACGGATTATTGCATCGCTAATAGCACTGAGAGAACGGCGCAATGACGCCATTCAAGGCGTACTGAAAGACATTCTAGAAAAGCTGCTAGAACTCTTGAGCAACCGCCTCATCCAGCGGCTCCGCACTAAATTTGTCCGTCAGCAAGACTACAACACAGCGCTATATATCATCCGTCGAGACCAGCTTGACGACCCAACTGCAACTCAGGTTGAAGCACAGAAAGTTGTCGTTGAAGCACCGTTTGTCCATTTCTTGACCGATTATTCTGAGACATCCGACGGCAAAATCGTGATCACAGCACCACTGACGTATGCACTTGATCCGGCTGAATATATCAATCGAGAAGATTCGTGCTATTTCAGGTCATACGACATTGGTGATTTGACGGGCATGGTGCCAGCAGGGGTTGATATCAGCGTTCCGGCATTGATTGTCATTGACCCTAGCGACCCAGATGATCAACCAACAGACGCAACCTATCAAATGTATCCGCTGTCAAAAGCAGACGCGATCAAGTACACCTTTTACATTGGGCTATATGCCTATCGAGATGCCATGCCGCTGCGCCAGCTAGACGATATCTATTGGGTCGCTGGCGGGGCATGGCCAGAGCTGTTGACCCGCTTCATCTATGATCTCTACAAAGATTATGCGGAAGATGCTGGGCACCAACCCCAAGAAGATGCTGAGCGGATCAAGCAGCAAATTGAAACAGGTGTGCCGATGATGATTTCGCATATGCACATCGATCGTAGCCAACTATCTGCAGCCAACCCTCAACCGTTGAGCATTCAAAGTCACTATGTGTTTGACCCCGCATTTGACCCCAACTGCCCAGAAAACTGCATGGTGTTTGCGATGCAGTTTGTGCCTCGGGCTGGCAGCACTGCCGCTGATGACGGCTATTTAGTGTGCACAGTCGTTCATTCTAATCACTACTGCTCAACGAGTTCTTATAGTGCTGATCCAAACTGGTCTGATAACAGCGAGATTTGGATTTTTGACGCCAAAGAGGTGAGTGATGGCCCTAAATATAAACTGAGCCATCCGCAGATCAACTTTGGCATGACGTTGCATTCAACGTGGTTGGAGACTCTAGAGTCTTCGCCCAATCGTGACTATAGCGTTCGAGATGACTATCAGCCGTTGGTGCGATCGCTTGTAAATCGAGTGGAAGTTCCTGATAGTCCTGATGATCCGGGTGTGTTGGTTCAGCAACTCTTTGATCAGGTATATGAGCAGTTTGAAGCCTATCGAACAGGCTCAGATACATAAATCAGAGCTGTGCCAATCTCAAATCAGGTGGAGAGTGGCATTCCCAATTTCCACACTGGCTGATACAGGCGTTGCGTCGGGCTGGAACATCAAGCCCGCCAAACCTAGATTAGTGTCTAGCGGGGGGTCGAGGCTTGGCACTACTAAGCCTCGACTAATTATGTAGAGTGTTAAATCCATACGGCTGAGTAAATTTTAGATAACGTCGCTAAGATGACAACGTCATCCCGACTAAGGGTGTGAAACAATAGCGAAAGTGTGGCATACCCTTATACCCCTGACGGGTTTTATCGTGTGATGAAGTTCCTGAATGCACCCCGTTGGTCACTGTTGATGTGGCCTCTGAGTCTGACGGTTATTTGTATCGTGTTCGCAGATGGGAAAGCAGGTTTTAACCAGGCTGCGCCCGTTGCCTATGCTCAAGCAGTTGGGGATAATTCGCTGGGTGTGGATCGTTCACAGATTATCCAGCGGATTGAGAATGGGTTGCCCACGGATGTGATTAGAGGGGGCGCGGCGCGGGGGAGGAATCTATTCCACAGTTTTGAGCAGTTTTCGGTTGATACGGGCAGAGCTGTTCGGTTTGATAACGATGGGGCGATCGCCAATATTATCAGCCGGGTGACAGGAACCTCTGTTTCTACCATTGACGGCCTCATTCGTGCCAACGGCATGGCCAATCTGTTTTTGATTAACCCCAACGGCATCATCTTTGGAGCCAATGCTCGATTAGACATTGGCGGCTCGTTCGTTGCCAGCACTGCCAATGGCATTGCATTTCCAGATGGGTTTGTTTATAGTGCCGAAACGTCACAATCTCCGCCATTGCTGACGGTTAACACCCCCATTGGTCTGCAAATGGGCGATCGCCCTGCTGCAATTCGCGTGTTGGGCAATGGCGATGGGTTCCCTGATGGGCAGGAGACCGCGCCAACATCGGTTGGGTTGGGCGTCAATGATGGGCAAACGCTGGCTCTGATTGGCGGCAATATTAGCCTTAATGGGGGCACCCTCCGCACTGCAGGCGGGCAGATCGAAATCGGCAGCGTGGCTAACGGGGGGGAAGTGGGCCTTGATGCCCATCGTAATGGATTTACGACTAGCTTTGATGGCATTGACTCATTTGGCACCATCCGGCTTGGCAACCAGTCGATTATAGATGCAAGTGGAGAGGGTGGCGGCGCGATTAACCTTCAGGCTGGAACTGTTAATTTGAGGGGACAATCAGCTCTTCGGTCTGATACGTTAGGGGCTCAAGATGGCAGACCCATTGCGATCGCCACCGATCGGTTTCGCCTGAGTCAGGGTTCATTTGTGGGAGCAGCGACCTTCGGCACAGGGGATGGCGGTCAGATCAGGCTATCTGCCACTGAGTCAGCCCGATTTGAAGGCGAAGGCATTGAGGTATTCCAAACTACGTTTATCTTTGGGGCTTTATTTGGCTTCCGCAGCATTTTCGATCGCCAAAGTGGCCTATTTACAGGCACTGAGAGCAGTGGCAATTCAGGCAATATTCGCATTACTACTCCTAATCTTGACCTGTTTGACGGTGCCGTTGTCTCTGCCGAATCACTCGGTGAAGGGAACGGGGGCAATGTCCGCATTGATGGCGCGCGCACCGTGCGACTGATTGGCTCTGGAGTCGGCGCTAATAGCCTGGTGTTTGGGGTACCGCTGATTGATTTTACAGGACAGGCAACCGGGAATTCATCAGTGGGAATTCCAGCTGGAGATGCTGGGGATTTGACCATTCTTACCAATCGACTCATTCTTAACAGCGGATCATTTATCGGTGCGGCTACCACAGGCGATGGCGATGCAGGCGACATCCGCATTCGCGCCGCTGAATCTGTAGATCTGGGAGCATTCTTTGGTGTTGCTTTCATTCCTACCAACATCATTACCTCAACCTTAGGAGGCAGGGGAGAGGGTGGTGATATCTATATCGAGACCAGACGGTTAGTCGTTCGAGATGGAGCCGAGATCTCTACCGATAGTGGGGCGATCGCGATTGAGGGGTTAATTGACTCGGGCGGGCCAGCAGGGAACTTGACGATCAATGCCTCTGAATCCGTAGAAGTCATTGGTCGTACCGGGAATGACGTTTTTGCCAGCGAACTCATTAGTGAAACTGTCACCGATGAAGATGCAGGGATTGTTCGGATTTCTACGGATCGGTTGACCATTCGAGATGGGGCACAGATTTCAACGTCTACCCTCAATGACGGCAATGGTGGATCGCTAATTATCCGGGCTCGGTTAGTTGAAGTATTGGGAACATCGAGCGTTAACAGCTTTCCAAGTGGCTTATTTGCTGCATCTGGTGACTTAACCCGACGAAACCAGTCTGGAAATCTGCAAGGCATTCGGGCAGACGGCAATGCTGGAGCACTCAATATCACTGCCAATCGCCTCGTGGTGCAAGATGGCGCTGAAGTGGCTGTTAGCAGCGTGGGGATGGGCGATGGCGGCAGTCTAGAGGTCGTTGCTAACTCGATCCGGCTAAGTCGCCAAGGCAGCATTACAGCGGCCACTGAGTCTGGTGAGGGTGGCAATATTCGTCTCAATGTGCGAGACACGTTATTAATGCGGGACGCCAGTCTGATTTCGGCTCAGGCTGGTAATGACGGCAACGGTGGCAACATCGTCGTCAATGCCCCCAATGGCTATGTATTGGCCGTTGAAACTGAAAATAGCGACATTATTGCCAGCGCAGACGAAGGGAATGGGGGCAACATTACCATTACCACTCAGGGGATCTTTGGCCTGACAGCGCGATCGCAACTGACTGACCTCAGCGATATTAATGCCAGTTCAAATACCGGGTTTGATGGCCTGATTAACATCAACCAACCTGAGGTCGATCCCACTGATGGCACTGTTGAACTCTCTGAAGAACTCAGTGCGCCACCGCTGGCGCAGGGCTGTGGGGTCAGTAGCAGTCAAGGTCAATTTGTGAATGTGGGTCGAGGGGGGTTGCCGTCTAATCCAGCGGGGTCATTAGAAGCAACCAGCGTTTGGCAGGACTTAGAGGTGATACCAACAGCATCTGGAATGCAGGCAACGATCGGCAGAACAACGATCGGTAGACCTCAGTCGATGCCACCCGGCCACCCGTCATCGGCTGATGCATCAAGTGCTCATGATGTCACACACCACGACGTCACACTTCCCAATCATGACGATCTCACCTCGATGATAGAGGCTCAGGGCTGGCAAATTGACGCACAAGGTCGGGTTGTTCTCACGACTGACGTTGCTCGTGCAACGCCTGATAGCGGCATCTGGGCCAATCGGCGCTGTGAGTCGAACAACTAACTTTGAGCAAGTTGAAGGTTGGAGGTTTGTTTGGTAGAAACGCATTATTGGCGCTTCATTCTACTGCAATCTTAGGGAGCGGGAGCCTAACTCCTAATAGAGGCTGGAGTGATATAGAGGTTAGGGCGATCGCAAGAGAGTTACCAGAAATCTAACTATCCGGTGACCCTAAAGGGCGTGGAGGGCTATCATGAGGCGATCGCAGACGCACTGCTCCCGCGTGGTCTCACAGATTCGGTAAAATCAGCAATGCTGAGTCACCCCAAAATTCTTATGTGTTCCGATTCTGAATCTCCTAAAATGCGTCTTGAAACCGATAGCATGGGGGCAATTGAGGTTCCGGCTAATCGCTATTGGGGGGCTCAAACACAGCGATCGCTCCGATATTTTGCCATCGGAGATGATCGAATGCCCCGCGCCATGATTCGAGCATTTGGCTTACTCAAGAAAGCCACAGCTCTGGTTAATCGAGATTTGGGCACACTGTCAGACACTCACGCCAGTCTCATTGTTCGAGCAGCAGACGAGGTAACAGATGGCCTGCTCGATGATCACTTTCCGTTGCGAATCTGGCAGACTGGGAGCGGCACCCAAACCAATATGAATGCTAATGAAGTGATTGCTAATCGGGCGATCGATCTGGCTGGCGGCGTTTTGGGTAGCAAGCAGCCCATTCATCCCAATGACCATGTCAATCAGTCGCAGTCGTCAAATGATACGTTTCCGACGGCCATGCATATCGCCGCAGTTGAAGAACTTTGTCACTGCTTGATCCCGGCGGTGACAGGGTTGCAGACAGCACTCGAGACCAAAGCTACAGAGTTTCATGACATCATCAAAATCGGGCGCACACATTTAATGGACGCAGTGCCCTTGACGCTGGGGCAAGAGTTTTCTGGCTATGTTGCCCAGCTTGATAAAGACGTGATCCGCATCCAGGCTACACTCCCCGATTTATATGAACTGGCCCTAGGAGGAACTGCAGTCGGCACTGGGCTCAATACCCATCCTGAGTTTGCCCATCGGGCTGCTGCTGCGATCGCCACTCTAACCGGGCTACCATTTGTCTCAGCATCGAATAAGTTTGCGGCACTAGCGGCTCATGATGCGGTCGTGATGGCAAGCGGAGCCTTGCGAACCCTAGCGGGATCGCTCATGAAACTTGCTAATGACATTCGCTGGATGGGGTCTGGCCCTCGCTGTGGGCTAGGAGAGCTATTATTACCTGCAAATGAACCGGGATCGTCTATCATGCCGGGAAAAGTGAACCCCACTCAGTGTGAGGCGATGACCATGGTCTGTGTGCAGGTGATGGGCAATGATGGGGCGATCGCCATTGCCGGATCTCAAGGCAACTTTGAACTTAATGTGTTCAAGCCTGTGATGATTCATAATCTACTGCATTCTATTCGGCTGTTAGCCGATGCCTGCACATCCTTTACGCAGTATTTAGTTGTTGATATCAGCCCCAATCGAGAGCAAATTCAGCAGTTCTTAACGCATTCGCTGATGTTGGTGACGGCACTCAATCCACACATTGGCTATGACAATGCCGCCAGAGTCGCCAAAACGGCCTATGCCGAAAATAAAACACTGCGTCAAGCCTGTCTCGACTTGGGCCTGCTTTCCGCTGAAGACTTTGATCGGCTCGTGCGGCCCGAAACGATGATTGGCTCTGATCCAACTGCATGACCCTTTAACTTTCAGATGATCCCATTAAAAAAGGAGCCCTGTCGCCCAAAGCCCCTTTTTGTCGGAGAGGTTTCTAATGTCAACTGTCGATACTCAATAGCGACTACAGAGCCGTTGTGGGCTGCTCGTTAGTTGGCACGACGCGCGTCTCAGGAGGAAGATGATGGCCATTCATTTCATTGGATAAAAAACTATTGGCATCAGTTTGAAATTCCATCAGAAGCTGCTTATCCAACTCTGTTAAATCAGGATCAGGATTATCTAACATTTCTTGAAGGGTTTGCTCTACCAAGGTGGCCTGTTCTTCTGCTTCTGAGAGTTCTGCTTCAAACTCAGGCTGCAGTAATTCTTCAAAGGGCTTGAGTTGCTCATATTTAGCCGATACGGTCTTTAGATCGGCTTCTAGAGTGGTTTTGTCTTGCTTAAGAGTTGCAATCGTTTGTTTGTAAGTTCGCACTGCTTTCAAGATGTCTGGCAATTTATTTTTCAAGGTCATGTATTCGACATCAAGCCTTTGAAACTGCTCTGCCAACTGAGTATATGAACGGCAGAGTTTGCTATAGCGCTCAGGAATATTAGTCATAGTTGACCCTCGTAATAGTCTATCAGTGCTGTATTCAGTCGTTTAGGCAATAGTCAGCAAAAACCAAGATGGGCGTAAAGGATTTTGGACTCTATTAAACACTAGGTTACTACTATCTAATCTGACCGTGGCGTTACATACGAATCATAAATATTGTTCCCAATTTAGCTGGAGTGAGTGCAGGCCTTGACGTGATTTAACAGAGGTTTTGTCATCCTGTTGTGGTTAGAGACTCCAAATTTCAGGTTGATATGTTGGTGATCCCTAGTGGCCTCAAAGAAATGTAGTCCTGCTAAATTGCTCTGGGAGAGGAGTTGGGGGTGAGGGATAAGGACGTTTGCCAGTCAATCAACCCATTGATGTGTCGTTGACTTACATTCGGTCTAATTCTTGGTCGATCCAAGAAGCCGGATCTTCTTTGGGTTCTACATGAATCATGACATGAGTTCCAGGTAGAGCCTGAATGAGCGCGCGCTCAATTTCTTCACATAAAGTATGACCCTGCTGAACCGTCCATTCGCCAGGAACTAGCATATGAAACATAATGAAGCGACGAGACCCTGATACTCTAGTTTTGAGCGCATGAAACAGAATTTCATGTTTATCATACATTGCCAGGATATCTGTGATGGTTTTTCGCTCGGCTTTTGAGATCGAAGTATCTAGCAACCCTGCCCCCGTCTCGCGCAGCAGCTTGATCCCCGCCCACACAATATTGGCTGCAACCAACAGGGCAATCAGTGGATCCAGCACCAGCCAACCCGTCAGCTTAACTAAAACGATCCCAATCCCAACACCTACTGAGGTCCAGACGTCAGTTAGCAGATGGTAAGCATCAGCTCTCAGCGTAATCGACCGCAAACGCTGTCCGGCTCGTAGCAACACCAAGGCCACCGTACCATTAATGGCTGTGGCCGCAAAGGAGAGCATCAAACCTAAGCCAAGCTGCTCGATGGGGTGAGGAGTTAACAGTCGCCCCCACGCGGCGATCGCAATACTAATCGCAGCCATTACAATGAGGATACTTTCCAAGCCGCTGGAAAAATATTCAGCTTTGTTGTGGCCAAAGGCATGTTCGTCATCCGGCGGTTGAGCAGCATATGATAGTGCCCAAAACGATCCCAGCGCCGCAACTAAATTAACACCTGACTCTAGTGCATCAGAGAGTAGCCCCACTGACCCCGTCAACCTATACGCTCCAGATTTGAGGGCGATCGTCAGAACAGCTGCTGCAATTGAGAACTTCGTATATGAGCGAGCTAGTTTGGCACTCATAGCATGTCGTCATCCACAGCATGTTGCTACCTACAGCACTAGCATACGTCTAATCTGAGGATGCACTTTAAGCTAAAACGATAGAAGCTTAGTTATCAGTCAATACATAGTTGTCTTCATGTAGTTGTCTTCGCTCACCAGCAGGCATTAGCAATAGTCGAGACGCGTGATCGTCTTGCTCATAAGAACTTTAACCCCTGTCAGTCCTGGTTCTACAATTATCGCCAACAGATGTTATCTCTTTTGCTTCAACAACATAGTTGTTAGAATGATAGGCAAAGATATGAGAATTCTATCGGTTGCAGCGTTTGTTTCTAGTATTGACAGGTTTTCGTTGGTCTGAGCAAGCTTCACTCCGAAGTCTCATCTCAATGCACATTGATTTTGGAGACAGTTTATGTCTATTTACGTTGGTAACCTTTCCTATGAGGTTACGGAAAATGAGTTGAACTCCGTATTTGCAGAATATGGAACTGTAAAGCGAGTAACTCTACCCACAGATCGCGAGACTGGTCGCATCCGTGGCTTTGGCTTTGTAGAGCTGGGTACAGATGATGAGGAGCAATCTGCCATTGCAGACCTAGATGGTGCTGAATGGATGGGGCGCGACATGAAAGTCAACAAGGCTAGACCTCGTGAAGATAGAACGTCTTCACCAGGAGGATATCGGAGAAGTAGCTTCTCTGGCGGGTTCTAGAATTTAGGTAAATGAGTGAGAAGGTGTTTCGAACGTGTGTTCGCAGGGTCAAACTCTGCAACGCCCTCTATGAATCGGTAGTATCTTTTCTCTCAAACCTCTCCTGCTAAATCTGTTCAAACGAAATGAGATGAGGAATAATTTCTTCATCTCATTTTTGCAGAGTGTTCAGAGGGGAGATTCGAACGTGGGCTTTATCCGCAAAGTCTAGAAAAGTAGGTGGTTTCAAGTAGGGTCAATCATCACAGGTTCATTAACTTAAGCGGCTGCAATGGACATGGGCTAATTTTATATTCCCCAATTTATTGACCAACTTACGCTAGATCTGAGTCGTTTGGACTATGGGCGCTGAATGATAGTTTCCATCACTCGCCGCTTCGACGGATCAATGCCAAATAGGCGTACATAGTTACCACCGTGATCGGTTAAACAGGTTTGCAGTTGGTCTATCGCCTCCGACTCGTTATGGGTTTGGATTGAGCTACAGCTCTTCCAAGAGCCTGTGCTAAACCGACGAGGTTCTACATATTCCACGCCAATGCGATAGCCCTGAGCCACAAGTTGCTGAACCTGTTGAGTGATATCTGGGTTAAGCGCTGCTTTAGATCCGTTGCGCGACTCTGATGGCGGATTGGCAGCCTGTGACGGAGGAGTCGAAGCTAGAGAAGCTTCTGATGCAGATGGAGAGGATTTCTTCTCCTGACCATTAACCATAGCTGACTGATAGGAAAAGACGGCAGGATGCTCAGTTTCTCTTGATTGATTGCTGTTCAGCGCTTGATTATATTCGTTTGCGAGTCGCATTTCCTGAAGCCGCTGCTGCTCTCTAACAATCAAGTGTCCCTGTTCAATCAAATGAGGCAGGCTAAAGTTGGGCTTTTGGAATTCAGGGGGTTCTTTACCATTGACGACGCGCGATGACACCTTGCTGACACCAACTTTTTCAATAAAGGCTTCAATCTGTTCATCATAGAGTCGCGATCGCAGCGCCCCATAAAAGTCAACCGACTGCTCTGAAAACGTTTCCACCAATTTAACAATGTCAGATTGAGGTAATCCATCCTCTGAAAACATGCCTCCCACGATCCCAATTTTGTCTTCTAGGGTGGGCTGCCAATAAAACTTTTCCATCCGCCCGTCGCGCACCAATGGCGCATACAGGGTGGCAAAATCATTCCCGGTCACAATAATAGGAACACGAGGCAGCGGCTTATCATCATAGCTGCCGGGTAACTGCACATTCGTTGGATTATCGGCAATATTCATCAATGTGGCATTCACCAACTGAGTATTGACGGTGTACTGCGTACCTTGGTCTATCCGCCCCGCCCCAGCATCGAGATCATTGATCATCAGTACTGCCATGTTGCCACGCGTGCGAATTAGCTCAGCCGCCTCTCGATAGCGCAGCCGAATCAGCCGCGCTGGGTCACCCGCATCTGGGCTTTCTAACTCCCCAGCTGAGATATGAACAACCTCGACTCCCATGGTTTGGTAAACCAGCTCACACTGAAAGGTTTTCCCTTCGCCTTTGCGTCCATGAACGCCTAAAATGAGCGGCACTTTAACCTTGGGCAGATCGAGAAAATTCTTGGTAATGTGAACGGCTAGCTTATTCAAAAAACGAGGCGCAATGTAAAACGTCATGTTGTTACTCCTAAAAGGTCAGGGACTCAGCACTCCAGCGCAGTCGTTTAACGAAAGCTCAGTTCAGTGAGGTCAAAAGATCAACGGTATTCTTCGGCTAGAGGGTCTTGTTTTGATGTCAGCACAACGCGAGAGTTGGAGAATGCAGATCTTACCGAAGCCCTGCTGTTGCTGCCGCCTCTAGTCTGAGCTAGCAGGTCATGTTATGCACGGTAACAAGCGGCGAGTTCGGTTAGCTTTAGCGTCATACCTATCCGATCATCTCGCTGGCATCTCTATTGAGGTCTTAGTTACGTTATTGTTTTGACTCAAAGCAGTATGGCTTCTTTACCCGAAGATTCATCCAAATACAACAGAGGATTGCATATAGCTAGAAGCTCTTCTATGTCGCACCTCAGATCGCGGTCATGGGGGAGTCGGGGTAGTGTGCAGTGAACTACCCACGATCATTGGTTTCAACCCCGTATTCAAGGACATTTCTGGTTTCCACGGGACGGATTCATCAACTTAAATTTTGCACCAAAATCAAGAAGATACATTTGAATATTCTGTAGCAGTGGCACATCAATGGTTTTCGACTTTGATTTTAGGAAGTCCTTATAAGTCATGCTATTACTCTAGGCTACTTCAGGCGCAATTTGAAGTTTAGTCCTAAAGCATGTCATAAAAATAGTGCAAAACATGACTTTAGATAGAGTTTCCTGATTAGGATCATAGGCTGTGCTTCTAAATACACTTGCCTGTTATAGGCCAGACAACCCATGGTTAATTTCGGCTGGTTAATTCGGCTCTGAGAATCGCGCAGATCTAAGTCAAGGAAACTATTGCAGCTTTCCGCTGGTAGCAGCAGCTGTGGAACTTAGGCTTAGTGGCCGAAACCCCAACTCACGGGGCAGCCATCATAGAACCACAAGCAAAGCAGATGCGCTGGGTTTTATAGTGCCGACATATTAGAACTGATTAACATCTATTCGTTTACAACCTTATGAGGCTTTGAAGTACTTGTGTCAGGCAGTCAGCATATGAGCAGTTAGTGAAGGAGCACGAGTGCCACCTGACCTTCAGTGTTTCAATCCCTGAGAGGGTTTAGAGTCGATCGCGAC
>CAZCXK010000013.1:0-66830 GCA_964502605.1 uncultured bacterium
CGTGTGAAGGGAAGAATAGAGGTCTCCGAAAGCTCCTTTTAGTAAGCACTTCAGACTAAGGATCTTTTAGTGATAGTCATTTGATAGTCAAAATAGTCCTGTGCTACTTCTTAGGTAATGAACTTTTAAGGGCTAGCCTGAACCGAAATTCAAGCTTGCGACATTTTCGAGTATCAATAGATGGGCCTTGTTGAACATGGGCATGAATTTAGGGGTGTATGAACCGGAACGAAGTTCCGGTTCATACACCTATTCAGCAATGCCAGAGATGGGCGATCGCTTTTTCCTCACCGGACGTCTCATCATCTCTCACCTTCCCAACATTAAATCGTTCTAGATTTCCCCTGTCATAATTGGCAATCCATTAGGCTCTAAAGGGGCAGAATCAGCATCTTTGGTCACAAACAGGCCAGTGGTTTTAACTCCTTCTGGCGGTGTTTGAGGTGGCGTCAACCGCACAGAAACTTGTCCCTCTGCGTTGGTGTTAAATTCACCACAAAAGAGGACATCTCCATTTTCTAAGGTAAGCCACATGCGATATACCTGGTCAACAGGTAAGGGAGGCAGGTGACTTAAAGAAACGATGACTTCTTGCCACTGACCTGCAGTAAAAAGGAGCGTTCCTCCCGCCGTTGCCGTGTTTGTTTCATCTAGACCTTCTAACGCAATCAAACGGCTATTTGGTCGTTGCAAGATTTCCGCAATCTGTTGACTGTCGTTTTCCTGATCAAGTATGTTAGCCAGTTGGAACCGCAGTTGGGCATTATTTGCTCCCAAAAGTAGAGCAATCAGCGTGGTTATTCCGGCGATGATTTTGCTCCAAGGAAAGGACGGTCGAGTGTTGAGTGATGGACTGGAGGATGGAGGAGTTGTCGGTAAAGTAAGCGTTCTCGCTCCTGCTATTGCTGACTCTAACCCAGTGTCGTAGGCGGCAAGAATCTTATTTTGGAGTTCTGGAGGAGGGGCAACAGTGGCTAACCCGTGGGGGAGCGATCGCAAACTTACACTGAGGGCGTTGATTTCGCGCTGCATTTCAGGACGGTCTTGTAAGAGAATCTCCAGTTGATGCTGTTCGTCATCACTCAAATCCCCCAGGACATAGCCTGCGGCCAGCATCTGTTCCTCTTCAGATAGTGATGGTGATGGGTGTTGATGTGTCATCCAACTGTATCTCCCAAAAGCTGTCTGAGTTTAACTAAGCCCTGACGAGCGCGGCTTTTGATCGTCCCTAATGGTAATTCTAGCTGCTGTGCAATGTCAGCATGGCTCATACCCTGATAATAATTAAGTTCTAAAATCTGACGCTGTTTGTCTGGGAGTTGCCTTAATGCCTGTCGAACCTGTTGGGACTGTTCGGTACGAGACGCTTGCTCTAAGGGAGTGGGAGCGAAGAGGTCAGACGTGGTGACAGCTTTGAGGCGATCGACAGACCGCTGCCGACTACCGTGGCTAGCAATCTTGTTGAGGGCGCGCGATCGCACAATCACACATAAATAGGTACTCAAAGAGGCTTTCTCTGGACTGTATTTGTGGTTGTTTAAGCTTTCGTCTTTCCAGAAAGTGAGAAACACGTCTTGGGTCAGCTCTTCGGCATCAGTGGATTGCTTCAGCATTCTCAAGGCCAGCGTATAAACGAGTCCACTGTAGCGCTCATACAGCACGGGTAGAGCTTGTGCTTGCCCTGCTCGGAGATGGTGAATCAGCTCAACATCGGATGCATTAGAAAAGTGCTCCATCGGCTAAACTGCAAATCCTACATGCGACAGCATTTGATTCTATCTCCACAAGCGGTGTGAACACGGTATGTTGGCTTTAATGATACGGCCTAAATGTATCATTGTGTTCTAAATTTCGCTAAACCCCAGAGTCCGCTATGAACTCTGGGGTCTATGCTTACACACTGCTCATGAGTTCGTTCGAGGCTCCTTTGACAAAGCCATGGTTTCTTACTCACAGACAGATGCATCATTCATTTGGTGCATCTGTTGGTAGAACCCTGGGAACTATACAAGCGTTCTAAGCTAGGGCAAAGTTATCCGCCGTGAAGCCTGCAAGATCGGCAACATCGGTGATGTTTTGCATATTGGCTAGCACATCAATGGTGCCCCCAGCACCCAGGTTTTCGGAATATACCAGACGCGCAAATCCGAGGTTTTCGTTGAAGTAAACAAACACACCTTCTTCAGCGATGATCTGATTATTGTTGGCGATCGCCTGGGCTGCGGCTCCTGCATTGGCAAAGGTCTGCCCTTGCAGAATCAGCACGTTGCTGTTGTTTGGAGCTACTTCTATTTCTTCTGCTACTTTTTCGATTAGCGCTTCCCTTGGCGCTGCATTTTGGAACAGCAATTCATCAATGCCCAACTCACCGCCCACCAATACATGCTGGTCATCACTGATGGAATAGTCCGTAATGGTGTCCGTAGCATCGCGGCCATCAGCACCAAAGGCGAAGCGATCGCGCCCAGCACCCCCGGTTAAGAGATTTGTACCTAAGCCTCCCAATAAGAAGTCATCAGCACTGCCTCCTGCGAGTGTGTCATCTCCGGCTCCACCATTGGCTTCAACTGAAACACCTGCATTGGCCGCATCCAGAGTGTCATTCCCATCTCCCCCGTTGAATACGATGAGTGCAATATCGGTGCTGGTGACATCGCTGACCACAAGAGAATCGTCGCCTCCATTGCCGTTGACTTCCATGGTCTCAGACTCGGTGATGGTCAGAGTCACAGGGCCAGGATTAACCCGGTCGAAAATAGCCTGATTGCCGTTTTGTTCTAAGGTAAATTGCTCACCAGCACCACCGCCATTAAAGACGGCTGTGTCAATCCCTTCGCCACCGACCATGATGTCGCTGTCACCGCCAGGATTCCAGATCAGGCGATCGTTGCCTGCACCGCCCAGCATCGTGTCGTCGCCGCGACCACCATCAATCACATCATCGCCATCGCCTCCTTGCAGTAGGTCGTCGGCATCACCACCTACCAGCGTATCGTTACCGCTGCCCCCATCGGCTACGATTTGTACGTTGGTTTCAACAGCATCTAGCGTATCGTCCCCCTCGCCTCCGTTAAACACAACCTTCACCACAGATGTATTTGACAAATCCTCAACCCGAAACGAATCATTGCCTCCAAATCCATTCAATTCCACTACTTCGGTGCTCTTGATATCAAGGGTGAAAGGGAACGGATCGACCCGGTCAAATAATGCACGACGTCCCTGCTGCTTGAGGGTAAAGGTCTCATCAATGCCGCCACCATTGGCGACTGCTGTATCCGTACCCGCACCCCCTTGCATGATATCGTTGCCATCTCCCTGATTCCAAACCATGCGGTCATCGCCTGCACCGCCTTTCATGGTGTCGTCACCTGTATCCCCAATTAGCAGGTCATCGCCTTGTCCGCCTTTGAGTACATCATCATCATCCCCACCCCGTATCGTATCGTTACCCGATCCGCCACTGAGCTGATCGGCACCGCTGCCGCCATTAATCCGGTCATCTCCAGCGCCGCCAGCAATACGATCATCGCCACTATTGCCATTCAGCTTGTCGTCTCCGTCATTCCCGTTAATGGTGTCATTGCCGCCCTGTCCTCTGACGTTATCATCATCGTTGCCTGCCTGAACGATGTCGTCACCACCACGGGCACGGATGCGATCGCTTCCGTCTAATCCGCGTATCAGGTCAGCGTCGAGGGTGCCAATAAGTTGATTGTCGTTGTTGTCGCCAATAATACGAGCCATTGGAAGTCTCCTATAGTTACAGTTGTGTATGAGGTTGGTGTGTGTGAGGTTGATTAAATCAATGTCGGGATTGCCAACGCAGAACTCAGATTGGTTTTGGTTAGAGTGGGCTGATGACAATACCGCGTAAGAAAGAGTGGAACAGACCCACGCAGCAGCCCATCTCTCATCAGCTACGCTGATCAGATAGAGGTAATGCATACATGGCAAAAGGCTGGTGAATTGGGAATGAGAGCATCGAAAGCATCACGCTTAGGATGGAGAACCATCAATGGTCATCCCCTAATTGCTGGTCTGTATCTTGTCGTTCTATAAGTGATACAGGGATCAGCCGACATTGGATTTAAATGTCAGAAAAAAAGTCAGATGAGAGAAAGGCTTGAGGCTCCAACTTGCCATTGGGGTCTTTGACTAGAACCCAACGGATGGGAACAGCAGGCAATCCAGTGTGATACCAAACCGCTGTCTCAGAAGCAACCTGCAGTTCATGGGGACTAACAGCATCAAAGAGAGCCAACGCAATCCACTGGTTTTGACAACGTGGCTATCACTCGAGCGCACCGGGTCGCGGTAGATCCCTCGAGCTGCAATCCGTTTACCCCATCGCCGTTCTATCGTGTCATCGATGCCCGTCACTAGAACTCCATTCGCAACAAAAACTTTGACCAACTGTTGCAGCAGTAATCGACTTGCCTGACGACTCGACCAGATCGCTCGGCTCAGCACCCGATGATAGTTTTGGAAGTGAGGTTCATGCTCCATTCCCAGCGCCCGCAAAATTGCACTGACGGTGCGTTTGCCGGGTGCTACAATAGCACCCAAAAGCAGCACAAGTGCTGATTCCCAAACAGGTTTAGAAAATAACGGGGCAAACACCACAATCCAAGGGATTAACTCTTTCGGTAGCAAGTTCATCAGGAGAAACCGAGTAACGCTTTCCTGATTTTGCTACCTTTCCTCCCCTTCACAATGAATAAAGTCGAGCTGATACAACAGAGCCTTGTGATTGGCAGACATTTGCCTGAATCAGTGCCCAATAGTCAGCCTGGGACAGAATATGCGCGCCGCTTTGCAAAGGAGTCGCCATGCTTTCTATCTCATATTAATATCGGTAGACTCTCATCGTAGATTTCTTGAGAATCATCGTCAATAAATTATGTGTACGGCCTGCTGATGGTGCGATTGATTACTTGGCCCGCTTCTAAGTAGAGCACTTGATCGGCTCGATTGAGCACGGAGGGGCGATGGGAGACAACGAGGCAGGTGGGGAGTCGGGTGGATGGGTGGATGGGTGGATGGGCTTCGGCGCGATCGCTCAGCCGAAGGGTGGATGGGTTTTGGGTATCCGGTATCGGGTGCCGAGTATCAGGTTCTGATTCTGATTTCTCCCTTGCACCTTGCACCTGATACCGTTCACCCTCCATACCTCCCCCACTGCCAAACAACTGCTCCCAGAGATGCTGTTCAGTCTCCACATCCAGGGCACTGGAGAGGTCGTCGAACACCATCAGGGCGGGACGACGCAGCAGCATGCGGGCGGCAGCAACCCGTTGTTTTTGGCCGCCGGAGAGGCGCACGCCTCGGGTGCCGATCAGGGTGTCAAGGCCATCGGGCATGGTAGCTAGGTCTTGATCAAAAATGGCAGTGGCGATCGCCTGATCAATCTGCTCTGAAACAATGGTATCCCCCAGCCCTAGCAGCAGGTTCTCCCGCAGCGAGGCGCTGAAAAGCTGGGGAATTTGGGGTGTATAAGCGGCCCGAGGAGGCACCAAAAAATTCGCCGGGTCGAGAATCGGTTGACCATTCCAATATAGCGTGCCAGACTGGCTGGGCAGCAGGCCCAAAAGCACCCGCAGTAGGGTAGTTTTACCCGCGCCCACCCGTCCGGTGATCACCGTCAAACTGCCCTGGGTGAGCGTAAAACTAATGTCCCTGATGCCGCCACCGACTGGATAGCAGTAGGTCAACCCTTCGACTCGTAGCTCGTGGAGGGGGGCGGGGATGATGGCTCTTCCGGGCGGGTCTTTGACTATCGCACTTACACTCGGTGGCAGCGCCGATTCTCCGCCAAGAATAGGTTTGAGATAGAGGGGGTGGGGATGGGTGAGAGGGTGGGATGGGTATCGGGTACTGGGTATAAGGTTTACAGTCTGACTTACAGGTTGCTGCTTAACGGAAGAAACAGCAGTTTCATCGTTTCCTTCCACCCTTGCACTATGCAACATGCACCTTGTACCTGTTCCCACAAGCCCTGCCATGCGCTCAAAAGACACTTCACTCTGCCTAGTGATCGCGATGAATCCGCCGAGGAAGGCGAGGAAGTAGGTGACAAAAGATAAGTAATAGACAAACAGGGCAAAGTCGCCCACGGTGAAGTCGCCTTGGGCACCAAGGCTCTGGGAGGCGACCAGCAAAATGAACCCGGTGCCGATGCTGACGATGTTTTCAAAGCCGGAGTTGAGGATGGCGCTGAAAACTTGGTCGCGTACCACCTGGTTGCGACGGCGATCGCACCTTCCCCGCAATTCCTCCAGCATTTGGGCTTCTGCCCCGGCTACTTTGACCGCTTGCACGGCGGTGAACAGTTCGCCAATCAGCCCGGTAACCTGCTGAGTGGCCTGGCGGCTGGCGCGGCGGTAGCGTTTGAGGCGGTGTTCGGCTTGGTGAGCTAAAAGGGCGATCGCACACAGTGGCAAAAACACCAGCAGCGTCATCGTCGGGTTGACGCTGATCAACAGCGCCACCGAGCCCACCGCAAACACCCCGGCGGCAAAAATCTCGTTGGTGCCCACCACCACATCCTCAATCTGGGCCGCATCGTCGCGAAAGTAGCTGAGAATTTCGCCGGGGGAGGCATTTTGGCCGTCGGCCCCACCCGTTGCCAGTTCGGCGCCAGGACGCTTGAGCAGTTCATGCAGTAGGTTGTGTCGCACCAGACCGCTGATCAAAAAGCGATGCTGGGTCTTGGTGATGCGCCCCAAAAAAATTGCCACCACCCGCGCCAGCCCCACTGCCAGCAGTAGCCCAATCCACACCCAGGGTGATGCGCTAAAGCGCGATTCCCCAGTGAGGGTGTCGAAAAACTCACGAATGAGCAGCCCCGGCACCGCTGGCAGACCCAGAATGAACAGCCACAACAGCGTATCGACCCAGTAGAGACGCTGAGCGTAGCGAATCAGTTGCCAGAGGAGTTGGGTGATGGAGGGCATAGGGGTAGATGGGGTGGTAAGTTTTGAGTTCTAAGTTTTGAGTTCTAAGTTTTGAGTTCTAAGTTTTGAGTTTCGAGTTCTAGCACCTGATTGACTTGTATGTTGAGACTGTGGAAGGAAACGCAAGCTGTGCCGGAAGAGGAGTCTGGTTTATGCTGAAAAGTTACCACACCCAACAGTCAGGATAATGGCTCCTACGTCTCGACTCTATGATGCGTTGAACGAATTTCTGCGTCAATGTGAGATCCAGTGGCAAGACGTCGGCCACTGAAAACCCCTATGCTGGATGATCATTGGCATTCTCCAAAATCAAACTATTCATCTCTTGGGTGGAGTCATGGCTCTAACTACCTTATTTCTGGTCTGCAAGGGGTACAAGTGGTGGCATCGGGTCAACGGTGGCAAATCGATGCCCATTGGAATCGGGGAATGAGTGATCTCAAACTGGGCTAGAACTGGATTCGGCTTGCTATTACTCAGCAGTCAGATATTCAGGTCTATCGGTTTCTTTACTAGTGCTCCAGACCAGCAGCTACCTCTTGCCTGCAAATGTCAATTCAATAAAGCGTTTCGTCGTGAATTCACCGTTCTCAGTCGCATTCCTGCTTCTTAATTTTGTCAGTCAAGCAGCACTTTCCCCCAAACTCTTTCGGGGGAAATGTTCCAGGAGAGGCGTTGGCGATCGCTTCCATTTCTTCATCTCGCCCTCTTTCTTCCGCTTTCTATCCCCCGTCTTCTGTCCTTCAAACCTAGTTGACTAACAAAAAATTCTGCATAGGATGCAGAAACTGCACGCTTACAGTATTTCATCTAATGGAGGGGGCCGGCTGGTTGCCTGACAGATCTTCGGAGTGTGGATTTCGGCTGCGCTCAATCCACGTCATTGTAGATACCTTAGGCAAAGTGCAGTCGAAGCCTACGGTACGGGAGAATCAGCCTTTCACAAGTTTTGTCAGCCAGCCAAAGGAGCAGGTCTCCTGATCCAATGCAGGATATGGGTTGTAAATAGTTTTGTCCGTCAATCAGCCTTCAGACCTTATATGCCCCAGTGAGCAGATATTTGCTGCTATGTTTTAGAGAGTGCAACGGGTCGCACGTCAATATTGCGATCAAACAAAATGCGCGGCGTCAGCAAGATTCTAATCAAAATCATCAGTGATTGAAACTCACCCGGAGTATGGCGACTTTTCCATTGCCCAGGGCGGCAAAACAGCAGTTTGATCAGGCGGCGCTGGTGTTCAAGGCTGGCAGCCTCCAGCATGATGCGAACCGTTGGAAACTCGTTGTGAAACCCTGTACGCACTACCTGCCCATGAAAGCATAAGTTTTCTTCTAAGATCTCTAGGTCAACATTGAGAGGGGTGGCAGCTGAGTCAACGCTGGGGAAGCCCGCTTGAGTTAGCTCAACTTCGACTCCGACCTCCGAAATCATGCGTGTTGTGCCCCAAAATGTTTGCTGCCCCAGGCTCAGTCGCACCGTTCGGCGCAGATCAAACCATTCATGCACATTAGGACGCGGCACATCAAGCAAGATTAACAGGGCAATGCTGAGCATGATCAGGTTATAGGCGCTCCAAATCCAGCCGAGGTCAAAGCCGTGCATCCGTTGTGCCATTTTTGCTGCGGCTTCTGGCGATAACGTAGACATCTCCGCATCATGCACAATCGAGAGGCCAAGGTTAATCCACAGGCTAACGGCAGTTGCAATAAACATAACGACTAGCGGCCAAGCAAGCGACCAGTTGAAGGAATAGCGATCGCTTGCCGTCCCTTTCGGAGTCACCTTAAACCCTTTACCAAATGGAATCAGCATCGACTGAATAGCTGTCAGCGCTAGTGGGAAGCAGAGCACCAGCGAATAAATATCAGAAAGCAAGGCCGAGCGCGAGCGATAGTTGAGCCATGCAAAGACGGCCATCTGTACCAAATAGTAGGGCAGAAAGAAATACAGCAACTCAGACGGAGATGCCCGCAGAGGAATTGCTTCAAGAAACGAATAGGCCAGCGGCATGAGCAAAAAGCCGACGCGTGAGATGCTGGTAAACCAGTGCAACAGCCCTTCTAGATAGGCTAGGCGCTGCACCGGGCGCAGTCCTGGAATCGTCAACGGATTCGATTGGATAAAAAACGCTTGCAACGTGCCACGGGCCCAGCGAATGCGCTGGAGCGCTTGAGAAGAAATATTTTCGGCAGCGAGGCCAGCGCTGAGCTTTTCGTCAAGATAGACTAAACGATAGCCCTCAGCCGCCAGACGAATCCCGGTAAAGTAGTCTTCACTCAACGATTCGGTAACAAACCCACCTGTCTTTTGCAAGGCGACTCGACGGACAACAAACGATGTGCCTGAACACACTACACCACCTGCTCCATCGCGCATTGGCTGAATCTGGCGATAAAACACTTCCTCCTCTGAGGTGAGCACATCTTCTAAGCCAAGGTTACGGGCAATTGGGTCAGGATTGTAGAAGCTTTGGGGTGTTTGAATCAGCCCTACGAGATCATCTTGAAAGAAGCCTACTGTGCGAGTGAGAAAGTTGGTAGTTGGTACAAAGTCAGCGTCAAATATCGCAATCAGTTCACCAGTTGTGAGAGCGATCGCATTGTTGAGGTTCCCAGCTTTGGCATGGCGGTTATCCGATCGGGTGATATATTCACAGCCCAACTCGTCCGCCAGTTGCTTAATCTCTGGGCGGCGTGTGTCATCGAGAAGATAGATGCGTTTGTTGGCATAGTCGAGCGCCTGACACCCAATCACCGTTCGTCGCAAAATAAATGCGGGCTCATCATAGGTTGGAATCAGCACATCAACCCAAGGAACATAGGCTCCTGAGACAACATCTTGAGCCAAAATATCTGCTTCTGGGCGGCGATCGCGCACATTGAGCATCAGAAAAAGCTGGATGCAACTGTTCCCCAAAATCAGCAGCTCTAGCAAAAACAGAACCAGACTAAAGACCCCATTTAATGGAGTGCTTAGATTGAGAGTAGAGAGCGATCGCCAGACGAGATAACGCCCCAACAGCACTGACAAGATGCCGATGACAATAAAGCGCGACCATTGGCGAGGCTGAGGTGAAACCCGCATCACGACGAAGACAATCAGCAGCAAAATTACAGTCGGAAACAGCAAATATTCCATGGCCACGCGGGGCACTTCCAGCCACAGCGGCGGGTTGGCCTGAGACATATCAAACGTGGAGAAAATGGCTGTGATTTGCCCCTGACCTGCAAACCAGGCTGCCACAATTGTGGCAGCGAAACAAATCGACCCTAGCATCACAAGCGTTGCACCATGAGGCCGCCAGATTTTGTGTCGTCTCTGTCGATAGCTGAGTTCGTCTTGTGTCTGCGAAGGTGTCATGAGTTGTCCCTAATCCAGTTTGATAGTGATGCCACAAGCTCTTGAGGGATATTAACCTCGTCCAAGTCTATAACTGGAGTTCTGCATATGGGAAACCTTTAGTTCTCAAATAGTTCTCAAACATGATAAGAACATGGCATGAGAACATACTAAGTTGACGCTCCTAAACCACTGATATCGGCTTTAGAATGGCCTAGATTTTACGATTTTTAATAGCTACAGCCAGTATAGTGTGGCTACAAATTTCTCTGATGGCCGCACGATCCCGTCAGGGAGCGATCGCATGCTGATTAATGTACGGCGCTCACCCGATAATGGTTTCGACAAACTACAGGATTAAGACTCTCATAGGCGGTTAATATGGCGGTCGTGCTGCTAGGAGACATCGACTCTCCAACGGATTGGATTCATGAACTTACCAAGACATTATCCGAAACCGAAATTTTGCTGGAGTCAGAACTACAGGATGTAAGCCGCATTGAGGCTACGCTCACCTGGATGCATCCGCTCGGCTCATTGAGGCAATTTCCTAATCTCAACGTGATTATTTCAACAGGAGCCGGAGTCGATCACATTCTCCGCGATCCTCAGTTGCCAGACGTGCCCATTGTTCGGATTGTTGACCCGAGCATGACGATGCAAATGAGTGAATATGTGATTCTGGCTGTGCTGCAATTTCAGCGGCGATCGCTCAATTATCAAACGCTACAAACCCTCAACCGCTGGGAGTATTTGCCAGCCAAACCCGCTAACTCATGCCCGATTGGCATCTTGGGTTTGGGGGTGCTGGGCACGGATACAGCTCAAAAGCTGAGCACCCTAGGCTTTCCAATCCGGGGTTGGAGTCGCACCCCAAAATCAATTCCTGGAGTCGATTGCTTTTCTGGCTGGACAACGCTGCCAGAATTCTTGAGCGGATGTCAGGTGCTCGTTTGCTTGCTACCGCTGACACCTGAAACAGACAGCATCCTCAATGGTGAGACGTTTATGGCGCTGCCGCAGGGTGCCTATCTAATCAACAGCGCCCGTGGACAGCATTTAGTCGAAGCTGATTTATTGGCCGCACTCGACTCGGGGCAGCTTGCGGGAGCGCAGCTAGATGTCTTTCGCACGGAGCCGTTGCCAATGGAGCATCCGTTTTGGGCTCACCCTAAAATTACGATGACGCCTCACATTGCTGCGCGCACCGTTCCAGCGACTGCTGCCGTTCAAGTTGCCGAGGCGGTGTGCCGCAGCCGAGCCGGTATGTCACTAGAGCATGTTGTGCAGCGCGATCGCGGCTATTGACCCCCTGTTATTTGTTCTTGAGTTGTTGTGTTAAGTACCCAACACCCAGTTGACCAATGTCCGCACGGCAAAGCCAGTGCCGCCAGGGTTGTTGTACCCGTCTTCTTTATCCGTCCAAACTGGGCCAGCGACGTCAAGGTGAACCCACGGTGTATCGTTGACAAACTGTTTCAGGAAGAGCGCCGCAGTGATGGCACCCCCTACACGCGGCCCCGTATTTTTCATATCGGCCACGACTGATTTCATGCCCTCAAAATATTTTTCTTCCATGGGCATGCGCCAAAACTTTTCGCCGGCTCGATCCGCTGCTCCTAGTAGTTCGGCTGACAAGGCATCACTTTCGCTCCAGAGTCCAGCGATATCATTGCCCAAGGCTACCATGCAGGCTCCGGTGAGGGTGGCTAAATCAACCATGGCATCAACCCCGAGCTTGTCAGTAAACACCAATGCATCCGCTAACGTCAGGCGACCTTCTGCATCCGTATTATTGACTTCGATCGTTTTGCCGTTAGATGCCGTGAGAATGTCGCCGGGACGCATAGCACGACCGCTGATCATATTCTCAGTAACGGCACTAATAAAGTGAACTTCGACATTGGGCTTCAACTGGGCGATCGCCTTGGCCGCCCCTAACGTTGCAGCAGCTCCCCCCATATCGGTTTTCATCATTTCGATGCCGCTGCCAGACGGCTTGAGATTCAACCCACCGCTGTCGAAGGTGAGCCCCTTGCCGATGATGGCGAGCTTGCGCTGAGGGGTGTCATCGGGGCGATAGGTGAGATGAATAAACTGAGGTGGCAAGTCTGATGCTTGAGCTACTCCCAAGAAGGCTCCCATGCCAAGCTTTTCGCAAGCCGCTTGGTCTAAAATTTCGAGGTCTAGGCCATATTCATGGGCGATCGCCTCTGCGGTCTCAGCCATCACCAATGGCGTCACCACATTGGCAGGTGCTGAAACCAATTCGCGAGCCAAAATCACACCCCGGCAAACCTGCTGCGCCCGCTGAATGGCATCGTTCTGATCACCGAAGTTTAGCAAGTCAATCGTTTTGGGAGCATTGCCCTGCCCGTCTGATTCTGATTTGAAGCGAGTATCTTGGTGTAGCGCCAGCTCTAGCCCTTCCACGATTGCCTGAGCGGTCATCGCAGCCTGATCTCGCCACAGCGGCAGATATATCCCAACGGTCTGGCAGCGCTCCCGTTTCGCCATGCGGGCAATCGTACCTGCGGCCTGTCTGAGCGTTTCTACCGTCAATGTTTCTGGTTGGCCCAGCCCCACAATGGCAATCTTGCGAATGGGACTATTCGCCCCCACGCGGGTGATGGCACTGCTCCCCGCTTTCCCCTTAAACTCTATGTCTTGAATGAGTTCTGAGAGCGTGCCTGAGAGCGTTTCATCCAAGCACACCACCTCCTCAGACAACGGTGCGTCCGCAAAGAGACCGATCGCCAAACAATCACCTGACCACTCTAAAAGTTGCGTTTCTGTCCCTCGAAGCTCCATGCCGTCTATTACCTATCGTCTACTGATTTTTATAGCTCTACATCTTACTTTCCAGTATTGCTCAATTTCATCAGAGCTTGCGCTAGCATTCGTCAAGAGATATCGAAAATATCCATGTGCCGAACGAATGATTAAGACTCGTAACGCAAAAATTCTACTGGGAGTAGGGTCTGGAATTGCTGTGGCGATCGCTGGAGGTGTTGGGCTTGCTACCCTAACGGGCATGGTGCCTCAAATCCTGAGCCTAGGGGACGCTGGCGATCGCCCCTCAAACGCCGAATCTGATGAGGCTGATGTGTCCTCAATGGTGCTGCCGCTGATGACCGTTGCCCCAGCAGACCGGGCTGCTCAGCTAGAGGCGATCGCCATAGGTGAAGGGTCTGATAGCGATCAAGTTCCAACGGCTCTAGACCAGAGTCGAGCCCGCTTTGTGTTGGCAAGTGACCTGATTCAGCAGGGTAAAGCGGGATCGGCAGTGCCACTTTTAGAAGGGTTAGACGTAGATTATCCTAGTTTTGCGCCTGCAATTTTAATGCGGCAGGCACAAGCCCAGACTGCAACTGGAGACGCAGAGGTCGCTACGGCAGCTTGGCAAAAATTGTTGGCTGCCTATCCCGATAATCCGCTGGCAGCAGAGGCATTGTTTGCGCTCGGCAAAGCCGACCCACAGTACTGGGATCAGCTATTGGAGACGTTTCCGGCCCATCCTCGGGCGGTTGATGTCGCTCAAACTCGCCTTAGCGAAAATCCTGATTCGCTTGACCTACTGCTACTGGTGGCCAAGCATGGGCTCTATTTGCCTGATAGTGGCGAGGTACTCAATCGCTTGGTTAATGAGTATTCTGACCAGCTTCAGCCTGATGATTGGCAGGCGATCGCCTTTGGTTACTGGGAAACGCAGTATTACGGTAGCGCCTCCTATGCCTATGAGCGGGCTGCGGTAACGCCGCTTCATCTCTATCGGGTGGGGCGAGGGGCGCAACTCGATAGACGGGGTGCAGATGCGATCGCGGCCTATCAGCGGCTGATCAGCGAATTTCCTGAGGCTGATGAAACGGGTGAAGCACTGTTGCGCCTCTCTCGCTTGGTCAATGCCAACCAGGCGATCGCCTATCTTGATCAGGCGATCGCCCAATTCCCAGATCAGGCCGCATCAGCTCTCCAAGAACGAGCCGCAGTGCTTGACGAGCTGCAAAGCAGCCAATCTGCCGAACAAGCGCGTCAGTCAGTGTTGACCCAATATTCAGAGTCTGATGCCGCTGCTGAAATTCGCTGGCAGCAAGCCGAACAATACGCCGAACAGGATGATCCTAAAAATGCTTGGGAATGGGCAGGCCAAATCGTGACGCACAATCCAGATAGCGAACTAGCCCCCGAGGCGGCATTTTGGGTTGGCAAGTGGGCGTTGCAATTAGGGCGAGACAATGAAGCTCGCCGTGCCTTTGAGCACACCCTGACTCAATATCCAGAGTCTTACTATGCATGGCGATCAGCTGTTTATCTAGGCTGGGACGTCGGTGACTTTACATCGCTGCGGTCAAAGTTGCCGACGCTGGAAAAACCGGCCCTACGACCTGCTCCGCCTGCAGGCTCAGATGTTCTGAAAGAACTGTATCAGCTTGGGCAAGATCGAGAGGCATGGTCAATGTGGCAAGTCGAATTTGCCATGCCGACGCAGCCAACAGTTGCAGAACAATTTACCGATGGCCTCATGCGGCTGGCGATCGGAGACAACCTCGACGGCCTTTTCATGCTGTCTAGCCTGACGTGGCGCGCCACGCCAGAAGAGGCCCTCAGTGCCGCTGATGTCAAGCAACAAACTGCCTATTGGCAAGCACTCTACCCATTTCCATATTTTGCAGCCATTCAGTCGTGGTCAGATCAGCGCCAGCTCAACCCCGTCTTAGTCACTGCACTCATTCGCCAAGAATCTCGGTTTGAATCACGCATCCAATCTGTTGTAGGAGCCACTGGACTGATGCAGATCATGCCGTCTACCGCCGACTGGATCGCCCAGCAAACCGATGTGGGCGACTACAATCTCAATGAGCCCAACGACAATATTGAGCTGGGTACCTGGTATCTCGACTATACCCATCAAGAATATGATGACAATTCGCTCTTTGCAGTGGCCAGCTACAATGCTGGCCCTGGTAGTGTTGCCGACTGGATCAGTCGATTTGGGTTTAGCGACCCAGATTGGTTTGTCGAGCAGATTCCATTTCCTGAGACAAAAGGATATGTCGAATCTGTATTTGAAAATTATTGGAACTATCTGCGACTTTATAATCCAGAGGTCTCACAGCAGCTAGCTCAATATTCACCCAAGCATGCGGGGCTAATCAATCGCGCCGAATATCCGCGCTAATTCAGCCATCTTTTCAAGTTCTTTACTTTTTAGAACTATTGTAGTGGGTGTTGAATATATGGTTGCAATGAGGAAAATACTCATGAGCAAGACTTCTAATCAGTTGAAGAGACTTGGCGCGTTACTCGGAGTTGCAGCAGCTGGCCTGTTTGTTAGCTTGCCAGCGCTCGCCGGATCTGCAGATGTCGGTAATTCTTCATCGACACAGGTTTCTCAGGCTGATGATCTGGCTCCGTCAGAGAGTATGGGCCAACCCGATGCTCCTGCCGAAGGCTCTATGACTCCGGCAGAACCACCGCCAGCCCAACCTAACGCTCCTGCTCAAACACCTCCGACAGAGGCTCCAGCTAATGAGCCAATGGATGAGACAATGTCTCCATCGGAGGCTCCAATGAGTGAATCTGTGACGCCTGACGAGCTAGAGCAGTTTGCGAATGTCGTTCCTGAGCTGCAAGCAATTCAGCAGTCTGCTCAAGCAGGGGTTGCGGCTGCAATCGAGGAATCGGGTCTAACGCGTGAGCGATTTAGTGAGCTTTATCAGGCTCAAGAGTCGCCAGAAGCCGCCTCGGATGCGACTGCTTCACCAGAGGAGCAACAGTCGTTTAGCGTTGCATTTGCAGAAATTCAGCAGATTGAGCAGGAGATTCAGTCTCAGCGAGAGCAGGTGCTAGCAGATGAAGGATTAGACCTACAGCGGTTTAATGAAATTTTGGGCGCGATTCAGCAAGATCCGAGCTTGCAGCAACAGGTTCAAGAAATGTTAACAAACTAGTGCTGGGCTGATAGGCGACCCAAACTAGACGTGCCCAGGCTTACTTAACTTTGGATGTGCCGAATCCAGGTGCTGAATCCTTGATGGCGAGGATTCAGCTTTTTTTATGCTAATCTGCCAAATTCATGTCCCCTTGTCTCAACTCCCCCATTACAATAGTCAACGAAGCCGACACATGATTCAGGAAGCAAGGATTTAGCAAGGCTCATGACAACCCTCTCAGATCCGAAAACAAACGAGAAGGAAGATCGGCCTGTTTCGGCTGGCGATCGCTCACATTCTGACTATGCTGATGACGCGCTAGATGACGTCGAAATGTCGCTGTTTGATCACCTCGAAGAACTGCGATTGCGGCTTTTTTATGCGCTGATCGCCGTGGTGGTCGGGGTGATTGGGTGTTTTGCCTTCGTCAATCGCATTGTCCAGGTTCTAGAGCTGCCAGCACAAGGCGTCAAATTTCTTCAGCTCTCACCGGGAGAATATTTCTTTGTATCGGTCAAAGTGGCAGGTTACAGCGGAATTTTGATCGCCAGCCCCATGATTCTTTATCAGATTATTCGGTTTGTGCTGCCCGGTTTAACCCGGCGAGAGCGCCGCTTACTGGCTCCAATTGTCTTTGGCTCCAGTGTGTTGTTCTTTGCAGGACTGGCATTTTCATATTTTCTCTTGATTCCGGCTGCACTCAATTTCTTTATCAGCTACGGGGCTGATGTTGTTGAACAACTGTGGTCGATCGATCGATATTTTGAGTTTGTGTTGTTGCTGATGTTTAGTACGGGATTGGCATTTCAAATCCCGGTGGTGCAGTTTTTGCTAGGCGTGCTGGGTATCGTCTCGTCGAAGCAAATGCTGTCGGGCTGGCGCTATGTATTGGTTGGGGCGGCGGTGCTGGGGGCGGTGCTGACTCCATCAACTGACCCGATCACGCAGAGTCTCTTAGGGGGTGCTGTGCTGGCTCTATATTTTGGCGGTGCCGGGTTAGTGGTTTTGTTTGGGCGCTAGAGCATTAATTCACAAAATCCATTCTGAGGCGCGTTCTCCTAGGTCGATGGGAATGCTCACAGCCTTGCCCAATCGGGGCCGATCGCGTGTTTGTTCAATAAAGTCGCGCACTTGAGCTGTGCTCCCCCATGCGTTGAGGTAGTCGGCGATCGCCTCTAGATGAGCCATATATTCGGTCTCATTCATCGGAAATGATGCTTGCTCTAGATATTTCCACATCACTTGGACAAACATTTTGTCTTGAACGCGCCGCAGCTGGATATCAAACGAATATCCCCATTTTTCTAACAGTAGCTGGTGCAACTCTTCTCCAGTCATAGCGCTCAGGCAATATTGAAATAGTCAGAGTATTACGATCCTCATCTTCTTTTAGAGTAAAACGTTTATCGGGCGCGTCAACTGATTTGCCAACAGACAGGTTGCACCAAGCCCCAGCAGTGCAATTTCTTCTCTGGGGTTTGGCTTGATCAGGTGCAAGCACGCTGAATCTATGGCGTCATGGCCCGACGCAGCGCACCTGAAAGCGATCGCCCTAGAAAATGTTTGACACAGGTTTCAATCAACTTGGGGTTTGACGACACACAATAAAACGAAGTGAGAATTACTTAAGAACTAGAGGTTTTCCCAGACAGAGAACCTGTTTTCGACTTCAATGTGGCTGTAATAAGTTCACGTAAGCTTCATACAAACTGGGGAACTTGGGCAAGTCTGTGAAGATTCTGCGAATTTCCCTGATCCCCACCCAGTCTGTGACTAACGAACCATGCGCAAATCTTTATAACCAGATATAGGTACTTATACGGTCATACGTATGGGTTACTTATTTTGGTTTTATTTCCGATCATCAGATCCGGTCATCGATTACGGCGAAGGTTTTTTTAGCATGACCCATTACTCTCAGGCGGATTTCTCAAGTGCAGCTACTGTTGCCTCTCCAACACTATTTGATTTGATGCATCCATCGTCATGTTGTCCTTACAAGCGACTGATTGATGTCGCTGGAGGTCTGGTGGGCTTGTTGATTCTGGTGATTTTACTGGTTCCCTTGGCGATCGCCATCAAGCTTGACAGTCGAGGCCCGATCTTTTATCAACAAACGCGATATGGGTTGCACGGGCGTCCGTTTATCATTCGCAAGTTTCGCTCGATGGTCGCAAATGCAGACGATCTTAAAACCCTAATTCCAAACGAGGCCAAGGGGCTAATCTTCAAGAATAAGCACGATCCGCGCGTGACGCGGGTGGGCCGGTTTCTACGGAAAACTAGTCTGGATGAAATCCCCCAGTTTTGGAATGTATTCGTCGGGGAAATGAGTCTTGTGGGTACTCGTCCCCCGACGGGTGATGAGGTCAAACACTACAGCGATCGCCACTGGCAACGACTGAATGTCAAACCCGGTTTAACTGGAGAGTGGCAGGTTAGCGGGCGCTCAAGCATCAGTGATTTTGAAGATATTGTCAATTTAGACTTGCGCTATCAATCTCAGTGGACCCCATTCTACGATCTGCACTTGATTTGGAAGACAGTGCAAATCTTGCTGAGAGGAGAAGGTGCTTACTAACTCAAGATTGTTGACTCAAAACCGCAACGCAACTTAACGATTGGCCATAAGATTTGCAAGCATTTCAGCACAGAGCCGTCCTCAGGTTTTACAACTGAAGTGAGGGCCGCACCAGCACCAGATGGCATCTTCATTGGTAGTGCGTAATTGGGTGCAGATGAAGAGCAGATGAGATGAGTCTCAGGCCAAGCTCAGGCATCTCTTGAGACTCTGGTGATGCCGCTTTCAGTTGATGCGCCTCAGTTGAATCTGCTGGAGGATTGCGCTATGTATGGCAAGGTTTTAGCTGCGGTTGATCGCTCCGACATGGGGCATCAGGTATTTGCCGAAGCGCTGGAGATCGCTAAGGCTAACCAGAGCCGTTTGATGTTATTGCATGTGTTATCGCTTGAGGAAGACGGGAGCCCAGGAGTTCCTCTCTATGCAGGGCCAGCGGTGTATCCCATTCCCGATGAAACCTATCTTGCTGCTTATCGCCAACAGTGGGACGACTACGAGCAGGCCGGGTTAGACCTGTTGCGATCGCTGACAGATGAGGCGATCGCTGTAGGCATTCATCCTGAATTTACACAGAATACGGGCAACCCAGGCCGCACTATTTGCGATCTATCGCGGACATGGGGTGCTGATCTAATCGTCATGGGGCGACGAGGACGCGCTGCCTTGACCGAACTATTTCTCGGCAGTGTCAGCAACTATGTCATGCATCATGCCAAATGCTCGGTGCTCATTGTGCAAGGGCAGCTTGCTGCATCGACGAATGCATCTCCCCAAACAGCCATCACCTCAGCCCGTTAGCTGGTCAAAATTCGCTCGATTAATTCTGCAATAAAAACTCAATCTGAGGGATCAGAGGATCTTGCACCAAGCCGATGCCTGTAAACTCCCACCGCTTGAGCAGTGAACCGAGCTGGGTAGAGGGAATAGTCTCCACTGTAAAGCGATCGGTGAGCCCCGATGCATGGGTGTTGAGATAGATCAACGCATCAGCATGGTCTTGAAAGATCAATAAAAATTGAGACAGCGATTGAGCAGAATCATCAACCGAGCCAGCATCTTGGCGTTGAGCACGAGCCACAAGATACTGACCATCGGCACGAGAACGAATAAGATAGTAAGCCTGAGACAACATGCCCCCTATTGTCTCAGATTTTGCAACTATCTAGGGGCGATCGCTGAGCAGGATATCTCAGGAATAAGCCGAATTCAAATCATCTGATAGCGTTGATGCAGTTGTCTGTGTGTTGGTATGTGAGAATGATGCAGGTTCCCTCTTGCAGTTCTCATCAAAGCTCTGTATTGTATTCTCCGGGTTTGCTATAAATTTTTAGTAAAAAGTAGAAGAGCGTCATCAAATGCTCAATTCTGACAAAAAATGCTCCTATTCCTTGACGTTTTGATGGGTTTTCCATCTTTTCGAGAGAAATCGGTGCTACGCGAATCAAAATGATTTAAGCTGGGGATGTTCAAACGGTTGTTTTCCCTAATTTTGAGCAGGGTGCTAGATATTGCTTTTAAGTACTACTTTAGAGCTATTTGTTGTTTGTAACGCCACAAAGCTGTTCTCGTGATGAGTAATGATGTCGATCTGATCAAACGCCTTAGTCCCAGTGCGATGGATCAGATCATGCTTTATCTAGCCTTTAGCGCCATGCGGACGAGTGGACATCGGCATGGTGCGTTTTTAGATGCGGCTGCCACAGCTGCAAAATGTGCGATTTATATGACCTACCTCGAGCAGGGGCAAAACCTGCGAATGACCGGGCACTTGCATCATATCGAGCCCAAGCGAGTCAAGGTCATTGTTGAAGAAGTGAGGCAGGCTCTAACAGAAGGCAAGCTGCTGAAAATGCTGGGGTCTCAAGAACCCCGCTATTTGATTCAGTTGCCCTATGTTTGGTTAGAGCAATATCCCTGGCAACCAGGGCGATCGCGTGTTCCTGGCAGCAGTCTGACATCAGACGAAAAGCGACAGATT
Source organism: uncultured bacterium (assembly GCA_964502605.1). GTDB lineage: Bacteria > Cyanobacteriota > Cyanobacteriia > CAZCXK01 > CAZCXK01 > CAZCXK01. Next base: position 20,789 of record CAZCXK010000013.1, read on the forward strand.
GAGGAAAAGCTCCCTGGCAATCTCCCCGACGCGCAACTCATTAATTCCTTCCAATTCATGGATATCATTGAGTTTTTGCACAGTCGCTCTCAGGAAGACTTGCCTTCGGATCGCTGTATGCCTCTCAGTGAAGCACTCGCAGAACATATCAAACGGCGTCTGATCTATTCAGGCACCGTGACACGGATTGATTCACCGTGGGGGATGCCTTTCTATGCGCTGACACGCTCGTCGTATTCTCCAGCGGCAGAGGAAGAACGAACCTACATCATGGTTGAAGATACAGCTCGTTATTTTCGCATGATGAAAGACTGGGCTGATAGACAGCCTCGCTTTGTCCGGATTTTAGAGGAATTAGACATCCCGTCGGATCGGATTGATCAAGCCTTAGATGAACTGGATGAGGTCATTCGGGCTTGGGCTGATCGGTATCATAAGGTGGGAGGTGAGCCATTTGTCTTACAGATGGTTGTCGGCCTTCAGGGTGAGTAGCATGTGTTGCTTATTTAGAGGGATCATGTTCCTGATGGCCGCTTCACGTTAGGGCGGCGGCTGATGAGACTGACCGTATTAAAGATGTCGAGGCTGCAGAAACTCAATCTGGTTGGCTGCGACTGGGTATGTGTCTAATCGAGGAACCCCTTCTAAGGTTGAACCCGTCAAATACAGAATTGTCTTTGGATCTAGGCTACCGCTAGGCTTGAGGTTATGAGCTGACTGGAATAATCGCAGACTGTGGCTCAGGCGATCGGCTCTGCTGAGATCGTCGAGATAGCCTAGACGACGTAATGCCACTGCAGCTGCGTCTGGGGTTAACGATATATTGGTTGGATGAAAAATAGGAACATATTCTTCACGCCAGATATGTTCAAATAGGCCGCGATCGAGATAAAAGATTTTGCCCCTAGCTGGGTCTGCGATGGTTGCAACTGAATCTGTCAGACCTAAAAGTGCAACTGCATGAGGCCGTTTACGATCGCCATCAAACAACCAAACAGCTAAAATCCCAGGACGATTAATCTGCTGCATTTCTTCCCACGAAGACTTGAGCTCTAACCCTTCCATACCAATGGCCTTGGCGGCAATCAGCAACTGTGGCATTGTCGTGCCAAGGCGACTTGTTCCAGCTAATTGGGCAATAGTTGACTCAGATTTGTCGATGCCCCAATGCCGCAGAAGTGTCGCTAACGCTGCAGGTGCACAACTGCTATCTGATGTTTGAGCATAGACCCCATTGGCCTGTAAGTTGTCGTGCAATGAGGCATGAATCGGTGACAAAAAAAATGCTTCAGTACTGCTAAATCCTGCCAGCCCAAGCACTCCAACGAGAGCAACCGACAGCACCTGTGGTCTAGCCGTATGCCAGCTCACCGTCATGGCCATGCCACATGCACCCAGCAGGAAGATACGCAGCAGTGCCCAGGAAATGTGCAAGCCGTAGAATCGCCATTCAAGCGGTAGCGCTTGCATTTGAGGCCAATTGAGTACAACTACCAGCAAGCCTACGTATAGGCCCAAAAAAGCCAGCGAGAGGGGTTTTTTCCCTTTAAATAAATCATTGGCCGTCGCCCCTTGATGCAGCAGTGTCTGTCCTAGACGCATCCCCCAGATAAACATTAAAATTCCTACAAACAGCGAAAGCAAAAAGCTGAGCAGCACGGAGACGCTCCTTATGATCGACAACCTGACAACTGATACCCAGGATGTGGGGACTTGTTCAAACTAGGTGTATTCACTCATCTACCAGCCATCTGAAAAGTGGTGAAGAGGCAAATGGTGTAGTTAAGGTGCTGGCATCACCCATCCGCAGTGTGGGGTAGATGCTTGAATAATTTTGACAACGGCAGCACCGAAATTCGGTAAAGTTCATATAACGATTCTAAGAAGTTTGGGTCATGCTGGCGATCGCCCTTGGGTTACAGTCGTACATTTGGGGAGCCATACAGCCACTGATAGGGTTGGTACGAGGTTTTCCAGAGAGTTTTGAGCGGCCTTCTAACACGAACCCCATGCGATTTGGGAGCATTACCATTGCCATACCCTTGATTGGATTGGTGTTGCCCCATGTTTTGCCAACGCCGACTCACGCGCATGAACGATCTGAAATCCCGATCCAGGTTGCCAATCAGAGCAGAAATTTGGATACTCAGTCGGTTGATCCCTGGTTGATGCCGGGGCTATATGTGCCATCAATGCCATCGTTCAATAGCCAGCGTCTGGATGAGCAGTTGCAGAACTATTCAGCTTATTTGGCTGTCTGGGGAACGCCCGATCTTTTGATCATTGGCAGTTCGCGATCGCTGCAGGGCATTGATCCGGTTGTCTTGCAACAGACCTTAACGGCTCAAGGATATCCTCACCTAAAGATTTATAACTTCAGCATCAATGGCGCAACCGCTCAGGTGGTCGATTTAGTGGTTCGCTATCTCCTCCGTAGCAATCAAACGCCCCGCTTCATGCTCTGGGCTGACGGATCACGAGCCTTTAATAGCAGCCGCACCGACGTGACCTATCTCAATATTCGTGCCTCAGATGGGTTTCAGCAGGCGTTGGCAGATGAGCCGCCTATCCCCAACTGGCATGCGGCCATGCTTCAAGAGCCAATGCCGCCAATCTGTCAGGGATCTCAGAATCATTTGACAGGGACACGCAGCATGACACGCTCTGATGGGGCGTGGCGTTGGCGCAGCAGGCTCTTCCTCAATGAAGAGGTTCTAGATGATTCGCTATTCTGTGAGGCACTCAGTCAGCACCCATCGCTGGATCGGCTGGATCGGCGCGTGGCTAATTCTGTGGTGCAATCGCTGCATCACATGATGGGCGATCGCCCCCCCGATGCGATCGATATCAATGGATTTTTAGCTGTCGAAACGCAGTTTGATCCGGCTGCATATTATCAGCAGCACCCCAACGTGCCTGGACAATACGATGCAGATTATGCTCAATTTAGACTAGACGGAGACCAAACGACTGCAGCGATCGCCCTAGCTCAATTGACCAAGACTCACGATAGGGCTCTTATGTTTGTCAATTTACCACTGAGTCAAGACTATTTAGACCCAACCCGCCGTCAGCATGAAGAGCACTTTCATCAGCATTTGCAAATGCTGGCAACTCAAGAAGGGTTTACCTTTCAGAATCTAAACCAAGTCGAACTCAGGCAAAATTCCTTCTTTGCTGACCCAAGTCATCTCAACCGCAATGGCGCGAGTGCGGTATCCCAATATTTGGGGCGCGATCCCGTGTTTCTACGGTGGCTTGAAGCTCTAAATCACTAATTTTCATGAATCGCGTATAAAGCTCCCCGGAAAAGGCTACAAAAAATGGTGAACTTTGCTCCTATACAGCGCGATCGCCTCCTTGAGTCGGGTTAGGGTAGTAGCGAACAAATCATCATGCCATTACTGCTCAAACAGACAGGCAAGGCTGATTGACAGGGTGCTTTTCTAGAGAGAATGCAGCGCCGATAGATGATTCCCCACTTAAATGCAGCCGCCCCATCCGACGAGATCCGGTCTAACAGAGTCTTGGAATTAGCAGAACTCAATTCTTGTCTCAAAGGATGAAAGAGTAATCGGCAGGCAATTTTCTGCAAAGCCCGTGGCACTATCTTGCTGTCGCGATCGCCACCTGCTAAATGTGGCAATTTTGCCAACATGTGCATCAGAATTCTTAAGGGGGCTAACCCACAGGGGGGGTGAGTCCTACAGGGCGTCTTCCCGTTGATAGATGCATCAGGTATGGTCTATGGTAATGTTTTACTGTCATGATTCGGCTGGTTTCTTCAGCCAACATTGGCTGTAATAGGCTGGTGCCGTCTCGGCAATGTTTACAGAAATTTCCATCAGTTGGCATCCTGCAACGTAGATGTTTCAGCCTTTAATCTGCGATAAGTCTGTGGTGGCAAAATGGGTTTTGTTATGGTTTGCTCAGAACTTGATGAGTCTATGGCATGGGTGAAGGCTCGTCAGAGATTAAAGAACATGATGTCGTTGAGGTCTTAACCGCATATGTATCTCGCCGAGTTTGCTTTCTGCGGCACCAAAGAACTAGCCGACGAGCTGTTGATTCAAGCCTATTCTGAGACCGCAGCAAAACAGTTTGCTCAGCAATATGCCCAACATTGGGGCATTGAATTATTCTCACTGACTCTAGCCGATCAGCAACGGCTCATGCCAGAGCTAACAATTGGGGCAGCACCACTGCACGAGCGCAATTGACAGATGTTTTGTTTGCCAGGTGTGTTTTCACCTCAGCATGCTTGAGTTTGCTGGCTGTGCCAATCTTGCGCCTTCTTGCGAATTGACGCTAGCTCTTCAGGTGATATTTTTTGCAAATTTGCCAGGATGAGATTCATCCGACCCTGAGATTTGAGCTTGTCTTGATGGCGTGCCAGAAAGTCCCAGTAGAAAAAGTTAAATGGGCAGGCGCGATCGCCCGTCCGTTTATTCTTGTCATAGCTACAATTTTGACAATAGTCGCTCATCCGGTTGATATAGTTGGCCGACGCTGCATAGGGCTTAGAGGCTAACACCCCTCCATCGGCAAATAGCCCCATGCCAATTACATTCGTTTGCATCACCCAGTCGTAGGCGTCAATAAAAGCTGCATGGAACCAGTTTTCGACCTCTTGGGGCAAGAGACCCGCAATCAGCGCAAAATTACTGAGAATCATTAGCCGCTGGATGTGGTGAGCATACCCAATTGACTCCACTTGCTTTAAGCTCTGATGCACACAGTTCATGTCAGTCTGGTTAGCATCCCAAAAAAACGGAGGTAAGGGATGGCTATGCTCAAACCAGTTTTGCTGGGGATAGTCGTCATCGACGTAAGCGTAAAGCCCCCGCATAAATTCTCGCCAGCCCAACACTTGCCGAATAAACCCTTCCACACTGTTGAGGGGTAAGTTGCGATCGCGATATGCCGTCTCTGCGGCTTGCACCACCTCCATCGGCTGCAGCAGCCCTAGGTTTAGATAGGGAGATAACAGCGCGTGCCACAGGGTAAATTCGCCGGTGACCATGGCGTCTTGATAGGGGCCAAAGGTAGACAGACGGTGTTCGATGAAGTAAGTCAGCACCTGCAAGGCTTGTTCTCGCGTCACAGCCCACCGGAACGGCTCGATCTCGCCATAGCTTGAGAACTCCTGAGTATCAACCCAGTCAATCACCTCTTGCGTGATGGCATCGGGCTCAAACCATAGTGGTTGGGGTGGGTTCAGATTTCCTTTAGGGGGCTTGCGGTTGTCTTTATCAAAGTTCCATTGGCCGCCGATGGGGTCTTGCTCATCGGTCATTAGCACCTGTAGTTGCTTGCGACCCGCACGGTAAAACGTTTCCATCAGCAAGGTCTTGCGGCCTTTGGCCCACTGACTAAAGGCCTGATCCGTCCATAGGAAATGGTTGTTGGGCACAACAGTGATCTGACATGGTAGATCTAGGTGCTGAATCAATCGAGCAAAGGGGCGATCGCCCGGAGCCATCACCCGTAGTTCGGTAATGTCAGCCTGCTTGACCCATGACTGGAGCGGCGTGACAAAATCTTGAGTGATTTCATAGGTCACATGCCAACCGCTCTGCCGCAGTTCGGCGGCAAAGTGACGCATGGCTGACCAGACCAACACCAGCTTTTGCCGATGATATGGACGCACGCTCCCATGCTGAGCCGACTCAATCAAAATCACTGGACAGTCCTTTGACTGCTGAGCGCAGCTTTGCAAAGCGGCTTGGTTTGCCCAAAGTTGATCTCCCAGAACCCAAACCCCAACTGTCATAATCTGTTATAGATGACCTACCGAGTAAATGTAACAAATTATTTAAAAAATCACCGAGAATCAGCCTTGGAGTCCTCAGGTGAAGATGCCTTTTGCTGGAGTAAAAGCTGGATTCCCAGGGCTAGCAAACCCAGCGCCGCGATCGCAAAAATGCTCATCCCTAGAGCACTCATGCCGATCACCAGCGTCCGCACTAAGACAGCAAGCTTTGCTGCAAGAGCATTTTGAGTGGGTAATGGTTTGTTGGCAAAGCTATGGACAATTGAAAGGGTGAGGCGATAGAGCACAAATGCCATTGGAGCCGCTATCAAAGTTCCGGTAAAACACCGCAGCGGAGTTGGGGGAGTAGACGCTGCTGCTGGAGGCTCTAAAGCAGGTTGTGGCTGAGGAGAGTTAGGCGTTAGGTGTTGATTCGACATGGGCACTAGCTAGAATGGGCCATTTGAATGCCGTTTGATACGGTTTGCGTGATCCACAGCTCCAGATTTGGATCGGATAGACGCGCCTTAACCTGATCATGAATTTGTTGCGCGTGGTTAGGCGATTGGGCGATCGCAAACACAGTTGGGCCCGACCCCGACATGAGCACACCCAACGGATGGGCGGCTACCAATTCTTCTTTAAGATTTGCGACCTTTGGATGGGCAGGTAAAACAACTTGCTCTAGATCATTATGCAGCAGTCGCCCAATCTGAGAATAGTCATGATGGGAAATGGCCTGCACCATCGGCCCCGAATGCACGCGCTGTTGGCGATCGCTGAGAGCATTAGCGCTTGATACATAGGCATGACCAAAGTGTTGGCGATAGGTCTGATATGCCCACGCGGTTGAAACCTCAAGATCCCGGTATTTTGCCAACACCAGCGACAGGTTCTCCAGGCTGGGCAACGCCGACAGCACCTCACCGCGCCCTGTGGCCAGAGCGGTTCCCCCGGCCAGACAAAACGGCACATCTGAACCCAGCTTGCCCCCCAAATCTTGCAGCTCAGATTGCGTTAGCCCCAGCTTCCACATCAGATCTAGACCCACCAACACCGCTGCAGCATTGCTCGAACCTCCGGCCAGCCCAGCACCCACCGGAATGTGTTTGTCAATAATAATTTCAACACCGCCATAGCGGTTAAATGACTCAGGAAATTGCTGCTTCAGCAAACGTGCGGCTCGATGCGCCAGGTTGCGCTCGTCGGTAGGCACACCTGGATGGGGGCAATGCACCAGAATATCGTCGGTTCCGAGCAAGCGCATTTCGATGCGATCAGACAGCCCAATGCTCTGCAGCAGCATGGCAAGTTCATGAAAGCCATCGGGGCGATCGCCAATAATTTCGAGATATAGATTAATCTTTGCTGGAGCAATCAACGAATAGGGACGCATGAAAGAGACTATTAGGACGATAGAACTGGATAAAGCTGGTTAGTCAGCGCCACCCAATCTGTCACGCCGAGATCTTCAGCACGAGCTTGGGGGCTAATCTCTAATTGTTCCAGCAAGTGGAGCAGGCGATCGCGTTCGATGAGACTCTTCAAATTATTTCGCAACATTTTACGCTTTGTGGCAAACCCCAACTTGACCAACAACTCCAGCTGACGCGGATCGCTAGCCGCAGGATGGGTAGCTCTTGGACGCAGCTTGACAACGGCAGAATCGACTGCCGGAGGTGGTGAAAATGCTTTAGGTGGAACCACACATACCATCTCACACTCAGCCAGATATTGCACTCGCACAGACAGGGCTCCAAATGTGCGCGACCCTGCTTGGGCACAAAGCCGAGCCGCAACCTCCCTTTGCACCAACAATACGATTGAGTCAAACGGCTGCGGATTGGGGGTAGAAATCGTACCGAGCAATTTCTCCAAAATGGGGCCTGTAATGTAATACGGGATGTTGGCAACGACCTTATTGGGATAGCCTTGGCCACTGACTGCGATCAGGTCTCCTGGCAGCTCTAAGTTAAGAATATCCCCTTCGATCAACTCAAAATTTTCGGTTGATTGAAACATCCGGCGCAGAGTGACACACAAGTCTCGATCAATCTCAACTGCGACTACTGCGTTGGCGAGGCGAATGAGCCAGCGGGTCAGCACCCCTGTACCAGAACCAATTTCAAGAATGCGATCGCCCGATGATACGGCGGCGGCGGCCAAAATCTCATGAAGAACGGGTTCACTTGTGAGCCAGTGTTGCCCAAAGCGTTTACGAGTTCGATAGGTCATGCTTTTATCCTACTGTTCCTGGGAGCAGGTTTCGCAGTCGATCTCGTTATGGGTCATGAGGCATGGGGCATGGATCAATCATGAGGCTCAGTTCCTGATAGCGCCTGAGCAGATCACGGATAAAGTTGGCAGCGCTGATTGGCGTGCGACCGGGTTCTGCAATTGAGGCGAGCAGGGGACAGGCCGATGGCCATGACTGAGTGGTTTGAGGAATCCGCCAGCCAGGAGTTAGATGGGGCGATCGCCAGATTTCTAGATGATCAACTGGGGGATCAGCATAAAATCGATCGGCACCCGCTCCAAGTAACGCCGAACTCCAGTGTGTGATGTAATCATGACTCATCCGATGAATTAAGAAAGGCGCATTTAACGGCACACCCCAGCCATCAATCGCGATCAATGCATTGACTCGTCCCCCGCTCAGGTGCCACCCCCAAGCGGCTCCAGCGGCAGCAACAACCCCGGCACTAAACCCCAAAAATGTGAATGAAGGCTGCGGTCTTGAGGTAGATGCAGGAACAGATGCAGGCGTCGCAGAGAATGTATGAGAACTGGGTTCAAGGTGGGAACTCATTTCGAGCTGATGCCGCAACCAGTGCAACAGATGCCATGACGAATAGGCGGGGTAGCGATCTACTGGATAGACCCAATAATGCACCGGGGTCTCATGAAATATGTTGAGGAATCGCTGAGTCAGTTGAGGAGAATGAACCCCCGGACAGATGATAACCGTCATAGCCGCAAAGACACTACTCACGAAACAAATAAAGGAGAAACCGAAGAAAACAATTAAATCGTGTCAAGACAAATTAATTCAGAATTAATCCAACATTAATTCAAGTTTGTCTTAATACAATTTATGACTGGCTTTTATTAAACGACGATTTAATCCGATATGGGCTGATTGTGTCGCAGGATCATCTCCACTGGGGTATTTAAGTTGGGTTAAAAGGTCAGTCTTGAAAGCGTTCTGACGGCTATTAAGTTTCTAAAACAAAGAGTAAACTTTTGAGTCGTTCTCTTACTATTCTTTGTGTGCTGGCGTCATAATAATCGCAGATGAGGGATTAATTTCGTATCGGCCATGCGACATCGATGATTCATCCACTGTTAAATCAAGTCCTGTTGATCTAAATTCTATTCAATCAAAAGCTTTCCATTAAACAGGTTGAATCAAAAGCTTTGGTTAATGGTAGTTATATTTAACTGGATGATGGGTATCGTTAGCAGTTGAGTCGATTTATTATCCCTTACATTCATTACCTTCAGATTGTGATGTTGGATCAAACAAATGCCCATCATGAATCCATCTACGCTTCTGATGATCAGCGTATAAGCGTCTAGTTTCAACCCAACGTATTAATGAGTGTGTGAGTGTGAGATGGGGCGATCGCCCTTACTTTGTGCAACAGATTTGTGTAGGTCATTTCAATAAAACTGGGGCAACGAAAATGACAAAAGCAATCGTTAACTTATCACTCCCATTGGTCATGCAAGAGGCCGAAGCGGTGCTTGAGACCTATCCACATCATCCATATCGGCAGGCTTTTTCGATTCCAGACATGCGGCAAAAGCTGATTTGCTATGTCTTAAGTCGGATGCCCGGTCTTTACACAGTTGTTGAAGAAACAGAACGATCGCTCATGAACACGACCTCGATGTGTTCCTCGTTAGATGATCGCAAATGCCAGATTGAAACCCTCATCCGCCAGGGCATTCAGTCAATTTTGAATGAACATTTAGATTGGGTCGATCGGCATATCCCTGAAGAGACCGAATCTCGCCAAATGCCGTCTAGCTGGTTTGGCTAAAGGGCACGCGTTGAAAGTGGCGGGTATCTCGATTAAAAAGTTCGGTTCCGAGGCTATTCGTAACCTGCAACGGCCAGTTATCTTCTTTATAAAGGTAGACGTAGGAGCACGATTCTAACGTTACCGATCCAAACGATATGAGCCGTTCGCGGGATGGATGTCTGTGTATCAGCGGTACTTACCAACCCTTTCTGAAATTATTGCTCTCAAAGAGCCAGGGCAGCGGCGATTTGCAGCACTCTCAGTCCAGCAGGCCGATCGGTCGGCCCGAGAATGGTATGGGGCGATCGCTGCGTTAAATATGCTGCTGCAGCAGTCAATTGAGGGGGGCGTTCATGCCGACATTGGCGTTAACGCAGATCCGGGGCTAGAAGCAGATGCTGATGGGGTCAGCCCTTCGATTGAGGGGGTGGTGCTATCGGGGCCATTACCGGTTCTGATTCATCCATGGCTGGTTTCGCGATTTTCAGTATGGACGTTGAGATCAGAAAGCTCATTGGCAGGCTTGTGGTCGCCCCTGCATCTTTTACCTGCCGCAGAGGAAGCCTTTGCGGCTTTTTCGCCAACGACTTTGCCTTTGGCAGATGGTGATCCGCTGACGCAAGAACAATTTTGTTTGGTACTAACGCCTGACTTTTGCCTAGTGATGGCGCTGCAAGACTCTAATTCTGATGCACCTGCCTTTCAGTTTTCGTTTAATCCAGAAGTGGTTTGGCAGACCTGGCGATCGCTCCAGTCTCGGTTGCAGACGACGGTTCCCCATATGCTCAACCGACTCAATGTGTTAGTTGAGCAGTTTGCTCCCGTCATGCCTAGCTATCGCACAGTTGCCGATTTTGCTCATCTGATTTTAGATTTTCTGCCTGACCCGATCGAATGGAAGCCAGTTGCCCATGAACGGCATAGCGCCCCCCTGCGTTCAGAGCAGCTTGGCATAGAGCCTAGGTCAGGGGTGGCGTCAAATCGCAATCGGGGCGATCGCTTCAAAGTGAAGCCTGCCCTGTGGGATGGTGACTCTGATGACAATCAAGTGGTTAATCCTGTAGCCAGTGCTGCTAAACTCGGAACCGCTCTAGAGGATTTGACGACCATCAAGCCTACATCTGATGCCGAATTACTGGAGGCGATCGCCCATGAAGTTCGCACTCCGCTGACTACGATCCGTACGCTGACGCGACTTCTGTTAAAGCGCCAAGATTTAGGGGCAGACGTTGTGCGTCGGCTAGAAGCCATTGACCGAGAATGCACCAAGCAAATCGATCGATTTAGCCTGATTTTTCATGCGGTTGAGCTAGAAACCCGATCATCCCATCGACCCGTTAGCCCCTTAGCAAAAATTTCTGTCGCGCAGGTCTTTCAACAAAATATTCCTCGCTGGCAGCAACAGGTGCAGCAGCGCAATCTGACTCTGGATGTCGTCTTGCCTCAAAAGCTACCAATGGTGATGAGTGATCCCACGATCTTAAACCAAGTTTTAACGGGTCTCATCGACCGAATCACCAGCACCTTGCCCTCAGGTAGCCACATTCAGGTGCGTGTGATGCCTGCCGGAAATCAGCTGAAGCTCCAGTTTTATTCTCAGCTGCAGCCACTTAATCCATCTATCCCCAATGGGTCTGCGCCTCATCCCCCCCCTAGCGCTCCAAATGTCTTGCCCAAATTTACCTCAACCCTCAAGTCTGTTGGTCACTTGCTCATGTTTCAACCCGAAACCGGGAACGTTAGTCTGAATCTGGCTGTAACCAAAAATCTGTTTCAGGCGCTGGGTGGCAAGCTTACAGTGCGCCAACATCCCCAACAAGGCGAAGTGTTGACAATCTTTTTGCCATTGGACGGGCCGGGTTTATTGGCCTAGTGAGGAGATAAACCATGACTAAAGTTATGAACTAAATGTATGATTGGCTGCAGCGACTTACTCACCCCCAAATTGCGATCGCAACTCTTCAATGCGGGCATCGTCTAGCTTTTGAAACAGCGGCGGCGGCACGTCAAATGCTCGATGAGGCTGTAATACAGAAAAATCAACCACGGCTGCCAACGGAGTATGACGCTCAGCCTCAGAAAGCTGAAGGGCGTCAAAAACTATCTTTGCTGTAAATGGAATGAACGGAGCCGAGGCGATCGCATAGATGCGAATCAAGTTGATGCAGGTGCGGATCACCATTGCCGCCTGATCCGGGTCTTGCTTAAACAGACTCCAGGGCGCTTGCACGTCGATATATTGGTTGCCTACCGTCCACAAGCTACATAGCGTATCCGCCGCCTTCCGAAATTCAAGTCGGTGCAAGCAGTCTCGCATGACCTCAATTTTTGCGATGCAGTCAGCCTCTAATTGCTGCTCTGCAATACCGGGCTGCCCTCCCGCTGGAATTTGCCCCCCAAATCGCGACGCAGCAAATTTGAGAATGCGGTTGATAAAGTTGCCTAAGTTATCAGCTAAATCTTTATTTACCTTGGTTTGCAAATGTTCCCAGGTAAACGCAGAATCAGACGATTCGGGCGCACTTGCCATCAAGGTATAGCGCCAGTAGTCAGCAGGCAACACGTCCAGAGCTTGGTCGAGAAACACGCCGCGCTTTGAGCTCGTAGAAAACTTACCGCCGTAGTAATTGAGCCAGTTAAACCCTTTAATGTAGTCGGCTAACGCCCATGGCTCCTTCGTCCCCAAAATCATGGCGGGCCACATAATCGTGTGAAAGGGCAAATTGTCCTTTGCCATAAACTGGGTATACCGTACCTCATCAGGGTTTTGCCACCAGTCAAGCCAATTACGGCCTTCAGCCTCAGCCCCCCAGGCCTTCGTTGCAGCTATATAGCCAATTGGCGCATCAAACCAGACATAAAACACCTTCGTCTCAAACCCAGGCCGAGGGACTGGTACACCCCAACTCAAGTCACGGGTAATGCAGCGACTTTGCAGCCCTTCATTCAACCACTTCATCGCAATAGATTTCGTCAGCAGAGGCCAGTCGCTATGGCGCTCGACCCACTGCCGCACATCATCACTCAGCGAACCCAGCTTGAGAAACAGATGTTTGCTCTGACGAATTTCCAAGTTGGTGCTGCCAGAAATTGCCGAACGCGGCTCGATTAAATCTGTTGGGTTCAACACAGAGGTGCAGTTTTCACATTGATCGCCTCTAGCTGCTTGATAGCCACACTTTGGGCATGTGCCAATGACATAGCGATCTGGCAAAAAGCGCTGATCGGCTAACGAATACATCTGGCTGATTTCCCGTTCTTCGATGAGCCCATTCTCATCTAGCTGCTGATAAAAGTGCTGGGTCAGCTCACGGTTTTCTGGAGATGAAGTACGGCCAAAATAATCAAATGACAGGCCAAATCGAGCGTAGACATCCGATTGGCGTTCATACTGACGTTGACAATATGTGGCAACGTCAAGCCCTGCTTCTAACGCCGCCAATTCAGCAGGGGTGCCGTGCTCATCCGTGCCGCAAACATAGAGGACGGTTTCTCCTTCTTGCCTTAAAAACCGCGCATACACATCGGCTGGTAGCATCGAACCTACTAAATTGCCGAGGTGCTTAATGCCATTAATGTAGGGCAGTGCGCTGGTAATGAGATACTGCATAAATCTGAAATTAGAGCCTCATGTTCTAGAAACCAGACGATTAAAAAGGCAGAGTAAAGGAATGATGCTCTCTAGAATCAATAGCGTGGAGGTTTGTAAGTCCTGCAGCTAATCAGGCAGCTTCTAGATCTGCGTTGGCTCGCTTTCGAAGTAATTCGGTGATGGACGCCTTTTCTAGAAGGCCGACCAATGCTCCATTTTCTTGGGTTACGGCGAGGGACGTCAACTGCTGCTCCTCTAACATGCCGATAACTTCGATCAGCGGCTTAGTTGAAGCAACGGTGTTGAGTTGCTCTACTGGCTGCATTAAATCGCGGACAGACACATTCCACCAGTCAGTAGTCGGCACTGTTTTCATCGCGTCTAAATCAATATCGCCAATGACTTTACCATCAGCATCGGTCACAAGATATTTTCGCCAACTTAAGTCACTACCGATAATGTGGTTGTTTGCCAGCTCGCGCAGAGAAATATCAGCCGACACAATGGGGCTCTTGGCATATACTGCATCCGCTGCTGTCAACCCGCTAAGCTGTTCTTGAATGGCTGCAGATTGAGCCGACCGGCCTGCATTTTGCAACAAGAACCAGCCAATCAGCAGTGTCCAGATGCTGCCAATCGGGCGTAGCCCAACCAACGTACTAAAGCCAAGTACAGAGTCAAGCCCTATGACGATACCAACCCAACCAAAAAACTGCCCAACTCGACTAGCAAACGCAATGCCTCGATAGGGTTTGCCAGTGATTTGCCAGACGATAGACTTGAGCACGTTGCCGCCATCAAGTGGCAAGCCTGGAATCAGATTAAATGCCCCTAAAGCCAAATTGATATAGGCCAAGACCGCGATCATTGCAGCCAGCGGCCCAGACACCCCAGTGAACAGGCTCAAGACGGTGAATACGCCAAATAAGGCAAAGCTTACCAACGGGCCAGCGATCGCCACTAAGAACGACTGCAGCGGCGTTTTTGATTCTTCGCTCAAGCTAGCCAGACCGCCAAAAATGAACAGCGTAATTGACTTTACTTCAATGCCCTGACTCATCGCCACCACGCTATGACCCAGCTCATGGGCCAGCACAGATGAAAACAGCAGTAGCGCTGTGATCATACCCAACAGCCAGGGCAACACTCCATTCAGCTCTGGGAATTGAGCGAGGTCGCCACCGTAAACCAGTGTTACCAGCCCAAATACAATGAACCACGATGGGTTAATAAAGAAGGGAATCCCAAACAGGTTTCCTACGCGAATATTGCTGTTCATAAAATGACCTCTCGCCCTCCAGTTATCGAGCGATGCTTCCAGAACGCTTAATCAACGTGCCATGAAACATCTAGTTTTACTGTAACGAAATATAAAGACGACTTAATCTGCCACGGGATGTAATAGCCGCAATTAATCGTTCGGTATATACACCCTAACCCTTTCAAATCAGCTATCTCTTAGCGCTTTACATCACATACCTACTAACCTCGAACTGGCAGGATTGTGTGCTTCGACAGGTTAGACTTTGCATGATCCTATCATTGCCGCTGCGGATTGCTTCCATTCATGGCCATAACCGCCGTAACTGTCGCAGTTGAAAGATGGCAAACCCAGACAGAAGCACCGCAATGATATCAATCGAGAGAATGAGCCGAGTGTATCGACCAAAATTTTGAGGAGCCGCGCAAGCTGCGCCAGGGTCAGGGTCAGGGTTGCATAGAACTGAGTTCAGTACAATCCAGGGGAGTGTGCCAAAGATCCAGATTACTGAAAGCAGCAGCACCCCAACAAACAGCACAATATACTTAAGATCAGTATGAAACAACGTCCGTAACGCAGATTTCACGGCAGTAGAAACGTCGGGTTTTTGGGGATGATGAACCATGATGAATCTGCTCAGAGTTTTAGTGACAGCTCGGTTGCAGCCTGAACTATTGAATGGGGTAACTGCGATACACCTGCGACCATTCGGCGCGGCTGAGATGGATGAATTCGAGACACCACTTCGTAGTTGATGGTGCCCATCCAAGCGGCGAGCTGTTCGGCACTAATCCGTTCGTCGCCATCGCCTCCCAAGAGGGTAGCGATCGCCCCAGGCACCACATCAGCAATATGAGTCACATCGACCATCATCATATTCATGCAAATGCGCCCACAGACTGGGGCTCTTTGGCCATGAATCAGAACGTAGCTCAGGTTAGAAAGCCGCCGGTCATAGCCTTCGTGATAGCCCAACGGCAAAACGGCGATTGTCATCGGGTGTGTGGCTCGAAAGGTTCGACCATAGCTGATATAGCCGCCGACTTCAACCTGTTTGACCTGCGCCACCCGGGTTCGCCATGATAAGACGGGTTGCAAATTAGGAATAAACCCACCATTGGGGCGATCGCTAGCCGTTTGCAATACCGTGGCGTAAGTTTCAGTAGATGGCCACAGCCCATAGGCAGCAATGCCAACCCGTACCAAGTTTCCATGGGCTTCGGGCCAGAGGATGGTGGCTGCAGAATTAGCCGAATGCACCATTGGCACAGCAAACCCTGCCTGATGAAAGGCTTGCTGTGCTTGCTTTAGCTGGGTTAGCTGCTGCTGAGCAAACTGATGATTAGTCGTATCTTCAATATCAGCATAATGCGTTGCAATGCCTTCTAGCACCAGACCATCAAGCTCAGACACCAGTTGTGCTAGCCGTAATGCGTCTTCCAATGGCAACCCCTGGCGATGGGTTCCGGTTTCAATCTTGAGATGCACGGGGACTAATCGTCCAAGCTGTAGCGCTGCGTGGTTCAAGGCTTTGGCAACCTCAGCATCATAGAGCACCAAACGCGCTCCCGTCTCAGCCACCATGTGCGCTTGCGCCACTGAGACATTGCCACAGATATAAATAGGGGCATTGATTCCTGCCGCTCGAAGCGCCACCGCCTCATAGGCAAAGTTGACGATCAGCCAATCGGCTCCGGCTGCCAAAAATTCACGAGCGCAAGGGCTGAGGCCATGACCAAATGCATCCGCCTTGACGACTACACCCAGCTTGACTCCCGCTCCAATGCGGCGGCGCAGCATCGCCACATTCGATTGGATGGCATCACGCGAAACTTCGCACCAAGATGAAGACTCTGGCTCAATTCCTTGTGAGGCGTCATGATCCATACTGCTGCTCCTAGCCGACATTTCCCATCAGTCTAGACTAACTCCGAGATTTGGCAAGACGTTTGCACCCAGAGAGGAAAGCCAACAAACACTCCTTTTGAGGAAAATTCTCAGTGCGTTCGCAGAATGGCTCTCAAGCGGCGATGCCTGTCAACACATGTCAAGGAATAGGGATAACTTAGGACTTGACAGATTTTCCTACCTGCCGATAGGATGTAAACATGAAACAGCCCGACACCAAAACCCTCATTCTTGATGTGGCTCAAGACTTGATTCAACGTCTAGGTGTAAATGGGATGAGCTATCAAGATATCAGTGAGCGCGTTGGCATTCGGAAAGCTAGCGTGCATACGCATTTCTCAAAAAAAGAGGATTTGCTGACGGCACTGCTGGATCGGTATAGCGATCGCTTCTTGCGCATTGTTGATGGCATCCTGGCCTCCAACGACACCTCAGAGGTAAAACTGCGCCGCTATTGCGGCCTGTTTGAAGCCACACTCAGCAGCGGCAACCAAGACAGAGCTTGTCTATGTGCCATGTTGGGGGCAGAGCTGGAAACCTTAAATTGTTCCTCAGTGGAGCGAGTGCATAGGTTTTACCAGGCCAACGAAGAACGTCTGGCAACGCTTCTTCATACAGGACGGCAGGATGGGAGTTTTCGCTTCCCTGGTGAGGTACAAGCAATGGCAGCGCTGATTTTTGGGTTGTTAGAGGGGGGCATGTTGGTGGCGCGAGTTCGGGGTGGAGCCAGTCAGTTTCACCAGATGATCGAGCAACTGATGCGATTGGTTAACGGCTAATTTTTTTTAGTGATTAAACATCCAACTAGTAGGAAGTAGGTAGGTCAATTATGGTAACGATTGGAATTTTAGGTGCCGGCAGAATGGGGGTGCGTTTAGCTCGGATGTTTGCCCATGCGGGGCAAGAGGTTGTTTTAGGCTCACGGTCTGTCAGTCGGGCTGAGCAGATTGCTGCAGGATTGGGGCTGGCAACATTGATAGGTGGGAGTTATGAGGATGCGGCGAAAGCGGATGTCATTCTGCCTGCAATGTTCTTGCGAGATGGCATGTTAGAACTTCTAGAACCGTTGCGAAATCACTTTGATGGCAAAGTGTATATCGACATTTCTAACCCGTTCAATGACACTTACACGGATTTCATCCTACCTTGGGACACCAGCGGATCTGAGCAGATCCAGCATCGTTTTCCCAAAGTGCGGGTTGTTGGTGCTTTCAAAAATGTCTGGTGGGAGGTGTTTGATGCACCTACCTTTGGCGAAACCGTGAGCGATGTATTTGTTGTCAGCGATGATGCAGATGCTAAAGTAACCGTTTTCAGGCTCGTGGAGCAGACGCCATTTCGATATATCGATGCAGGTCGGCTGACTAATGCCCGCACGATCGAGCGTATGACCCTGCTGAGTGGTGAATTAGGGCAACGTTATGAATACTTTCCGCGTATGAACTACAAGCTGTTGGGTGAGCGTTGGACTCCCGGACAATGCGATCGCCTTGCGACTCTGATTTCGGGCAACACGACAGTCTGAGCGGTTTAATTTGAGCAGTTTAAACTGATTTAACCAACCGCTGGAGGCGGAGCCACTTCATGCGTTGCTGAACGTAGGGATGATGTGTAGCTATGAATTGAGTCTTCGCCTCAGCTATCGTAAGGTGGGCAAGGAGCTAGCTTTCTGCCCGTCACAACCTGATCGGAAATTCCGGTGAATTTGCGATCTACTGAGATTAGTGGAGCGGACAAGCCGTGACTGTATTACGGGAAGAACTGCTAACTGCCACTCATCTGTTCTGTTCTGTTCTGTATGGATGAAGCCAGCAAAGAACTCCATGGCCATCTCTATAAACCTATGGAGATGCAGCCTGGTGTTGATGCCAAGGAAAAGTTTCATTACACCCCTTCATGGGTGCAAGCGCTCTTTGTATTTTTGTTTCCCAATCGAGGGTGGCGACGGGGCAGTTGTCGCGATCGCCGCACAGCTAACGATTGGGCGGAGGAAGTCAAACACCTCTTGGAGGTGGACTACCCCGATGCACCTAAAATTCGGTTACTCTCGGATAATCTCAACACCCACACCATTACCTCCCTGCACAAAACCTTTCCTGCTGAGGAGGCCCACCGTCTAGCCCTCCGGCGAATTGAACTGATCCATACTCCCCGTAATGGCAGTTGGCTCAATGTCGCTGAAATTGAGTTGTGTTCTCTCTGAGCAATGTTTGAAACGGCGGATTCCGATGGTGGAGGGGCTTACGCAGGAGATTGATGCTTGATAGAAGGAGCATCATGAAAGTGGGGCAACGGTGAATTCGCAATTCACGACTGATGGAGCCTCAAAGGATGCGCGAATCAAACTCAAGCACCTTTATCCTGTGTTTGAGGTCGATGATGAACTCGCTTCTAATCTACCCAATTAGCTGTGCCGCGCCACTAGCATAATTAAATGGGAGCATGAATCTGGAACGGGTGAACGCGAGAAAGTATCGTGGGCTCAGTATCGCCAATACGATAGGCACAAGCAAACTCTTTCCCCCCTGGTTGCCTGACTGATCTTCGGAGTGGGGATTTCGGCTGCGCTCAATCCACGTCGTTGTAGATACCTTAGGCAGAGCGCCATCGAAGTCTAAGGTACGGGAGAATAAGCCTTTCACGAGTTTTGTCAGCCAGCTAGGTGAGAAGCACCGTCTAAGGATTGAGCCGAAATGAAACATGCAAAAATCCCACTGTAAAAATTCCATTGGCAGAAATTTTTAATTGCGAGGAACTGATGGCCTACAGTGATTTCACACGAGCTCAGGTGCAAGAAACGTTTGCTTTAGCAACTGAGGAAAACCAGAGGTTGTTTACCGAAGTCAAGCCAGTTCAGCCATCAGAGCGGTTGCTGATTGATCTGAACGAAAACAAGCCATTGGCGATCGCCATCAATAGCGAAAAAGCGCGATCGGAATTTTTGATTGCCCCAATTTTGGCAGAGGTGAGGCGGCAAACCCATTACCAAGCCAGCTTGGTTTCGGGAGTTGAGTTCATGCTTGATGCAGCACTGGGCTTAAAAGGATTCTGCGACTATATTCTCAGTCGATCAAAGGAACAGTATTACATCACGATCGAAGATTTTGAAGAAGACCCCAAAACCTCACCCATTAAAATCCAGAATTCCCGTAAAACGGCTGTAACTTGGGACGGGTAGCCCCCTAGGGTAGCACTTTAACGGCGGCGTTCTTGCAGCTTGCGATAGACCTCTCGAATATCAACCTGATGGTGAGCGAGGGCTACAAGGGTGTGATAAAACAGGTCAGCGACTTCACCAGCGATCGCCTCTGGGTCATCATCTTTGCAAGCCATCACCACTTCAGCGGCTTCTTCGCCAATTTTCTTGAGGATTTTGTTGTCCCCCCCCTGCAACAGCTTGCAAGTGTAGGAATCAGGGTTGGGGTGGTCACGGCGATCGCAAATGATGCGAAAGACTTGCGACAAGGTGTCTGCCGCAGGCGATTGAATGCTGTGATCAACCTGATGAAAACAGCTTTGCTGCCCGGTATGGCAGGCGATATCTCCAATTTGTTCAATGGAGAGCAGCAGCGCATCGCTGTCGCAGTCATAGCGCATCGATTTGATCATCTGGAAATGACCTGACGTGGCTCCCTTATGCCATAGCTCAGAGCGCGATCGGCTCCAATACCAGGCTTGTCCAGTTTCCAGGGTTTTTTGTAGCGACTCGCGATTCATCCAGGCGAGCATCAACACTGTACCGTCTAGATAATCCTGGGCGATCGCGGGCACCAGCCCTTGGTCGTTATAGCGAATCTCATCCACCGGAATCGTCAACATTACCGACACATCTTCACCCATTGCTTACTCTGCCTCACTGCAAGACCTCTTCGAGTTTGTGCTGCTCCCATAGCTCTTGATATAGACCGCCCTGATCTAGCAGTTCGGCGTGAGTGCCCGACTGCGCAATGCGCCCCCGATCCATCACCAAGATGCGATCAGACATGGCTGCTGCTGAAAGCTGATGAGAAATAAAAATCACCGTTTTGCGCTGAGCGCCTGACGACAAGTTTTGCAAAATGGCCGTGGCTGTCTGGTTGTCAACGCTGGAGAGCGAGTCATCCAAAATCAGAATGGGAGCATCGACTAAGAGGGCGCGAGCTAGGGCCGTGCGCTGGCGCTGTCCGCCGGAGAGCGTAATGCCTCGCTCTCCCACAATTGTTTTATAGTGCTTAGGAAAATTGAGAATCTCACTATGAATTTGCGCCTGCTTGGCCGCATATTCGACCTCTGGATCTTCAGCCAAAGGATTGCCATAGCGGATATTGTTTTTGATCGTGGTGCTAAAGAGAAAACTATCTTGCGGTACATAGGCGATCGCCCGTCTGAGATTAGACAGCCGAATCTGCGTGACATCGTGACCATCTACCATGAGCTGCTGTGGGGCAATGTCAAGCAAACGCGGAATTGCATTCGCTAGAGTTGATTTTCCTGACCCAATGGGGCCAACAATAGCAACTGTTTCTCCCGGCTCAATTACAAAACTAATGTCATTGAGAGCAGGCGCATCTGCGCCCGGATAACAAAACGTCAGATGGTGAGCCTCTAGGCGACCCGCGACCTCCCCCGGATTCAGAGTGATGGCCTCAGTCTCATCCTGAATCTTGGGCTCAACTGTCAAAATCGACTCCACTCGATCAATGCTCACCTCTCCACGCTGATAGGCCGTAATCGTAAAGCCCAGCAGCGCCGTTGGAAACACCAATTGCTCGACATAGAGCAACAGCGCGATAAAATTGCCGACGCTAATTGATCCGTTGGCGATCGCCCCTGCCCCCAGCGCCAAAATCACCAGCAGACTGACACTGGCTAACCCCCCCAATAGCGGAAACAACGTATTCCGAGTTTTGCCCAGCTTGAGATTGGCCGTCAGCAACTGGTGGTTGAGCTGACGAAACGCCTGCCGCTCATTATCTTCTTGCGCATAAATTTTGATCAGCGCCATGCCGCTCATGTCTTCTTGAATCAGCTCGCTCAGGCTGGCATTGTCTTCTTGCACCTGCATTTGCTCAGTGCGGAGGCGATCGCTAAACATCTGCACCAGCACCAACATCACTGGATAAATTAAAATTGCGGCTGCAGTCAAGCGGATGCTAATGCTAAACATCACCGGTAGGCGCAGCGCATAGGCAAACACAGTATTTGCCAAACTCAAGACCGCAAACCCAAGCAGTCGACGGATATTGTCTACATCACTTGTGGCGCGACTAATTAAATCGCCTGCTGTATGTTGAGCAAAATAAGCAGGTTCAAGCGTCAGCAAATGATTGAAAATTTTCTGCTTCAGGTCAAACTCGACCTGACGCCCCACCCCAAACAGCAGCGTGCGAGACTGCATGCGGACAAACCACATCACCGACGCCAAGGCAATAATCAGCAGCGCATAGCGCACAATCTGACCGATGCCGAATGCCACCTGCAAGTCGTCTACCCCATTGCTAATCAACAGCGGAATGTAGACAGCAATGCCATTGACAATAAACAACGCCACGATACCCAACGTCGCCTGACGCCAGTGGGGCCGTAGATAAGAACCAAGTTGGTGCAGATGAGAATTAGCCATGAGGTGATGTCAGCGGTGACGAGATAACAGGTGATATCGAATGCATTAAACGGATCACGGTAGAGGCAAAAGCAAACAGCCTTATCTTAGATGGTTACAGTTGAGAATTAACTGGGCCCTCCAAGACGGGCAACAGGTCAACCCGTCAGACCCTATGAACATGAATCCATTGGTTCATAGACCTGATGAACCAAACTCTCTCTGGCAACCGCCCCAAGCGCTTACCCCATCACTAGACTACCTAATATCAGAAACTCATGGGATCAACCAGCCAGCCGCGCAAGAAATAATAGAGCGTTGCTAAATATTCTTCAACCAGGCGAGTTGTCAGCGCCAGTGCTTCTACGCTGGGAATAATATCAGTCACTGCGATGGGAAATTCATTAGGAGTTTGTAGCTGAAAACACGACAAATCGGTTGCTCTCGGAATCACCCGAATCCCTAACCTGGCAAATGTAGCACTGGCACGACGGATTGATGTGACTGATGAAATTAACACCGTATCGCCTCCCCGTTCCTGGCTGGCAACCACTTCAGCACTGCCCCTCAGATTGCGAGGTCCCGTCTCCACTCGAACTCGGCTGCGAGGCACCCCCAACACCTCAAGCTGCCTAAACACAGCTTCCCCAACTTCACCGCCCACACAGCGAGTCTCTGGCCCAGCCACTACCATCACCAGCGGATCATTCTCTTGAATGGTGGGCAGATTGTAGAGTCGGGCGGCTTCATTCAATCGGCTCAAAAAGCTGCTACTAAGGCCATCAGCAGTACTCGAAAATCGGCTTTGCAGGCGATATCCTGGTTCGGATGGGGTGAGCGTATCGCCCAAAACAACAATTGTCTGCACCTCTTCAAAGCGGGCAGACGTCACACTCGGATTGCCAGTGAGCACGTCAGATTCGAAGGTGCGCTCAGTACGTTCGGTAAGCCAATAGGCTGCAATCGGCGTAATCGGTAAACTGGTAATCAATAAAACTAAAAATGCAGCCAATACGAGAGCCCCCTTCGCGTTTTTTGCCCCCTCTCGCAAGGCAAACCCCAGCAATACGAGGGTTAGCCCCAACGGCTTGAGTGGCCACGCCAACAAATTCCAGACGGGCTCAATCACCTGATCTGACGGAAACAAAAACGCCGCAATCAGCAATGCCAGCAGAAAAAAGCCACCCAGCCAGGTTAAATAGGCTTTGGGGATTAACTCCGTCAAGACGAAGCGAATCAAAATGATGAGCAGCACCACCAAAATGATGCGGGTGACAACAACAAACATGGCGATACTTCCTTATGCTGCCCGTCTGGTCAATTCTAAAAGCGGGTGAACTAGCGTCGTCAAGATAAACATGTTCGAGCATACCCGAAATGAAGATTAATTCAAGGATTGACGCTAATTCAACACTATTTTTTTCATCGGCGTTGAGTCGATAAATCAGCCCGCATCATTTTGGTCACGTTTGATCGCGAGTGCCGGGGTTGGTTGAGCGATCGCCCTGTGTCAGTTCATGGGCTTAACGCTTTCTGAGCACGATCGCCCTCAATCATTTCAATCATCAGCATTACTTTCACTTGCTATTGAAAATAACAATTGGGTTAGAGCTAGTACTTGACATCTTTTGTGATTTGATTTTAATCAATGATTTCTTTTTCATTCATAGATTTAAACCTATAAAAGAAGATTTGATTCTTGGGTTGCTATCAACATGGTTAGAGCAGCCACAAAACAAGAATCCTGAACTTTCTAGGGGCGATCGCAGTCCAGCCCGGTTGATTGCATCAGCTTATATATCTGCGTCATCACGTTTTAGCTCAAATCAGTACGTAAGGTAGACAGGAATAGTCATGCAAATTACGAATACAATTCATTTCCGAAACTTGCGCGGTGACATCTTTGGAGGTGTGACGGCAGCCATTATTGCGTTGCCGATGGCCTTAGCGTTTGGTGTTGCGTCTGGTGCAGGTGCAGCAGCTGGTTTATGGGGAGCCGTGTTAGTCGGCTTCTTTGCCGCCTTGTTTGGCGGTACCCCGACCCTAATCTCAGAACCCACTGGCCCCATGACAGTTGTCATGACGGCAGTGATCGCCAACTTAACAGCTACTAACCCTGAAAACGGTCTGGCTATGGCGTTTACCGTCGTGATGATGGCCGGAATTTTTCAAATTATCTTTGGGGCTCTGCGGCTAGGCAAATACATCACGATGATGCCCTACACGGTGGTTTCGGGCTTCATGTCTGGTATCGGTATCATCCTGGTGATTTTGCAGTTGGCTCCATTTTTAGGCCAAGTTAGCCCTGCGGGTGGAGTGATTGGTACGCTGAAAGCCATTCCTGATCTGCTAACGAATGTTCAGCCCGCAGAAACCCTATTAGCCGTGACTACGGTAGCCATTATTTGGTTTATGCCTGAACGGATTAGGCGAATTGTGCCACCTCAGTTAATTGCCCTCATTGGCGGTACTGTTTTGTCCCTGATGCTGTTTCCGGGGCTTAATATTCGTCGGATTGGTGCAATTCCGATGGGTTTTCCGGCCTTGCAAGTTCCAACTTTTAGCGCCGATCAGCTGCAGCTCATGCTAGTTAATGCGGCGGTGTTGGGCATGTTGGGCTGTATTGATGCTCTATTAACCTCGGTCATTGCAGATAGTTTGACTCGTACAGAGCATGATTCTAATAAAGAACTCATTGGGCAAGGGCTAGGCAACTTGATGTCTGGCTTGTTTGGCGGCATTGCAGGGGCTGGAGCCACAATGGGAACAGTAGTCAACATCCAAACGGGTGGAAAAACCGCTCTCTCTGGCTTGACGCGGGCAGGTCTATTAATCATTGTGATTTTGGGCGCAGCTAATTTAACGGCTAACATTCCTTTGGCTGTGCTGGCGGGTATTGCTCTAAAGGTTGGAGTTGACATTATTGACTGGAGTTTTTTAAAGCGGGCACATCGAGTTTCAGTGAAGGGTGCCCTGATCATGTATGGGGTAATTCTGCTGACTGTTTTGGTTGACTTGATTGCAGCAGTGGGCATTGGCGTCTTTGTTGCCAACATTCTGACGATCGAGCGCATGAGCACGCTGCAGGCTCAGTCGGTTCAAACCATTACGGATGCTGATGATGCCATCCAGCTTGATGCCAGTGAAAAACGCTGGCTGGATGAAGCTAATGGTCGTGTTCTGCTGTTTCAACTCAGTGGGCCCATGATTTTTGGGGTTGCCAAGGCTATCTCCCGCGAACATAACGCGATTGGAGAATGCGATGCCATTGTCTTTGACCTCAGTAATGTCCCTCATCTGGGCGTGACAGCCTCTTTGGCCTTAGAAAACTCTGTGCGTGAGGCCGTTGAGAAAGGACGTCACGTTTTCATGGTTGGAGCAACTGGACAGACCAAACGTCGCCTTGAAACGCTGGACGGCTTTAATTTGATTCCGTCGCACCACATCTATCTGGATCGTGCTGAAGCACTGAAGGAAGCAGTCTCCGCAGTTTTCTCAACATCGAGTCAGCCGGGGAATGCAACAGATTTTGATGCTCCAGCCCGACTCTAGACTGAGCAGTGACATAGTCTTGAAAGTCAAAGGTTGCAGCCATATTGAAATCATTCACAAATTCAGCGAAGCCCAAGCCAGGTTTGATAGATTCCAACGTGGGGTCGACGGGTTGATTTAGAACCGAATCTCATATTCTAAAACAGCCCGGTTTTCATCTGAGAAGTTTGTGGTGCCGCGAATCAGAAATTGATCATTGAGCCGATAGCGGATGTTGAACTGAGTCGGTTCTGCGACGGTGAGCAGTTGCAGAATTGAAATCGAAAGATTGTCAGTGAGGTCGAAGCCTAGTTCAGCGGCGAGGGCAAGGGTAGCGATCGCCCGATCGGCGTCACTCCGCTCTCGGTCATCGCGCACAATGGTCGTTGGAAAGAGGCGAAAATCACTGATGCCCAGTGTGTTGCTGAGGAGCGTTTGCAGCCCGGTAAAGAGAGCCGACCCGGCCAAGTTGGCGATCGCCAAGGCACTGTCTCCTCGACCCAGAGTATCGACAAAGCCGCCGCCCAAGAGCGCAATGAGTTCGTTTTCGCTGCGAGGTGGGCTACTACGCAGTTCGATATTGTTAAACAAATCGCTAGCTGGGCCAACCACGCTGGCTTCAACTCGAATGGTCTGCAATTCGCCAAAGTCATTGGCGGAAACATCTGCAACCTCAGACAACGCAAACGGGCTGCTCGACGAAATCGGGCTGCGAGTTTCTTCTAAAACCGACGCAATCAGCTGTACATCAAGCACCGGATCAAGCCCTCGGTTGGGTTGAAATTCGGCAATATTGCGATGACGGCGACTGAGATTGAATTGTGAGGTAAAAATGCTGACTTGGCCGCTCCGCAGTCGAATCGTGCCCTGAGGCCGAATATCATCAAGGGTGCCGTTGATAAATAGATCCCCTGTGGCCACAAAGTTGAGAATCGGGGCGCGAGTCAGCAGCAAGCGATCGCCCAATGTGATTTGGAGGTTGTTGAACTGCGGCGGGGCGACCACGCCGCCAAATTCTGGAAAGACTAGCTGGCTAGCAGTTGTAACCGTCACCCCTGCTGCTGTATCGGGCAGTGAGACGCGCCCATTTGATAACATCACCTCACCCCCAATCTGAGGCGCGAGGGCCGTACCGGTAATGGCGATCGCCCCATCAACGCCGCCGTTATAAAGACCTTTAAGGGTAACGGCTAAGCCCGACAGCGTGATGCTGAGCGGTTGAGTCGCATCGGGGTCATCGGCTCCCAGGGGTGTCAAAATGGGCAATACGCCCGTGGCCGTCACCTGCCCATTGCTAAACTGCCCAGTGACCCCGGTCGTAATAATGCGATCGCGGTCGAATATGACCCGCCCAGTTACATTCGTCAGGGGTTCTGGCAGCACCTGCGCCCCAAAGCGGGCATCCTCAAATATGGCCTCTCCCGTGGCCAATGGCCGCAAGTCAAACCCGTTGGGGGTTTGCTGCAATGTTCCGCCCACCGCCAACCGGACGCTCCCCTGCCCTCCTTCCCAGGTAATGGGCTGATTCAGCAGATTCAGTAAAGCCAAGCCTTCATCCCGGAGGCTGACATCTACGTTGATGTCGTCGCTCTCAGGGGAAACGGTCATAAACGGAAACCGATAGGGAATGCTGCCACGTAATCGCAACGGATCGGCTTCATCTTCGGGCTGGTCTTCAACCAGCATGCGCCCAAAGAAATTAAGCCGAGCGTCGGCATAGCTAAAGATGCCATCGGCTTCAGCAATTGGGTTATTGTTGATGGTGGCATCCGCTAGAATGATTTCACCCCGGGCTCTAGGGTTGCCGATTGTTCCAGTGATGATGGCGGTAGCATTGAGATTGCCGTCTATATCGAGGGGCACTGCCAGCAGATCGCGCAGCACTACTACAGGTACATTCTCAGCCCGAAGCTGGCCCGAGTTTTCGTCAACCCCGCCAATGGTGCCCGCAAAGCTAATCAAGGTATCCCCCGACTCAAATCGAAAGGGCAAGAAAGTCAATGTGCCATCGTTGAGGCTGCCCTGAAGAATGATCTGGTTGGGGTCATCATAGTCGCCCCAGCGCCAGTCTTGACCTCGCAGGTCAAAGTCGGCAGAAAGGCCGCCCTGACGGGAGAGTTCAACGTTGATTTCACCCGAAAATTCTCCATCTAGCTTGGCTAGGTCGGGAAAAATCGAGGCGCTTTCTCGCTCGGCAATTTGGCGATTAAGTAGGGTGACTATTTCAGAATAGCGCTGCAGTTGGGTCAGCACCGAGTCGGCATCCGTCACGATGGGCAAGGGAGAAACCTCACTGGCGCTGCTGTAGACAGGGGCAGTTAAAAACCGAGCAAAATCGCCGATTTCAAATATTTGTAGAGCCACTAGCAAGGCTTGAGCGCTGCCTGATTCTGCGATTAATTGGCCTCTAAAGGGCACCTCCCCCACTGGGTCGAGACTGCCCACAACCGCATAGCGGCTGGCTCCTAGCAGCAATTCGCCCTCACTCAAGGTAACAATGCCGTTGGCGTAACGCAGCTGCCCTCGGAATGAGTCACCTGTGATATAGCCAATTCGAGGGCGGGCGATCGCCACTGCACCCAGTCCAGAGGGGTTGGCTAAATCAGCAATATTGATATCAAAGTTGCCATTGACCAAGCCGCCCAGTTCGCTGAGCCCATAGTTGGTCGCAGGGCGAATATTGAGAACTTCGAGCGGAAAGTTTTCAAGTTGAGCCAGCAGGCGATCGCCCTGTCTATGCCCCTGAGCCAGGGTGTCATTTTGCCGCACATAGAAGGTCAGAGGGCGGAAGTCGCTGTCTAACGCGACCCGAATCTGGTCTTGCTCGCCTGCAACATCGAGGGTCAGCCCTCCTGTGCTGGCAAACCGGAGATCGCCAGTCAGTCGGGGCTCAAACACCAGATTGCTAATGGCTAAATCGGTTAGACCCACCGCGCCCACAATCCTGGGATCGGCCAGAGTGCCCGTTACCTGTCCTGAAAAATCGACGTGCCCTGCCAGGGCTAGCTGGGGCGGCAGTGGAATCGGCAAAGCTTCGACATTAGCCAAATCATAGTCTCGGAGCTGCACCACCAAGTCGAGTGTGGTAATAGCCGGTGCCCCGACGCCTGTGAGCTGAGTGCCAATGATGCCGCTGGCGCTGAAGCCAGATGCGGTAGCTTGCAACACCTGAAGGCGATCGCCCAACCAGCGGAGCTGAGCCGTTAGCGGCTGATTGAGGTAAGGCACTTGCGACAGCGTTACACGCCCGTCCGCATCGATCGCATCGGGACTCAGATCATCAAACAGCCCAGACAGCCGAAACTCACCCTCGGCAAGACCAGTAAGCTGGGCCGAAAACTGACCAAGCTGAATCTCCGTCGCATTAACAATTGCCTGCCACCGCCGCTCCGACAGGCTCGCCTGCCCGCTCGCAGCCACCTGACCGCCCGCAACTTGTAGAGTTGTATTCCGGAGGCTGACCCGATCGCCTGCAACTAGCAATTCGCCTTGCCCCGCATAGGTCGCATCTGGAGCTTGCCATTGCACAACAGTCTGAATGGCGTCTAACGGCCCAAAGATCTGAATATCAGCTGCTAAGGTGCCCAGTGTATAGCCAGCGGGAATGGGCCGATACGCTTGGGCGATCGCATCCCCATCCAGATTACGAGCTTCCAGATCAAAGACAAGCCCTCCTCCAACACCTAACTGAACCTGTCCATCGCCCGTAATCTGGCCGCCAGAGGCTAATACCGCCTCAAGAGACTCTAGCACCAGCCGCTGAGGGGTCAGGAAAAACTGCGCCCGCGTCTCATTCACGAGCAGGCGATCGACTTGAATCGGGTCAAGATTCGTAGCCACCCCCATGAGCAGCGGCTGATTAAACGGCCCCGTCAGTTTGAGATCAGCCTGAAATTGACCCTCAATGGGCACCGGCAACTCTAAGTCAAAGGTGTCAAGCAGCTGTGTCGCAGTTACAGAAGCCACCTGAGCGGCAATATCATACCCGGTTTGCACATGCACCCCACCCGTTGCCGCTGCCAGAATGTCACCATAGCGAATCGTCGTGTCTTCTAGCTCAATGCGTTCTCCCATCAGTCGGAGGCGGCCCTGACCCTCTGTAAACCGATTGGGAACGTTGTTAATCTCGGCGGCCACGTCTTCAAACTGAGCTACCCCGCGCAGATCTACCGTGCGATCGCCCCGGAGTTCGACCCTGACATTGCCGCCCGCCTGCCCGTCTTGTAAGGTAATGGGCAACGATGGCAATAGTCCTGCTAATTCAGCCAGGGGCATTTGGCTAAACTGGGCGATCGCCTGCGCCTCTAGCGCCAGCTCCCAATTGGCTTCCCCGTTAACTGCAAACTCGCCGCGATCGCCCGTTTCTCCGGTCAGCTCAAACCGCGCCAGCCGATTGTTGTTTCGCAACACCACCTGCCCATCAAACGGCTCGATCACGATCACGGGCAGAGCGATCGGTTCACGAGACGGCTCAGCAGAGAGTTCTGCATCGAATCCAGGCTCCAAATCAGAGCCGGAATTCTCTAAGGCTGCCGATGGGTAGGGAGCCAGTTCAACCCGACCATCTTCTAGCCCAACGCTGTCAAGCTTAAACTCGATCCAGCCCGGTTCGGGCGCATTGATCCGGGTTGCTAGCCATTGCCCATCCTCATCTTGACTAATTCGAGCTTGAGGACGAACAATCGTCACGTAGAGCGTCAATTGACGACTCCAAAGCACTTCTAAGGGGTTAAAGCGAGCCTGGATTGCCTCCATCGCAACCCAGTCAGAATCGGTGGCCGTGGGGGGCACAATCGACTCACCAAACCGCACCCCAGTCGGTGAAAAGTTCTCAACATCACCAATCTGCACCGGACGCTGCAGCACATTATTGAGGCTGCGCTCAACCAGTGGCACCAGTCGGCGATCGACAAAGAGGCGCAGTCCAAATCCGGCTGCGCCTCCCGCCATCAGGAGGAGACCTAGCGCAATGCTGATGCGACGGACATAGAAGCGGGGGCGTTCATTCGCACTGGAATCAGCCCCTTCGTCGGGGTTAGGAAGATGTGTCATCGTATCCTCGTCGGATGACCAAGATAGGGAGGATCATAGTGACCGTGGGGCGGTCAGGCAGTCAGGGGGCAAACTTTCTAAATATACGGGGTTTGACCCCAGCTAGATTCACGATGTCATCGGGGTATCTAGCTGATTTATTCTGGTGTAGACACGCCCTATCTTACTGCCAGAAGTTTTAGACGCTGGCATTTCTTGGTTCTCATTCAATCAGATCTGCATTCAGATGGGCATTGAATTAGCCTCTCGATCAAACCAGCTCTATTCAGACGTTGGGTCTGCAACAAGGAGCCATGTCGGGGGCGATCGCGGAGTAGCTTGCTGGCAAGCCTGTCGTCCTACGCCGAGATCAGATCGGTAGACGCACCTCCTAAGGTAGTCGATTCCTGTTTTTATGCTGAAAAGGTTTAGAAAACTGAAACCAACTCAGAACTTCAGACCTGTGGCCAAATCTTCATCGACCAAAACGTCATAGACTTAAGTACGATAGACGCAATATTAGAGACATGAGGTTTCATAGACCCATGCATGTATTTGTCTTACTGTTTAATTCTGGAACAGACAATGAAGGCATCCATACCCTCAAAGTGGGCGATCGCAATGTAGTCTTAATGTTTGAAGACGAAGATGACGCCGCCCGCTATGCACTAATGCTAGAAGCTCAAGATTTTGGCAATCCGTCAGTCGAAGTATTTGACGCTGATGAGATTGAGTCCTTTTGTGAGGATGCTAGCTATGAGTCAAAATTTGTGCCCAGTGGCACGCTCAGCGTTCCACCTGACGCCAATGTTGACTCAACGGATTGGAGCCCTGATGCCGATCCTGCCGATCGCTCCGCCCGTCCAGCAGAGGCCAAAGGAGCCGCAGGAACAGAGGCAGAATCCGAATTTTCGCAAGCTGAACTAGATCGGATTCGCAATGCCCTTGAAGGTCTCTTATAGTGATGCTGAGAGTCCTAAATGGCTACAGAATAACCCTTGAGGGCAGGCGATCGCTCTCAATGATTTAGTCTTGGCGAAGCCGCCTTGATGAATCAACCCCGATGAACCAACCGAAGTCGATCTCTACAGTAACTAACTGATTGCCGACTGAAGAGGATGACCAAGAGCAAAGGCTCCGTAGTCGTGACTAAGACTTGATCAAATTCTCTGCTGCAAGTCCTTGAGATCACTCTTGAAATCACCCTAGATCACCACAGGTGTAGAACAATTGGAATATAGCCGTATGGAAGGCATTCGCGAACGGGGACATCTGCTGACAGAGCAGGCTAATCCAGAGAGTCAGAATCTCGATCAGCTGACCTCCCTAGAACTCGTAGACTTATTTAATCAACAGGATGCCCATGTGATTAAGGCTGTCCATCAGGCTCGATGTGCCATTGCAGACGCCATTGATTGCACTGCGCAAGCGCTGAGTCGGGGGGGGCGATTGATTTATGTGGGTGCAGGCACGAGCGGGCGGCTAGGCGTGTTAGACGCAGCAGAATGCCCACCCACGTTTTGCACGCCGCCTGATTGGGTGCAGGGCATCGTTGCCGGCGGAGAAGCTGCTTTGATCCGCAGTTCGGAGGCGCTAGAAGATCGAGCCGATGATGGAGCAGCGGCGATCGCCCACCGTCAAATCACTCCCCATGATGTCGTCGTTGGCATTACGGCAGGCGGCACCACTCCCTATGTGCATGGAGCCTTACAGGCTGCTCGACAGCGGGGCGCAACGACAGTTTTTATTGCCTGCGTTCCGACTGATCAGGTCTCGGTTGAGGTAGATGTGGATATTCGTCTGCTAGTGGGGCCGGAAATTTTGGCGGGGTCTACTCGACTCAAGGCAGGTACGGCGACCAAGTTAGTGTTAAATACTCTCTCCACCGGGGCAATGGTAAAACTGGGAAAAGTCTACAGTAATCGAATGGTTGACGTTTCCGTTACCAACAGCAAACTCTATGATCGAGCCCTGCGGATTGTGCGCGATTTGACCGGGCTCGAACCAGCCGCTGCCGCAGGCTTGTTGGCTCAAAGCCAGTGCCGGGTAAAGCTCGCCTTACTGATGCACTGGACGGGGATCAGCGCGGAGGAGGGCGATCGCCGCTTGACCGACCACAACGGACACCTGCGAAACGCCATCTTCAACCAATAAGATATCTGAGAGGGGTCAATGCCCTAATTGACTCGCACTCGGCATCCATCTACTATCTAAACCAGCTTGAACGCTGACTATGGCGCAGAATTACAAGCCTGACGAGCATTGCGAATCTTTTCTAAATTGAGTTTCGGGACACCCGTCCATCACCGATTTCAACTCAGGGGCACATGAACGTGAATCAAATACTGGGGGGGCGTTACCAAGTTGTCAAGGGGTTGGGGGCCTCAAGCCGGAGTAACACCTACTTGGTTGAAGATACAGGGCTATCGGGCCACCCAGAATGTATTGTGCGCCGACTCCCGCTGCCGGCACGCAGCCCCAGAGCTCTGAAGTTTATTCTGGTGTTGCTCAAAAAAAAGGCAGAGGCGCTTAAATATGCCGGAGCCCACGACCAAATCCCCAAAATCCTCGATTACTTTGAGGAAAATCAAAGTTTTTATCTGGTTGAAGAGTTAATTGTCGGCCAGCCTTTGAGTACAGAGTTGACCGCTGGGAAAGTTTTGCCAGAGTCAGTCGTGATTGATCTGATGCGGGATGTGCTGGAGATCTTGGTCGTGGTGCATAGCTGGGGCGTGGTGCACCGCAACATCAACCCTGCCAATCTGATTCGGCGGGCGTCAGATCAGCACCTCGTGCTCACCGGGTTTGGCATTTTTGAAGAAATTAGCAATCAAATTGCGCGATCGCGACTTTCGGCTTCAGAACCCTTTCCGATCAATGGGGCAGCGGTGTATGCCCCCGATGAGCAGTTTCAGGGCAAGGTTCACTTCAATACCGACCTGTACGCGATCGGAATGATTGGCATCCAAGCGTTAACAGGGCTATCGATGGCCGAGCTGGTCGATTTGCGTCAGGCCAACGGCAAAACGATGGGGCTCTTCTCGTGGTATCAATATGCTCAGATCGAGTCGCCGCTGGTCGCCATTCTCAATAAAATGGTGCATCCTGATGTGCAGCAGCGCTATCGCAATGCCACCGAAGTGCTTGATGATCTCAAGTTTTTAACCGAGGGGGCGCTGGCCGTGCCGTCCTATTCGACTCCGACTGAGATCACCCCAACAGACGAACAAACGCCCTCTCGACGCCCTCAAGGGCACTGGCTGATAGGCGGGGCGATCGCCACTCTTTTGGGGGCGGTTTTGGTGGGGCTGATGTATGCTCAAACACCGCAGCGGCTATTGGCGCAGTTTTTTTTGCAGCGGGCAGCGGCTCAAACCCACCAAGGTAATGACTCAGAGGCGATCGCCACCTACACTCGTGCGATTCAAAACTATCCCAGCCTTGCGGCCTATCTCCAGCGGGGTCGCCTTTATCATCAGGCAGGGGATTGGCAGTCGGCGCAGGCTGATTTTAGCCGTGC
This sequence comes from uncultured bacterium, assembly GCA_964502605.1. Lineage (GTDB taxonomy): Bacteria > Cyanobacteriota > Cyanobacteriia > CAZCXK01 > CAZCXK01 > CAZCXK01. Next base: position 54,993 of record CAZCXK010000013.1, read on the forward strand.
CATTGAGTTGCAGCCCAAGGCCCCAGAGGCTTACCATTTTCGCGGCCAAATTCGCTATGAAGTCGGCGATCGCCAGGGGGCGCTCGAAGACTATACGCAAGCAATTCAGCTGGATCCAAACTCTGCACCGACCTATGTTAATCGCGGCAGCATCCGAGCAGAGCTAGGCGACGAAGAGGGGGCGCTAGCCGACTACACTCAGGCCATTCAGCAGGATCCGAGCCTGCCAGCAGCTTATCTCAATCGCTGTCTGACGCGATCCAATTTAGACAATCATCAAGGGGCGATTGAAGACTGTAATCAGGCGATTAGCCTCGATCCGACGTCAGTCCTAGCCTATCAAAATCGCGGTCTAGCTCGCCGCCGCTTAGGAGATATTAAAGGAGCCATTGAAGATTTAAATATTGCAATTCGCCTCGATCCGAATGATGCAGATCCGTATTACAACCGGGGGCTGGCGCGGTTTGAATTGGGCGATCAAACTGGGGCGATCGCCGACTATGGCCAGGCAATTCAGCTTAATCCTGATCATGCGCTGGCATACTACGATCGCGGGATGACCTATCTCAATGGCGGCTATACCTCCGAGGCGATCGCCGACCTGCAACAATCAGCCAGACTCTGTCTCGATGCCGTTAGAATCAGGTGCTATGAAGACGCTCAATATCAGCTCAAACAAATCCAGCCAGAGATCCAGTTAGAATAAGCCGCAATCTGACGCAGGTTCACAAGCTAACCTGGGAGCATTCATCAGCTGCCAGCCTACTGATAGGCTAATACCTGACGACGACCACTACCGCGATGAACCGTTTGTCCAGAATATCCACCATTGCTTGCAATGGTTTCAACATTATCCGATGGGTTGAGATGCAATTTGGTAGAGTAAGAGGAACGGGCCCAATCGCCTACTGAGGCGGCAGGCAGCAAAAACGCAAGCAATAGCGCTGTAAAGATTGGAACGCGCATAGAGATACCTGAAAAATGACTGCTATTCAACTTTTACTGGCAAGAGGCTCCCGATCCGGAATGTCTAGCCAGCGTCAGCTATATGGCGGATATGCTCTCCTATATCTCTAGCGATGCTGCTTTAGCATTGTCTCTGTCTCTCTGCGTTCATTTCTGACATGCTCCTTTGTTATGACTGACCCTTCGCTGCTGCCGCCCAGCCGACCAGTGCGTCGCGGCCCGATAAGTATATTTGCTGGGCCAACATATCCGTTTCGGGCGTTGGCCTTGTTTTACAAGACTCCCAAACTGCGCGGGTATATTCTTTTGCCGATTGTACTCAATGTGCTTTTGGGCGGCGCTCTCTACACGGGGGCCCTCTATTTGGGCTGGCAAGGCATTGAACAGATTCTGGGAAATTTACCGACTTGGGCTGTTCCTCTAGAATTTTTGCTCCGGGGTCTGCTGATTATTTTGCTGCTATTTGTGACGGGGTTTATTTTTTTGCAGTTTGGCGTTTTGCTGGGGTCACCTTGGTATGGCAAGCTTTCCGAAGAGATTGAGAAACTGCAAACGGGGCGCTTGGTACTGGTCGAAATCAACCCTGTTGCCGAAATCAGTCGCGCTGTCAACTATGAGCTTAAAAAGTTGGTACTCTGGGTTAGCGTGGGGCTGCTGCTGCTATTAGCCAACTTCCTGCCAGGATTTGGCACCCTCATCGCAACAGTTGGGGGTTTTTCCTTGGCGGCTACAATCGCCTGCATGGATTTTCTAGATCCAGCTCTAGAGCGACGGCGGCTGCGATTTCGGCAAAAATTGGGGATGGTGCGGCGCGGGTTGCCTGCTAGTTTTACATTCGGCCTCGTCTGTTTTGGCTTATCTAGCATTCCGTTTCTCAATTTGCTGTCGATTCCTGTGTGTGTCGCGGCTGGAACACTCTTTTTTTGCGATCGCCTCAGCTCAGAGCCGTGAGGGTGCATCCTCATGATCAAATAGTCTAAATGATCAAATAGTCTAAATTTCACGACGAGTCAGTCAGATACGGGTTTTCTATGACAGCTTCTGGAGTGCAGCCGGTCTCCTACGCCATCGATTTTGGGACGAGCAATACTGTGATCACCCGATGGAATCTGGTGACTCAACTGCCCGAGACAATCGCCCTTGAGCACATTTCTCAGCAACTGGGAGATAATCCCGCGCTGGTGCCGAGCCTGATTTATATTGAAGATGCAGCTGATGAGCGCGTCATTGTGGGGCAGACCGTGCGCGATCGCGGCCTCGACGTAACGCAGGATACTCGTTTTTTTCGTAATATTAAACGCGGGATCGGGGCATCGGTGCAAGGGTTCGCGCCGGAGTTGGATGGTCGTATGGTGTCGTTTGAGCAGGCGGGCCATTGGTTTTTGGAGACGCTGATTCGTGAGTTACAGGCCCAAGATCCCCATCTGGATTCGCTGATCTTTACGGTTCCAGTTGATAGCTTTGAACCCTATCGCCATTGGCTCAACCAAATCTGCACGCCATTGAACATTAGCCAAGTGCGGATGATTGATGAACCCACAGCGGCGGCCTTGGGATACGACCTAGCTGGGCGAGATGTCATTTTGGTGGTTGACTTTGGCGGCGGCACGCTCGATCTGTCCCTTGTTCGGCTGGATCATCAGGCGGCTTCGGCGGAGCAAGCCCCCTTGGGGTTTGTTCTTAAATGGGGGCAGAAGACGTTTGCGGCAGAGTCAGGGCAGCGCATTAAAACAGCAAACGTATTGGCGAAGGCCGGACAAAATTTGGGGGGAGCCGACATTGATGATTGGCTGGCAGAGGAGATGGCTGCAGCCCAGGGAATCGAAATCACGGCGCTGACATTGCGCCTAGCTGAGCGCCTCAAGATTCAGCTTTCGACACAGCGGAGTGCCACGGAAGCCTTTTTCAACGACGAAACGCTCGAAAGCTATGAATTGCAGCTTGATCGCGATCGCTTCAATGCGATTTTGCATGAGCACCAATTTTTTGAACGACTGGATGAGTCGATGACTCAGGTGCTGCGGCAGGCTCGCCGTCAGGGGCTAGAAGCCTCGGATATTGATGCGGTGCTGCTCGTCGGGGGGACGTCGCAAATTCCAGCGGTGCGTGGCTGGGTGGAGCGATATTTTGAGGCGGCTAAGGTGTTTTCTGATCAGCCCTTTGAGGCGATCGCCCGTGGGGCTCTCCAGCTGAGTCAGGGCATTGATCTCAATGACTTTCTTTATCATGGCTATGGCATCCGCTATTGGAACCGTCGCCATAACTGCCACGACTGGCATCCGATCATTCGGGAGGGTCAGCCGTATCCGATGGCAACTCCTGTGGAACTGGTGCTGGGGGCATCGGCAGATCAGCAGCCCAGTATTGAGCTGGTGATTGGTGAATTGGGGGCAGAATCGACCACAACAGAAGTGTATTTTGATGGCGATCGCCTGGTGACGCGGAGACGCTCAAGTGCAGCCTCGACCGTAACCTCACTCAATGACCAAGAGGGAGCCCGCAGTCTGGCCAAACTTGACCCGCCTGGCACTCCGGGAAGCGATCGCGTCAAACTGCTGTTTTGGGTTGATGCCGAACGGGTGTTGCGGGTCACCGTCGAAGATCTGTTGACGCACCAGACTCTGTTAGATAATCAGGCTGTTGCTCAACTTAGTTAGCGATTCAGTTAGCGATCGCCCTCCACCCGCTCACTCAGCCAATTGGGATCGAGTCAGGCTGGTTTGCAGACCTACCTGAGGATAAATCTCTTACAATTGCTAGCCCTTGCGCCATTCAGCAATATTTCAGAATGTAACAGTGTGTTGCAACTCTTAACGTACGAGCCCCCTTTGATTGGGATTCCCTTGGTAGACTAAACACTGTGGGCTGTGAAATGCATACGACGTAGCTGTGCCCTGCTAGCCTGGGTCTTACTGGCTGACAGTTTTTCTACGGTCGGCAGCACGGCTAAGCGCACCACCCCAACGGTGCACCATTACAAAAATGAGTTAAGAGTAGCAATGGTAGATTCTGTCAAAAAGCCTGTTTTTGAAGAAATTCGACCGGGTGTCAAAACGCCAGCTAAAGAAACCATTCTGACGCCTCGCTTTTACACGACTGACTTTGACGAGATGGCAAAGATGGACATCTCAGTCAATGAAGACGAATTGCGAGCCATTTTGGAAGAGTTTCGTGTTGACTACAACCGTCATCACTTCATTCGCAATGACGAGTTTGCCCAATCCTGGGATCATATTGACGGTGAGACGCGCCAGCTATTTGTTGAGTTCTTAGAGCGCTCTTGCACCGCAGAATTCTCGGGTTTCTTGCTCTACAAAGAGCTTTCTCGCAAACTCAAGCATAAAAGCCCGGTGCTAGCTGAGTGTTTCTTGCTGATGTCGCGCGATGAAGCTCGCCATGCCGGGTTTCTCAATAAGGCGATGTCTGACTTTAATTTATCGCTGGATCTGGGCTTTCTGACTAAGAGTCGCAGCTATACATTCTTCAAGCCCAAGTTTATTTTCTATGCCACCTATCTGTCTGAAAAGATTGGATATTGGCGCTACATCACGATTTATCGCCATCTAGAAGCGCATCCCGAAAATCGGATCTATCCGATCTTTCGCTTCTTTGAAAACTGGTGCCAAGACGAAAACCGTCATGGAGACTTTTTTGATGCGCTGATGAAGTCGCAGCCACACATCTTAAATGATTGGCGGGCAAAGTTGTGGTGCCGCTTCTTCTTGTTGTCGGTGTTTGTCACGATGTATCTCAATGATATTCAACGCTCAGGCTTTTATGAGTCGCTGGGCTTAGATGCGCGTGAGTATGATATTCATGTGATTGAGAAAACCAACGAAACGGCTGGTCGGGTGTTCCCTGTTGTGCTCAATGTGAGTCATCCAGAGTTCTTTGAACGTCTGGATCGCTGTACTCGTAATAATGCTCAGCTTTCGGCGATCGCCACTTCTAATCTGCCCAAGGGTTTGGGGTTGGTGAGAAAGCTGCCGCTGTATTTGTCAAATGTTTGGCAACTGGCACGGCTGTTTTTCATGAAGCCAATTGATATGACATCGTTGCAGAGCGCTGCCCGATAAGACGTGGTTTCCATAGTTGGTCGATGCGGTTCTGATGAATTCAGAGCCGCTTTTTTTAGGGTGGATTTGCTAGAATCCACTGGCGAATATCGTTGAGCATTGCATGATACACCATAGTCTTTGGTTGATTTTGATTCGGATGCGACCCTCAGTGCCTGTTGTCAGCCTATTGGGGGCGATCGCCCCGATTCCATTCATGTCTACTGCGGCCTGGTCAGCGATCGCAGATCCTATTTGCGCCGAGCACGATGTTAGCTCGCATCAATTTTGGGCATATCACTACCTCGACAGGGTCGCATCAGCAAATTGTTCTTTTGCAGTCGCCGGTGTTGATGCCCCTTTAGCTCAAGGATGGGGTCTCCTGTCTGGTGATGGGTCTGAGCTGGAGGTCTGGACGCACCGAGCCCCCAACACCGATGACGTTGGAGAGAGCGCACACGCTCAAGCCCCTGAGACTGCAGCCACGGATGCCCAATCTTCTAACTCGGAGGATAGCCAGACTACTCGTCAGTCTACTGCCCAACCCCCGACCCCAGAGTCGCTCAACCTCGACTCAGAACTGGTCGATGATAGCCCAGTTTTTCAACGGTGGCTCGACGAGATTCCAGATGTGGCAGCTGATATTCGGCGCGATCCCAGCTTTCGGACGCGGCTGCGATTTGGCTATGCTGAGGTGCTCTCAACCGATGATGGGAGCGGATTTTTACTTGGAGTCGAAGATGTGTTTGTGGGCAACACCCGCCTCACTCTTGCCGCTGATTATCAGGCAACCTTTGGGGGCGATCGCCAATCCTATGGTGCTGAAGCTCGCTATTATCTCGCTCCGTTAGGCGGCTATGTCAACGTGGCTCCAGTGGTTGGCTATCGTAGTCTTGAAACCAGGGGCGATCGCACTGAGGGACTGAGTCTAGGAGTGCGGCTGATGATCGTCCCATCTAGAACTGGAGCTGCTGATTTAGCCGTGAGCCAGCGCTGGATTGCTCCTAGGGATCGCGATCAAGCCAGCCTCACCTCTCTCTCGCTGGGCTATGCCATCACTCGAAATTGGCGACTGTCAACTGAATTTCAGTGGCAGCGAACTCCTGACGATGACAGCACTCGACTGGGCGCAGCATTAGAATGGATGCCCTGAAAAATTCTCATTCTCGACAAGGTTTCATGATTCAGAATGACCATGGGAGGATCAACTCACCCAAACAGTGGCGTAAGACTGCGATATTTTTCAAACAGTGCTCAGCGTGTTCGGTCATATCGCTAGCAGTCATCTCCTCCGTCTTCCGCTCTCCGCTATCCATCCTCCGCCCTCTCTTCTGTCCTTCAGAGCGCGTAAAGTGAGATCGGCTCCAGCACCGGAGTCAACGTCAGGCCAAACTCGGCCTCAAAGCTAGTTTTCTTATACGCTAGACTCCACAGTTCTAGGCTGCAATCATCATCAGAGTTGCTGTTTTGCAAACAGAGACGCATCTCCTTATTATCAGCATGATAGTCACAGCGCAGGTCTTGAATCGCCCCAATCTGACGGCGATCAAGGGCAACTGCAACCCGCAACAGGGCGCTGAGCTGATCAACCACCTGACGATGGAGTTTGCTGCCCAAATTGCGATAGTTTTCGTGTTTCTTTTTGGGAGCACTCTTGCGATGATAGCGAGCTAAGTTAGCAACTGTTTCAATCTCGACTTCGGTGTAGCCAAGCAGTTCGCCATTGCGAATCAGATAGTAAGAGTGTTTGTGGTGAGCAGCATGGCTGACGAAGTGGCCGCAGTTATGCAGGATAGCCGCTGCCCATAGCAGCCCTCGTTCTTCTACATGCCAGTTATGCAACAGACCTTGCGTCTGATCAAATAGGCTGAGCGCCAGTCGCGCCACATGTTCGCCATGCGCCAGGTTAACGTGATACTTGTGCGCCAGTTTGAGGACACTGCGCTGACGGATAGAGCTTTGATAGCGCAGACGATCGTCGATCAGGCCATGGGTGAGCATCCAATCCACCACGACACCTTCGCGCAGCGATCGCTCACAGAGCGTCACCGAGTCTACGTGCAGCAGCGTCATAGCCTCCTGGAGAATCATTGCGCCAGCGAGGATAATTTCCGCCCGTTTATCAGACATTCCAGGGATGTTGAGTCGGTCTTTATAGTCGAGCTTGCGGAGACGAGTGACGATATCGTGCAAATCATGCAGGCTCAGTTCGTAGCCATTAAGAGTGCCTGGGGCTTCGCCAAGTTTATCATAAGCATGGATGGTCGCCAACGCTTCAATCGTGCCAGAGGTGCCTACGAGGCGGGGTACTTCACCTGGATGCAACTTCGACTGCAACTCTTCGATTGGGCGTTCTAACATGCCGCGCACGAATGCTTGCAGATAGGCAAACTCTTCGATGTTGATGGGGTCAGTCGTGATCAATTCAGCGGTGAGGCGCACGGCCCCTACTTTGGTGCTGCTAAGCACGCGGGGGTCATCTCCGTCGCCCAAAATCAGCTCGGTGGAGCCACCACCGATATCAATCATGATGTGGGGTTGGTGATGAAACTCCATACCCGACAACACGCCCAGATAGATGCGTCGTGCTTCTTCTTCCCCTGAAATAAGATTGACTGAGAAGCCCAGCTTTACTTCGACTGCATGCAGAAAATCTCGACCGTTGGGAGATTCTCGCACAGCGCTGGTGGCGACAGCGACAATGTCTTCGGCATGCATGCTTTTGGCGAGTTCGTAGCAGCGTTTGAGAGCGTCAAGCCCACGCTGCATGGCCTCAGGCGTAAGTCGCCCTGTTTCATGATCGCGATCGCCCAACCGCACCGTATCCTTCTCTTTAGCGATAATCGAAAACGAGGGTAGGTCAGGTTGAATCTTGACGATGACTAAATGAATGGAGTTAGTGCCGACATCAATAGCTGCCAAGATGCGATCGCGGCTAGCAGACGACAAAGAAGGCTGGAGCAAGTCATCATTGCTCGGGCGTGTTGAATAAACCATCTAACCGAGTTCCATGCCACAACGGGGTTACGTTCGGTCGCTACAGGCGACAGCATGAACCAACCGGATGGTTAACACCGAGATCAGCGACTGACCATCCAGCTAGAACACAGAGCTTGAGCGCAGAGATCAAATACAAAGTTTGGGCGATCGCCTCTCAAGCCAGTCCTGCTGGATTTGGCAGGTCAATGCTGAATAGAATCGCGGAAACTAAGCGTTAAATTGGGTTCTGCGGTATTGCTTTCGACCAGTTTATACCCAGGGTTGTCTCGATCTTATCGCGGTCTGTGCCGGATTCTGTGAGCGGCCTATTCAAATTTGTGGAGTTATAGGTAAAGTTTACAGCGGCTTTAGAGAAAGTTTACAGCGGCTTTAGAGTTAGTGATGACATTAAAGCGGTGATATAAAGCGGTGACATAAATTGGCGCAATCGTTGCTACGCACGGGCAAGGCGATCGCTAGGTGGCTGATGCAGTCAATTGATCAGGCATGTGGCATCAGGCATGTGGCACTAGGCACTCTTAGTCAAATCATTTCATCGACAAACCGTCGGATCGGGGTCAATTTGGCAACTATCACAGGGGCTCGGGCATCGGCCCATGTCCCAACTGAGGCGAGGTCAAACACGCGTCAAATGGGTCAGCAGTTCTGCTCCCACCTGCTGATAATCTTGCCATGCCTGCTCTGCCTTGGGATCTTTGACCAAATACACGGGAATGCCGCCACGCGCAGCTTTCTGAAAGGCGGCAAAGCGGCGGACGCCCGCTGACAACACGGGCAAGTTGGCCTCCTGCAACATCGTTCTCACCTGCTCTCCACTGCGGCTTGGGTGCGGAGGAATAATCGTCAGCACGATGCGATAGCGAGTTGCCCCTACAGACTGGAGATATTCCAGCGTCAGGGCGAGGGCATCTAAGGCCAAAATATCTGGCGTCGTTGGCAGCACCAGCAGGTCGCAGCTATCAGTCAGGATCGCCAGTTCATTGGGCATGGGGCGAGCCTGCGTGTCAATGACAACGTGATGATAGCGGCGATTGCGCGCGGGCTGCCACTCATCCACCATTTCAAACGGCAGTTCTCCACGCTGGGCCCATGCGGTGGCAGAGCGGTTGGGATCAGCATCAATCAGCAGCGTTGCGGCCTGGGTTTGCAAATAGGCCGCCAGATGAATTGCTGTCGTTGTTTTGCCGACGCCGCCTTTAAAACTGGCGATGGTGATAATCATGAGACGAATCCCTGCATTGGTCTGGGGTTCTGGCTGTATAGCCGATCAGCACAAGAAAGATATTCTAAAGAAGGTTCATGCTGATGCTCATTCCTCAAGTGAGTTAAAACTTGAGTCAGGCTCCAGGATGAGGAATACTCCTGCGGGGGCTGTGAGATTCATTGGCTCATTCCTAACGGCAACGGCAACAGCAACCCAACTGATATTAGATGTCTTCCTTCTGACTATGCTGACGCATTCTCACAAACCTGAGTCAACGTGGCAAGCAGTATTTCGGCTGTTGCGGTGGCACAAACCTGCCGGACGGCTGATTTTGATGATCCCGGCATTATGGGCCCTGTTTTTGGGAGCACACAGCGTCGAAGCCGGAGCATTGCCGCCTCTCCCGTTGGTGGGGGTAATTATTATCGGCAGTTTGGCGACCAGTGCTGCCGGATGTGTCATCAATGATCTCTGGGATCGCAATATTGATCCCCAGGTTGAACGAACGCGCGATCGCCCCTTAGCATCTCGGCGGCTGACCGTGAGAACAGCCATTGGGGTGGCGCTGATTTCATTTGCCTGTGCAGCGGGGCTAGCTGTTTATTTGCTCAATACTGCCAATGGGCTGACGTTTTGGCTGTGCGTGTTAGCGGTGCCCATCATTTTGCTCTACCCCTTAGCCAAGCGGGTGTTTCCGGTGCCGCAGCTAGTGCTGTCGCTGGCCTGGGGCTTTACGGTGCTGATTAGCTGGACGGCAGTCAGCCAGAGCCTCAACTCGCCAATTTGGCTGCTTTGGGGGGCGACGGTGCTGTGGACGATGGGCTTTGACACGGTCTATGCCATGTCCGATCGGGAAGATGATCGCAAGCTCAAGGTCAATTCGAGTGCACTATTTTTTGGCGATCGCGCTGCCGATGCAGTGGGGGTGTTTTTTGCCGGAACCGCCCTATTGTTGGGGGCTGTGGGAGGATCACTCCAGCTTAGTATCTGGTTTTGGCTAGCATGGCTGGTGGCGATCGCCGGATGGATTTGGCACTACACTGAGCTGCGCCGCCGCAATCCGCACAAGTCGGTCTATGGCCGCATCTTTGCTCAAAATGTGGGACTCGGATTTATTGTGTGGGCGGGCATGGTTTTGGGCAGCATTGCCTAGAGAATCATGGCCTCAACTCGCGTTGCGGGTCGCGTCCCACCTTACAATGAACAAAACAATCAATGAACTAGAATCGTTGGCGACATTAATCCGCATTAATCCGCCTAGACGAGTTAGGGTGAATTTGGACGACTGCCTGTGGCATTTAAGATTGGCTTATTAGGATTGGGAACGGTCGGCACTGGCACGGCTCAAATTGTGCTAGACCCAGATCGGCGTCATCCGCTGGTTCAAGAACTTGAGATTTATAAAGTCGGGGTGCGATCGCCCGATAAGCCTCGAACCGTTGAGATTCCCCATGCCTCGATCACGACCGATTTGGCGGCTATTGTCACCGATCCTGATGTGGATATTGTCGTCGAGGTGATGGGCGGCATCGAGCCTGCCCGTTCGCTGGTGTTGCAGGCGATCGCCCATCGTAAGCATGTCGTGACTGCCAATAAAGCCCTGATTGCCCGCCATGGCGCAGAAATTTTTACGGCGGCAGCCGAAGCTGGAGTTTATGTGCTGCTTGAAGCAGCTGTGGGTGGTGGCATCCCGGTGATCGAGCCACTCAAGCAGTCGTTGTGTGCCAATCGCATTACGGCGCTGATGGGCATCGTCAATGGTACGACCAACTACATTCTCACCCGCATGCAGACTGAAGGCGGAGATTTTGAGGCCATTCTCGCGGATGCCCAGCGGTTGGGCTATGCCGAAGCCGACCCCACTGCCGATGTCGATGGCCTGGATGCTGCCGATAAAATTGCCATTCTCGCGGCGCTGGCCTTTGGTGGCCGCATCAAGCTTGACGAAGTTTATTGTGAAGGCATTCGGCAGATCACAGCAGCCGATATTACTTATGCGGAGCGGTTGGGGTTTGTAATTAAACTGTTGGCGATCGCCTGCCGTCAACCCCAATCTGGAGATCATACCGAGCAACTGCAGGTGCGGGTGCATCCGACGTTGGTGCCCACCGATCACCCATTGGCAAACGTCAACGATGTCTACAACGCCATTTTGGTGGAAGGCGACCCCATTGGCCAGGTCATGTTTTTTGGGCGCGGAGCCGGGTCTGGCCCTACTGCCAGCGCAGTCGTCTCTGATATTCTCAACATTGCCGCCATTCTCACCGTCGAACGGGGCAACGCTGCCAAATCAGATGGCACCCTGTTACTCGATCCGTTGTTGGCCTGCCATCACCAACACTACTGCCAAATTGAGCCCATGGCAGAGCTAAAGACCCGGTTTTATGCCCGCCTGCAAGCGCAAGACAGTCCGGGGGTGATTGGCAAATTGGGCACCTGTTTTGGCAACAACAACGTCAGCCTGGAGTCAATTGTGCAAATTGGCAAGCATGGTGAGGTTGCTGAGATTGTCGTGGTAACACACCATGTCAGAGAAGGCGACATGCGGCAAGCATTAGAAGAAATTCGCGTGCTTGACGTGGTGAAAGAGTTTTCCAGCGTGCTGCGGGTTTT
>CAZCXK010000014.1:0-65471 GCA_964502605.1 uncultured bacterium
TCGCAACTAATAAGTCGCAACTAATAAAAAGACAGATGTGTACAGAACAGATATGTTATTAATGGGCGATCGCCATTAGTTAAGTCATTGATAGAGTCATTGTGAACATTCGCCATCTGATTCCCTTTTTTGATGCATCGGTTAAACACTGGGGGCTAGAAGCCAGGCTGCTACGGTGGCTCACGTTTCTCTGGCTATCTATCGGTTTGGTGGCTCTATTTTCAGCCTCTTATGTCGTGGCTGAGGCTAGTTTCGGCGATGGTCTGCATTACTTTAAAACCCAACTTTTGTGGGTCGGCATTGGGCTTGTCGGGTTCAATATTCTGGTGCATTCTCCGCTGCGCGCTATCCTCCGGCTGTCTGACTGGCTGCTGCTGCTCTGCCTGGTGCTGGTGCTGGCAACCTTATTACCAGGGCTCGGCACTACTGTTTCTGGCTCGACGCGATGGTTGGTGATTGGCCCCATCGGAATTCAGCCATCAGAGCTAATCAAACCTTTTCTGGTGCTCCAAGCCGCTCGCATTTTTGGCCAATGGGAACGGTTAGCCACAGGAGTGAGACTGAGCTGGTTAGGGATTTTTCTAGTCGTAATTGTGAGTGTGCTTTTGCAGCCCAACTTGAGCACGGCATCCCTATGTGGGCTTGTCATCTGGCTGATTGCGCTGAGTTCAGGGTTGCCCTATCGATATCTATTGGGCACAGCTCTAGGGGGCGTGTTGTTGGCGACGATTAGCATCGGCTTTCAAGACTATCAGCGGCGACGTCTCACTGCATTTTTAGACCCGTGGTCAAGCTCTAGTCAAGATGGCTATCAGCTGATCCAGAGTCTCTTAGCCATTGGCTCAGGAGGGTTTTGGGGGGCTGGGTTTGGGCTTTCTCAGCAAAAGCTGTTTTATCTGCCGATTCAATATACCGATTTTATTTTTGCCGTCTTTGCTGAAGAATTTGGCTTCATCGGTAGCCTGATGTTGCTGACGTTATTGGCTGCGTTTGCTACATTGGGCATTCGTGTGGCCTTACGGAGCGAATATGTGGTGTATCAACTCGTGGCCATTGGCTCAGTTGGCATGTTGGTCGGGCAGGCTCTGCTAAATATTGGAGTCGCAACCGGAGCCCTACCCACCACGGGGTTGCCGTTTCCGATGCTAAGTTATGGTGGCAGTTCGATGATTGCCAGCTTAATGGCTGCGGGGATGCTGGTTCGCGTGGCGCGTGAAAGTAATGAAGCCAAAGTGATTCCGCTGGAAACCCGACAGCTTAAGCCAAGGCCATATCGTCCTGGCTAATCCTAGGTATGGCTCAAATCTGAGTGTAGAGGTCTCGATGTTGTCCGTCTCGACTTCGATACAATTAGAACAGCATTGGTTCATCTGATTCAGGCAAGCCATGATCTCGATGAGTTTTGATAAAGCATGATCGAAATAATCCAAACTTGGCTGTATGAGCTGAGCCATCTTGCAGATAATTTGGTCGGCCAGCAACTGGATCACTTGGGTGCTGTGAGCGTTGGTATCATTTTCATTGCTGGGTTGTTGACTAGCCTGACCCCCTGCATGCTGTCGATGTTGCCCATTACGATTGGCTATATTGGTGGCTACGAGGCTAAAAGTCGGCTTCAGGCAGTGGCTCAGTCCACCTGGTTTGCGCTAGGGTTGGCGACGACGTTGGCGGTTTTAGGCTTAATTGCGGCGATCGCCGGTAAAGTCTACGGTCAGGTCGGTATCGGGTTGCCCATCATTGTCAGTATCATTGCAATTTTGATGGGGCTTAATCTCTTAGATATGTTGCCGCTGCAACTGCCATCACTAGGCGGCACAGGCTGGATTTCAAAGGATTTGCCCCAGGGTGTGCAAGCATATTTGATTGGCCTCACGTTTGGTTTGGTGGCGTCTCCCTGCAGCACGCCTGTGTTGGCTAGCCTCCTCGCCTGGATTTCAACGACCCAAGACCCACTACTCGGCAGCGTTTTACTCCTTTCCTATACTGCGGGCTATGTTGTGCCCCTGATTGCAGCGGGTATGTTTACTGCGTCAATTAAGAAATTGCTAGAGCTACGCCGTTGGTCGAGCTGGATTACGCCAACCAGTGGTGCAATTTTAGTCGGGTTTGGCGTATTCACACTGGTATTTCGTCTCGTGCCAATGGGCGCATTCTAAACAGCGGCTTTTTATGCATACGTTTATTAACTCAACACTGACCTCTACCTCGACACTGACCTCTCTCAAGCCCCATCTCCGATTAAATTCATGACGTCTGATCAGCCTAATTCTGCGTCGTCTCTATCGTGGCGAACAGTACTTCACCGATATTTCAAACAAGAATTACTGCCTCTGCTGGCCGATCTTCGCCTGGCCATTGTGCTGCTGCTGGCGATCGCCCTATTCAGTATTTCTGGCACCGTCATTGAGCAGGGGCAAACCGTTCCGTTTTATCAAGACAATTATCCTGAAGATCCGGCGCTGTTTGGCTTTTTGTCGTGGAAGGTGCTTTTGCTGCTGGGGCTAGACCATGTTTATCGCACTTGGTGGTTTCTGGCAATCATGATTCTATTTGGAGCCAGCTTGACAGCCTGCACCTTCACTCGCCAGTTTCCGACGTTGAAAACGGCTCGAAACTGGAAATTTTATGACCAGCCGCGTCAGTTTCAGAAGCTGGCTCTCAGTGCTGAACTTGACTCTGGAACGCCTGATCAGCTGGCGCAGTTGCTGACAGCCAAGCGCTATCGAGTCTTTCAAGACGGGGATACGCTCTATGCTCGTAAAGGCATAGCCGGACGCATCGGGCCGATCATTGTTCATGCCAGCATGTTGATCATTCTGGTGGGTTCGATGGTTGGGTCTATGACCGGATTCTTTGCCCAAGAATTGGTTCCGAGTGGCGAAATATTTCAGGTAAGAAACATCTTTGACGCGGGGCCGTGGGCAGAATCTCAAATCCCTCAGGATTGGTCAGTACGCGTGAATCGCTTTTGGATTGATTACACCCCTGAAGGCTCGATTGACCAGTTCTACTCTGATTTGTCAGTGCTTGACAACGATGGGCACGAAGTGAAGCGCAAAACCATTCATGTGAACGAGCCCCTGCGCTATCAGGGGGTGACGCTCTATCAGGCTGACTGGGGCATTGCAGCCGTGCGAGTAACGCTCAACAATAGTCCGGTGCTGCAGTTGCCGATGGCACAGATTAATCCTGACAATGGCGGACGCATCTGGGGCACCTGGATTCCGACCCGACCGGATCTGAGCGACGGTGTGGCCGTCGTGACGAAAGATTTGCAGGGCGCTTTATTAGTCTACGATACGAGCGGTAAGGCGATCGCCACGCTCCGAGAAGGCATGTCTGCCGAGATCAACGGCGTCATGCTTACTCTGCGCGAAGTGGTGGGCAGTACAGGGCTGCAAATCAAGGCAGATCCGGGTATTCCCTTGGTGTATACGGGCTTTGGGTTGCTGATGGTGAGCGTGTTGATGAGCTATATCTCCCATTCTCAAATTTGGGGACTTTATCACCAGGGCAAGCTCTATGTGGGGGGCCGTACCAACCGCGCCCAAGTTGTGTTTGAACGGGAAGTCTTAGAGACTCTGGATCAGCTCAGTGGCTTCCCCAATTAGGTGTCTAGCCCATCCCTTGATCAAGTAGGCATCTAAAGGTTTTGGGTTTCTTTAACAATTGTTGCCCCCGATCAGCTGATTTCTTCGGCAAGATAGAGCTAGGTTGGTTGTGCGTTTTAAGCCAAGGCGATCGCCCTGTTCCAGCTCAAGCAACGTTTCATCAAAACAGCCTCATTATCTATGGACTCTGGTTATGGAATCTGGTGAATTAGTAACGCTACTTTTGCTACTTAGCCCCGGTCTGATGCTATCAGCGTTTGTCATGCTGATGTTTGCGGCGGGCGGTTAATCGTTGGAATAGCTAACTGAGCTAAACCAAGATAGCGAATCCCGGCTGGGGTGACGTCAAAGCGACAGGGCAAAATTTCGACCCCTTGAGCGATCGCCTTTCTAAATAGAGCGCCATAGTCTTGATCTGCCGCGTCACCTGGAGCAAACTGAGTGCAGTCACCTCGGTTAATGAAATACAGCATGACAGCCCGAGACGCAGGCAGTAAGTCTGTTAATTCTCGCAGATGCTTTTGCCCACGCGTAGTGATAGTGTCAGGAAACAGTGCTGTCGCGCCTTGTACCCAGGTCGTATTTTTTACTTCGACATAGATGGGGCGCGGGGGTTCATCGATGTGGCCTGCGCTGATTTTTTTATCCGTCAGGAATTTGTCTGTCAGCAAAAAATCAACTCGGCTTTTCTGATCGCGGCCATAGGCAACCTCTTGGCGAATCTGGCTGTATCCGCTTAGTTCTGGAAAGAGATGGGCTTCTAGCGCCGATTTGATCACACGATTGGGCAGTGCCGTATTGACTCCGACCCATGTCGGAAGGGTGTCATTGACCTCAATTAATTCCCAGGTGTAGGCTAGCTTGCGATTGGGATTGGCGCTATGAGATACCATGACACGGCTCCCAAGTTTGCACACGCCCGTCATCGGCCCCGTATTGGGGCAATGAGCGGTAATAGTGTCGCCTGAGTCTAGTTCGATGTCGGCGAGAAATCGTTTGTAGCGTTTGAGCAGCACGCCGGGATAGAGGACGGGATACGGAAAGAGCCAATCAGTCATGCCAAGGATTTGTTAATTCAAAACGTCCGGGTTCCGCCCCATGATACTGGGTTGTTTGCTGCTGCTGTTGTTTATTAAGGTTGCAGGAAGCGATCCCATGCTGTTTCGCAGTTGGCATTCTCAGTGAGAACCTCTACTAAGTAAATACAAGTCCCTGAAACCCTTGCAATTAGGGATTTTTCCTCATCCCATGTTCTCTTCATCTGCGTAAAACCGATAAAACAAGTAGGCATCCTCAAAATTATGTTCATCGACCACATGATGCATGACTCCTCGGTCAATCATCATTTGCCCAATTCGTAAGGCTTCAGCATGAGTGGCCTTCTGGGAGTGCATCAGCCACTTAACCGCGTCTGATCCTATAAAGCAATTGGGATAGACATTAAGCCGATGGCGGCGATCTTTGATTTCGATTCCAGTGGCGTTGCGCATTTGGTCAGCCAGTGATTGTAGCGCCTCACCTGTCAGGCCGCCGCGTTGGTGAATCGGTAAAATGCACTGGGATAATTCGGGCTGAGGCATTGAGGTGGAGGCACCTGATGCTGGGATGCCTCCCTGAGCATGAGTCAAATTGACGGATCCTGGATAGTAAAGCATTGGCTCAGGGGGAGATTGGTGATGCATCCAGGTGGCGATCGCCTCTTCAATTTTAGGCGATCGCACATGCAGATCCCGTTGTGGAAACGGAATCTCGATGCCATAGCGGCGGAGATTGGCTTCAATCAGATAATACAAATCACTTCTGATCTGAAACTGACTGCGTGGATCTCGAATCCAAACAAGCAAGTCAAAGGATAGCTCACTCTCTCCAAACCCTAAAAACCAGAGCTGAGGCTGCGGATAGCTCAAGATATCAGAATGATTTTTAGCGGCGTCTAAGACGGCTTCACTGACTTTGGCAATATCTGAACCATAGGCTACGCCTAAGGGAACATGCAGTCGAGAAACCGGATGTCCATGGCTCCAATTGACAACTTTTGTTTCAATGAACTCTGAATTGGGCACGATGATCGTTACTTGATCGAGCGTCCGAATTTCAGTGCTACGCACCCCAATGCGCTCAACCGTGCCAAACAAATCACCCAGATTAATAAAATCGCCAATTTGAATTGGCCGTTCTAATAAGATGATGATGCCGCTGATAAAGTTGTTAGCAATGTTTTGCAGACCAAAGCCAATGCCAACCCCCAGAACGCTGGCCAGGATGGTCAACGAGCTGACATCGACACCGTTCGACTGCAGAATAATCAAAATGCCGAGGCTGGTGAGCACAAACTGGATCACGATGGCGATCGCATCTTGAATGCCTCGGTTCACTCCGGCTGCATCGAGAAACCGGGATTTAATCAGCAGCGTTAATGTTCGAACTCCCAGCCAGAGGGCGATCGCCAACCCCACCCACTGAAAAATATCGGCCAGAGAATACCGTTCATTGGCTAAAATCAGAATGGGCTCGGTAAACCGGAGCCGCAAGAACTGCAAAATGCGATAGCGCCTGCTGCGCGTCCAGGGAAATCGATCGGCAATGGTATAGAGTGCAAGCATCCATATGCAAATTTGCGCTCCCAACAGGCTCAGCTGCAGACTTCCCCTCTTTTTTGACGCCGTGCTGAATTCATCTGTCCCAGAACCCCGATGCTCCCGCCGCCGCAAATATCGCTTGAAAACCTGTGCGGCAGCATGAAGGGCGATCGCCCCGGCCAAAATTGCCAAACTTAGAAAGCTAGCCCTGCGCTGGTAGGTCGCAGTTCTTTGATACTGAGCCCGCTGGAGAGCCCGCTCAATCTGCTGTTGCCAGAGTTGAGCTTGGTCTGACTTCTCTATCCCTGTCATCACATCGGCATCCGTGATCGTCAGCAGATGCCGATTGCGAGTCCGTAGCGTGATCGAATTCTCTGCGTCGAGAGAGTAAATTCTAATTGGCCTCTCAGGGGGGGTAGAGCGTAAGACATCAGCTAAAACATGATTGGCAAACTCGGCGCGTTCAGCAGATGGGAATTTAGCAATCCCGCCAACGTAAAGAACAACCTGGCCGTCAATCACAATGGGAGCGGTTGTCTGCAGGGTTGGTGATACTTCTTGTGATAGACCAGGGGGGCTACTAAGGCTGACAATCAGGGCGATCGCCCCCAGCCAATAGGCAACACTGCGAATCACACGAACATAGGCTGCTCGACTCATCATCGGTTTACACATATCGATTTACATAGGGATGGCAAATCATATACGGATGGCAAAACGTCTTTTACATGGGCGTATGAGCCATAAATGACTAGAGCATGAATGACTAGAGACAGAGACTCGATCACAGATGGCAGCACTGATTGAGTCTATTGATGCGGATTTGATCAATTTAATCCGCAATTCATAAAATTTGTAGATCAACAAATAGCAAAATGTTATAATGAACAATGGCATGGCGAGCGTAGCCAAGTGGTTAAGGCAGTGGATTGTGGTTCCACCACTCGCGGGTTCGAGTCCCGTCGTTCGCCCTGAGTCTCACCACTCACTGCTGTTTGGCGGACTCGTTTCGGTGCGATCGCCCAATATTTGAGTCTGCGGCTCAATAGGATGCCGTATTAAAACAATTAGTATTGAATAATAGACGAATGTCGAAGATTCAAGTTATATTAACTGACTGTGGGTTTTAAAAAACGTATGAATGCAGAGCAGGTTATTCGTTCCATTGAATCAGAGCACTTAAAATCAGATCTGCCAATTATTCATCCTGGCGATACTGTCCGAGTGGGTGTTCGCATTCGTGAAGGTGGCAAAGAGCGAGTTCAGCCCTACGAGGGAACCGTGATTGCAATGCGTAATGGTGGCATTAATGAAACCATTACCGTACGGCGCGTGTTTCAGGGAGTTGGAGTTGAGAGAGTTTTTCTCTTACATTCACCGCGAGTTGCTGAGATCAAAATCTTACGTCGAGGCAAGGCTCGTCGGGCAAAACTTTACTACTTACGCGATCGGGTAGGTAAAGCGACTCGCCTCAAGCAGCGGTTTGACAGAGCTCTTTAGGTTATTCGAGTCCTGTGAATCTGTTTAGTATCGGGTATGCCAGATCAGACATCGCTTCTTTTTAGGGTAGAAGGAGTCAAATGTAGATTCTCTGGAGTGGGCTTTGTCATCCTGCTACACTAAAAGGAGCGCTAATTGATTCAGCCCCGATCAATACATTCATAACGTGCGCTCTTAGTTCAGTTGGTAGAACGCAGGTCTCCAAAACCTGATGTCGGGGGTTCGAGTCCTCCAGGGCGCGCTTGAAATGTGACCTACGTCTCTATCTTGATGAAGTTAATTAGCCAGATCTTTGGCAGATTGGCAAAGTCAAGGCTCTCTCATGTAGACTAGGCTAGTTAAGGTGATCGTATTAATGCGGTATGCCTGAACAATAGCGGTTGAATTCGTGGCGATCGCTCTCGTTCAGATGTGTTGCGAAAGGAGAAGTAGCGTGTCGAAAAAGGCTGAGGTAAACGCGCAGGAAGACAAGGCTGGCTTTAGTGCCACTGAGTTTTTGCGGGGTACAAAGGAAGAATTAGACAAAGTAGTTTGGCCCAGC
This sequence comes from uncultured bacterium, assembly GCA_964502605.1. GTDB lineage: Bacteria > Cyanobacteriota > Cyanobacteriia > CAZCXK01 > CAZCXK01 > CAZCXK01. The sequence continues at coordinate 8,232 of CAZCXK010000014.1, forward strand.
CGTCAGCAGTTGATTAGTGAATCGCTAGCTGTCATTTTGATGGTTGCTCTCTCTGCAAGCATCATCTACCTGGCAGATAAGTTGTTTAGTTTCGGTGCGGATTGGATATTCCGATGACTTTTGCCTCAGATGAGCAAGACAACGTGTTCTCAGAGCACAGCGGCGAAGGTGAATCTGTAGCTTCAGCGCCTGCTCGTTGGTATGCTGTTCAAGTTGCTTCAGGTTGTGAAAAGCGCGTCAAGCTCAATCTAGAGCAGCGGATTGAGACCCTAGATGTAGCTAATCGGATTCTTCAGATTGAGATTCCACAAACTCCAATTCTCAAACCGCAGAAAAGTGGAAAGCCAAAGGAGGCTAACGAGAAAGTTTTCCCCGGATATGTCTTGGTTCGCATGGTTATGGATGACGATGCGTGGCAAGTCGTCAAGAATACGCCCAACGTTATTAACTTTGTCGGAGCTGAGCAAAAGCGACGCTACGGTAGAGGTCGTGGTCATGTGAAGCCCATGCCGTTGGGAGCTTCTGAAGTTGAGCGGATCTTTAAGCAGGCGCAAGAGCAAAAGCCTGTAGTCAAGGTCGATATGATGGCTGGAGATAAGATAGCCGTGCTTTCAGGCCCCTTTAAAGACTTTGAAGGCGAGGTGATTGAAGTCAGTCCAGAGCGAAGCAAGCTTAAGGCGTTGCTCTCTATTTTTGGACGTGATACTCCGGTCGAGTTGGAATTTAACCAAGTTGAAAAGCAAAGCTAGTTTGAATCGATGGCAAAGAAGGTTGTTGCAATTATTAAGTTAGCGATTTCTGCGGGGAAGGCTAATCCGGCTCCTCCGATTGGTCCTGCACTCGGTCAGCATGGTGTTAACATCATGATGTTCTGCAAGGAATACAATGCCAGAACAGCTGATCAGGTGGGTCTGGTTGTTCCTGTAGAAATTTCTGTCTATGAAGATCGAAGTTTTACGTTTATCCTGAAGACACCACCGGCATCTGTCTTGATCAAGAAGGCAGCGGGAGTTGAGAAGGGATCAGGAGAGCCTAGCTCTAAAAAGGTTGGCTCGATTACAAGGTCTCAGCTTCAGGAAATTGCTCAAACAAAAATGCCCGATCTAAATGCCAATGATATTGATGCGGCCATGAAGATTGTGGAAGGCACTGCTCGAAACATGGGTATTACAGTCGGAGATTGAGGTTGTCTAAACCTATAGGTAGGGAAAGATATCTTCTTTACTGTTGGTACTGATAGGTATTCATCACTGTTCATCATACCGGGGGAGAGGCAACTGCTTTGTTAAGACCCCAAGAGAGTAAAAATGGCTAAAAAAGTTTCTCGTCGTCTTCAAGCCCTGATTCAAAAGGTTGAAGATCGTCCTTATAGTCCTGTAGATGCACTCAACTTGTTGAAAGAGACGGCAACTGCGAAGTTTCCAGAGTCTGCTGAAACCCATATCCGTCTGGGGATCGATCCAAAGTATACTGATCAGCAGCTTCGTACGACTGTTGCTCTGCCAAAGGGGACAGGGCAAGCCGTGCGGGTGGCGGTGATTGCTCGAGGCGAAAAAGTGACTGAAGCATCTGATGCTGGAGCGAACATTGCCGGTTCTGAAGAGTTGATTGATGAAATTCAGAAAGGGATGATGGACTTCGACATCCTAATCTCTACCCCTGACATGATGCCTAAAGTAGCTAAGCTAGGCCGCTTGCTAGGCCCACGGGGATTGATGCCATCTCCTAAGGGAGGCACAGTGACATTTGACTTAGCTCAAGCGATTAGCGAATTTAAGGCAGGAAAGCTAGAGTTTCGTGCTGATCGTACGGGTATTGTTCATGTGATGTTTGGGAAGGCATCGTTTGATGCAAATGATCTGCTGATCAACCTGAAGGCGCTGCAAGAGTGCATTGATCGTAATCGCCCATCTGGTGCTAAGGGGCGCTACTGGCGCAGCCTTTACATATCTGCTACTATGGGGCCTTCTATTGAAGTTGACATTTCAGCTCTACGCGACTTGAAACTATCTGACATGGCATCATAGGGCGTTGTTGAGCTGATTAACGCAATCCGATCTGATGCTGTTAGCAGGAGACTAGGTTTAGAAGATCTGTCATAACTAAATATTCTCAAGCCGAAGATTGCAGGTGCGCCATGCTTAATATCCTGCAGAGGTTTGCAATTCATTGATATCAATGCAGCTGACGTGCGTTGCCGCTAAAGGTAACTTTGGCACACTTTATGAAAGTGGCTTCACGAAGTGATTGATTGATGGACTGTCTGACCCCGGCTATCTGCGCGGGGTTTTTGTTTGGCTTGAGAATGCGATGTAGACCTGGCGATGCATGATCCATTGGCAAAGGAGGTGAGATAAGACGATGGGAAGAACGCTAGAAGATAAGAAGGCAATTGTTGAAGAACTCAAGCAAAGTTTGAGTGAGTCACAGTTGGCTTTGGTGATTGACTACAAAGGTTTGTCAGTTGCCGAAATTACAGACTTGCGGGGGCGACTACGTGCGACGGGAGCGACTTGTAAGGTGACAAAGAATACGTTAATGAGGATTGCTGTTGAGGGTGACTCAACGTGGCAACCCATGACGGAGTTTCTGACTGAGTCGTCCGCGTTTCTTTTCCTGAAGGATGACTTGGGAGGTGCCATTAAGGCATACCAGGGGTTCCAGAAGGATAGTAAGAAAACAGTCCTTCGGGGTGGCGTCATGGAGGGTCGGGCTCTCAGTGAGAACGACGTCAAGGCGATCACTGAGTTGCCGTCTCGAGAGCAGCTGATTGCGCAGATTGCTGGCGCTATTAAGGCTGTGCCGACCAAGTTAGCTGTGGGGACGAATGCAGTGCCGACCAAGCTGGCTGTCGGTATCAAGGAAGTTCCGGCTTCGCTGGTACGAGCAATTCAAGCTGTATCCCAGCAGGAAGACGACTCCAAAGCTGCTTAGTGGACTGGAGTTTGAGGCGATCAAAGCCTAGTTCGTTGATGATTCACACATTGTTATATTTGGAGAAAATTCATGTCTGCAAAAACTGATGAAATTTTGGAACAGCTTAAGACCCTCAGCCTATTAGAGGCATCTGAGCTGGTTAAGCAGATTGAAGAGGCGTTTGGGGTTGATGCATCTGCTTCTGCTGGTGGCGGCATGATGATGATGGCTCCTGGGATGATGGGGGGTGCTGGAGCGCCTGCAGCCGAAGAAGTTGAAGAGAAGACTGAGTTTGATGTCGTTCTTGAAGATGTTCCGGCTGATAAAAAGATTGCCATTCTTAAAGTCGTCCGCGCTCTTACCGGGTTGGGTCTAAAAGAGGCGAAGGATATGGTTGAATCTGCACCAAAGGCTATCAAAGAGGCCGTGGCAAAAGAGATGGCAGAAGATATCAAGAAGCAGCTTGAAGAGGCAGGCGCTAAGGTCTCGGTCAAGTAAGCTGCATTCAAAAGTTGGTCTAGAGTCTTGCTATGAAAAGCCTCTAGATCAAGATCTGCCCTGTGGGTAGCTTCGCGCTTGTTCTGTGTTCTGTTTAACTTTTCGATGTTGGGGGTGTTGCATTGCAATGCCCTTTTTTGTAACAAAGTTTGCATATCTAAATCTGTGGTTGAGACTTGTGAGCCAAGATTCATAGATTGACATGCGTTATGCATGGTTTCGAGTTGGGTTGAGATGTTGTCGGTCAGAGGATATTTAGAGAGGGCTTGCTGTGGTGCAATCATTGTGGCGATCGCCCCCAATAATCAGCGATAATCAGCCAAACCTCCGGGACTCAGCCCTTATGGGTCAAGTTGATCCGTGATTTTGCCCTGAATAGCCGAAATAGCCACAGTACGCGGGGATGCTAAATAGTTTTGAGCAGTTGCATCGCCACTGCGTCCTCTAAAATTGCGATTTGTGGCATAAATACCGATCTCTTCTTTGCCTAAAACCCCTATCCCTGAGTTGATACAAGCTCCGCAGCCCGATTTGAGAATATGGGCACCTGCCTGTTCAAAAATGGTGAGATAGCCAAGTGATTCTGCCTGCTGCCTGATATCTTGGGATGCAGGCACCACAAACAAATTGACATCTTGAGCGACCGTGCGACCGTTAAGAACCTGAGCCGCCTGCGCTAAGTCATAGAGCTTACCACCCGTACACGACCCAATGAACGCTCGGGTAATGGCGACCTCTTCTAACTTACTGATGCCGAACACCTGATCAGGCTTTGGTGGGCAGGCAACCTGTGGCTCAAGCTGGCTCAAGTCAAATTGATAGCGGCGATGATAGGTTGCATCTAAATCACCCACAACCGCCTCAAGAGGCTCTGACGTCCGATGTTCAAGATAGGTTTGGGTGGTGGTGTCTACTGCCATCAGCCCGCACATGGCACCACACTCGATCGCCATATTAGATAGCGTCATACGTTCATCAATGGGGAGGTGTTCAATAATGCTGCCCCGAAACTCAATCACCCGACCTGTGGCACCCTGGCAGCTAATCTGCCCCAAGAGAAACAGCATAATATCTTTTGCACTAGTGCCAGGGGGTAGAGTGCCCGATAGCTCAACTAAAATCGTCTCAGGGACTCGCAGCCACAGATTACCCGTCGCAAAAATATTGGCCATGTCTGTTGTCCCCACTCCGGTTGAAAAACAGCCAAATGCGCCGTAGGTGCAGCTGTGGGAGTCTGTACCTGCGACAATCATGCCGGGGCGAATAAAGCCTCGTTCGGGGAGTAAGACATGACAGATCCCTGCGGCTTCTCCTGGTGAAACAACATCAAGCAGGTGACACCCCTGTCGGGAGGCAAATTCTTTCATCTGTTGATACATCAGTGTTGCATTGGCATCGGGGCGGATGTCATTAACCTGAATGAAATGATCAGCCACGAAAACAATCCGGTTTGAGTCCCAGACGACTGCATCTGCGCCAAAGTGCTGGTAAAACAGATCGCCAACCGGAGCTGCGATCGCGTCGTGAGACATCGCCAAATCAACAGTCACAAACACAACATCTCCGGGCTTGACATAAGCATGGCCAGAGGCTCTGGCGAGTAGGGTTTCCGCTTGGGTCATGGGGCGGGGATGAAGGGTTTGGGTTGGTAGAGTGATTTCTCCCTGGAGACGCTTTTGGTTAAAAGAAAACAGGCCACCTGATTGGGCGATCGCTTCGACAACCGAATTTCTCTCGTCTTCGCCAATCACCTCTAACGGCAAGCCAATGTTGATGCTGTTGCGATAAAAGATTTCAGCAAACGATTGTGCCCGTACTTTTTGGATGCCCGCTGCTTTAATCGCTAGCGGGGCAAATTCTCGGCTAGAGCCGCAGCCAAAATTATGACCGGCCTGAATGAGGGTGTATTGTGAGAGCTGACCTGCACCTATTAGATGTTCAAAGGCATAGTGAGCTAGATGAGCCGGGTCGGCATTCGTACCCCGTTTCGCTGGAATAATGTCATCGGTATTGATATCGTCTCCAAGATAGAGCACAGAGTCTGCCATGGTGGTTTGGATCAAAAACGTCGGAGGAACAGTGGACTAAGAAAACGGGCATACAGGCGCTCATATCGAAGCATGTTGACAGCTAACGACCCGCATGGGGTCATGCCAGCAGTCCAAGAAATGTAGTCACGAATTGGCGCGTGGTGATGACGGTTTCATGGGGCTGAGGCGATAAATCTGCGGTGCGATATCCTTCGGCAAATAGAGTCTCCTGCGTCTCATTGAGATGGGTCGCTGCAGCCTCTTCGCCCCATTGTTGTAGCATCAACCGAATGCTGGCCAATGCGCCAACCGGGTTGGCGATGCCTCGACCGGCAATGTCTGGAGCTGTGCCATGAATGGGTTCATAGAGCCCGAAACCGTGGGCGTTTAGGCTTGCTGACCCTAGCAGCCCAAGAGAGCCCACCAGTGCCCCACCAATATCGCTCAGAATGTCACCAAACAAGTTGCCCGCCAGAATCACATCAAACTGCCGGGGGTTGAGCACCAACTGCATGGCCAGATTATCGATCAGCATCGGCTTTACCCGCACCTGAGGAAAGGCGTTGGCTTCGTCATACACAAGCTGCACCCAGGGAATTTGTGGCAGGGCGTTGGTTTTGTGAGCAACGGTCAGGTGCTGTTGGCGGGCTTGCGCCTGCTGCAGGGCTGCAACAGCAATGCGGCGAATTTCATCGTCAAAGTAGCGCATTGTGTGATAGCCATAGGCTCTACCCTGTTCTTGTCCGCGACCCGACGACCCAAAATAAATACCACTCACTAATTCTCTGACAAATAAAATATCGACTCCATGAATTTTATCAGGCACCAGTGATGATGCGTGGAGGAGATTGGGTGAGGGAGACACCGGGCGTAGGTTCACGAAAAAATCAAACTGCTGGCGGAGTTCGAGCAGGCCGCCTTGAGACACAGCACCCAAAACAACACCATCTGAGCCATGACAGAGCTGGGCTGTAGCTTTGGGGAAATAGGTTCCAAATTGCTCAAACGCAGGCATGCCAATCAATCCAGTGGCGATCGCCACTGAAAAGCCATGCAGGCGAGCCAGGTGCTGCAAAATCGTGAGTGCAGCCTCGATGACTTCGGGGCCAATGCCCTCTCCAGGTAGAGCAACAATGCGATAGTGGCGCTGCATGAGTCAAGCATCACGTGGGCAGACGATGAACAAAATCGTAGGCGATCGCCTTTAGAGGCCGCAGTCAAGGGCTACCCGCAGTAGGATTGGCCATCTGCTCAACCTGGATCATTTCTTGAGCCAGCGTGGCAACTGTCAAGCGGATTTGGTCTACGGTGTGGCAGGCTGTGATAAAAAACCTTAACCGGGCGGCATTGTAGGGCACAGAGGGATAGACCATAGGCTGCACGTTGATGCCTTGGCTCAACAAACGATGAGAAAGCTGAACGGCTTTGTAGGGTTCTCCAACGATGACTGGAATGACAGGTGAATCATGACTGCTGCCCGTATTTAAGCCCTTGTCTTGAGCCAGGGTTAGAAACAGGCGCGATCGCCCCTGCAGTCGAGCGACCCGGTCAGGTTCTAGGTGCAGAAGTCGAATCGCCGCCAGAGCCGCAGCAGTATTTGGCGGTGACATGCCGACGCTAAATACAAATCCAGGAGCCGTATATTTCAGGTATTCCACCAGTTCTCGACATCCGGCAATGTAGCCGCCACAGCTGGCAAACGATTTGCTGAGCGTGCCCATCCATAGGTCAACATCGGTAGCAGCGACGCCATAATATTCAGCAATGCCGCGCCCAGTTGAGCCCAACACCCCGATCGAATGGGCTTCATCCACCATGAGAAATGTTTGGTGCCGCATTTTAATTTCCACTAGTTCCGGCAAGGGTGCAAGATCGCCATCGGTACTGTAAATGCCCTCAACCACCACTAAGACTTTTTGGTACTGCAGACGATGCTGGTGCAAGAGGCGATCGAGGGCTTGCCAGTCATTGTGCGGAAATGCAATCGCGGTGGCTCCAGAGAGGTTACATCCTTCTCGAATGCTGTTGTGGCTTAGCGCATCATACAGAATGAGGTCGTTATCTCGAAACAAATGACCAATTGTCGTCACATTGGTCGCATGCCCGCCAATGTAGACGATGGCATCTTCAGTGCCCAGAAACTCAGCGATCGCCTGTTCTAAGTCTCGATGAATCGGACGCTCACCCGCCACCACTCGACTAGCCGACACCGACGTGCCAAACTGGGCGATCGCCTGCTGCGCGGCCTCAGACACCCTCGGATCACCCGACAGCCCCAGATAGTTATAGCTAGCGTAGCTGATCAGCTCGCGTCCGCCAATCTGAGTAATATCGCGGGCAATGCCCTCATGCACCGCAAAAAAGGGATTGCCCAACTGTTCAACCCGATCTAGGTCTTGCCGTAGGGTTTGATAGTCTGGCATGAGTGCAAATGTGTAATATTCTGCCGGAACTGTCATCGGGGCTGAGGCTACCATTGGCGGCGGGGTAACGGCAACAGGAGCCGGAGCGGAGACGATTGAGGGCAAACTCGGCGTAGACTCAGATGCTGCTGTCGCCCAGGACGGTATGACCGCATTCGCAGAATCAGGGAATGATGAGTCAGATGCAGAAGGCTGCGATGGCTGGGTTTGCGGAGAGGAGATGGTTGGAGCCAGCGGCTGGGATTCTGACGAGGATTGAAGCTGAAGGGCGATCGCCATGGGTGCTCCCTCCGTTGTCAAACTATCTCTGATCAGATGGGCAGCCAGACCATCCACAGTCGGATGGTCAAACAATAGGGTTTGCGGTAGCGATCGCCCCAGACTGGCTTGCAGCTGATTTGTCAGCTCAACTGCCATCAGCGAATCCATGCCGAGATCACCAAATGATTCGCTTGGCTCAATTAAATCTGGGCTACTAAAGCCCAAGACTTTGGCCAATTGGGTTTGCAAATGGTCGCGCATTAGCCCAAAACTATCGCCCGGTGACGCGCTATCAAGCTGCTGGAGAAATTCAGAGCGGCGGTGCAATGCCGTAGACGATGGAGCCGGTGCCACGGTGATAGGTTTCAGCTCTTCGAGATAGGGAGATCTTTGACTCGCGGGCATGGCCTCAAAGAAAGTCGCCCAATCCATGCCGAAGGCTCCCACCTGAGCCTGACTTGACCGCAGCGCTATATCTAATAAATGACAGCCCTGCTCTGGGGCGATCGCCTCTAACCCCTGATCTGCAAACCGCTGCTGCATGGCCGCATCTAAATTGGCTGTCATACCCAGATCAGCCCACGGCCCCCAGTTGATGCTCACCCCCGGTAGCCCGTGCTGCCGCCGCCAGTGAGCGAGGGCATCCATCCCGGCATTGGCCGCAGCATAGTTACCCTGACCCAACGATCCCAGTAGGGCAGCGATCGATGAAAAACATGCGAAGAAATCGAGAGCCAGAGGTTGGCTCAGCTCATGTAAATGCCATGCCCCCTCCACTTTAGGAGCCATCACCCGCTCAAAGTCTGCCCAAGCCAGATTAGACAGCATCCCATCGCTGAGGATGCCTGCTGCATGAATAATGCCTCGTAGCGGCGGCAGGGTTGCCAATGCTGGAGGCAGATTCGGCACAGATTTCTCGGGCTGCAGAAATGGCTGTAGTATCCGTTCTACGTCGCTGCGCCTGGAGATGTCGGCGGCCACAACATGGATCGTGACTCCAGATTGCTCGAGGTGTTGAAGCACCTGCTGAGCCGAGGCCGACGGCGATCGCCGCCCCACCAAAACCAGATGCTGGGCTCCATGCTTGACGAGCCAACGGCTGATCTGTAGCCCTAGGGCACCCAGCCCTCCCGTAACCAAATAACTGGCATCGGGCCGCACAAGAGGCTGATGGGGAGCGATCGGCGGCAGCGTGAGCACGACTTTGCCAATGTGCTTAGCCTGAGCCATATATCGAAATGCATCCGGGGCCTCTTCCATGGGAAACGCAGTATAGGGCAGCGGTTGCAGTGCTCCCTGCCGAAACAGGTGCATCAGCTCTAGCAACAGAGTTGCAATCAGTTCAGGCTGGCGCTGCGAAATCTCCAACAAATCAAACGGGTGATAGGTGACATCGGCTCGCAGCTGCTGCATCTGCTGAGCATCCCAGATGCCGATTTTACCGATTTCGACAAAGCGTCCGTGGGGAGCCACTGTACTCAGCGTCTGGGGAATAAACTCACCATTCAAGCTATTGAGCACGACATCGACCCCTTCTCCTCCAGTCGCTGTCAGAATTTCGTCTGCAAAGCCGAGGATGCGAGAATTCATCACCTGGCTCACCCCCATTGAGTGCAGATGCGCCCACTTACTCGGACTTGCCGTCGCAAACACCTCAGCACCTAGCCACTGAGCAATCTGAACGGCAGCTTGCCCAACGCCCCCAGCCGCAGCATGGATGAGAACGCGATCGCCCCGTTTGAGCTGAGCCAGGTGATAAAGGCCATAATAGGCCGTCAAGAAAGTCGTCGGAATTGTAGCGGCCTCAGCCGCACTGAGCTGAGTGGGCTGCAAGACAACAAACTGAGCCTTAACCGTGACAAACTGCCCCAAACTGCCCACGGCCTGAGCCGCAATCACGGCATCTCCAAGCTTGAATTCCTCAACGCCCTCGCCAATGGCAGTGATCAGTCCTGCACATTCTCCCCCAAAGGGAATGTCTGTGGCCTGAGTAATTCCCATCTGTTCTAAGGCTGGCTGCAGCATGCCCAACGCGTTCAGCACATCCCTAAAGTTGAGACCTGCTGCCCGCACCTGAATTTCGACGTCTCCAGGTTGGGGCAACCGACGTGACATTGGCGTCAGAGTGAGCTGATCCAACCGGCCTGCCGCTAAGGTGCTGAGTCGGAATGAGTCTGCCTGGGGAATCTGGAGCCGATTCGCACCATGCTGCGATCGCGGCAGCAGACGCAAAACATGGCGATCGCCCCGGCAATAGGCAATTTGATCGTCTCGCTGATCTGAGGAGGATGCCTCGATCAGCTCATCGACCAGTGCCGTGAGCGGCGTAGAGTCATCCAGATCGACGGTCGTACAGCGGAGGTGCGGCTGTTCTAAACGAATCACCCGCGCCAGACCCCACAGCGATGCTTGCTGCAGCGGCTGAGTCTTCATCGGGACTAGCGCTTGGGCATTCTGCGTCAACAGCCATAGCCGCGACAGCCACTGCACCTGAGCCAATGCCTGAACCAACTGCAGCACACTGCCGCAGGTCAGGCGTTGGGAGAATTGCCGCGCTTCAAGCCCAGATCCGGCAGTTGCCGCGTCTAGACTCCAGCCGTGAATGATGCCATCGCAGCGGTGATATTGAGCCGTTACCTGATGCAGCAGCCGCAAAAAGTCCTCAGGGCGATCAGGCCGGATCGTATATCGGTGGCGTTCGGATTGGGCATAATGTTCGCCTGTATTCACTAAAATGCAGCGATCGCCCCGATGTTCTAACTCAGTTGCTAGTGATGCGCCCCTGCCTGCGGCGTCTGCAAAAATTAGCCAGGTTTGAGGAGGCTTGGCTGCGCCCAAGCCCCTCGGTGCAAGCGGTTGGGGTTGCCAAACCGGGTAATAGAGCCAGTCTGCTAAATCTGCTAAATCATCCTGACGCTGTAGAAGTCGCGGCAATGATGCGGCATTGACATAGCGCAGCGTCAGGCCGTCAATTTGGGCGGCGATCGCCCCTGTGTCATGCCAAATCGTCATATCTGCAGTCAGAGATGGAGGCTGCGACCCGGCTTCAATGGGTGTTCGCAAGGTGACATGACACCACGTTGCAGATGTCAGGTGAGCGTAAAGCCTCAGGTGATCGATGCCAACGGGTAAATAGGTGCCTGTTGCCGTTAAACCACTGGGTAATGCGGCTCCCACCGTTTGAAAGCAGGCATCCAGCAAAATGGGATGGCAAGGATGGCGATCGCGCATACTGCCCACAGTCGTCGGCAGATGGATTTGACTCAGAGCTTGCCCCGGCTGACTCCACAGCTGGCGAATCGCCCGAAACGCCGCGCCATAATTTAATCCTTGCTGATTCAACTGCTGATAATAATCCGCGACCACAATCGGCGCACCGATTAACCCAGCTTGTAGGGTAGCAAGGGCTGGAGCTGAAGGATCAAGCGCATCTGATCGGGCGATCGCCCCCGTCGCATGACAAGTCGCCGCGTCAGCCTGATCGTCCGATGACGAGAGGCTGTAAATCTGCACGGTATAGCGTGACGACTCCCCTGGGGTCATCACTGTCTGCAGCCACGTCGGCTCGACCCGTCTAAGCACCAACGGTCGCTCAATCGCAACGCTCTGAAGGCTGATGGCTTTTGATTGATCCGGTTTCGATAAGATGGCGATCGCGCCAGCTAGCATTGCATCCAGATAGGCCGCAGCAGGCAGAACCGGCTGATTGAGCAGGCAATGATCGGCGAAATAGGTCGGCGAACTGGGGCTGATTTGAGCCTGAAAGCGTAACTCTGGTATTCCAGGCAACCGTAGGCGATCGCCCAACAGAGGATGTGGCGAGTCGGAAGGGGGGGGCGGCATCTGCGATCGCAGTATCGGGCCAGAGCCAGAGCCAGAACCAGAACCAGAACCAGAAGTTGTCGGCTTCCACCAATAGCGCTGCCGCTGAAACGGGTAAGTTGGTAACCGCAGCACGGTTTGCCCGTCAACAGGGGCGATCGCTGGCCAATGGATGTCGCCGCCCCGCACGTAAAGTTCAGCGAGACTCTGGTAAAGTGTGCGCTGATCAGATTGCCCCGGCCTCAGGCTGGGTAACCAAACACACGGCGATGAATCATCTGCCAGATCTACCTGACATCCCAAAATGCTCTGCCCCATGCCCAACAACGTGGGTTTTGCTCCCAGTTCTAGAAAAATGCGATAGCCCTGCTGATGCAAGACCATCATACTGTCGGCAAATCGCACAGGTTGTCGAATATGCTGGCACCAATACTCAGGGGTGGCGATCGCCTCAGTCACAGGTGCTCCGGTAACATTTGAAATCAGTGGCACGGTCGGCAAGGAATACTCTACACGAGCCGCCACATGGGCAAATGACTCTAGCATCGGCGTCATCAGCGGTGAATGAAATGCATGAGATACCCGCAGTCGTGTGGTCTTGATGCCTTCAGCCTCTAAATGACTCACCACCGTGGCGATCGCACCCTCAGCGCCTGAAATCACCAGGCTCTGAGCGCCGTTAATCGCTGCAATTGACAACACATCAGCATAGGGTGCGATCAGGGGTTGAATCTTGGCGATGCTGGTCATGACCGCCACCATCGCCCCCCCGGATGGCAGTGCCTGCATCAATTTTCCTCGCATCGCGATCAGCCGCAGCCCATCCTCAAGGCTAAACACCCCGGCTAAACAAGCAGCCACATATTCACCGACGCTGTGACCCATGACTGCCGCTGGCCGAATGCCCCACGATTGCCAGAGCTGAGCCAGCGCGTATTCCAGGCTAAACAGGGCAGGTTGAGTGTAGGCCGTTTGCTGTAGGCGGGCCGCCCTATCCTTATCACCCCGATCGTTGCTGTTGCCGTCGCGCTCTTCTACTCCCATCGGATAAAGAATGTCATCTCGCAACGACAGGTTTAATATGGGGCGCAAAATTGCATCACACTGATCGATCACTCGGCGAAACACAGGCTGGCTCTGATATAAATCACGTCCCATGCCAACATATTGAGATCCCTGTCCTGTAAACAAAAACGCGATTTTGAGCGGCTCATGGGTGGCGACGCCTGGGGTCACACCGTCCTGCTGTTGGCCTGAAATGACGGCCTGTAGCAGGGTTTGCAGTTGGGGTGTCGATTCGGCAACACAGGCGAGTCGATGTTGAAGATGCGATCGCCGCGTGTTCGCCGTAAAACAAATGTCTTCTAACGCGACGTCAGGGTGATGGTCTAAATAGTCGCTGTAGCGCTGTGCCAGGTCATGTAGGGCTTTTTCAGTCCGAGCTGAAAGAGTCAGAATATGACACCCCGTAGGCATGGGTCGATCTGAACGTTCCTGGTGGCGGCAGCTGAAATCTGGAGCAGCTTCCACAACGACATGGGCATTGGTGCCGCCAAACCCAAACGAATTCACGCCCGCTAGCGGGAGGCGATGAGTCGAAGGCCACGGTGTCAAAGCTGTTTGCACGCATAGCCGAGACGCGGTTCGGTTCAGGGCTGGATGGGGTATCTTGAGATGCAAACTGGGTGGAATCTGTCGGTGCTGAATGGCGAGTGCTGCTTTGATCAGCCCAGCTACACCCGCTGCCGTTTCGGCATGACCAATGTTAGTTTTAACCGAACCAATCACACAGCTCTCATCGGCAGAACGCCCGTCTGACAATACTGTCTCTAGGGCTTGTAGCTCAACCGAATCGCCAATTTTGGTGCCTGTGCCGTGCGCTTCAACATAGTCAACCTCAGCGGGGGCCACACCTGCCCGACGATAGGCTTCTCGCAAGACCGCTTCTTGCGCCATCGGATTTGGGGCCGCAATGCCATTACTAAAGCCGTCCTGATTCACGGCTGTGCCCCGAATCACTGCATAGATTGAGTCTCCAGCCGCGATCGCCTCTGCCAGCGGTTTTAAGACAACAATACCTGCCCCTTCGCTGCGAACATAGCCATCTGCACTGGCGTCAAAGCTTTGACACCGCCCACTTGCTGACATAAAGCCGCCTTTAGAAAACCCCGCTGTCACAGTTGGCAACAGCAGCACATTCACCCCTCCGGCTAAGGCCATAGTGGACTCACCGCACCAGATGCTCTGACAGGCCAGATGCACTGCCACCAGAGATGATGAACAGGCCGTATCAACCGCAAGACTCGGCCCTTTGAAGTCGAAACAGTACGAAATGCGATTGGCGGCAATGCAGTTGCCTGTGCCCATCGTGGCATAGGGATCATCGATAGGATGCTGCCACAGCATGATGGAATAGTCATGCGTGCCAATGCCAATAAACACGCCTGTTTGACTACCTCTTAGTTGTTCAGGCACCTGTCCAGCATCTTCCAGTGCTTCCCATCCGACCTCCAGCAACAGACGCTGTTGTGGATCCATGGCGATCGCTTCTCGGGGAGCAATGCCAAAAAATAGAGGGTCAAATTGATCAACCTGGTCTAAAAAACCGCCCCAGCGGGTAACACTCTTTCCAGGTGCCGTCGGATCAGGATGATAAAACTGATTAACATCCCACCGCGACGACGGGACTTCAGTGACCGCGTCTACACCATTACGAAGGATTTGCCAAAACGCGTCAGGGTTCGCGGCACCAGGATAGCGGCATCCAATTCCAAGGATGGCAATGGGCTCCAATTGCATAGCTTAGCTTGGGTCAGTTACGGCCTATTCTGAAAGCTCTTATGTTTCATGAGATCTGTTTCATGAAAACAGCATTGAGACTTAGAGCAAGTCTCAACGATAAATTTTGTCAGAGCTTGATACTGCACCCTGTTATATCACGCGATTTGAGCAGGCACGTCGTTTATCTTGATAATTTCAAGTCGTGCTAATCACAGAAAGGCTGTTAGCGAGAAATTCTCGTCGGTGATTTGCATTCGAACGAACATAAGCCGATTTTGAGATTAGAACCAGGCAGGCTGCATCGAATTAATTGATTGTATAGATGTTGTATAGATTAGGATCAGCGGAGAATGAAGGCGGCAAGGGGCGATATTGGCCAAGCACGGGCAAATCAACCCCAAAGCCCCCTTCAGAACCTGCTGACTGAGCTGATGTATTCGTAATCCTCATGAATCGCTTAAATTCGTTCGCTGTAACCATTGTCACCTTGGTTGTCACCGTACCTCTGGCCGGATGTAATACGGTGCTCACGCAAGCCTATGATGCTGAGGCAGTTACAACCTATACCTGGCAAGTCGAATATGTGATTGACCCCAACAAGACACAGGGCAGACGCCTTGAGACGTTTGCCTCCACCTCACTGGTCAATCGCAATGGTGTCATTCCATCTGGTGCAGTCACCGGCCCCGATGACCAAGGACTGTGGTGGCCTGCGTTGCCCCCTCGCCCCACAGTAGACGATCTGGAAGAAACGCAGCGATCGCGAGAAACGACAGGCACGCCGGAGCTACGTAAGTCAGTCATCTATGCTATTACCTATCAAGCCAACGGTGAAACGGTAACGCGCCCAACAGACTATTCAGTCTATCGCCAAGCCGTCAAAGCTTATGCAGATCAACGACCTTTAGAACTCACATTGGGCCTCGGAGATGTCACAGTCGAGAAGGCTGAGCCACGCTAGCAACCGTTAACACTGTGCCCTGACAAATATGCGCCTGCCGGATCAGGTTGACAGTTCCCCTTATCTATACCCAAATCTCGCGTCTGATTCAGGCCTGTCTTGCTTTTTTAGATGCAGGCATCTGCGGCTCCTCATGAGACTCACTCGTATTGTTCTAAAATCAGACGAATATGGTGAGCCAATAGATCAGGCTGTTCGACCATGGCTAAATGCCCACAGTTAGGAATCTCAGTCACATTTGCACCCGTGCATTGAAATAGCGGATGAAAGCTGGCCAGGTGATAAACATACTTGGTTTCCATAATGTCATCTTGGGCTCCGGCAATAAAATAGACAGGCTGCGTCAAGCGCGAAACAACCTGTGGCAATCGGTGCACTTCTCGCTCTGTCGTCGAATCGAGCAGTGTGCCCAGCGCGGCTTCAGGATCAGCCATCACCAAATCAATCAGCCGCTGTCGCCCCCATTGTCTGGCAACTGGGTGAGCCACGTTCATGCGGCTCATCAACAGATCTAGCAGAGGTAACTGACAGAGCCAGCGAGGGCGCATTTTAATCAGCTGTTGCCCTGCCGCCCGAAATTTCTCAAACTCTTCTTTCAGGTATATGCCGCCCCCCGCATTGACACAAATGACTCCATTGATGCGGCTAGGGCACAAATCAGACGCCCAGAGGGCTATGCTGCCACCGAGCGAATGGCCAATTAGCCAAACATTCGAGATGTCAAGCTGGGTCAAAAGCTCGACTAGGTCTTCGGCATAGGCTCCCGGAGTATAGCGAGATAAAGGCAAGGCCACGTCTACAGAGGCATCTGCACGGGGGCGATCGCTCCCGTGATGCGGTCTAACTTTGGGCTGAGAATGACCAAACCCGCGCAAATCATAGAGCAAACACTGATAATCATGAGATAGGGCGTACACACTCGGTCTCCAATATTCACGGCTCAGTAACCAGCCGTGAACAAACACCAGAACCTGGGGAGAATTTCTGGGAGCACTGAGCTCAATTGAGTGGGGAATGCCCCTGATATCAACGGTCTCAACCATACTTCTATAATAATGGCTTCGGATACCCGAATGATTTCAGCCCTCTGCGAATCAAATCTATTGCAGGGCCTCTCTTAATTTTCACTCCTGATAGGGCTCGCCCCTGATAGGATCAAAATAAGCAATGATTGCAATAGGCGTTTTGATTCAACCCATGTCTTTAGATAATCTGCGTGATCTTTACCAGCAGGTCATCTTAGAGCGATATAAGAAACCTCGTCATCGGGGCGTCACCGACCCGATTCATCGTCACCAAAAAGGCCACAATCCCTCATGCGGAGATACGATCGAGCTGACGCTCCAGCTTGATGACCGTCAAGAACACATCACCGATGTCAAGTTTGAAGGAGAAGGATGTGCCATTTCAATGGCATCGGTTGACCTTATGGCTGAAGCGTTGCGCGGCAAAACTGTCATAGAAGCGCTAGAAATGGTTCAGCGATTTCAGGCCATGATGCGGGGGGATGATGAATTCCCGAAGGAACACCGGAAGCTCAATGTGATGCGGGGCGTTGCACAGTTTCCAGTTCGGATTAAGTGCGCTAATTTGGGCTGGCATACGCTCAAGGCCGCTTTAGAACAGCACACCCTTGCGGAGCCTGTCGGGTTTATCAGCAATGAATAGCCTCAACCTTGGGGGGTGTTCTGGGTGAGAGTGCCGAGAGCATACAAGAGAGGCGTTCAAGAGATTTGGTCTTGTCCCATCGCGTATCTACACAACTCATGCCAACGACAGAAGATTTTTTAGTAGCGGCCCAGTGGTCTGGAATTTTTACCCTCGCCATGGGCGGGTTAGCCGTCCTCGGATGGCTCCTCAAATGGGGCATTCGCTTCAGGCTCGTCGGGGTCACGGGGTTTATGGCTGTTTTATCGGTCGGGTTATTTGCGTTAGGGTTAGTCCCGTTTACGCGCACGGTCATTCCGGGTGCAGTTAGGTTCTCTACTGTCTATGATTCTGGGGCCACTCAGGCCGTCATTGCAGTTTCGTCTGATATTAATGAGTCGCAGTTAGATGCCACACTACGGCAGGCCGCTAGCAACTTATTTTCGCCAGGGCGGCTGGGGCAAGGCCAGACTCAGCTAACCATTCGTGCTCGGGCAGTTATTCATCCCGAACCGGGCGTCTCTCAACCGCTCTATCTCGGTGAAATTCGGCGATCGCTGACAACTCGCAATGATGATGCAATGGTCGTCACGATCGATGCCGATGCCTTTGCTAAATTGCCAACTGATGCACTCGATTCTGCATCTTGAGTTAAATATCGGTCGGGCTCAGTCAGAAAATTAGTCACGAGTTGGCCGCTGTGCTGACCGATCGGGCCAAGCGTGAATTGGCGGCTTGATTGAGTAAGGATTCTGCGAAGGCGATCGCCTCTTGATCAGACTGGCCACCTGCCAGTTGAGCTAGCTCTTTGCGCCGTTCTACTTCATCGAGCTGCGTCACGCGAATCACAGTTCTGACGTCTTCAGCAGTCGAAGCCATTACGGGGTCAACCAAATCATCAGCTGGCTTTTTTTTCGATTTGCGCCCCCGCTTGGGAGGAGTTGTGCTTTGTTCAACCTGATCGATAACGTATTTAT
The DNA here is from genome assembly GCA_964502605.1 of uncultured bacterium. GTDB lineage: Bacteria > Cyanobacteriota > Cyanobacteriia > CAZCXK01 > CAZCXK01 > CAZCXK01. The sequence goes on from CAZCXK010000014.1 coordinate 26,548, forward strand.
CCACTCGAAAGTGGGTATCAGCCATCGCGGCAACAATGGGCTGATGCGTCACGCAAAGAAGTTGATGCTGACGGCTGAGATGATGCAGCTTCTCGGCGATCGCCTGAGCCACGCGCCCGGAAACACCCACATCAATTTCATCGAAGACCATCGTTCCGACGGCATCGACTTGAGACAAACACGCCTTCAATGCCAGCAGAAATCGACTCATTTCACCACCTGAGGCAGTCTCTGCCAGAGGCTGCAGGGGCTCTCCGGGGTTGGGGCTCAGCATAAAAGTAATCTGGTCTGCGCCGTTGGCGGTCGGCAGGCACGGTGCAATCTTAACCTTAAACTGCACGTTATCCATTGCTAGGGGCTTTAGCTCTTTGAGCAGCAAGCCTTCGAGCTGCTGAGCTGCTGCCCGACGCAGCTCAGTGAGATGAGTGCAAGCTCCCTCTAGCTGGGCTTTGCGCGTTTGATAGGCCGCTTCGAGCACCTCTAGGGACTGGCCGCTATCGCTGAGATCAGCCAAATCTGACTGAATGCGCTGATTGTGGGCGATCGCCTCCGCCAGAGTGGGTCCATATTTGCGACAAATTTGCTTCAGCTGAACGATGCGAGATTCTACATCACTCAAGCGTTCAGGGTCGGTTTCTAGACCCTCGCCATAGGCATTAATTTCGCGCCCCGCCTCTTCAACTTGAGCTAAGGCCGCGCTAACCATCTCTAAAATCGGCTGAATCTGAGCGTCATATCGTGCCATATCCTCTAAAACGCTCTGTGCCCGACCCAGCAAATCAGCGCAGGCTGTCTCACTCGCATCATTTTGGTAGAGCGCTTGATAAACCTCATAGCTTTGCCGCTGCAATTCGACGCTGTGACTGAGGCGATGACGTTCTTGTTCGAGTTGCTCCAGTTCATCAGGGTCATCCAGGTGAGCCTCCCGTAGCTCTTTCGCCTGATATTCAAACAGGTCAAGCTGCTGCAGCCGCTGTTCTTCATATTGACGACGCTTTTCGAGAGCCTGCGTCGCCTGCTGATAGCCTGTGTAGGCGTTGGCGACAGTGCCTCGTTGGCTGGTTAGCGCCGCGCCGCCAAACCCATCGAGCCATTCGCGCTGCAGGCTAGGCTGACTCAGTTGAACGGTTTGCCCCTGCGCCGTGATTTCGACGAGGCGATCGCGCAGAGACTCCATCTGTTGCTTGTTAACCAACACGCCATTCACCCGCGAGCGGCTGCGAACGCTACCGCGACCAACAACCAGCTCCCGTAGGCAAACCAGCGCCATATCATCGGTCGCTTCGATATTTTGGTCGGTGAGCCACTGTCGCAAAGCGGGGTCAAGGTCAAATCGGGCTTCCACGATGCCCTTTGCTGCCCCCGTGCGCACCGCCCGGCTGCTCGTTTTGCCCCCCAACGCCGCATCAATTGCGTCGAGAATAATCGACTTCCCTGCGCCCGTTTCGCCAGTTAAGACATTTAACCCAGAACTAAACGACAGCTCAAGACGATCTACCAATGCAAAATTTTCGATCTGGAGGGAAATTAACATAGCCCCGAATATGCCTGAAAAGCGGTTGATTTGGGCAAACCATACGAGTCAATGTAACCCGAGCATCATGCCAACGTGCGATCGCACTGAAGACCATCATGACCATAGGGTGATTGCCTTCATAAGCCAAGACATCTCTAGTCTGTTTATTGATCTGGTTTCAGTACATTGCTAGTACACTCATTCAGTTTAGTGGCAGTTTGATGGTCTAGTGGAAACCACAACAAGATGTCTTTCCTATTCTTCAAAATAGGATCATCTGCCTCCATGATGTTGCCGACCCACCCTGATTAAAATTCCTTCAGTTTGACTTTAAAGCCAAACCCCAGAGAGATAAGATTCAGAGCAATCAGTGAGATACTGCTTGGAAAAGATTTCATTCCTTTAAAGAAGCATTGTTACAATACATTACAAGGGCTTAATTATAGTTGGATGCTAACCTACAAGATTTAAGCTCCCAGCGTTAAAGCGAATTGCCTCAGTTGGTTAATCCCATCAAACTCTGGGATTGAACATATCGGTAAATTATCGTTTACGCTAGCAATGCTCGACCCCTTGATGCCTGTTTCGCTGCCTACCCACTGCTGGAGAATCCATGCAACGCCTAGTCGAACCGCAAACTCCTAACTCAACTCAACACGGCCCGTCTGTTATGATGGAGAGCCCTGATCTGGGCAATCCACCGCGCTTAAAATCTGCTATAGAGAGTACATCACCTGTATCTGCCGATGTCATTGTTGATGCTGATGCTCGCGCCGCAGAGAGTGCAGCCTTGCGGGCTGATGCAAATGCTGATGCAAATATTGATACTGGCGCAGTGCGATATGACCCTGAGGCGATCGCCGCCTATTATCGACAGCGACCGTTGCAGGCCATCGGACGCACCTTCTCCATCGCGTTTCCCATGGTGATGTTTGCGCTCCAACTATGGTGGGATCAGAAAACAGGCCGTCTCAAGCGGAATGAATCTCGACGGGCTCAGCAATCGCGAAAGATTTTGACTAAGTTGGGCCCAGCCTATATCAAAATTGGGCAGGCACTCTCTACCCGCCCGGATCTGGTGCCTTCGGAGTATCTTGAAGAACTGAGCCAGTTGCAAGACCAGCTGCCGCCGTTTGCAAATGAGATCGCCTTTCGGTTCATTGAAGAAGAATTGGGCGATCGCCCTGAAAATATCTACGCCGAGCTTTCTAAAACCCCAATTGCAGCAGCCTCTCTAGGGCAGGTTTACAAAGGAAAGCTCAAATCTGGCGAAGATGTAGCTGTCAAGGTGCAGCGACCTGGTTTGGCTCAGCGCATTGCATTAGACATTTATATCTTGCGTCAGCTGGCTATCTGGGCTTGTCGATCAATGCGGCAGATCAGAAGCGATCTGGTGGGCATTGTAGATGAGTTTGGAGCACGCATCTACGAAGAAATGGACTACGTCCATGAGGGACGTAACGCCGAGCGGTTTGAAGCGCTCTATGGCCACCTGTCAGAGATTTATATCCCTCGAATTTATTGGCAATATACCCATCGTCGGGTGCTGACGATGGAATGGATCACAGGCACAAAGCTAACCAACCTGGAGGCCATTCGATCTCAAGGCATTGAAGCCAGTGCTCTGATTGAGACGGGGGTGCAATGTTCGCTGCGACAGTTGCTAGAGCATGGGTTTTTCCATGCTGATCCGCATCCAGGCAACCTGTTGGCAACTCCTGAGGGTAAGTTGGCTTATCTCGACTTTGGCATGATGAGCGAGGTTAAGCCCCACCAGCGCTATGGTCTGCTGCAGGCTGTCGTCCATTTAGTTAATCGCGACTTTGAAGGGTTGGCGCATGACTATGTCAGCCTAGAGTTTCTGAGTGCTGATACTGATTTGACGCCGATCATCCCGGCATTGGGTAATGTGTTTAACAACGCTTTGGGCGCTAGCGTTGCCGAGCTCAACTTTAAGAGCATTACTGATCAGCTTTCGGCACTGATGTATGAATATCCGTTTCGGGTACCCGCATACTATGCGCTGATTATTCGATCGCTGGTGACATTAGAGGGCATTGCGATTAATGTCGATCCTCAGTTTAAGGTGTTGAGTAAGGCATACCCTTATGTAGCTCGACGGCTGCTGACGGATTCATCTCCCGAGCTGAGAGCCTCGCTCAAAGATTTGTTGTTCAAAGAGGGGAGTTTCCGCTGGAATCGTCTGGAGAACCTGCTGCGAAATGCGAGTCAGAGTCCAGATTATGAGATGAGTCAGATTCTCGATCAGGCATCAGATTTTCTCTTTTCTGAACGCGGGGAATTTATTCGGCACTATTTGGTAGACGAGATTGTTAAAAGCATTGACATGCTAGGACGCGACACGCTGAAGCGGGTCACCTATGACCTGCGCCGACGAGTGGGTCTGAATAGTGGCATTCGTCCTCAGGCAATTGACTCCGATGAAAGTAAAAATATTGAGCACATTCGTCGGATTGCTACTATTTTGCGAGAAACGCCTGGATTTGATGTGATGCAGTTGGTCAACTTGTTGCCGCAGCTGGCAATCAAGCCAGAAGTCCACCAGATGGGTCAGCATATTGCGGGTGGTTTAGCTCAGCGGGCGATCGCTCGATTTATTCGCGAATTTTTGCTATCAGACCCCGACGAATCAACATCTAGTTCACGCAATGGGCATCTGACCACCTCTCTCCCCTCTGATCGCCAGCTGTCATTACCGTCCTCAGCTCGACGTTAAGGCATTCATTTACAAGGACAATGGGCGAGCAGCGTATTCTATTTGCCCTACCGACCGCCTAATGAGCCGGTCACTGCAGTGTGTTGGTCTTGGCAAGCTGTCGTGACTGTCGGGCTTGAATGGTCGCCAAATCAGCATCAGGAATTGCTCGAATCAGATGCCGTGTATAGTCCCGCTGGGGATGGTTATAGACGTCATCGGCAGGGCCAATCTCTTCGATCTGACCTTGATTCATTACCATAATGCGATCGCTGACAAACTTCACAACACTAAGATCGTGAGAAATAAAAATGTAGGTGAGGCCAAAATCATGCTGCAAGTCTTTAAGTAGATTGAGCACCTGAGCCTGGACTGAAACATCGAGAGCGGATACTGACTCATCACAAATCATAAATCGAGGTTCGCAGGCGAGAGCACGGGCAATGCAGATACGCTGGCGTTGCCCACCCGAAAACTCATGGGGCATTCGCGTCATCGCCCTGGCGTCAAGCCCTACTCGCTCTAGCAAATCGATCGCCCGAACCCGTCGAGCCGCGTCCGAATCGCCCAACTGATGAATCACCATTGGCTCTATCAGCGCCGCCCCGATCGTCTGGCGACCATCAAGAGAGCCATATGGATTTTGGAAAATAATTTGCATAAAGCGCCGCAGCCGTCGCAGGGGGCGATCGCCCATTTGCAAAATCGCATCACCGTCAAACAAAATTTCGCCGGATGTCGGCTCAATCAGACGCAGCAAGCACCGGCTCAGAGTCGATTTGCCACAGCCAGACTCACCAACAAGACCCAGCGTTTCGCCAGGAAACACATCAAAACTGACATCATCAACCGCCTTGAGGGCCAGTGGTTTTGCCAGGAACCCAGTTCGCACAGGAAACTCTTTTGTCAAATGCCGCACCGATAGTAGCGGAGGCTGCTGTTGCAACGTCAAAAGCCGAGACTGGATCTCGGACTTACTCACCTCTAACAGCAATGCGGTTTTTTCAGCAGGCGTGTGGATTTTAGAGACAATTTCGATCTCGCCGTCATCAGTGGTATTTACGCTCATAAAATCAGCCACCGTCGGCAACCTTTGCAGGCGCTGGCTCGGTTGCGGGCGACAGCTCAGCAGCCCCTGCGTGTAGGGATGTTGAGCATGAGCAAACAGGTCATAGACCGATGCTGTTTCGACAGCAACCCCTCGATACATAACCATGACGCGATCCGCGACTTCGGCAATCACTCCCATATCATGAGTGATGAAGATAACCGCTAAGCCTCGCCGCTGGCGCAAATCTGTCAGCAGGTCAAGAATAGTCGCTTGAATTGTCACATCTAAGGCCGTTGTGGGCTCATCGGCAATTAGAATCGCCGGATTCCCAGCTAGGGCGATCGCAATCATGACGCGCTGCTGCTGCCCCCCAGAAATTTGATGCGGGTAGCGATCCATCATGTCGGCGGGATTGGGCAATTTGACTTCGTCAAACAGGGCGATCGCCCGCCGACAGGCTTCTTTGCGATCAACATTCTGATGCAGCAAGATAGCCTCGACCACCTGCTCACCGCAGGTAAAAACCGGATTGAGCGAGGTCAGCGGCTCTTGGAAAATCATTGAGATTTTACCGCCCCGATAGTTCCGCTTTTTTTCAGATGAGAGGGTTAGCAGATTGAGCCAACGATCCCCTGGTAGCGCGGTATCTCGAAACAAAATCTCACCTGTAATCTTGGTCTGTCGGGGCAGTAAACCCATCGTGGCTAGAGATGTGACAGACTTTCCAGAGCCTGACTCGCCCACAATACCCAGGGTTTCGCCAAGATGCAGCGACATCGACACATTTCGAACCGCTTTAACTGGGCCCAACCAACTAGGAAACTCGACTGACAAGTTACAGATCTCAAGAATAGATTGACTCACAAGCGTGATTAGGCCGTGTAAGCCCGTTTAGAGACAATGCTTCAGCATAGCGATGACGCTACAGGTGAGGTGTAACCCATGATCAAAACTTATAATTCAGCGCCTAAATGCCCTGAAATTCTCCGTCAATTCGCCAAGAAGACGGCTCAAGACGCCATGCTAACTCTATTAAGGGGGCGGATCTTGAGCCAGTCTAATGCAGACTAAACGTTATGTCAGGCTGCTGTTGCCGCTGTTCCTGCCTCTGGGCACGACGGCGTTGAGCTTGCCACCGCATGATGCGGCGCTGAAGACTGCGTTGGCGACGAGGTTTGGCAGCCTGTAGCAATTCTTGAGTGGTCGTAATCGTAGCGTAGGTCATCATGTTGAACCTCCTAACGATGAGTCAGTGGTTGAGCATCATGAGTTGACTCATGTAGCCCCACGCTAACCTGGGGATCATAGAGACACTTCACCCACTTCGTTCACCCGATGGAGTGACATTTCTACATGATTTGTAATAAATTGATGCATTTGATACGGTTTACTGAGTCTGTGGCTCCATCGACAATTGAGTTTAGATTAGACAAGCTGGGTTTAGATTAGACTGACACTGTGTTTTGCTCTCCATCGACAGCATGAGAGATGGAGTTGCACCCATGAGGGAGACGCTATGACTCACGGGCGATCGCCACTTTACCCTGGACAGCTTTGGACTCGGATTCAGGAGCAAACAGCCTATGCGCTCAACACTGGCGCACTCCAACCGATCTCAACTGACTATGAATTTATTGAGCAGCATGACATGCGCTTCTTAGTTCGAGTGCTCACAAACCTCATGCGAAAAGATCAGGCTCAGCGCAAACAAAAGAAAGCTACCCAAACCTGCAGCAGTGATTTCAATCCATTTTTGCCGTATGAAACAGACTTGTTTGTGGGTGATGTATCAGACACGCATCTCTGTTTGCTCAATAAATACAACGTGGTTGATCATCATTTGCTGATTGTTACCCGTGAGTTTGAGTCGCAAACCCAGTGGCTAACCTATCAAGACTTTGAAGCGCTGTGGCTGTGCCTAGCCGAAATTGATGGGTTAGCTTTCTACAACGGCGGCAAACTGGCAGGAGCGAGTCAGCGGCACAAGCATTTGCAGCTCGTGCCAACCTCACAGTCGCTAGATGGAGCCACCATTCCAGTTGATGCTGTCATTCGCGTCACGGATTTGAGCCAAGAAGCACTGGCCCTAGGTCGTGTTGTCACGCTGCCTAATCTACCCTTTGCCCACGCGGCAGCATCTCTAAAGCTACCTCCTGATATGCCCCCTGCTAAAGCAGCACAGACGCTAGTGAGCTGCTATCGCCAGATCCTTGATGCAGTGGGCCTCACAGTCGATGGAGCGAACCCTGGTGTGCAATCAGGAGCCTATAACTTGCTGGTAAAACGAGACTGGATGTTTATCGTGCCGCGATCGCAAGAAAGTTTTCACTCGATTTCTGTCAATGCGCTCGGCTTTGCCGGGTCGCTGTTTGTGAGAGATGAGGTGCAAAAGACCATTCTCAAACAGCATGGCCCCTTGACGATCCTATCGGCTGTAGCAGCGTCTAATGGCAACATACTCTAGCGCCACTTGTCTGATTGCAGACCTTACCCCACTGGCTTTATTTATGACCATGTAATTATTCTGCCGAATCTAAGATAGTATCTATGCATGTAATTGAGGGAAAATCTCATCCGGGGATCGAGCGCTATTTTGAGGCTCTGAATGCAGAGCATTACTCGGCTGCAGCGTCTCTATTTGCCGCTAATGGAACACTTTTGCCCCCCTTTGAAGAGCCGATTGTGGGACATGAGGCGATCGCCACCTATTTAGCCACCGCAGCAACAGGTATGCGCCTTTACCCGCGTCAGGGACTGTCTGAGCAGCTTCAAGATGGAAACACCCAATATCACATTGCGGGCAATGTCAAGACTCCTCTATTTGGAGTCAACGTAACGTGGCGATTTGTGATCAATACTCAATCAGAATTGACGCAGGTTCAGGTTAAGCTGCTAGCATCTCCTCAAAAGCTATTGCAGCTTCGCCGCTGAAGATGATTACCGAGATCACCGAGAACGGCCCGTCCAGTATTTAAGACTGGATAAAGTCTTGCAGTTCACGAGCCAACGTCTCAACGATATTTTCTGTAGAGGTGGGCTCAGATTTAACATCGGCTTCAATTTGCTGAACGACCTCATTCGGAAGATCTAACAGCGTCACCAGCTTTTGATACGCGATTTCTTCTTGGTCATTAATTTTGGCTTCATCTGGCGTCCGCGAACTCGATTGAATCACCTCATATCCTAACCGCAGAACCAGCCGTTTCTCATCTGCCGACTGCAGCTTAGGCGTGAGTTCTTCTAGCGGAATATTTTGCACGAGATAGTCTTGCAACTCTTGGCGGAGATGTGCTTGCTGCTGCACATCGGTCGCAAAGATGCGGCTAAATCGCTCGAGCATGAGATCAGCCTCTTCAGAAGCTAACCCGCCATCGGCCCAAGCCATTGATGCCACAATTCGCAGCAAGTTCATCTGACGCGGAGAAATTGACGGAGATGGAGGAGGAGGTTGTAACGCCATGAGTAACTCCAAATAGACGATAGACAGACACCAGTCACTGAATCTTCTACTGTCTGTACCCTATCACGCCCCCTCAAAGCCACTGAACTGCTTAAGCTTATGATCCAGATTCATGAAGAACCCGGGCGAAGAAACTTGAGCAATTCTCGATTAACCGTTTGAGGCACTTCTTGTTGAATCCAATGACCACATTGAGGCACAAACTTGAGCTGAAATGGAGCCTTGACCAATTTCTCCAGGCCATCGGTCAGCTTGTGACTCAGCAATGAGTCATCTTCTCCCCACAAAACGAGAGTGGGTGCTGCAATCGGCTCAGGCAGCCGCCCCAGCGGACGCAACCAATTGGGAGGAGAAAATATTTGGCGATAATATCCCAATGCAGAGGACAAGACCCCTGGTTTTTCAAGGGCGGCTTGGTAAATCTCGGTATCTCTGCGCGTAAAAGCTCCTTTGCGCACAGATTGCTCTTGCAGCATATTAACCAGAAAACTCTGCAGATTTAGCCGAATCAGCCATTCTGGCAAGTTGGGCACCTGAAACGCTAGCACATGCCAGCTCCGGCGCAACTGGTCGAGGTTGCTAATCAGGTCATAGGTGAAGTGGTGAGGATGAGGCGCATTTAGAATGGCGAGGCGATCGAGGCATTGGGGAAACTTGTGAGCCAAGTTCCAGGCAATCGTGCCGCCCCAATCATGACCCACGACATGGGCTTTTAGATATCCCAGACTCTCAATCAGCCCATGAATGTCGTAACTTAACGTGTCTAGGTCATACCCTGTGGACGGCTTATCGGAATCGTTATAGCCGCGCAAATCGGGCACAACAACCTTGAAGTGGCGGGCTAAAGCAGGGATTTGATGTCGCCAAGAATACCAAAATTCTGGGAATCCATGCAGGAGAAGCACTAGCTCTCCTTCTCCTTGAGTGACACAGTGAAGCCGAATCCGATTGGTGGTCACAAATAGATGTTGCCATCCAGCACTGGCTGCGTTCATAGGCGAGTAGGTAGTAACACTGACGGGTTGAGTCAGCAATATTATGATTAGTGAAGTGATAGCTATTTAGCTTAGCAAAACTTGGACTGCCAGCTGCACGCTTTCTCCTATGTTGCCTGATTTCGAGCAGGCATGGCCACTCGTAAATTACGGATTTCTTCCCTCTTTTTCTGCTTTAACGAGAATTTAAGAATGTCGCGTTGCGAATTTACAACGCCTCAAACTCGATCACAATAGAGGTGAGTGAGATGAGGGAACGTTTGATGGCACCCGAACACCTGCGGATTGTTTCGTTAATTCCGAGTGCGACTGAAATTATAGTGGCGTTAGGGTTACTCGATTTTCTAGTCGGGCGATCGCACGAGTGCGACTATCCCCCTGAAGTGCGCGATCGCCCCATTTGTACTCGGCCTAAATTTAACCCAGACGGCACCAGTCTAGAAATTCATGATCGAGTAACAACGCTATTGCAGTCGGCATTGAGCGTTTATGCAATCGATCTCGACATGCTCAAATCGCTCCAGCCGACGCACATTTTGACCCAGGCTCAGTGTGAGGTGTGTGCAGTTAGCCTCTCTGATGTTGAGGCGGCGGTTGCGAGCCTGACGGATATGCACCCGGCCATTATTTCCCTAGAACCCACCCACTTAACAGAGGTTTTATCCGATATTTATCGAGTCGCTGAAATCTTCGATGTCGATGTTGAAGAATTGGGGCTCGAACTCAAAATGCGAATTGACACCTGCGCTCAGAAAACCCAACTCATCCCTGAGGGCGATCGCCCCACAGTTGCCTGTATTGAGTGGATTGACCCTCTCATGGCAGCAGGCAACTGGATTCCTGAATTGGTTGATTTAGCGGGGGGGCGATCGCTATTTGGTGACATCGGTCAAAATTCCCCCCGATTAGACTGGAGTACCCTTTGCGAGACCAACCCGAATGCCATCATTGTGATGCCCTGTGGCTATGACCTCAACAAAACAATGGAAGAGATGCAGACCCTGGTTCAGCATCCAGAATGGCCGACCTTAAAGGCTGTTCAAACTGAGTGTGTCTATGCCGCAGACGGTAATCATTATTTCAACCGACCAGGGCCTCGTCTGGTTGATTCGCTAGAAATCCTAGCCGAAATTCTGCATCCAGAGCTGTTTAACTTCGGCTATCAAGAGATGGGGTGGAAGCCTATCATTACCCATAGCCGTATTGAGACCTAACCTAAAATTTTGACATCTGAGGGGTTAGCCCCCCCAACCCCTCAGACCGAGACATAAGGCCTCACGTATGAGGACATATGCCCGCTTCATTATGTTCCATTCTGAGCCTGTGTGTGTGAAATTCATGGAATTTTAATAGGAGGCCCAAGTCAGATGTAGGTCTCCTTATCATTGCCTCCTCCAGTTCACATGGCAAATCTCTCGGTTTGGGGTGCAGGATAAAATCCGAGTTGCTTGAGCAAACTTATGGAATCGAACCTTGCGTCATCAAACTGCAGATTGTAAAACCGTATTTTGGGTCATAGCATCGTGAATAAAATGACAATCGTTTTGGCAGGAGCAAGTCGGGGGGTCGGGCGTGCCATTGCAGAGCAGTTAGCGGGTCAAGATCAAGACCTTTCGGTGCTCGCCTTGTTGCGGTCTGAGGCCGCTCGATATGATTTAGAGCAGCTCTCGATCAGTGTTGCCAGCGGCGACGCCCTTAATTTCAATGCGGTCAAACAGGCCTTGCAAGACCTGGCTATTGACGCAGTCATTAGCACCATTGGTGGGCTCCCAAGCAATGGACAGAGAGCTGATTATTGGGGCAATAAAAATCTGATTGACGCGGCGGTGGCTGCAGGTGCGTCTCGATTTATCTTGGTTTCATCGATTGGCAGCGGCACTAGTGCGATCGCCCTTCCTCCTCATGTGCTGGAGACATTAGGGCCTGTATTGGCCGAGAAAGAAAAGGCAGAGCAGCATCTGATCGCAAGTGGGCTGACATATACCATCATTCGACCGGGCGGATTGATCTCTGAGCCTGCCACCGGAAACGGCGTTTTGACTGAAAACCCAGCCATTGCAGGCAGCATTCACCGGGCTGACGTAGCTGATTTGGTCTGCCAATGCCTGCGTTCAGACAAGGCGAATAACCGCGTCTTGTCCGCTGTCGATCGTCATATGGTGAGAACAGACGCCAGGTTTGATGAGTTTGACCTTGGGCTTTCATCATCGGCCTGATAGACAACTTACAGCTCTTCGAATCACATGCCATAGATGCCCTAAACGAGCTTGGCAGGGTCAAACCCCACCCAATAACAAGAGAACTTAGGCAATGGCACTGTGCTAGAAAAGCTAACCTACTATCCGATTTGCGTCAGCAATCCACTCCGTTAGGGTTGGCACCACCGCATCTAGTGAGATATCTTGCGACTCACGGGTGGCACGGGTGACGACTTCGACTTTGCCATCTTTGAGCGATCGCCCCGTCACAACGCGATAGGGAATGCCGACCAAATCAGCATCTTTAAACTTCACGCCTGCGCGCTCGTTGCGGTCGTCCAGCAAGGTCTCAATGCCAGCCTGGTTAAGATCGGTGTAAAGCTGCTCGGCTGCTTCGACTTGGGCCGCGTCTCCTGTATTGGGGATGACCACAATGGCCTGATAAGGGGCGATCGCCACAGGCCAGATGATGCCATCTTTGTCGTATGACTGCTCCACTGCGGCCTGAGCCAATCGAGATACGCCCACACCGTAACACCCCATATAGAAAGGCTTTTCGTCGCCGTTTTCACTGGTATAGCTGGCATTCATGGTGATGGAATATTTGGTGCCCAGCTGAAAAATATGACCGATTTCGATGCCACGGGCACTTTTGAGCGTTTGAGACGGGTTGTGAAGGGCGCGATCGCCTACCCGTGCCGCGCGCACATCAACCACGCGCGTTGGCAACTCAAACTCCTGACCCCAATTGGCTCCCACTACGTGATAGCCCGACTGATTTGACCCAGTCACAAAATTCTTCAGCTCAACCGCCGTTTGATCGACCAATCGCAAAAACGTAGGAGCAACTCCCTGACGAGCCTGGATGTAGCGATCGCCCAAGTCAGGCGCAATATAACCCAGAGGCAGCGATTGGGTTGCCCATTTTGCCTGAGCGTCTGCATCGGGCACTGTCAAGGATAAAATCGCACTGCCACCATACTCTGGCGCGACAGAGGTGAGTTCGTTAAAGAGCTTGGTTTCGTTGACATCTTGATCGCCACGAATGCTGATCAAGACCAAAACAGTCACCACATTGTCGTAGACAACCTGATACAAAACGTTCTTAACAATTTGCGTTGGCGAACAGTGCAACAATTGGCTGAGCGATTCGATGGTTGGCGTATTCGGCGTCTCTAGTTTTTCGTAAGTGCTGAACGATGACAGCACAGCATCAGCCGGACGTGATACCGCCTTCTCGACATTGGCCGCATAGGTCTCGTCTTCGGTGTAAAGTACTTCATCTTCCCCAGCATCGGCCAACACCATAAACTCTTGCGACTGACCACTGCCACCGCCGATCGCCCCTGAGTCAGCTTGCACAGCCCGAAATTCTAAACCACATCGCTTGAGAATGCGGCGATAGGCATCATCCATTGCGTCATATGACTTCTGCATTCCTGCTTGATCCAGATCAAACGAATATGCGTCTTTCATGATGAATTCGCGCCCTCGCATCAGACCAAACCGAGGCCGAATCTCATCACGAAACTTAGTTTGAATCTGGTAAAGATTTTGCGGCAACTGGCGATAGGAGCGAATCATATCACGGGCAATCAGCGTAATTACCTCTTCATGGGTTGGCCCCAACCCTAGCTGTCGCCCTTGACGGTCTTCAAAGGCAAACATGATACCTTCGGCCTTGGTATAAGTGTCCCAACGGCCTGACTCTTGCCAAAGCTCGGCAGGCTGGAGCTGATTCAGCAGACATTCTTGTGCGCCTTTGGCGTCCATTTCTTCTCTGACAATTTGAGAAACTTTCTTGAGCACACGCCATAGCAGCGGCAAATAGGCATAGACGCCGCTCCCCACCCGTCGAATATATCCTGCTCGCAGCAATAGCTTATGACTTGGAATTTCTGCCTCTGCTGGATCTTCTCGCAGGGTGACAAAGAGCATCTGAGACAGCCGCATAACGAACGCTTCCTTTTCGGTACAGATTCAACATAAATTAGGGTATTTGATCCACAGTCTAAAGCATTAAACTCAAGCAGTTGACACTATTTGTGCAAAATTCGATCAACCCGATTGAACCTCAACACCTGCTTGACTGACATCCCCCTCAAGTATTCTCCCTCAAACCCTTACTCAGAGGAGAATAGCAGGTTAATTTTGTGTTGGAGCAAGGTCGTTTATTTGATTCAGGAACTAGGAAATACTGGACAAAAATGTAGATCAGGCTCATGGTGCTGCAATCTATTTGGGCGATCGCGCGCTCTCCCCCTGTTGCCATTGCATTGTCGATCATCGCCACTCATAACCCGACTCCAGCCCAGGTATCTAGTCCGGGTTCCCGTCTGGACGCGCTATATGCTGACCTGCAAGCAGCAGGATGTCAAAACGACTGAGATCAAGCTCTGCGCTATATTAGCCCTATGATTGCGTCATCGGAACTCACTGCTCGTTCAGGCATGGAGTTTATCGAGTTTCGTCAGTAGCTTCAAGACTGGCGAGCGATTCGGGCTACCGTTGCTAATATTCCCAACTGTGCAGAGGCGATCGCCCAACTCAACCCATCTGATCGAGCTGCTGAGCCGACTCAGGCTCCCCATCAGTCTAGCGTTTCCAGAATGCGGTCAGTCTTAGCTGCCATGATGAAATCATTCCGGTGCAGACCCTGAATGGCATGAGTCCACCAGGTAACGGTGACTTTGCCCCATTCGGTCAGCAAAGCCGGATGATGGCCTTGCTCCTCAGCGATGTCTGCAACTGCCTGTGTAAACGCCATCGCCTGTCGAAAGTTAGAAAAGAGGTAGGTTCTTTCTAACCGCATCACACCCTGGTGAGACGTAATCGCCCAATCGGGAACATGGTGTTTGAGTGTTTCCATCTCTGCAGGTGTTACCGCTGGCGAATTGCCAGTACAGGGGACGCAAGTGCGCTGAGAAATTGGGGTTTCCATTCTGGTTTCCTGTCAACTCATCTGCAAATAGCTCAGTGGGCTAGTATAGCGGAGTTGAGTCTTATTTGATATCGGTTATTTGATATTGGTTAATTGCATTTGTAACGTGGCGATCGCCTCATATTCGCGCTCAAATACGTCAACTAAATGGGCAAACACTGGCAACACCAGTTGATAGATCGCGACATGGTCGGGGTTGGGCTGATGGCGATGGGTTTCACCAATCATGGTGGTGACGACATCCAGCGTGGAGATATGGTCAAGGGCATACAGTCCTAAGACGGCAGCTCCCAAACATGAGCTTTCATACTGTTCAGGAATTGTCACCTCACGGTTAAAGATATCAGCCATCATTTGCCGCCAGAGTCCTGATTCGGCAAATCCACCTGTTGCTTGGATGCGCTTAGCCTTGCCAGCAAAGTCTTCCAAGGCGTTCAACACCAGATAGAGGTTATAGACAGTGCCCTCCAAGACCGCTCGCACCAGATGAGATTTGGTGTGGTTTAATCGAAGGCCAAAGAAGGACGCCCGCGCACTGGCATCCCAAAGGGGCGATCGCTCCCCCATCAAATAGGGATGAAACAGCAGCCCTTCTGACCCCGGAGGTACGGTTTCGGCCAGCAGCGTCAGCAGTTCATACACATTTTTACCCAACCGCTCTGCTGTGGCCATTTCGGCATCTGCCAGCTGATCGCGCACCCATCGTAGGGCAATGCCCCCATTGTTGACTGCGCCACCAATCACCCAATGCTGTTCGGTAAGCGGATAGCAAAACAGACGTTCCTGCGGATCGGTCATCGGGCGATCAATCACAGCTCGCACCGCGCCACTCGTGCCCACCGTGACAGCGACAATGCCAGGGGCGATCGCTCCGGCCCCCAAATTTGACAGCACCCCGTCACTGGCACCAATCACCACAGGCGTATCGGCCAAAATGCCCATGGCGTCTGCCATTTCAGGACACATCGAGCGCAACACCTCAGTAGTCGGCACTAGTTCAGACAATCCACAAGCCTGGACGCCTGCCACCGTTAAGGCCTCATCATCCCAAGTGAGACGCTCTAGATTGAGCAGCCCTGATGCGGTGGCAATCGAGTAGTCAACTACATATCGATGAAATAGCCGATAAAACACATACTCCTTAATCGAGATAAACTTTGCTGCCTGCTGTGTTAAAGCAGCCCGATCATGATGTAGCCAGGCAAGCTTAACCAGGGGCGACATTGGATGGATCGGCGTGCCTGTGCGACGATAGATTTCGTGCCCATGAAAGTCTTGTTTGATGCGTTTCTCCCAGGCAGCGCTGCGGTTATCAGCCCAGGTGATACTGCGAGTTAACAGATCTCCCTGAGCATCGACCAAAATCAGGCTATGCATGGCGGCGCTAAACGACAAACACAAAATGCTCGTCGGGGCGATCGCATAGATGTCAACTACCTGCCGCACTGTTTTAATCACAGCAGCAAAGATCTCATCTGGATCTTGCTCTGCCGTGGCGACATTGGGCATATACAGTGGATATTCGACCAAGGCTTTGCCGACCACCTCTCCCGCCTCAGTAAATAAAACCGATTTAGTGCTGGTCGTGCCAATATCAACGCCGATGATATAGTTCTGGCTTGCCATAGAGAATTAACCGCCAACAACCTGATACGTAGATGACATGCTTACAAGAAGAACCCTAAAACAAGAACTACTGCAAAGCCAACTAATCCCACGATGGTTTCCATCAGCGTCCATGATTGCAGTGTTTGTTTTTCAGTCATTCCTAGATATTTTCCAACCAACCAGAAACCAGAATCATTGACATGGGACAACACTGTCGCTCCAGAGGCGATCGCAATCACAATTGCCCCAACCAACGGCGCTGAATAGTTGCCAACTTCGATCGCAGGCGCAATTAACCCTGCCGCAGTCACCATTGAAACCGTGGCCGATCCCTGGCTGACTCGTACTACCGTTGCGATCAGAAATGCCAGCACAATGATAGGTAAATTAGATGCCGACATAGCAGTTGCCAGGGCCTCACCGACGCCAGTTGCAATTAACACGCGACCAAACACGCCGCCCGCCCCTGTGACCAGAATAATCAAGCCAATCGGCTCAAAGGATCTGCTGGCAATTTGTTGAATATCAGTGCGAGTATAGCCTCGCAGCGACCCCAGAAAGTAAAACGCCAGCAGCGTAACCAGGGTTAAAGCTATAAACGGATGACCAATAAACGCCGCCCAATTGCGAACAACATTGCCTTCTGGCAGTACGACGCCCAACACCGTATTCATCAAAATCAGCACCAGTGGGATTGCCACCAGCGTCATCACCATGGCAAAGCTGGGAAGCTCTTTCGAGATTGAGCCTTGTGCCGGTGGGATGTCAATCTCCATCTCAGCAGGAACCGTCAAGTGAATTTTTTCTGCAATCTTCTTGCCGAAGAAAACACCGCCAATTGCCATCGCCGGGATGCCTGCAACCAGACCCATCAAAATGACCCAGCCTAAATCAGCCCCAATCAGCGAGGCCACTGCCACAGGCCCCGGCGTTGGTGGAATAAACGAGTGACCCACAGCAATGCCAGCGACCAGGGGGATGGCATAATAGAGCAGCGATCGCCCGGTTCGTTTTCCCAGGCTATAAACTAGCGGAATCGAAAGAATTAATGCCACATCAAAAAATACAGGAATTGCAATCACCAAGCCTGCAATCCCAAGAGCCCACTGTGCCTTGTCTTCTCCAAACTTCCTAACGAGAGAATTGGCAATCTGCTCGGCTCCTCCAGAAACCTGAAGCATTTCACCAAACATTGCGCCTAAGGCAATCACAATGGCAATATAGCCTAACGTGCCTCCCATGCCTTCACGAATCGTGTCCGCAATTTCGGCAGGCGGAATTCCCCCGACAATGGCAACAAAAAAGCTAACAATTAGCAGCGCTAAAAACGCTTGTAGCCGCACAACAATAACTAAGAACAGCAGTAGGGCAATCCCTAGTACTGCAATAAACAGCAAAGAAAATGTTGACATTTATCACAACCCTGAATATCAATATCAACGAGCTTGATCAAAACACGATGGTGTTTGTTGATGAAGCTCCGAGTAAAACCTACCTACGGATGCGTTTAACCGCACGATCTACCGCAGAGTCTAGCGATGAGGCGATCAGGATACACAAATTAAAGTCTTACTCCTATGAAATTAATACTAGGGACAAAATCTGAGCAGACGCAAACGCCTGTCACAAAACTACAATTCGCTGTATTTAATCGTTTCGTTTTATACTCATGCAACAGGCTGTTCCCAACGTTAAAATCTTGGCAGTTGGCAAGGTGAAAAAATCGTGGATTCAAGACGGCATCCAAGTCTATTTGGGGCGATCGCCTGAAATTCAGATCGTTGAAATTAAAGACTCTAATCCTGAATCTGAAGCCACTAAAATGCTGTCACTACTCAGCAGCAGCGATCGCTTCATTGCCTTATCTGAAGAAGGAAAAATAATGGCCTCGACAGCATTTGCTCAGCATTTGACCAACTATTCATCAAATCAGTTGGTCTTTGTCATGGGTGGAGCTGATGGGTTGAGTAATACCCTCAAATCTCGTGCAGAATTGGTTTTGAGCCTATCTCCGATGACATTTCCCCACGAACTTGCTCGACTACTTTTAGTTGAACAACTTTATCGGGCAAAAACGATCTTGCAAGGAGGGAGATATCATAAATAGCAAACAACTAGCAATTGCGGATACTTTAATGCTTTCCTCGTGAGAGTTGCAGCGGTTTTCAACCACACCACGAGTCTGTCTGTTGTAGATGCTTTATGGATGACTCATCGATGGTTTCTTGATATCACGCTGGTTTACTCTGATCGCCACGTCCCTCATGAGAATGTTTCTTAAGGACTTTAGCTGCTGACATGTTGCTCAGTTGATCAGAAAGCTGCTGATAGTCAACAGTAATTGTGGTGTGATACTTCATTTGGGTTTGCAGAAACCGTCTGACCTCCGCCTCTGTGAGACAAAAGTGTAAAGCCGTTTTCTGGATTAGCTGGGGGAGACTGTAGTGAGCACAGCTAATCGCATAGTCGCGGTTGACAGAATCTTGTGACGCACCCCATGCCTCTAGCAAATCTTGCAGCAGCAAATCTGCCGGGTTCTCGTTAGTCTGACGCATAGACTTACCCCAATATAACTAATCTGAGACCAGCTATAAATTAGCATATGTTCTCATGCTGATTGACTGACCAAAGATCTAAAGATCTTGAGTTGAGCGCAGCAACCACGCCCTTACAGAATTTCACATTGTGTAGTGGGCAGGTCTCTTGCTTCTATGTGGGGCAAAAATTTCAGCCGTTTTGTCAGCCAGGTTCTCATGAGTTCTTTGAAAGATTAGCTACATCTAGGAAATATCGAAATCTAAACAAGCGATCGCCTACACATAAGATGTACCAGTTGGTTGGCTGAAAAATTTATTTCTCTTACACTGAAGTCAGCAAAACAGAGATTGCGGACAATAGCACTACTGTGGAACTTTCGTCCCTACTGTCGTAAAGTCCAAGCGATGGAACCAAATTCGATGTCCCCGTTTGAGGATCTCAATGACTTTTGCTATCACGATAATTGGTTACAGAATTTCTTGATTGCCTCGTCGTTGAATGGTCGAGGTACAGCAAAACTCATTAAACACAAACTAGAGTAGAGCTAGAAGAATTGATTAAAACAAATCTGCCAAACGCTTCAAGTCACGCACCCGATGCCTGAAACTCCTCCTAACTCGGTTTATCATCTACTAATACGCGATCAGTGGCGGTTCTGGCTGGCAGAAAATCATCAGCAGACTAAAAATGTTTGGTTGATTACGTACAAAAAAGCGATCGGCAAGCTCTCCTTCAGCTACGATGCTGTCGTAGAAGAGGTACTTTGTTTTGGGTGGATTGATAGCCTCCCTCGTAAGCTAGACGACGAACGAAAAATGCTCTACTTTGCTCTGCGTAAATCGGGCAGCGACTGGTCGCGCCCCAACAAAGAACGAGACGCCACTCGCACCAAACGCATTGAGGAGACGGCTCGACTAGCGCAGATGAACGAGCGCGCAAACCAGTGGCTCCCAAAATCATCACCATGAAGCGATTTACACAGCTCTTTCAAGACATTGACGCCACCACGTCAACTAATGCAAAAGTTCAGAGATTGCAGGCTTATTTTGAAGACGAGTCAGCAGCCAACGCAATTTGGGCAATCTATTTATTTTTAGGCAAAACGCGCCGTCGCCTGATCACCTCTCGAAGATTGCGTGATATTTTTCTGCATATTTCTGACCTACCCGAATGGCTATTTGAAGACTGCTATGCCCATGTAGGAGATACCTCTGAGGCGATCGCCCTTTTGCTCAAAGCAACCCCTCTCCCCCCACAAGATCTTGTAAATCGTCCTTTGCATGAATGGATGGAGACTATCATCCCCTCTGTCAAGGTGACCCAATCTGATGCTGAAATTCGAGAGTTGGTGATTGCATGGTGGTCATCGTTGGAGCCATTTGAAGTATTTGTGCTCAACAAGCTCTTGACGGGCGCATTTCGTGTCGGGGTGTCTGACAAGCTGGTGGTTCGGGCGCTATCGGCTGCATCTGGGATTGCAGAACCCGTTTTGACTCACCGTTTGATGGGAGATGTTGAGCCGACAGGTGCGTTTTACATGCAACTGGTCAGCCCAGATCAAGCTGAACGCCCTCCTAGTCAGCCGTATCCGTTTTTCCTGGCGGCACCACTAGATGATGCAAAATTTGAACAAGAACTGGATTGGTCACGATGGCAAGCCGAGTGGAAGTGGGATGGCATTCGAGCGCAAATCATCAAGCGGGCCGATCAGGTGTTTATCTGGTCTCGGGGCGAAGATTTGATTACCCACCAATTCCCAGAGCTAGAAGATGTGTTTCAACCCATCACCAACGGGACGGTCTTAGACGGTGAAATCTTGTGTTGGCAAGGCGATCGCCCCATGAAGTTTAATGCATTGCAAAAGCGCCTAGGGCGCAAGCGAGTCTCTCAGGCACTAATGAACGAAAATCCAGTGTGTTTCATGGCCTATGATTTGCTAGAGCACAACGGCCAGGATATTCGAGCCCAACCACTGGGCGATCGCCGCACGCAGTTAGAATCTACTATACAAACCTATGCATCATCCCAGCTCAGCCTCACCGAGAGCCTGGTTGTTACATCATTTAGAGATTTGCAAACCCTGCGCGAACATTCGCGGGAGCGGGGCGCTGAAGGGTTGATGATCAAGGCCAAAGACAGCCCCTATTTAGTTGGTCGCAAGCGCGGCTTTTGGTGGAAATACAAAGTCGAACCAATGACCCTTGATGCCGTCTTAATCTATGCTCAAGCAGGCACAGGCAAACGCGCCAATCTGTTTACTGACTATACTTTTGCGCTTTGGCACAACAGCGAACTGATTCCATTTGCTAAGGCCTACTCTGGGCTGGATAATGCTGAAATTAACGAGCTAGATAAATGGATTCGCCGCCATACTATTGAGAAATTTGGCCCAGTGCGCTCGGTGACGCCGACCCATGTTTTCGAGATTGGATTTGAAGGGATCTCGGCATCCAATCGCCATAAATCAGGAATTGCCGTCCGCTTTCCTCGCATCTTGCGCTGGCGCAAAGATAAACCGATAACAGAGGCTGATACCCTGCAATCGGCTCTCGATCTACTGAGCGCTAGCACATAAATTTCGGATGAATCAGGGTTGGACGACTCGAAACGTATCTAATGGGCGCGTTGAGGGCATTTGCTGCTGGGGCACTGAATGTTTACTATCCCTCTTTCATCACTCTAGGCAGAGGAAAATTGGTGAGGACTAGGAAGAGGAAGCCATCCTGGGAACTGGTTAATGTACTCAATCAATCTCACAAAGCCTTGCTGTAGAGCAGGAATCACAAATACGTCCAACCAGGGTTGGATTGAACAGAAAAAGATAAACGGTTGAATCAGCAGTCGCAGATTATTGAGCCGCCGTTTCCACACTCAATCTAGGGTCTCAGTCTGTATAGATGACCAATCTGCTCAAAGTGGTCTTGGGTGCTCTGAATCGGTTTGAGTCGGGCTTTGGGCTTGAAGCTTTTAAAGCTCAGAGGAAATGTCAACTGCTCTAGCACACCATCAGCATTGACCGAGACAATCCCGTTCTCGACCTTGCCCAAATTGCCAATGTACTGCCGATCTACATAATCGGTGGTTTTACCCTTCTTGCGGTCTCCAGTCTGATCTACGGCTTTGCGGTGGCGATTGTCATAGCAGCCTTTCAGTTGAACCCGAAAGCGATTCTGCAATTTTGCCGTTTCCACTTCGCCCCATTGGCTCCTAGCGCGACAATAATCTCTGTCCGTTCCTAAAAGCTGCCTCAGAAACTGCGATCTTACTCACCCCTCAGCCGCAAAATCGTTTCTATCTGTGGCAATCTGGAGGGAGAGAACACGCATGTGTTAGCAAACAGTTAACAAACAGTTAGGCTCTGGTTATGCAGACTCTGCCAAATCCCATTGTTCCAGTTCCGTCGTCCTATAGCGAGCTTTCTACCGATACGGCCATTCATCGCCGCAAGACGCGCCCCGTTCAAGTTGGCACGATCACAATTGGGGGAGGACACCCTGTTGTAGTTCAGTCGATGATCAATGAAGACACCATGGATGTAGAGGGTGCCGTTGCAGCTATTCGCCGCCTGCATGAGATTGGTTGCGAGATTGCCCGGGTAACAGTACCCAGTGTGGGTCATGCCAAGGCTGTCTCCGACATCAAGCAGCGCTTGCGAGCCACCTATCAAGATGTGCCTCTGGTGGCAGATGTGCATCACAACGGCATGAAGATTGCGCTAGAAGTCGCTAAGCATGTTGACAAGGTGCGCATTAATCCGGGGCTTTATGTGTTTGAGAAGCCTAAGAGCGATCGCACGGAATATACCCAAGCTGAGTTTGAAGAAATTGGAGATAAGATCCGTCAGACGTTAGAACCGCTTGTTGTTTCGCTGCGGAACCAAGGCAAAGCGATGCGCATTGGCGTCAATCACGGGTCACTGGCCGAACGCATGCTATTTACCTACGGTGACACCCCTGAAGGGATGGTAGAATCGGCCCTAGAATTTATTCGCATCTGCGAATCGCTTGACTATCGCAACCTGGTGATTTCGCTCAAAGCGTCTCGCGTTCCAGTTATGCTAGCGGCCTATCGCCTCATGGCACAGCGGATGGATCACCTGGGTATGGAGTATCCCTTGCATCTAGGGGTTACAGAAGCCGGAGACGGTGAATATGGCCGGATTAAGTCAACCGCTGGGATTGGCACTCTCCTGGCTGAAGGCATTGGTGATACGATTCGGGTGTCGCTTACCGAAGCCCCTGAAAAAGAAATTCCGGTCTGCTACAGCATTTTGCAAGCACTGGGTCTGCGGAAAACCATGGTCGAATATGTGGCCTGCCCATCCTGCGGGCGGACGCTGTTCAATCTAGAAGATGTATTGCACGAGGTGCGAGACGCGACAAAGCATTTGACTGGGCTAGACATTGCCGTGATGGGATGCATTGTTAATGGGCCAGGAGAAATGGCTGACGCTGATTATGGCTATGTGGGCAAACAACCTGGGTTTATCTCGCTCTATCGAGGTCGAGACGAAATCAAGAAAGTGCCGGAAGACCAGGGTGTGAAGGAGTTAATTAACTTAATTAAAGCAGATGGTCGTTGGGTCGAACCGGAGTAGCGATCGCCCCTAAATCAGCAATTTACAGTCTGTAATATTCACCCAGTCTCGCTTGCGCTTACATCGTCGCACCTGCCATTCGAAGAGAGGCTGTGTTAGATTGAGCGTACTCTTACCGCACACCCTACATATCAAAATAGCTGACATGAGAACCGTAAAGCGTGGCATTGTTTTGAGTGCAACCGCAGTTGCTGTTACTGCTGTCGTCACGGTGATCACAAGCCTTCACCTCTCTCGGAGTCAGGCATTCTTCCAAGATAGCCCCAAGGAGCTGATTGACGAGGTTTGGCAACTGGTTGATCGGACATATGTAGACGCCACGTTTAACCACATTGATTGGCAGGCCGTGCGGAGTGAATATTTAGAGCGAGATTATAGCGATCGCGAAGCGGCCTACACAGCCATCCGAGAAATGCTGGAGCAGTTGGACGATCCATACACTCGCTTCATGGATCCCCAAGAATTTCGCAATATGCAGGTTGACACATCTGGGGAGCTGACTGGAGTTGGCATTCAGATCTCGCAAGACGAAGAGACGAATCAGTTGATTGTGGTGTCGCCAATTGAAGACACGCCCGCATTTGAAGCTGGGATTTTATCGCAAGATGTGATTACGGCCATTGACGGTGAAAGCACGGTTGGTATGGATATCAATGATGCTGTTAATCGAATTCGAGGCCCAGTGGGTTCAACCGTAACGTTGTCTATTCAACGCGACAATGAGCAACTAGATTTTGAGATTGAGCGGGCTCAGATTGAGATTCATCCGGTGCGCTATTCGCTGCGAGCCGATGCGTCTGCCAATGGCATTGGTTATATTCGGCTAACGCAATTTAGTGCGAATGCCGCAGAAGAAATGCAAGATGCGATTCGAGACTTGGAGCAGCAAAATGTCGATGGCTATGTGCTCGACCTGCGCTCGAACCCAGGCGGGTTGCTCTACTCCAGCATTGACATTGCTCGCATGTGGCTAGAAGAAGGCACGATCGTATCCACAGTTGACCGTCAGGGCGTTTCAGATCAAGAACAAGCGAATGGCAGGGCGCTTACCGATCGCCCCTTAGTGATTCTGGTAGATGGGGGCTCGGCTAGCGCTAGCGAAATTTTATCGGGAGCCCTGCAAGATAATGACCGCGCTATTTTAGTCGGCACGCAAACTTTTGGTAAGGGGCTGGTGCAGTCAGTCCGCCCTCTTGGCGACGGATCTGGTTTGGCGATTACGGTGGCTAAATATCTGACGCCGAGCGGTCGCGACATTAATCAAGCTGGGATTGCCCCCGATATTGTTGTCGAGCTGACGGAAGAGCAGCGTCAAGAATTGTCGGGCGATCGCACTTTGATTGGCACGCCCGATGACCCGCAATATGCCAGGGCAGTACAAGAGCTGTTGCAAGAAATTGCCGAGCAGCGCAATGCTCCTCGTGCAGAGGTTAGACCTTAGAGACACCCAATATTTTGCTGCCGCGCTAAACGTATCGGGGTTGACATTTTCCAGCCCGAATCAAGCCAACACGACGGGCGATCGCCTCTGATTCTGATGCAAATGGGCCCCATCGCTCCACATCTGCAGACGGGTTGCTCAGCGGCTCAACTGCTGTCGTAATTTCACAATGCCCCGCTGCCTGTTTAACAATGTACCAAGTCTCTGTCTGAGTCATGGGTTAGAGTTCTTTACAATGAGAGTGTGGTATAGTCCACTATGCCGCATTTGTCTGCATTTGAAGTATCATTAGGTTGCTCAAGTATGGCCTCTAACCCTCGGGGTTCATTAAATCCAGCCTCTCAGGATTTATCTGCCGCTGATGCTCAAAATCACAACTCCCGGCCTGGATGGTTTCGCCTATGGCGATTGCACGGTGAAAATATTCGGATTGTGGCGATCGCCCTCTGCTTAGCGATTACCATTCGTCTCTTCATTGCTGAGCCGCGCTACATTCCCTCTGATTCGATGGCTCCAACCCTGCAAGTGGGCGATCGCCTTGTGGTTGAGAAGGTGTCGTATCGGCTTCGCTCCCCCACCACTGGAGAAATTATCGTCTTCGAGCCACCCCCCCAGCTTCAAGCGCAAGGCTACTCGGGTGATCAGGCATTCATCAAGCGAGTGATTGGTCTTCCTGACCAGCAAATTGCGGTTCACAATGGCACTGTTGTGCTCGATGGTCAGGCAATTCATGAAGACTACATTGCTGCTCCTCCTGACTATGAACTGCTTCCCATTACCATCCCCCCTGACACCTATTTCGTCATGGGAGACAACCGTAACAACAGCAATGATTCTCATATTTGGGGCTTTTTACCCCGTGAGGATATCATTGGGCGAGCTGTGTTTCGGTTTTGGTCGCTTCAGCGCTGGGGCAGGCTTTAGCAGGGCAGAGCCTCTAACACGGCTAGCAGCGAATGTAATGGATTAAGTCGCCCATCAGCTCCGCCGGAATCGCTAAACGCTGCTGAAAATCTGCCAGACTGCGATACGCCCCATGTCGTTGGCGATCGCTGACAATGGCCTGAGCCAGATCTGCATTAATTAAGGGAATTTGTTGCAGCAGTTGTGCGGAAGCTGCGTTGAGGCTAATGGATGGCAAAGCCTCGCTCCTACCGCCGTTACCCATGTCGCCATAGTAGCAAAACCGCAAGATTGGCTCTATAGGCTGCAGCGTATGAATTGGCATATTAAGAGCCGCTGACACATCCTCTAGGCTATGAAACTCTACCCCACCTTGTGTCAGCTGTGTCAGCGATCGCGCCTGATGGATCGACAGCCCCGGCAGCCGCAGCCAGTCATCAATTCTGGCTCGGTTAACATCGATCCGAATGCCCAACGCCGCAGCGATTTTGACCTCCTCAATCGACTGAAAGCGATAGTAAGGATCTGTTAACATCCGAGTTCGCTGAGGCTGAAGCTGACTCATCAGATCAGAATGCATCTGAGCCGCCACTTGAAGCCAATTAGAAAGCCGTGTCATGGAGATATCTTGTGAAGAGGTCATCTGAGGCAGTCGCTCTAACCAATGCGGTCTAGGAGTTGGCGACGCTTTTGCTCAAACTCATATTCTGAAATCAGCCCGTCTTGTCGCAGAGTTTCGAGCTGTCGAACTGCATCTGCAATGGCCTCAACTGGGTTAGCACCTAAATTGAGCCCATGAGTTAATGCATCAGGCCTCATTGATGTCAGAGATGGGGCGATCGCTCCATTAGCCTCATTCAGGTCAGAACCATCGCGATTGGAGTCATTAAAGTTTTGATTAAACACATTCTCTGGTTGAGAAAGATACCAAATCCCTTCGACTAAGCACGCAATCTGAGAGACATGAGTCACACCCAACAACAGATAGACAATGCCCCAGCGCCACTGCTTCAGATAAAACTTGTGCAGCCCTGGCACCACTAGCCCAGCAAACGCCAAAACCATAGAGATCCTACGACTTCTAAGCCGATTAATTTGCCGCATACTCTATTACCACTATAAAGCTGTCTAAAATGACAAAGAATGTTCCAGAAAAAGAACGTTGACACCGTGAAATACTGCTAGCCTCAAATGCTGTTATCCCATACTGTAAGCCACCATAAACGAACCCATCTCCAGTATCACAGAACATTGAGAGGTTCTGCCCTGACCCCTAAAATTTGAGTAGTATAAAGCTATACAGCACAACCCTAACTCAACGACAGAGCATCAGCGAATGAACTAATTCGCCAGGGATAATCTAACAAGACAACTCTGCCAGTCGGGAGTGGCGATCAGCGCCTTCGATAGCCACCCCAACCGATGTGATTGCTACTCGTCTAAATCAGGGCCTTGAAGCAGGTTATTCTATCGAGTTAGCCCGTCGATGGCGCTACGAGATGTTAGCTTCTACCCTAATTAACGGGCACAGCTAAAGTTTTCAGGAATGCAGTCATCTTTCCTGAAAAAATGCGTATGATCTGAAGACCTTAATCAACCATCAGAGTTAATTCGTAGACTGCGTTCACCTTTATCATCAGTCGTTTATAGATCCCATGTGCCATCGGTTTTGACGCTGCTCATACCTAAAAAGCCAACTATCAATGTCTCAGGTTACCTTTTCGACAGACTGGCTAGAGAAATTTTCAGATCCTTACGCAGTATTGGGCATCTCTGTTGCGGCAGATGATCGTCGTGTGCTCAAGCGATATCGCAACGTAGCAAAACTGCTCCATCCGGATAGCCTGATTACCGCAGAAGAGAGCGTTAAAGAGTTGGCAGGCCAGCTGTTGGCGCGCCTGATTAACCCTGCCTATCAGCGGCTCAAGCAAGATAAAGGGCGAGCTGAGACATTGGCAATGCTGAGGTTTCGCGTCCGTCGGCTCACTCGTGATGAGCCACTTTCTCCTAGTTCGACGATGGCGCGACAGCTATTGGGAACTCCAGTGCCTAGTGTGGATACTTTCTACGAACAGGCCATTGCCCAATTGTCGGCGGTTCAATTTCAGCCCGCATCACAATTTGAATTAATTACAGAACAACTGGCAGAACTGAATCTGGTGTATTTGCGCCTCAAGATGGGAGAGCCCATCATGCGCGAAAAACGGACGGGTCTGGTATCAGCGCCGCAAGCCAAGGTTCATCAGTTTACACCTGTCGCCCCAGAAGTGGTTGATGAACGCAACCAAGTCAGCTATGCCCAACGGCACTACCTGCGGGCTCAAGAATATATGAAGAAAAATAATTTAGCCCTGGCGATTCAAGAATTGCGCGATGCCATCCGCATCGAGTCAGATCGCAGCCAGTATCATGCGCTGATGGCCAAAGCCTATCTGATGCAAAACTTACCCGGTGCGGCAAAGCCCTATTTGCGACGAGCCCTAAAGCTGAACCCTAAAGACCCATTGGCCCTAGCTTGTGCCAATCGACTCAATATTTCTGCTGACGATCCAGATAAGGGCAAGCCTCACAACTCATCTGAACCTAAAGCAGGTGGGGGGCTGTTTGGCATTTTTGCCCGTCGTCGTTGATGGGTTCAGGGAACGAGACGCGCAAACTTTTTTTTACCTACCTGTAAAACTTTGCCATGGAGAATGTCGGGAGTATCGATTGTTAGATCAGCGTCCTGAATACGATCGCCATCCAGTCGTACCGCCCCCCCTTGAATCTGCCGCCGACCTTCACCGCCGCTCTTACATAAGCCACTGATGCCGAGAATAAAAAATAGCTTCGCAGGAAACTGCACATCTGCCAGGGAAAACTCTGGCACAGCCTCGGCCTGCGCTGCATCTCCCTGCACTAAGTTAAGGGCGGCAGCTTGGGCATTGAGTGCGGCATCCCTCCCCCGATATTGGCTCACCACCTCCAGCGCTAGTTGCTTTTGGCGATCGCGCGGATTAGTGGACAACTGATCGAGCGGCAGATCAGTGAGCAACTCAAAATATTGCTCAATCACCGAGTCAGGGGTCTTTTCGAGTTTGGAATACATCGATAGGGCATCTTCCCTTAAGCCCACATAATTGCCGAGGGACTTAGACATTTTTTGGATGCCGTCAGTTCCTAGTAAAATAGGCATCAGTAGGCCAAACTGGGGGCGTTGACCAGAGCGACGCTGCAAATCTCGCCCAACTGCAAGATTGAACTTTTGATCTGTGCCGCCCAATTCAATATCGGCTTGAAGCGCCACCGAATCATACCCCTGCATCAGCGGATAAAGAAATTCATGCAGGTAAATGGGGCTTTCTTTTTCGTAACGTTCGGCAAAGCCTTCCTTGGCCAACATCTGCCCAACGGTCATGCTGGCTAATAACTCCAAAATTTCGGCCAAGTCGAGCTTCGATAGCCATTCCGAGTTGTAACGAATTTCTAGCCGACCGGGAGTGTCAAAGTCTAAAATGGGACGCACCTGGTCAAGATAGGTCTGTGCATTTTGCGCGACATCGGCTTCGGTGAGCTGTCGTCGCACTTCCGACTTTCCAGTCGGGTCTCCGATTCGGGCTGTAAAGTCGCCAATCAGTAGGACGGCAGTGTGGCCAGCATCCTGAAACGCTCGCAATTTCCGGAAAACAATACTATGACCTAGGTGAATCTCTGCCCCGGTAGGGTCGATGCCAAATTTGACTCGCAAGGGGCGATCGCTCGCTAAAATACGTTGAACTAAATTATCATCAGGGCTCTTAGAATCGGGCTGATGGGGAAAAATCTCACTCGTGCCGCGATGGAGCCAGTCAAATGATGAGCCTAAGTTTGATGTTTGAGCAGAAACCATGTTTTGTTAGGAAACAGACCACAGGCGTAGCACAATTTTGCCATATTGATTCGCTAAGCTAAGCTGATAAACCTGGCACCTGAGTATCATAGCGAGAGATTGGAGCCCTTCAGCATAAAAATAGATTTCGTGAGTACTTCGTGATTACAAGGTAAGGACGGGCCGTGTCATCTAATACAATTCGACAAAAAAAATTAGGAAATCGGCGGTCTTCAAAATCGATTTCGCCCGTCGTTCAGTTTGTGCAAACTGTGGGGAGAGTCACAGCGGGCACGTTGCTAGGTACAACAATGCTGGCTACATCTGTTGTGGCAGGTGGGTTAGTGGGTCTGGCAATTAGCTTTCGCAACTTACCTGATGTGCGGGTATTGCGGAGCTATATTCCATCAGAAACCAGCTATATCTACGACGTCAACGGCATTTTACTTGATAGTATTCATGACGAAGTAAACCGGGATGTTGTCGAACTGAACGAAGTTTCACCTCATCTGAAGCGCTCGGTGCTGGCCATAGAAGACAGTCATTTTTTCTTTCATCATGGCATCAACCCAACCAGCATCATGCGGGCATTTCTAGCTAATCTTGAAGAGGGCGAGACCGTCCAGGGCGGATCAACATTGACCATGCAGCTGGTCAAAAATTTGTTTTTGACCCCTGAGCAATCGATTAGCCGCAAAGTGGCAGAAGCCGTGTTAGCCCTGCGGATTGAGCAAATTTTTACCAAGGATGAAGTGCTAGAAATGTACCTTAACCAGGTATATTGGGGCCACAACACCTATGGTGCTGAAACGGCAGCTCAAAGCTATTTCAATAAGTCTGCGGTTGATTTGACCCTTGCCGAAGCAGCCATGATGGCAGGTTTGATTCAAGCGCCTGAAGATTTTAGCCCATTTCTCAATTACGAGTTGGCAAAGCAGCGTCAAGCACTGGTGCTTGACCGGATGCACCAGATGAACTGGATTACAGCTGATGAAGCTACCGCTGCCAGAGAGCAGCCAATTCGGCTGGGACAAATCACATCATTCCGCGATAGCCAAGCGCCCTATGTGACCGAAGCCGTCAGTCAAGAGTTGAATGATCGCTTTGGACAAGAAGCGGTCATCAAGGGCGGCATGCGTGTGCAAACGACGATTGATTTAGAATTGCAGCGTTTGGCTGAGGCTAGCGTCAAGCAGGGGCATCAGCAGTTGACCCAGCGGGGGCTAAGAGTAGACCAGATGGCGTTGGTTGCCGTTGATCCACGCACACACTTTGTGAAGGCAATGGTGGGTGGGGTTGATTATTCTGTCAGCCAATATAATCGAGCAATTCAAGCCAGACGGCAGCCCGGTTCGGCTTTTAAGCCGTTTGTCTATTATGCGGCTCTGGCATCTGGAAAGTATACGCCCACCTCTACGATTGATGACAGCCCAGTGAGCTATCCCGATGGCTATAAAACCTATTCGCCGCGCAACTATGACGGGCGGTTTTATGGAGCGATGACGCTAACGCGTGCCCTGACCCTCTCTCGCAACGTTCCCGCCATTAAGCTAGGACAAACTGTTGGAATTAATCGCATTATTGAAGTGTGTCGCACGCTAGGAATCACCAGCCCCATTGAACCCGTCACATCGCTGCCGCTGGGTGCTGTAGATTTGAGCCCAATGGAACTTGCAGGAGCCTATGCGACGTTTGCTAGCGGAGGGTGGCAGTCAGACACGACCTTTATTGTCCACGTCACAGATAGCTCCGGTCATGTGTTGCTTGACAATACACCTGATCCGCAGCTTGTACTAGACCCGTGGGCCACAGCCTCGCTAAATCAGATGATGCAAGAGGTCATCACTAACGGCACCGGAACCGCCGCTCGGCTCGATCGCCCTGCTGGGGGTAAAACTGGAACTACATCCGATGAGCGCGACATCTGGTTTATTGGCTATGTGCCTCAGCTTTCGGTCGCCGTGTGGATTGGCAACGATGACTATAGCCAGCTATGGGGCGGGGCCACGGGTGGAGGCTTTGTCGCACCCATTTGGAAAAACTTTATGACGCAGGCTTTGCAAGACGTCCCGGTTGAAAACTTTCAGCCCGCATCTGAGTTCACACGTCCTTAGGGAATCCGCATTCCCAAATGTGAAGCGTTCTTCATCATGTGAAAACGATAATGGCAAGCTGCACTGTCAACGGGTATGACGGAAACCCGTACCTCTCATTAGCGATTCATTAGCTGTGATAGGTTTGTTATCTGTCCTAAATGGGAGACGCGCATTTACCAATCGACTTCAGACTTCATTCGCTCCAAGGTTCGGTGCATTTGCTCAAACATCTGGTCGGGCGTGACGCCAAATTGACTGAGTTGAGTTTTAAGCTGTTCCATGGTCATCTGCGCCATGAAGTCTTCTGATAGCTCAAACCGCTTCATGAAAATGCGGTATCGATCCATCATGGCTTCCATCTGTTGGATGTATAGCTTCTTCCCTTCGCGGTCAAATTTTCCATAGTCGCCACCTAGCTGCACGAGAGATTGATAATCCTCAAACAGCTGCTTGGCCTCTTGCTGGACGATATCGGAATCGAAAAATCCCATTACGATTTAGTGTCTACTACTGGTATGTCGTATGAGCTGACTGCTAGCAACCCGCTGGCGATCGCCTCATGTTCATGATCGTACTTCTGCTGAAACATGCCGCTAGCAGTGGCGCACACAGATATTGCTGATGCTTACTTCTATTCTAAATCAGCCGTAAAGTAATCAAAACGAGCAATGAGGTACGGATTTTAGGGTATGAATGCGGGCGATCGCTGAAACAGGGTGTGAGGGAGGTGAGATAATAACTAGGCATTAACAGCTTCATAAGACTCTCGTGGCATTGCCGTCCCTGTCCACATGCCTAATCTGACCATGCGCCCTCAAGACCGTATCATCGTTCCGTTGGATGTTGCGACAGCAGCAGAGGCGATCGCTCTGATCGAGCTACTGCCGGAGGTCTCGTTTTGGAAAGTAGGGTTAGAACTGTTTGTCAGCGTTGGAGCCGTGATTTTGCAGCAGCTGCAGCAGCGACACAAGCGAATTTTTCTAGATCTAAAATTTCACGACATTCCCAATACGGTAGTTGGAGCCTGTCGTGCCGCTACAGGCTATGGAGTTGAGCTGCTAACCATTCATGCATCGGTGGGGCGTGAAGCTCTCAAAGCGGCTCAAGTTGCTGTTTGCGAGCAATCTGAGCGACTGGGCCACGCCCCGCCCAAGCTAATTGCCATTACGCTGCTGACCAGCTTAGATGCCCGATCGCTGGCCTTTGACCTCAACGTGCCGCTAGAGCTATCTGACTATGTGCTGCAAATGGCGATGTTGGCTCAAGCAAGTGGCTTACCCGGTGTTGTATGCTCACCGCAGGAGGCGAGCCAACTGCGACGGGTCTGTGGCGATGAGTTTGTGCTGGTTTGTCCGGGGGTGCGTCCGACTTGGGCGCTATCGGGCGATCAACGGCGATCGCTAACACCCTCTGAAGCTGTGCAGGCCGGGGCTACTTATCTGGTGATTGGTCGTCCCATCACCTCAGCTCATGACCCACTGGCTGCCTTTCAGCGCATTTGTGACGAATTGGCCACCTAAAGATTGAGGCTATTCTGGTTCTAGCGTCCTAAAACTTAGACGATGACATCAATCCACTGTGTTGGAATTCAAGTCGGAGTGCCGCTGTTGAGTATATGGCTGACAGGGGCAAACCTAGGAGGAATGATAGGCGCGATCGCCCCTACAAGTGCCGCTTCCGTGCCATCAGTTCTTCCCTCCTCTTCTCAAGCTCAGGTATACTCCAGCCAACTAGCAGCAGAACCCAACTTTATTCGACCCCACACCACCTGCCCAGATCAATTAGAAACCCTGACGCCGCTGCTGCTGCGAGATTTGCCAAGCTATGCCAATCGGGTGAGTGCGCGATCGCGCCTGTCTACTCGATCGGTAGAATTTTTCGGCCATGTCTTAGTTGCCAGCACACCCGAATTCAACCCGCTGACCTTGGGGCCAGGACAA
Source organism: uncultured bacterium (assembly GCA_964502605.1). GTDB lineage: Bacteria > Cyanobacteriota > Cyanobacteriia > CAZCXK01 > CAZCXK01 > CAZCXK01. The sequence goes on from CAZCXK010000014.1 coordinate 60,395, forward strand.
TACAGACCTACCGAAGCATCCACTGATTTAGACCAGATGTTTTTCACCACGCTAGAACGCCAGTACGTTGCCAATCAGCCGCAGTTGATTCAATACCATCATTGGCTATTTTTGGCCAAAACTGAGACGGGGTGGTGGTTTGGGCTGACGGTGTCTCGTATTGGCGGTTACCCCGACAATCAGCCTCAGTCGCCGCCCCACGACAGCAGTGAAGGGGGCATTGCCCGCGCTATTCGGTTGTGGTTACGCGACTGTCGAGCTGGGGCGATCGCCCCGCTAGAACCTGACACTCAGAATTAGCGCAATCCGCCTTAAACACATCAGGAACTTCTCATCCGCTGCAAAAGTCTCCCTTTTCGGGTGATTTTAGTCATTTCCTGAAAAATCGTTGCAGATTGAAGACATTATCGAGACGTCAGCAGCATTCTGGCTTAAATTTGGCTAGAACCCACTAATTTTTTTAGCTAATCGTAAACTCTAAATTTCTTCATTGAGGACGAGAAATGATTTCATCTGCACGCATCTCATCTCGCCTGAAACTGATCCTTCTGACCACATTTGCAGGGTTTTTCGTCAACCTATTGATCGCGGATGGCAGTCGGGGTCAAGATGCCCCCACGCCCCCATTCGCAGCAGCAGCCCCCTTATCCGTCTCGCTAGAGCGTGAGCCCACCGACCCAGAGGCGTCAGCAGAACCCCAGCCGTTAGCAGAATCTCAACCATTGGCAGAATCTCAACCATCAGCAGAATCAGGTCATGGCCCTGCTGCACCCTCTCCTGCTGTACCCTCTCCGATAGAATCAAGTGCCGTTGCAACACCGCACACCAACAACGAATTTGGTGAGGCGGCAGGAGCAGAAGCAGCCGCAGGCAGCGATGAGTCGCTGAGCGTCGCCGACATCGAAGCAGACGCCCTTTCGACTGCGGCAGAAGACCTGCTGAGTGCAGGTGCGTCTCTGGATGAGGCCCACTATGCCATCCACGACAGCCCTATATTTATTGGCTTTGGCCGCGAAGCTACTGAGATCCCACCTGTGCCAGCGGGCAACGGGGAGGTGATTTCTGATATTCAGGTTCGCTTTGTCGATCGAGAGGGCAATCTTGTTGATGGGTTTACTCGTGACTTCATCATCACGCGAGAATTTGATTTACAGCCCGGAGATACTTACGATCCAGAATTAGCTGAAATCGGCTTAGAGCGAGTCGTCGGCTTAGACCCAATTAAACAGGCTAGCGTTGCCCTGGAAACAACGGATGAGTCAGACGATGTCGTCATGGTGGTGTCAGTTGTTGAAGGCAGCGGCTCATTTGGCAGTCTCGACTCGTTTGTTGATATTTTTTCTGGCGACCATCGCTCCTTTGCCATCATTCCTGATATCGAAGCATCTGAACCTTCTGTGCTGCAAGGGCCGACCCTGCCCCGACCTGTGAATACGCATCCTTTACGCTATACCCGGTTTAGACTGCCGCTGCGGGTTGGCACCCTTAATTTGGGAGGGAATGATCAAGACTTGCTGTTGAGCACTGTAGCCGGTCTGCGAGTCGGCGGAGTCGATTTAACCTTTTCTGACCCTTGGATTGCAGGCACCCGCAACCGCACTGGCTATGGCATCAATGGGTTTGCCACTGGGTATATTTCTCCGATCTTCACGGGTGGGCCTCGCGATGTTGAGCTATCCGGAGGAGACACGCCATGGGTTCATCGGATGGGTGGCGGATTCCAGGTGACTCGGCAATTGTCAGACGACTCTGGCGGCGCGTTGGGCCTGTCATATCAGCGCGTCACAGTGCGGGATGATTTGTTTGTATTGGGGGGCGATCGCGTCACACGCGATGAATTCGGCAATCGGCTGACCGTGAGTGATGATGGTCGAGATGATTTGTTGACGGTCAACCTGGCCTATTACCTCGATACGCGAGACAACAGCCTATATCCGACTCGGGGATATCGATTTCGGGCTGGTACCGATCAGTCGATTCCGGTGGGAGACGCTGATATTCTCCATAATCGGCTTTCCGCCAACTATGCTCAGTTTATTCCGCTCGATCTCTTTGGGTTTGCTGCAGGCCCCCGCACGCTGATCTTGAACCTGCAAGGAGGAACTGTGATTGGCGATTTGCCACCTTATGAGGCATTTGTCTTAGGCGGGTCAAGTTCGGTGCGCGGATACACGACAGGTGATTTGGGTAGCGGTCGCAGTTTTGTCCAGGCGACCGCAGAATATCGCTTTCCGATCGCAAATCTCAGAGTGTTTGGCGAATCGATTCGCTTGGGGGGAAGCCTTTTCTTTGATGTTGCCTCTGATCTGGGGTCAGATGACACGGTCATTGGTAGACCAGGAGAAGTCAGAGACAAGCCAGGGACAGGGTTTGGCGGCGGGCCAGGACTCACCGCCGAATCACCTTTTGGTCTGATTCGCTTTGAGTTGGGCTTCAGCGATGAAGGCAACACGGCAGTGTATTTCAACATTGGCGATCGCTTCTGACCACAGCTTCATCATTAGTCATCCCAGCTTCACCATTAGTCACCACAGCTTCACCGTTAGTTACTACAGCTAGAGTGGAAGTAACCAGCATCGTCTGCAGAAGTGACGCCCCCTTCTGCAGCAGTAACCAACACCTTTTATGGACGTGACAACAGCAGCAGCAGTCGTGACGACACGAGTTTAGCGGACTGATGATCCACTCCTCCATCTGCTGGCGCGCCTATCATCTGGATATCGCGCCAGCAGAATCTGGTGCCCCATAGTTAGCACTAGACGTGCTGAAATTTGCCCCCGACCTCAATAGTCCACTCATGTTGCCATGCGGCGATCGCCCTCACACCAATTAACTCCTGGCTCTCACAGATTGACCCCTGGCTCTCACAGACCAACCTGTGACTCACACCGATTGCGCTTCTAATATTGAGCGGCAGCGAATGCAGCATCGTTCGGAACAGTAGCAGTTGTGTGTACACGGTAGATTCCCTATCCCCCTTCCGTCTCCAATTCTGTAACCGCGCCCATCCAACAGCCCAGCCCCCACTAAAGTAGGTCAAGATGAACAATTTAGAACTGCTCAAATGGAGTCTGACTATGGCTCGAAAACTGTTGACAAACGGATTGACCACCAGTCTGGAGACTGCGGGACGAGTATTGCCCTCACTGATGTTGGCAGGCGTATTAACGCTGGGCATGGGCTGTGCCATCCAAGAGCAAGCACCAGACGACAATTCAACTGGAGCTAATGCACAAATCTCACCTGCTCCTATGAGTGAGACATCACCGCCGCTTGATGGAGACACTCCTGTCAGCTCGGATGACCCCACCACCCAATCTCCAGATGAGATGTCAACCGAGATGGAGATGTCAAATGAGACCCGCGAACAGATTCAAGCGGCGATCGCCCCATACATGAACGTGCCCGCCGACCAACTGTGGATCACGCGCTACACCCGCGAAACCTGGTCAGATGGCTGCTTAGGACTAGGACAACCAAACGAACTCTGTCTGATGGCGCTGGTTGAGGGCTGGCAAGTCGAGGCGATGCATGGTGAAACTAGTCAGTTCTTTCGCACGGATTTAACGGGCTCGGTTGTGCGCCCCATTGACTCTGATGACCCGACTATGATTGTGCCGCCGTCAGTGCGCGATCGCGTCTTGCAGGCAGCGGCAGCCGAATCTGGTCTTCAGATAGACGACTTCAGCATTGTCGAGGCTGAAACCCAGGTCTGGGATGGCTGCTTAGGGGTGCCCCCGACCCCAGACGCCATGTGTACCCAGATTGGCATTTTTGGCTGGCGCATTGTTGTCTCCGAACAATCGCAACGCTGGGTCTACCATACCAACCATGATGGGTCTGATATACGCTTGAATCCGGCGGCGATCTCAGGCTGATGCCCGAACTCTCACTCCCGTTTTGGCCAACACCCAACTAGCGTGCTGAGATGCACCCCATAGCGGATGTAAATCGGTTGTGCAGATTCGACCAATGCAGTGTGTCAAACAGCAACTGCTGCCAGGAGTTTAACGTTCCCTCTGGCTAACACACGTAAAGATTCATAGTTGAAACCAGCCAGTTTTCTTCGTCACCGGAAATAATGAAATTAAATGTGAATCACTTCTCATCGCATTGAAATTTGCCCCTTTAGAATGTGAAGACGTGCGATGGAACATCCCTCTGATCTCAAATTCACAATTCAGTTCAGTGATCCCGATTTTGATGACGAAGAACTGGAAACCGAAGCTCAAAAGCTTTTTTCTCAACTGCGAGAACTGGATGATGTACAAGTCAAGCGAGTCATTGATCCACACCCCCCTGAGGGCAACAAAGCCTTTGGCGGGGTATTAGTCGGCTTGCTAATGGCTGAAGTAAGCGTTGAAAACGCCAAGAAATTAATGGGCTTCTTGGGCGATCGCCTCTCTGGTAAAGTGATCGAACTCAAAGTCGAAGGCAATGGCCGCAGCCTTGAAGTGAGAGCTAGCAGTCAAACGGAGCTGATGATGGCGATCGAAGCGGCACGCAAGTTTGTCGAACCCTAAGCGACGACATGGCCAAACTCGCTCTACTCATTAGAGATAGATCATTAGAGATAGATTAAGGCATCCAGCATCACATCCATGAGCCTACTCTCAAACAGCCCCCCATTCTCGCCCTCCAAACTCACACCGATTGCTAACCCTTGCCCCCACTAATTTTGGCCTTGTATCCTAGCTTCATTAAAATCTCTAGCAGCTTCTGGGCATGATCGCCCTGAATCTCAAGCTCAGCATCTTTCACCGTTCCGCCTGTGCCGCACTGCGCCTTGAGCTGTTTGAGTAAACCCGTCAAGGTTTCCGAGTCCGTCTGAAACCCTGAAATTATCGTAACAGTCTTGCCTTTGCGGCCTTTACGAGACGCTTGAATTCTAATGGTTTGCTGATTGGGCGCTAAATTGGGAGCGGCTCTTTCAAATGCCTGAGAAGACGGAGTGCCAAATTCAGAATATACAAGGCGATCGCCCCGCTTAGCCTGACCACCTTTTGCAGTAGAAGCATTCAAATTAGACGAATTGCGTTTAGCCATTCACAACACTGAACTCATTAATCTAAACTCA
>CAZCXK010000015.1:0-46482 GCA_964502605.1 uncultured bacterium
TGAGGGGCTTGCGGTATGGTGCTCTAAGAGTGATTAACAGAGTTTGATTGGATATGACTTCGGTGCAGCCTCAACCCGCACAGCAACCTCATCCTCATCAGCGTGCTAAAGCGCTTCAACCGGGCAAGATGCGTCCGGCTAAGGCGCTATGTAGCGAATGTGGGCTATGTGATACCTATTACATTCATTATGTTAAAGAGGCATGTGCCTTTCTCAATCAGCAAATTTCTGAACTTGAAACCCAGACTCACGGGCGATCGCGCGATTTAGACAGTCCAGATGATTGGTATTTTGGGGTGCGGCAAGACATGATGGCCGCTCGAAAGCATGTGCCAATCGAAGGCGCACAATGGACGGGAATCGTCAGCACGATTGCCATTGAAATGCTCAATCAGGGTTGGGTCGAGGGCGTTGTCTGTGTGCAAAACACCGATGCCGATCGGTTTCAGCCCCAGCCCATCATTGCCCGCACTGCCGCCGAGATTCTGGCGGCTCGCGTCAATAAGCCTACCCTTTCGCCCAATCTGTCTGTGCTAGAGCAGATTGAGCAGTCTGGCCTCAAGCGACTGCTAGTAATTGGCGTGGGATGCCAGATTCAGGCGTTGCGTGCTGTTGAGAAACAGCTTGGACTGGAAAAGCTCTATGTGCTGGGGACGCCCTGTGTTGATAATGTAACGCGCGCAGGCTTGCAGACGTTTTTGGATACGACTAGTAAATCACCCGAAACCATTGTTCACTATGAGTTCATGCAAGATTTCAACGTCCATTTCAAACATGAGAATGGCTCTGTTGAAAAAGTACCTTTTTTTGGCCTCAAGACTAATCAGCTCAAAGATGTATTTGCACCCTCTTGCATGAGCTGTTTTGACTATGTCAATTCTCTGGCAGATCTGGTCGTAGGCTATATGGGGGCTCCCTTGGGCTGGCAGTGGATCGTCGTGCGCAATCAGACCGGGCAAGAGATGCTCAATCTGGTGATGGATCAGCTGGAAACACAGCCCGTGATGTCAAAGGGCGATCGCCACCAAGCTGTGCAGCAGAGCATCCCAGCCTACGATCAGGGGGTTACGTTACCCATGTGGGCAGCTAAGCTGATGGGGGTAGTGATTGAGAAAATTGGCCCCAAAGGTCTGGAGTATGCACGATTTTCGATTGACTCCCATTTCACGCGCAACTATCTGTATGTGAAACGCAATTACCCAGAGAAGCTAGAGGCGCATGTGCCTGACTATGCCAAGCAGATTGTTGACCAATATCAACTGCCGCCGTCTTAACTAAGTACATAGTCAGAAATAAAGCCAATGGGGCGCACCCCACCATAGCTTCGTGTATTTATGGCTATCCACTTACAAGATCTATTCTGTGGTAGAAGTTGCACAATCTGGCTATCATACAGCGCTATCCGAACATACAGGTAGCTTAGACGCCAATCTTGTAGGGTTGCATTTGCTGCCTGTCACTGTGAGGAGTTTTGGTGCAAGATGTTAATACAAAAAATTCAGCGGATTGAGATACGTCTCCCAGGACGGGTGAATGACACAGCAATTTGACGCAATTGTTTTAGGGGCAGGCGGCATGGGTAGCGCAGCCGCCTATTACCTTACCAAAGCTGGACAGCGGGTGTTGCTGCTCGAACAGTTTGAACTCAACCATCAACATGGCAGCTCCTACGGATTTTCGCGGGTAATTCGCTACTCCTATGACGATCCGATCTACATTAACTTGATGCGGGCTGCCTATCCGCTGTGGTTTGCCTTGCAAGACGAAGCTAAAGAAACTCTCTATATTAAGGCGGGTGGGCTTGATTTTGGCCTTCCCCATCAGGAAACATTTCAGGTGCTCAAACATAGCATGGATGCAGCCCAACTACCCTATGAGCATCTCAGTGTGGCAGATGTGGGCGATCGCTTCCCTCAATTTTGTTTAGACGAGGGCATGGAAGCTCTCTATCAAGAGGATACCGGGCTGCTAAAGGCATCGCGCTGTGTTCTGGCTCACATTCGTCTGGCACAGCAGCGCGGAGCCACTGTGATTGATCAGACCCCGGTGGTGCATATGGTTCCGAGGGCAAATGGTGTTGAAGTCTCAACGGCCACAGAAACCTTCACGGCTGACCGATTGGTGCTCACAGCCGGGAGTTGGGCCAAGGCACTGCTAGCGGAGCAAGGCATTCATCTGCCGCTTAAAGTCATGCCCTGTCAGTTGGGGTTTTATCAACCAACCCAGCCGCAGCACTTTCAGCCCGGTCGGTTTCCGGTGTTTTTTGCCCACATGAACGGGGACTATGGCGAAATGCCCTATGGCATTCCCCATGACGATCCGGCAATTGGCCTCAAAGTCACAGCGTTTTATGGGTGGAATACCGTTGATCATCCCAGTCAAGTTGACTATGCCCCAAGTGACGTATGGGTCAAGCAAATGCGCGCCTTCTCCCACCAATACATACCTGCTGCGGCAGGCCCACTCCTCTCTACCCGCCGCTGTCTATATACTCTGACGCCCGACCAACATTTCATTGTTGACCAGCATCCGCACTATCCGCATATTGCGATTGGGGCGGGATTTTCCGGACATGGGTTTAAGTTCACGACGCTAATTGGCAAAATGCTTGCAGACCTGGTTCTTGAGGGAGAAACGCCCCAAGATCGGAGCTTGTTCAAGTTATCACGATTTCAGGAGTCGTCTGTAACATCAGTGCAGTCATGATTTAGCCAGAGCCAAATGTTTTTATTTCTCTCAAAGTTATTACCCATTTTCATCTATCCCCTAGGGTTGACCTGCATCTTGCTGATTGTTGCGTTGATCGCCCTGTGGAGGCGACCTCAAATCGCAGCTTCCTGCATCGGTCTATCGCTGGTGCTACTCCTCTTGGCCAGCAATAGTTGGGTCTCCACATGGCTGGTGCGATCGCTGGAATGGCAGAACTTGCCGCCTGAGTCCTATCCAAACGCTGAGGCCATTGTCGTGCTGGGGGGTGCGATTCGGCCTCAAGCCCCGCCCCGCCCTTGGATTGACGTAGCCGAAGCAGGCGATCGCCCCCTCCATGCGGCACGACTCTATCTGCAAGGCAAAGCTCCGCTGATTGTGCTCAGTGGCGGTCGCATAGACTGGAAAGAGGGTGGCCCACCCGAGTCGATGGATATGGCTAAGCTCGTGCAGGCCATGGGAGTGCCAACGTCTGCTCTGATCGAAGACTCCACTTCACTCAACACCTATGAAAACGCCGTCAATGTTAAGCAAATCCTTGATCAGCGCGGCATTAATCGGGTGTTGCTGGTCACATCTGCGACGCATATGCCGCGATCGCTCCGGATTTTTCAAAAGCAGGGAATCGAGGCGATCGCTGCCCCCACTGATTTTGCGGTCGTTGAAGGTCGATTTAGCGAACTCAACAGCAGCACTCAGGCCACCGTCCTCAACCTCTTACCCGATTCTGAAAACCTCCAGGCTACAAGTCGCGTGCTGAAAGAATATATCGGCATCGTCATTTATTGGCTGCGGGGCTGGTTATAGCCTCAATGACAGAGACTACAAGGACAGTTGCAGAGGCAGTATAGAACTAGTTTGGTGTAAAACCACCAGGTTTAGATGATGGCCTGACCTGCTTACGGTGCGTCGTCCTTCTGCGGTTGGCGGTTGGTTGGGATCGGGTTTGGGCAGCAGAGGAGCGATCTGTAGGCTGATCTGTAGGCTGATCTGGCGCTTGATTCGGTGGTAGACCACCGTTACCCACGTTGTCGAGCCATATGGGTGCGCCGATGAGCTGCCTGAGGCGATCGCGCTCAATCGGACTTAAATAGCGCTGCCGGACTGGCTGCCACTGGCTCCAGGCATGGGCTCGTTGTTGATGCAGGTGTTGAGCTAGCGTCGGCAGATGCTGGCTCCAGTCTGATCCGATTTCTGTGGCCAAAAAGTCTCTAAGTACCCAGCAGTCTTGCATCTGACCCAAAATTTCTTGCGCCTGTTGGAGCTCATCGACCCATGCACGGTAGTCAGCCTCATAAAACTCAGTAAAAAACTCGGCCTGGTAGCGCGTTCGTTTAATTTGCTTACGCAAGTCATGGAGAGCTTCGCCATGAGTATCCAACCATTGGTTAATGGCTTCTGACGACACCGCTGAGCCATTGGTCTGCATAGCGGGGCCATCCAGCCCCACCAGCCACCCTGGATGCAGCAGCAGACGGCTCAATAAGGGCATCAGCAAATCAGGCAACGTCTGCTCAATCGAGAATGGGGCGATCGCCCCATATTGTGGATGCTCTAGCCATACTTTGAGAGTGCGCTTAAAGTGGGCGTATTTTGAGCCGGTTAGCAATCGTTCGACACGCTGAAATCGCTTTCGCCGCCGCCGCTCTAATTGCTTGATCACATGATGTAACATCTGCTGTTCATCGGCGTGGAGACTCGGCAGGTTGTGTGCGTTGAGGGTTTCCTGCAAAACATCGAGATCTCTGACTGCTCCTAAACAACGGGCGATCGCCTGAATCTGTTTCTGGCTAGCCGATTGGGGTAAATCTAACGCGGATGCAAACACGTCAACTGCCGTCCGCAACCGCCGCAGCCCCACGCGCATCTGATGCAGCGGTTCTGGATCAACATCCTTAAGCACCTGGGGCGCGTATTTCGTCGTCTTCTTAAAATGCCTACGAATAGCAGCGCTGGAATACCTTCCCAGGCTTCCCGCTTCGGCTGCAGGTTGACTCTGAATTGCTGATTGCACAGGGGTAATCTCCTTTGAGTGTTATACCCGTGGCCATATCGCTGCAGGCTTGATGTCATCATGTTCGCTGGATTCACGCGGTCGGGCAACCTCTGGGAATTTTGAGAGGTGGGGTCATCTTAAGCAATCTGAAGACAGCGATCGCAACGGAGTATTGGCTGACGTTGTAAATTTGGAAAGCTATAGTTTATTAGTCTTCTCTTAATATCAGCTTAACGTAGCCTACCTCAAAAAAAGTTGATGGATTCTGTTGGCTGCAGGAATAGTTTGCAACGTTCCATTTCACCTATTGGGTGCCGTTTTGGGTGCCGTTCCAACGGGGACACTCAAAATGGCACATCATCATCAGATTGCCTCGACATCTGACTTGGGGGTAGGGGTGCTGATGTTGGCGCAGCGGAAGTGTCGTTCGTTGCGTTGACCTCCTTCGATGAGGCACTCGTTGAGCTAGACGAATCGGCCGGAGACGGGAGAAAGTCGTCATCTAGATCAACAATCTCGCCGTTAAACATCTGGGCAAAGCTCTTGGCCGCCTGTGCAACTTCATCTTCACTTCCCCAAGTTGGCATCACATACCCGTCGTCACTTTCACCGGGAGGCCGTGACGCAGCATCTGGTGCGGCAGATGATGTAACCGCAGGAGGAGGTGGCGGAATGACCGATGTGTCTGGATCAGTAGCTGTGGAGCGATCGCATGGAGTGGAGTCGGCGATCGCAGGCTGAGATGCTGACTGAGATTGGGGCAGGGGTGCTCGCAACGGTTGAGGTTGCTGGCCGTCATTGGGCGATCGCCCAGATGGGGTAGATGACGGGGCAGCAGTTGGTTCAAGGAGCGACGCGTCTATATCGTCAGTGGTGCTTACAACAAACACAATGTTGACCTTGCGGGCAGCTACGGTCTGAAAGGCTTTTTCGATGTCTTGCAATCGACTTTGAGCAATTTTGAGGAGATTTTTATTGCTCATGCTAATTTCGACCTGGTTTTGATCAAAGCGCACAAGCTGACCATGATCCCGCATCAATGCCCGACTTAAAGGATGTAAGTTTTCAATAATCTGCTGCCAGATTTGCCGCAAATTTTGCAAGGGCGGGGGGTCTGTTGCATTTGCCGTAGATGGGGTGGCGGCAGGCTGAGTCGTCTGCGCTGACCGAGGAGACGCAGATGTGAATGGAGCTGAATGTGAGACAGCCGGAGCCACGCTCTGGCTCGGAGAAACCGGACGCTGGGCTGGTGGTGGCGGAATCTCTGCCGCAGCTGGTGGCCCTGATTTGGGGATCGAATCAGATGCGGATGCTGGCGCTGTGGCGGGTGCCGAGGCAGGTAATGGAGAAGACGTTGACACCGACGAATCGAGAGCAGCGTGCCCCGCCGATTTTCGGGCGTTGGTGCTTTGTCCCATAGCGGGCTGAGCCACTCGGGTGGGCATCTGAGCATTCAGCGATGATGGCAAGAGCCCCATCAGTGTCACCTCTAACCATAGACGAGGCTGCGTCGTATTCTTGACCTGCAGCTCACTGGTACGTAAGTGCTGCTGGCTGCTAAGCAGACCACCCAGATCGAGGTCACGGGCGAAGGCCACCATGTCAGCCCAGGTTGTCTCGGTAATGGTGACCAAATCGCGGCGATCGCCTGCCGTTTTAGCCACTAGCAAATCTCGATAAAAACCCGCCAGATTTTGTAAGACAATTAGTGGTTCGCGGCCTCGATTCATCAAATGTCGGGCACAGTCGAGGGTGGCCGTGCTGTCATCGCTGACAATGGCTTGCACTAAGGCCAGCAAATCGCGTTCAGGGACGGCACCCACCAGATCCCAAACTCGATCAACGGTGATTTCGCCATCAAGCAGGCTGAGCTGATCAAGCAGGCTTTCGGCGTCGCGCAACCCCCCTTGAGCGACTTGGGCCACAAGCTCAACGGCATCTGAGCGAATTGCAATTCCTTCGGTCTGGGCGATCGCCCCCAAGTGTTGCACCATGTCCATCAGCGGAATGCGGCGAAAGTCAAACCGCTGACAGCGAGAAATAATCGTGGGCAGCACTCGCTGTGGGTCAGTCGTCGCCAGCACAAAGACAACCTGATTGGGCGGCTCTTCTAATGTCTTCAGCAGCGCATTAAAGGCTGCCGTGCTTAGCATATGCACCTCGTCGATAATGTAGACCTTAAATCGGCACTGCACCGGAGCAAACTGGGCGCGCTCGATCAAGTCGCGGATGTTATCAACCCCTGTATTGCTGGCAGCGTCAATTTCGATCACATCTAGGGCTGAGCCAGTGGCGATCGCCCGACAGATCTCACAAACGCCACAGGGTTCCGCTGTGGGCACCGAACCAGATTGACAGTTGAGCGACTTCGCTAGAATGCGGGCGCTAGATGTTTTGCCCGTGCCGCGTGGCCCCGTCAACAAGTAGGCGGGTGCAATGCGCTGTTGGCGCAGCGCATTAGTCAGAGTCGTGGCGATCGCCTCTTGACCAACGAGTTCGGAAAATCGTTGAGGGCGATATTTGTGATGTAGCGGTTCATAAGACATGTGCCCTGACCATCCCATCAAAAGCCAGCATTTGCAACTCTACCTGATCCATTCTAGTTTTCTCGACTCGAGCTGAATGAAACTGACATTGAGGTCGCTGGGTAAGCATCTTGGTTTGGGCAAAATCTATCTGAACCCATAGACAAAAAAGAGAATCATGTCCGCTCGATCAAGTTACAGATGTTTCATTTGGTTGAATCCTAGCCCTGACTATGCACAATTTGCATGTAAATAATGTCGATAGTACATAAACTCCGTGAAATTGCTTTGCCATCACCGGGCTGAATTCGCTATATCGGTAATGTAAGAGCATTCACTGGCACTGCGCAGTAGTACATTATGACTATACAAAATCAAGTTCAATATACAGGCGCAGAGTCGAGATATTCTCATCCGTTATCTGCAAATGCACGTCTCCAGAGCGATCGCTGTGACTTCGATTTTGACGCTTGGGCAATCGCTGTAAAGCAGCAAATGTTGGCCGCGCTTGATCGGCGTGGGGCTCGCTAAACGTCCTACTGGCCATTCTATAAAAATGCTATTGATTGCATCCTGGAGGGCACTCTGCTAAATTCTCTGAGCATTGTGAAACGTCATACGTAGGAACATAGAGAATAGAGATGAACACGCTAAAACGGCGGCTCACAGGAGTGGCGATCGCCCTCACCATCTGCCTTAGCCTTGTGGGCTGGAATGTGACATCGCAGGCTCAATCACTCCCATCTGCCCCCACTCTAGAAACTGCAGGACTGACGCTGGAAGAAATTGCGGATGGCGTTTATGGGCTAATTGCCAGCACTGATTTTCCGCCACCCGACCCTGCAACCCTTGCCATCTGCAACGGCGCTATCATTATTGGGCCAGAGAGCGTACTGGTGATTGACCCGTTTCAAAATGAAGCTCTAGGACGGCTCATGTTTGACACTGTAGCGACTCTGACCGATAAACCTGTTGAGTATGTGGTCAATACTCATTATCACTTTGACCATACGGGAGGCAATCCGGCAGCTCAGTCTGACGGGGTGCCCATTGTTGGGCGTGGGCCAATTCGAGAGTATATGGTGATTCGCAATATCGAGGTAGACCCCAACCCAACCCCTCCCGATGTGGTGGTAAACGGGATGACGGATCTCTGGTTAGGCGATCGCCAAATTCATCTGGAAGACGTGGACGGGCACTCAGGCGGCACAGATTTGGTGGCCTATGTGCCGGATGTCGATGTGCTGATTGCTGGAGATATTCTGTTTCATCAGCGCATTCCCTATCTTGCTGATAGCAATATTCGCCAGTGGCAGGCTAGCCTCGACTATTTAATCGAAACCTTTCCCACGGCAACGGTTGTCCCCGGTCACGGGCAGGTGACAGATCTGTCGGGCTTGCAAGTGCAGAAGCAGTATTTTGATGACTTAGAACAGCTGGCGCATTCATGGCAGGTGCAGGGGGTGAGTCAAGACGAGGCGATCGCCGCTAGCCCTGAGGTGCCTGCAGTCTATCAAGATTATCTATTCCAAGCGCTGTATCCAGGGAATCTGGAAATTGCCTATCAGCAAATGACTCAGGTGGCTGATTAGTTGCGCTTGGGGATGCTGATGGCTCCACTAAGGGCGATCGCTTAGTGCTTGCCCAAGAGCTTGTCTCGCAGGTGTTTGATGCGATCGCGATATTTAGCTGCTTCCTCGAATTCCAATTTTTTTGAGGCAGCTTTCATCTGCGCTTCAAGCTGCACAATCAGATCGGGAATGTTTTCGAGTGGCAAATCACTCGACTGCTCATAGACTTGCTCTAGCTCTTGGGCATTGAGCTTGCGTGACATATCTAAAAACGACAAAATTGAATTGCGCTTGGTTTTCTTGGCGATGGGCTGTGGGGTGATCCCATGCGTCTCGTTATACAGCGTTTGGATGGCGCGCCGACGCTCTGTTTCTGAAATGGCTTTGGCCATGCTGTCGGTTAGATTATCGGCATAGAGAATGGCCTGACCGCGAACATGGCGAGCCGCCCGCCCAATCGTCTGAATGAGCGATCGCTCAGCCCGCAAAAACCCTTCTTTGTCAGCGTCGAGAATGGCAACTAGTGAAACTTCTGGCAAATCCAACCCCTCTCGCAAAAGATTGACTCCAACTAGCACATCAAAATTACCGTCTTGCAGATCCTGCAGAATTTCGATGCGCTCAATCGAGTGAATCTCGGAGTGTAGATAGCGCACCCGCACGCCATGTTCCACAAAATATTCGGTCAAATCTTCGGCCATGCGCTTGGTCAACGTGGTCACTAGCGTTCGTTCCCCCAGACTGACACGCTGTCGAATTTCCCCCAAGAGATCATCAATTTGCCCAGGGGTCGGGCGCACAAAGATTTCAGGATCAAGCACGCCTGTCGGGCGGATAATTTGCTCGACTACCCGGCCTTCTGAGATTTCAATTTCCCAGTTGCCTGGGGTTGCCGACACAAAAATGCACTGGTTGACCTTCTCCCAAAATTCTTGATCTTTGAGGGGGCGGTTGTCGGCGGCACTAGGAAGCCGGAAGCCATGCTCGATCAGCGTTACTTTGCGTGCATGGTCGCCGTTGTACATCCCTCGCAGTTGCGGAATCGACACATGCGATTCGTCAATTACCAGCAGCCAATCGTCAGGGAAATAGTCAATCAAACATTCAGGCGGAGAACCCGGCAGCCGACCGGCTAAGTGACGGGCATAGTTTTCTACGCCGTTGCTATACCCCAATTCGCGCAGCATTTCCAAATCATAGCGAGTGCGTTGTTCCAAGCGCTGGGCTTCGAGCAGCTTGTTTTGCCCTTCGAGTTCTGCGAGTCGTGCCTTTAACTCTGCTTCGATTTCTTCACAGGCCGTCTCTAGTCGTTCGTCAGGGGTGACAAAGTGGCGGGCAGGGTAAATGTTGAGTCCTTCTAAGCTTTGAATTGTCTCGCCCGTAGTGGGATGAACATAGCGAATGGCGTCAATTTCATCGCCAAAAAACTCGACCCGGATGATTCGATCTTCATAAGCGGGGCCAATTTCGAGCACGTCGCCTTTCACCCGGAAGCGACCACGCCCTAGATCAATGTCGTTGCGCTCATATTGCACAGACGCCAAATCGCGCAAGACCTGCCGCTGATCGACCTCCATCCCGACTCGCAGCGGAATCGAGGCTTTTAAATATTCCGATGGAATTCCTAAGCCATAGATACAGCTGATGGATGCGACCACAATTACATCTCGGCGTTCAAATAGCGATCGCGTTGCCGAGTGCCGCAGCATATCGATTTCATCGTTAATCGAGGCGGTTTTGGCAATGTAGGTGTCTGTCACCGGGACATAGGCTTCAGGCTGGTAGTAGTCGTAATAGCTGACAAAATATTCGACTGCATTATCGGGAAAGAAGTCGCGCAGTTCGTTGCAGAGTTGTGCGGCAAGGGTTTTATTGTGAGCTAAGACTAGCGTCGGTTTGCCCACATTTTCGATCACCCGTGCAATGGTGTGGGTTTTTCCGGTGCCCGTTGCGCCCAGCAGCGTCTGATAGCGATGTCCTGTGGTCACAGATTCTACCAGTTTGGCGATCGCCTGGGGTTGGTCTCCCGCAGGCTGAAAGGGTGCTTCGACTTTAAACTCAGCCATAGCCATGCCTCAGTTTGGTCAAATTCGATCAGGTCAGCAATGCAGCAATTCATTAGCCAAGGGTGGTGCAGATCAACCCTTTTACATAGTTTAACGATGACTACAAAATTGGAGTGCCATCGTCGTAGTCAAGATAGTCATTGAGGGTTAGGTTTTGAGAGGCGATCGCCATTGGTGCTGTCCTCCAAAGTGCTCAGTAAAGATCGGTAGTAAGATTGGGAGCGGACAAGCCCCTGCCATTTCGGGTATTTCCCTGCTCTTTCAAGATATCTTGCCTTGCCAGATTGATAGATCAGAAACTGCAAGGCAACAATTCTAAACATTGTTACAGAGCCGAACGGGGGCACAATGTGATTTGAGTCGTTTGCAGGCTGACAGCATGACGCCAGATGATATTCTCACGCTGGCCCGTCAGGGAAATCCCAAGGTCATCGCTGCCATTATGAGCCGATCGGTGCGCTCCCATGGGATTGAAGTTCGGGTTATGCGGCAGGATGAGTGTTTATATGTGCTCTTGGAGGGGGCTCTTGCGCTCAGGCGAGAGTCCATGATTTCATTTGTGCAAACAAGCCTGATGAAGCTGCGAGTAGAGTCGGTGCAAGCCGTTAAACTATATGGGCGTCTCCAAGGGCAAACCACCGCTGCCTGGAAGGAAACGATTGCCTTGCATCCCCTATCCGTAGAGTCTAGTTCTGTGCCGGAGGCTCTAGCTATTGATCGTCCAGATGTCTCGACGCTGTCTCCATCTCAACCCGCTATGCACGACTCTGCTGCTGCCGAATTTAAACCGGATGTGCTACCCACTGCATCACCTGCCTCTAGCGCTCTGGGTGCAGACTATGAAGTTGAATCATCTCTTGCAGACGAAACTGGGTCTGATACAATCCAAACCAGTGCTCCTCAGAACCCATTGGATAACGTTGTGACAGCTCAACTTGACCCGTCCCAGTCTGCCAGCTCGGATGACACTCCTATTAATGACGAGACCATGCCGACAGACCAGGCGATCGCTCCTGCATCCATTGAGCCGATCAGTGCCTCCGGTGCGCCGCCTGCTGCGGCCAATGACCTTGCTGCTGCCGCCACAACTCTTGACGGTGTAGGTGATGATTTGGGCGCATTTGACCAGACCTCTGACGAATTAGCGATCCACACGTCGGGCGATTTGGCAGAAGATGTCGATTTTCGGACACTCTTGAAGCGTCCAGAAGCTCTGGTTTTATTAGCATTTGTGATTGCGGTCTTCGCGTGGCAATTTTATGTTTCGCTGCTAGATGCAGTCGCCCCAGAAGGATCTTTGACGGCCAGCGAGTTGGCGCGGCGGTTAGATGTCAGCCGCAGCACCATCAGCCGTCGTAAGCATCAGCCCGGTTTTAGTGAATGGACGCAACAAATAGACCCAGATGCGATCGCCTGGGTCTATACGGAGGGGGCGTTTGTGCCACTACTTTATCAGCCTGATGAATAGAGGGATGGTGCGACTACTTGCAGGTGCAGCCAAGACATTAAGCGGTAATCTGGCGACTATAAACTGACATAAGACTGCTGCACCTGTGCAGTGAGCTTTTCAGCCAATACCGCCTTTGGCACAACCCCAATGATCTCATCAACCACCCGACCATTTTGAAAGATGAGAAGTGTCGGAACGGCACGCACGCCGTAGCGAGTTGCTAACCGAGGATGATCGTCAATATTGAGCTTTCCGACTTTGGCTTGCCCGCCAAACTCTTGAGCCAACTGATCCACAATGGGGCCAATGACCCGACATGGGCCACACCAGGGTGCCCAAACATCTACCAAGACCGGAACTGAGCTTTCTAACACCTCAAACGCAAACGTATCATCGGTAAGGGTGACAGATATAGACTGGATTGCCATAGGAAATATCTCCTGAGTAAGAAAACGGTCATCAGAGCCACATCAGGTATTGACAGCAAGCTGCTTTAGAGCCTGAACAATATCATCGGGATCAAGACGTTGAGTGTAGTCTATGTCGATGAATGCGTGGGCGATCGCCCCATCTGGAGCTACAACATACGTCGCTGGAATCGGCAGTTCATATGACTCGTCGCCATTGTGTCCAGGGAGATCGATGCCAAAGCCCTGATAAATCGGGCGCAACTCAGGTGACACCTCAAAGACCAAGCCAAACGAACGGGCAACCCGATTACCGACATCGCTAAGCACTGTATAGGTCAGTTCATGTTTCTCAGTTGTGGAGAGCGAATTATCAGGCGTTTGGGGCGAAATCGCGACGAGTGTTGCTCCGTGAGCCGTGATTTCTGGGAGAATAGTCTGGAGTGCACGCAGTTCGAGATTGCAATAGGGGCACCACTGACCCCGATATAAGGAAATCACCACTGGCCCCTGAGCCAGTAATTGTGGAATGGAAATTGTTTGTCCGGTAGCACTGGGTAAGGCAATAGCAGGGATGCGATCGCCCACTGTTAAAACTCGATCCAGAATGCCAGACGCTCTCAACGCGTCAGTTGCTTGTGCCATCAAAGACTGAGCATTTGCCGGGATCATGGCGTTACTGTGTGCTCGTTGATGAGCTAAATCTTGAGTCAAGGTCATAAATATCTCCCACAATTTCAGAATAAATATTCCAAAAATATGCCGAAAAAATCAACTGGCACCCTCTAATGGATTGATTGGCATTGCTCGTGACGATTTTTTTGAACATTCCCAGACGTCAGACAGAGCAGCCATTGTGATAACTATCCTGGAAGTCAGTCTGGTTTCGAGGTTACTGCAATCACGCGTTTGATAACTGATGAACAATCCAGCATGGAACTAGTACACGATTGGGACGCTAGGCTTTGGGGTTATATCAATCACAGGGACAGCATGAGCCTTAAAAGCCATCAGCCCACTGGTCGCACTTCTAGCTTCATCCGTCTTGATATGATGGATCGACTGGATGGATAGGTTCACATCTTTCTCACACATTCAGTGTATTTTTTCTGGAACTATCGGTCAATAATTCTCAGTGACTTCTTATCTTTGGCGTCTTTGGCGGTGAGGCTCAACAGTTTTGTCTGATGGTTAGATCAACACTGATAGGGTCACATCGGCGATGTTTTGCAGCATGCGGGGCTCAGGAGAAATCTTAGCCGTAACGCAGAGGCCATTGATACTGTTTGTTAAGAATTGAGCCAGTGCACGTAAATTTTGGTGGGGCCTCAGCTCATTTTGCTTTTGTGCCCGCACAAGAGCCCGATACAAAGCTTCTTCAAGGTGTTTTAAGTGAGAAGCAATGCGTCCAGCGATTTCATCGTCGTGGAGTGACAGCTCAACCATGGAATTAATCATAAAGCAGCCTTGGCAGCCCGTTTCACTGGTGTGAAGTTGCACAATGGCATCAAAAAACTGACGAATTGCTGCCAACCCAGAAGGCGATCGCTCCAACACGTTCAGGCGATCGCTTACGAATGCATCTCGATAGCGATCTAACGTCGCAATAAATAATGAATGCTTGTCACCAAAGGTGTCATATAAGCTGCCTCGGTTGATTCTCATGCAGTCAATTAGATCTTGTACAGAGGTCGCCTCGTACCCCTTATACCAAAACATCGCCATTGCTCGATCGAGAACTTCATCTCGATCAAACTCCTTGTGCCTTGCCATGATACGTTCAATGAGTGGAGCAAGATAACTGAACAATACGTCGATAATGCCAATTGATAGATCGAGTCATCCGAATCTATCGCACAATTGCAAGAATTCAGGTGAAATGAAGAGACGCTTCAGCAAGGGTGCCCTGTCTAAATCTTAGTTCAGACTTCTAGAATGAAGAGTTTTGTTTCGTGAGCAGAGTCATGTAGCGCTTTAACCTGAAGCCTCAGTATGGGAGACCTGCAACCCCATCTTAAAAGCGTTCAACCTCTGAAAATTTGCCTTGGGCTTGGGCTTGGGCAGCTTCCCCACAGGTGCGCGGTGTCGGAAAAAGTTTTTCGGGGTTAGCCAAACCTCTGGGGTTAAAGACTTGGCGCACCCACTGCATAGTCTCCAAGTCAGTGTGAGTAAACATGTCTGTCATGTAGCAGCGTTTGTCAGCTCCGATGCCGTGCTCGCCCGAAATGCTACCGCCCACCCTAACGCATAGTTTGAGAATGTCGCCTCCCAGTTCTTCCACTGCTTCGAGCTGACCCGGCACCGAGTTGTCATACAAAATCAGCGGATGTAGATTGCCATCTCCCGCGTGAAACACATTGGCAACCGCATATCCATGCTTTTTCCCTAGCCGTTCGATTTCTTGCAGCACATAGGGCAGTTGGGTGCGAGGAATAACGCCATCTTGCACATAGTAATCAGGGCTGATCTTGCCCATAGCAGCAAAGGCTGCTTTGCGCCCTTTCCAAAGGGTGAGGCGCTCTTGAGGATCGGTGGCTATTGTGATGTGGCGCGATCCATTTTGGCGGCAGATGGCAGCCACTCGCGTTGCATTTTCAGCTACTTCGACAGCCAGCCCATCTAGCTCAATCAGCAAGATGGCGATCGCATCTCTGGGGTAACAACGGGTAGCTACCACATCTTCAACAGCATTAATGCTGAAGTTATCCATCATTTCCATGCCTGCCGGAATAATACCTGAGCCAATAATGTCAGACACCGCTTGCCCAGCGGCTTCAACACTCGTAAAGTCAGCCAATAGCACTTGAATCGCTTCAGGAGCCTTGAGAATTTTGAGCGTGACTTCAGTGGCGATGCCCAGTGTGCCTTCTGAGCCGACAAACACTCCGGTGAGGTCATATCCCGGCATTTCAGCAACTTTGCCACCAACATCGACAATGGTTCCATCCGGCAAGACCAGTTTTAACCCCAAGACGTGATTGGTTGTTACGCCATATTTAAGGCAATGAACCCCTCCAGAATTTTCGGCCACGTTTCCGCCGATTGAGCACACCACCTGACTCGACGGATCAGGTGCATAGTAGAAGCCTGAGCCGCTGACAGCCTGAGTCACCCAGTTATTAATTACACCGGGTTGCACCACAACGCGCTGATTCTCAATATCAACATCTAGGATCTGATTCATCAGCGCAGTGACGATAAGCACACAGTTTTCAATGGGCAGTGCGCCGCCCGAAAGCCCTGTGCCAGCACCTCTGGCAATGAACGGCACAGAATGGCGATCGCACACTTTAACGACTGCCGCCACCTGGTCAGTAGTGCGCGGTAACACGACCAAGGCGGGGCGTTGACGATAGCTTGTCAGACCATCACACTCATAGACCAGCAGCTCTTCTCGTCGCCGCACAACACCCCGCTCTCCAACAATGGCCGCGCACTCATCCGCAATGCAAGTCCAATCTTGAGAAGCTGTTAAAGACGAAAAATCGCGAGTCCGCATAGCAGCACCACACAAACGCAGAATCAGGCCACTCTGCCTGTAGCCTGATCCTACCGCGTTCGATGGGAGTCTAGCTCATAGGCCATAAATCCAGACGATCAGCAGTGGCGTCACAATAGCCATTAGCAAGTTCAACGGCCCGCCGACGCGCGTAAAGTCAAGAAACTTGTAACCTCCTGGCCCATAGACCATGGTATTGGTTTGATAGCCAATAGGCGTCATATAGCTATTAGAGGCTGCAAATGTGACTGCAAACATGAAGGCAAGCGGGTTGAGATCAAGCGTCTTAGCCACTTCGACCGCCACCGGAATCATCAGCACCACGGAGGCATTGTTGGAAATGATTTCAGTCAGCAGTGATGTCGCAATAAAGAAAAACGTTAGCACCCAATAGCCTGATAAGTTGCTCCCTAGGGCCAGGAGCTGACTGGCTAGCCATGTCGTGGTGCCTGATTTGTCCATGGCGATGCCTAGCGGAATCAACCCCGCCAGAAGAAAGATAATATCCCATCGCACTGCACCGTACAGCTCACCGGGTTTGAGACAGCCTGTCGCGACCATCAACACAGCACCTGCCAAAGCACTGACCATAATCGGCATGACGCCAATTGCCGACAGCACAATGACGGCAATGACAATAGTAATGGATATCCAGGCTTTACTCTGGCGCGAGCTGTCTACATCACGCTTCTCTAAGACCAGCAACTCACGCGTAGTCTGAAGTCCAACAAAACTTTCGCGCGGCCCTTGCACCAGCAGCAAATCGCCAAATCGCAGGGGCACCTTACCTAGCCGAGCGCGGATCAGTTCTTCTCCTCGTCGGATTGCCAAGACTGTGGCGTTATAGCGTTGGCGGAAGCGCAACTCTTTGAGTGTCGAGCCGTTGAGGCGAGAATTCGACAAAATCAGTACTTCTGCAATACTCTCTTCGCCAGAGCTGAGTTCTGATTCTAGTGATGCGGTTTCATCCTCAAACTGCACATCAGGTAAGATATTGAGCCCGCGTTCTTCCCGAATCGTGAGCAAATCGTCTTTGCCACCTCGCACAAGCAGAATATCACCGACCTTGAGGACTTTATCAGCCAGGGGTTGGGCAAAGTGGCTACCATCTCGAATGATTTCGAGCACGTCCATGTCAAATTTGCGCTGGATGCCGCTAGAGCGCAAGGTTTGTTCGACCAAGCTTGAGCCAGGAGTAATCACTAGCTCACTGACATAATCTCTTAAGCTATAGTTGCCATTCATGAAATTTGCGCTGCCAGCACGGCGGGTAGGCAAGAGTCGAGGCGCAATCAGGGCCAGATACGTAATGCCAATGATAAAGGTAATGAGGCCCAGCTTGGTGAATTGAAATAGGCCAAACTCTCCATAGCCAAGCTGTTGCGATAACCCGCTCGCTAACACATTAGTCGAGGTGCCGATGACGGTGAGCATGCCTCCCATGATGGTGGCATAGGACAGCGGAATCAGCAGCTTTGAAGGCGAAATTCCCTGTTTTTGGCACCAATCTTCAACAATAGGCAAAAATACGGCAACTACTGCCGTATTGTTGATAAATGCGGTAATGGGACCGACAATCATACCTAAGACGAAGATTTGCTGCGAAACACCTTTACCGCCCCACTGCATGAGCAAATCTCGAACTCGTTGAATGACGCCTGTGCGGGAGATGCCCGCGCTAAGCACAAACATAGCTAAGACTGTAATAGTGGCTGAGTTGCCAAAGCCTGAAATGCCTTCTTCAGGGGTAACCAAGCCCAGTAGCATCAAGACGATAGCAATTGTAATTGCTGTCAGGTCAACCGGGAGCCATTCTGTAACGAAACCAACGAGTGCTAAAGCAATTACCAGCAATGTCAGAAAAATGGGGCTTATCACGTTAGTCATATCAGCTTAGTCATATCAGCTTAGAGGGTTTGCTTTGATGTGACGATTGGGGACTCAGGGTTATCGACTGTGGACTGACCTGGTAATGCCAGGCACCCCACGAAAAAAATCTCCTCAGGAACAATTCCTTCTGTTTAGTAAACCATTTCAGTCGGCTCAAAAGTGATGCCATAGACTCTGATTTCGCATCTGATCGGCGGTAGGATGTCTTTTGAGTCGGAAAAAATTGCCGCCAGGAGTATTGGCTCAGTTCAAATTAGTCTTAGGGTCTGCTTTAAAAATCAGTCGCTGTAGAGATTTCAATGGGCGATCGCCTCCGATACCCTGAAAAGCATACTTAATTAATGACGCAACCTAGCTTTTATATAGATGGCACTGACCCCAGAGCATGACGCCAATAATCAGCCTCGGCAATACAGCGTTTGGTCTGACTTGAGAGCGATGAAGTTTTTAAGCCAGGTTCAAGATGAGATGCGATCGCTTGACGCCTCAAATCGGCGACTTAAGTTTGGGTTGGCGATCGCGTTCATCTTGCTAGGCACTGCCTGTATCGCGCTCACGGTCGGTCTTGTCCTGACGTATAACCAGCTTCGAGATGTGCAACAACAGTTGCAACAGCTCCAGTCATCCAGGGACGGAGATTTATCAATAACAGTTCCTTTGAAGGCGCACTTGGAGGGTGAAAATTGACTATCCAGCGCGGATTCAGACTGCGAAATTCAGACTGCGAAATTCAGACTATCGTAAAAACGCTAAAGGTAATTGCACTATTGATTTTTAATCGTCGCTTAATTTTAGTCGGCAACTTGCCTCTAAGGCGATCGCCCGGTTTAACTTCTCCGTAACTTCTTGTTCACTTTTTCCTACGTTCTCAATCGCTCCCCAGTTGCGTAAACGTCTATTCTCCATTCACCATGTCTGACGATCTGTTTTACGATACGTCCAACCCCAGCCCGCAAGATGCCCACAGCCACGATCGCGGCAGCCAGTTAGTAACTGTGAATCAGCAAAATCAGCCTCTAGATGCTCAATCTGCGATGTCAGAGCGGCTCGATGAGTTAGCACAGGAGTTACTAGAGCTGAAGCTGGTTTATCTCTCAGATACTGATACGGTCAAGCGAGAAGTTGAGACGCTACGCGGACACATGTATTGGCTCACAGTCGCGCTGATCGGGGTGATCACCATCGCTAGTGGCAGCATGAGCTGGCTGGCACTGAGCCTGCGTTCAGACCAAGCTCAGCTTACGCGTCAGGTCGAGTCTATTGCCTCTGAAACGGTTCCCGTCGAACGTATGAATCAACTTGAGGCTCAAATTAATACGCTGGGCGATCGCCTCCCCGATAACATCACTGCCAATATCCAAACCAACCAGGAGCAGTTACAAGATCTCGAACGTCGCATTGCTGAGGTGGCTGGTCAGGTCAATACTCGCCGAGAAACGATTGCTATCCTGGCGAGAGCCTTACAAGACCTGATTAATGTAGAAGATCAAGAGGCGATCGCTCCTATCCGCAATCAGCCAGACACTCCTCCTGATCAAGTAGAATCCCCACAAACCAACGCCGCTCCCAATCTCTCACCCGCATCTCCAGCAGTGACTCGACCCTAAGAGCCATTTAAATAGGCCGCATAGCATAGAGTACGGCAACAATCCGGTAATCTGATACCAGACCGCTGAGTTCATCCTTGCGACCGACTAATCGCGAGATTCACATGCAGCCCAACGTCAATGTATGAGCTGTCCTATGCCAGATGATTGACGCAGACATCTTACACAGATATTGAGGAATCAATCATGGAAGACGATAAAAAGCCAATTGACGATAATCGTACCGAATATGGCGAATTTCCTCCTCCAAACAGACCGCACGGTCTACCAGAAGAAGAGCGTATACTCCGAGAAGAACGTCGCCTACGTGATGAAGAACGTCGTCTCCGACTCGAAGAAGAAAGATTTGAAACCATCCGGCGCGAAACCGTCGTAACCCGAGCGGTCAATATTGTGTATTACCTGGTCGGAGCACTTCTAATCCTGCTAATGCTCCGGTTTATCTTACGGCTATTTGCTGCCAACACAGAAAATCTCTTTGCCAGAGTCATTTATGATTTGTCTGAGCCTTTCGTGGCTCCATTTTCGACGTTGTTTATTAGCCCGACATTGGGCGGCAGTGCCGCCATTTTTGATGTTAATCTCTTGATTGCCATGCTGGTATATGCGCTCATGGCCTGGCTGGTCGGACGATTCATTCGGCTGATTTGGGGAGCTTAACACCAACCCATATCTTGACCTGAAGGTTTAAACGTACTCCGTTGGGTTGCTAGCAAAAATGGCATCGTCGTGTCGAAATGCCTTAAATTCAAGCGCGTGACCATTAGGATCAAGAAAAAACATTGTCGCTTGCTCTCCGACTTCGCCTCTAAAGCGAACGCATGGCTCAATGACAAACCGCACACCCTCATGCCCTAGCCGTTCAGCCAGTGCATACCACTGCGCCATCTCAAGAACGACCCCCCAATGCTGCACCGGGACGGCTCTACCATCCACTAAATTTGTCGATGGGGGCAGAGCCTGATCAAGGCAGAGATGGGCCGTAATTTGATGCCCAAACAGGTTGAAATGAATCCACTGGTCTGAAGCTCGACCGATTGAACACCCCAACACCGTTTCATAAAAATATCGCGTGCTTGCTAAGTCGCGCACCGGAAACGCAATGTGAAAGGGACGTAGATTCATAATGAAAGTATAACGAACACTAGATACGTCCAGCCAAATGAACAAGCTGCTTCATATTGGTTAGAAAAAGTGCTTGCCTGCTTGCATCGACCTTAACCCATCCTTTATCATCCAGTTTCTCCATGATCTTGGCTGCCTCATCAAAACTGATATCACTCACATCAGCCAAATCCTTATGAGGAACATCAAAAATCTCTGTCCCCTGCTCAGAGGGAGACCCATACGTTTCCCCTAAATACACTAAGGTATTAGCTAGCTTAATGGCAGGGGGTTGATGGCGGAGCTGAAATCTAAAATTTGTTTGGCGCAACCGCTTTACCATTAGCTGCAACATTCTGTGATGAAGTTGTGAATCTTTAAATAGAGTCTGGATAAATCGTTGAGCAGAAATGCTAAGAAGCTTAACTGGTGATAGGGCGATCACATCTGTAGAACGGGGCGACTCATCCAAGATAGCCATCTCCCCAAAGAAATCGCCTTTCCCCAAAATTGCCAACGTGACGACTTCATCGCCGGAATGGCGTCGAACTTTAACCCATCCAGATTCGATAAAGTAAACCGCATTGCCCCAGGCATCTTCCATTAAAACGGCACGTTCAGCAGGATAGTCGTGCTCAACAGCAATAGATAAAAGCCACTCAAGCGTCTCTGGGCTCGCGGAATTAAACAATGGGAAAAGCTCACTAAAAGCTTCAGTCTGCATGAAAGGTCAAAAGGGATAAGTGTTAACAAAGCTACATTCTGCGCTTTTCATTAAGACAAGCAAAATGAAATTCAGAGAAGGGCTGTCGAAGCCAAGACATCAATGTCTGGGATACCTAGATCTAGACTATCCAGATCTAGACTATTTAGATCCTTATTGCCCCGATCGAATCAAACTCAATCTTAAGCCGTTAGCCCAGTAAAGGGTGATCATCAATCGGCAACTCATGATAGCTGATCCTACATTGAAAGTCATATCAAGACCATTACCCAACGACATAACCATATGACCTATGGCACTCTCAGCGGTTTCTAAAACCGTCACCCAGACAATAATAAAAAATGATACAAAGAAAGTGGGCTAGCCTATAGATTTAGACTAACCCACTAATTTGGGAACGCTCAGAGAAACTACTTTTGCAGAACCAGCTTAACGTTAGCGTTTTGCAAGCCAGGACGCTTGACCTCTGAGAGTGTCTTGTTAACTGCGTACTTTTGATTAATCGAGTTAATCAGCTCAGTTTGGTTGTGCTTTTTGGCAACACCCCACAAGTCAGCAATCAGGTCAAAAGAGCCATCGCTGTTGCGAGACCAACCCAAATCATATTCACCGTCGAGCATTGCAACAATATCAGAACGAACGCGCTGGCCATTGTAACCGCGAACGTCTGCGTTGGTTTTAACGGTGATACCGAGGTCACGCAGAGAAGCCTTTAGAATCTCAGCGTCGGTGATTTTAGTGCGCAGAGTGCTAAAGTGAGACATTCGGATTTCCTCCTGTAGAGAAATTGAGAGAACGACAACGTTTCGAGTAGAGAGTGCCGCATAGTCTGACGGTTGGAAGGCCGACGGATACGGCTGATTTGCAACTGCTAGCTTTGGGTGCTAGCCCTTCTTCCTGACAACCAGGGAAGAAAGCCTGTTAGAACTCCAGTCGCTGATATTCAGCAACCGAAGACGCTGCGGGGCGTGCTCGCTGCCTGGCCCAATCGCGCAGGGCTGTGACTTGCTCACTCATCGTTCTAGACAGCGGCAGCGTAGACTTAATCGCAGCAATAATATCAAGTTGGGTGAATTCTCGCTCTTGAGCAAATGCCTCATACATGGCGGCAACTAAAGCTTGCTCAATTTCTGCGCCAGAGAAGCCATCACAAACATTAGCAAGCTGATCGAGATCAAATCGAGCAATTTCTCGACGACGCTTAGAAAGGTGGATTTTGAAGATTTCTTTACGCTCTTCAGCGTTGGGAAGATCAACGAAAAAGATTTCATCAAATCGTCCTTTTCGGAGAAACTCGCCAGGAAGCCGCTCAACTCGGTTGGCAGTTGCCATCACAAATACAGGAGATGACTTTTCTTGCATCCAGGTTAAGAATGAGCCGAAAATTCGGCTTGAAGTACCTCCATCTGAATCCGCAGATCCGGTACTGCCAGCAAATGCCTTATCGATTTCATCAATGAAAAGAATAGCTGGAGAAATCGACTCAGCTGTCTTCAGAGCATTGCGAAGATTTGCCTCTGAGCGACCTACCATCGAGCCATCATATACACGCCCCATATCTAACCTGAGTAACGGCAACCCCCACAGTCGGGACGTTGTCTTCGCAATGAGTGACTTTCCACACCCCGGAACGCCCAGAATCAACATTCCCTTAGGCTGAGGCAGACCATATTCACGGGCGCGTTCCGTGAATGCATTTGAACGTTGCTGTAGCCAATGCTTGAGCTCGGTTAAACCACCAACTGAATCGAGCGTTTCGTCTTCTTCAATGTACTCTAAGATGCCATTTCGACGAATCAGCTGCTTCTTTTCAGAGAGAACAATTTCAACCTCTTCTTCTGTTAAGCGCCCTGCTGTCACATGAGCCTTGCGATAGACTTTCTCCGCTTCATCATGAGTAAGCCCAAGCGCTGCCTTCAATAGCTTTTCACGAGTTTCAGTTGTGATGCGGCGAGTTCGAATCTGATCGAGCTGCTGTGAAAGAACCTGATTTAGCTCTGACATATTAGGCAGTGGGAAGTCAAGCACGGCAACTTCCTTCTCAAGCTCAATCGGAATTTGCTGCACAGGAGACATCAAGATAATCGTCTTTTGCGACTCCTTGAAACTTGAGATCGCATCTCTCAACCAGCGCGTTACGGCTGGAGAATCAATAAACGGATGCAAATCTTTAAAGACAAAGGTTCCAGATTCTCTCTGACGAACAACCCACTCAATTGCGGCTTCGGGAGAGACCGTATTGTGGCTCTGCTGCGCAGGGCCAGCACTCCGAGACTGATCAAATTCAACAATGCCGTGAGTCACTGTCCAAATGAAGGTCTTGCGCTGCGGCTTAATCTGAGAAATCGTATCGATGGCCCGCTCCTCCTCAGAGGTCACGAGATAGATCAGAGGGTATTGAGCTTGAACTAAAATACTGAGCTCTTCTTTCATGATCATTGACCTACTAAAGACAGCGCGGGCTCTATGTCAGGAACTATCAATAACCCACTCGGAACGACCTGAACGTCTTATATTTGAAAATCTTTAGAAACTTAAGGCTAGCAGCTATATCAGCAAAATCTCATAGCGCTAACACGTTACAAGTTCGCCATGGTCTTGACGGTCTGGGCTAACGTCATCCTCTCGAATTTCACCAACCTGAAAACTATCATCGCTGAGTAAAGCCGGTTGCTCACTTAGCGAAACCATTTCGCCCTCTTTCACAACTAAACTGCTAGAACATTCAGGACAGCTGTAAACCCGATGTGACTGCCCGTGGGACATTTCTAACTCATCTACCAGCTCTGGATGTGTCATGTAGAACACAATTGCACGTTCAGCAATGGATGACATAGGCTCAGAGTCCACAGCTGACCGAATCTTGAGCTGGCGATGTAACTCTGGAGGAATGTATAAAGTGACCTTGTGTTTATCTTGCATACAACGCTTATTGAATTAGATACCCGGGTATGTTTGTCAGAATAGACGGGGGCACTACTGGCTGTCAAGACGGCATGACAGCATGACGGTAATATCGTTATATTTGTTTACAAACTAACCAATCGCCTCTGGTATTGCACTAAAAACTTTGACATGGGCGTATTTGTTTTAAATGATGGAACTCAAGCAGTCTCGGCGATCGCCTTTTATGAACGCACCTGGGTCTAGAGCAGCGCAAAGGTGATTGAGTGCGCCTCAACAGGCTATGGGAGATGGTAGAAGTGTGCAGCTATCTTTGCGGCAGCTATCTTTGGGACGGCTGAGTAACCGTGAGGATTGAATTAAGCGTCTGCTGATAAAGCTGACCGGGTCTCAATGCAGTGGCGCAAAGATTGGCTAAATCAGCTGGCCAGATATTGCCCAATGGTTCGGCTGCTTGGAAAACTGTCTTAATCTCTTGAGGGGCTTGCGTTAGAGTGCCATATTGAATCACGGAGTATGAGAGTTTGAGTCGATGGGCGATCGCCCGTATTGCCTCATTACAGGCTGGATTCTGCCCCTGGCTGAGCAGCATGAGCCGGAGCATGGAGATATCGCTGTAGGCACTAATAGACTCAATCTGGAGCTGAAACGGCCCCGGACGAAACGTAGGATTGAGGGCACCATCATATTCAAATTTGCTCAGCATCAGCTGAAATGCCTGAATGCGCCGAGTATCCAGCACTCCCATATCATTGCGAGTTTTGGCCCGAAATACTGGAATTAAGTCTGAAAACGGGATGTAAATCGTCAGCCACCGTTCAGCATCGGTATCAAACGAATAAGAATAGGCAACTCCATCCCAGCGAGCATCATCCCGGATTAGAACCTTATAGCGCTGGCCATCTCCTTTGACCTGCAGCATGATGCCCATGAAAGCCGATAGATCGAGGGGCGGATCAATGATGCGCGTCCGAACGGAGGCAAACCCGCCAGAATTAGCAGTCGAAACTACTCCTGAAAATATGGCAACCGACTCTCCTTGACGAATGTTGCTTTCGCTAACGCCACCCATGACGACATCATCAACAGCGCCCCACATCGTCTGAAGGTCATCTGAACCTGTCTGGAAATTGACCAGTTTTAAGGCGTTGGATGAGAGTGGATCAGGGTAAGATCTGCGATCGCCAATAGATGTGAGACTCTGCTCAATTTGCGTCAGGCTTGCTGTCAGCGAGCCTGAGGTCAGAGAGTCTTCATCTGGAGCAGTAGGAGCCTCTGCCTGTAAAAACAATGTATCCGGCAACTGAGCATGAGACTGGCTCTGACTCAATATCCACTCTGATGCCGTTGCCCACGATCGCACCTGGATGCCTTGAGCCTGCAACGCCTGCACCAGATGAGGCTCAACCTGAGGATTGACACCTATGAGCCCTGCAGTTTTGACCCCTAAGTCAGATACTTCAGAGGTGAGATCAGGGGCGATCGCTCCTGGAGTCGGAGTTGGGTCTGGGTCATGTCCCAATAGCTGCTGTGCCCATCGGAGGTTGCCGAAGATAGGCACAACTTCAAAGTAAGATAACGTCTTCAAAAATCTGCACAAATTCCATTGAGCTGGCGATCGCTGTGTCATGGTGCCCCTAGCTGGTGTTCATCTAAGTTCTGAGTTGTTGCGAGGTGGGCTAATTTACAGCGCGGGCGCACTGCGAATTTTCATGCCCCCATCTTTTATCCTAAAGTGCTGATTTAAGAGTGCTGAGACTGCATGCAAGACCAGCGGTGACGAAAAGGGCTAAAACCGTCCATATGACTTCATGTGAATCTAAGTGAGTCTAAGTCGAGAGCATTTACATAATTTTCTTCGACTCCTTGCGGCGCGTTGTGCCTACCTAGCACCGTATGATGGAAAAGTAATAGACTCACGGTTTAACCCGGTTGGCATATCCGGTGGGCATAGTAGGTTTTGGAGAGCTTGACTCAATGGATGCAATCGATTTCTTTCGGATGAGTGCGGGAAAATGGCGATCGCAACGCACAACACACCATCTTCCGTTTCGGCGGTCTGAAACAGGTGATTCTGAAATTTTTGTCGAGGCGCTAGCAGCCGATCATCCAAAAGTGATTGAGATTTGTCAGCTGCATGACGTTGATCCGGCGCTGGCAAGCGGTGGAGCGTTTGTGCAATGGCAAGGCTCGATGGCATGGGATCGTGAAGACGATAACCATCAAGGCACGACCATATTTGCCCTGGTGCCCGATTCTGACCACCCCAACCGGGGACGCCTGCTGCGCGAACGCGGATACGCAGAGATCGTTCCGGTGATTGGTCAATATGAGGTCGATGATGACGGTGGCCTGGTTTTAGTCACCGAATATGAGTCGATGAGTTCGATTGAGCGATTTTGGTTTGCAAATCCTAATCTACGTTTGAGAACGAGTACAGTTAAACGATTTGGTGGGTTTAGCACGGCTTCGTTTTGTGCTGAATCGCGAGTGGAAGCGACTCCAGATGCTGCTAACCAAGGCGATTTATCAGCTGAACAAACTCAAAATGCAATCGAGTCGCGATCGCTCTATTCATTATTGGGTTGGTAAGCGAGAAGCCTTGCCCGACAAAACTCTGAACGCTACCGTTTGTAAGCTGCGCCTACACTTACACACTCGACCCCTGCCGCTTACCAAAACCCGTGAGAAGATTTTGCTTGTGTAGGTGGCAGCTATTTACTCTGCGAGACGTTGCAGAACGTCTATAACTGTCATACACCCGTGTTCACCTGCATCTAGCAACCTTTCTGACTCATCGACTAGCTTGATTCGGTCGATTTGCAACGAGATTGTTAGCTAGCTTTAGTACCGATCCTCTCCCCCAACCCGAATGCTATCGTCCACTTTTCCCAATCACTGCCTACGATACAGCAACTACTTTCGCGAGACGCTCCAAATATTGTTATAGCAATACTTAGCGAGGCTTTCCGTCCTTTTCCCTATCGCATTCGCATTCCATGGTGTTACACACTCTGCCGCAAATTCTTTTGGTAAGCAATATTGAGACTCCTGGTAAATCAATAACTTATCAGCAACGGATTTATCTCCTGCTTTTCCGTTAAGCTCTTGGCTTAAGGGTAAAAGGTTACCAATTTTTCCAACGATTTCCTTGTCATTGTTAGACTGACAAAGTATGTGCTCAAGGCTAATATTTTCGGGTGCTAGCTCATTTGTAACTAGTTTGCTGCGTTCGATTTTATTAAATATGTACTGTATTAGCTTTTTATCACGCTCGTACCCATTGCAAAACTTTAGCTCCTTAAATTTTTCCGTAAACACTGTTTCATCAGGCATTCTCGCTGCAAGACGGTCTTTAAGTGCGTTGATTATTTCTTTTACTCTTCGCTTGTCTAAAGTGCTTTGAAGCTCTCTTGCTGCAAGAGAGTAGCTTCTGTCAATACCAGAGGGCCTCAGCGAACATACCGCAGTAAACATAAAATGAAATCGTTCAAGGAACAACATGATGTCTTTCAGGTCGTCAAGTTTAATAATTCTCCTTTCTTTCGCTTTAAACAAACTCAGCAAAAATGGTCTTTGTTGGATAACATCGAATATCTTGAATGCTAACAGAGCATTGTATATAGATTTCTCCTCTTGCTGCTTGAAGTCCTCTTGAAGCGGAGAAGCTATTTTTATATATATTTTAGCATCTGAATGAAGTTCTCTTATGAATTCATTTGCATCAATCTTATCTTCCACCCAAAGCTTCTTAAAACTTTTATAAATATTTCCTTCACCCACATAGGAATACTTTGATATCCACCAGTGACGAACAAATCTTTCTAGGCTACCCACGGCATCTCTAGATGAGATGATTGATCTAATATTTTTCCAGGTTGTTTTTGCATCATCATCTGGATGAGTATCAGCTAGTTCTTTGAATAATTTATTCTTAATGAGATCTACAAAACTGAGATTCATGCCTCTAGCATTGAGAGTTTCAAAGATTGTGTACGCTTCCTCCTCTTCTGCAACGGTTATGAAAATCACTTTTAAATACTTTACAACTTGATCTCGAACCGCTCTAAGTAGCATCTCATACTTTTCATTATCAACTTTCTTGTCTATGCGAAAGTGGCTTGCAAGGTTATCTCTGGCAGTAAAAGTATAGAATTCTCGGTATGAAGATAATAGCGTTTTTTCTTCATCTGTTTGAGGAGAAGATCGTTCTTTTTTGATATACTGAATGCTCTTTTGAAAAAAAGGTTTTGGAGTTTCGTTATCTAATTTAAAGTAATTCTTTCCATCATCATCTTGCCCCTCTATATAATTTTTGAAAATTGCTTCTGCAAGATTATCTTTTTTTAGTTCCTTAAATCTTTCACACAAAACCGATAGAAGAATAGTGATTGTTGTGAGCCGCTGCTGTCCATCTACGATTTGCAGAACATTTGATTTGTCATCGCCAACAAGTACCAGAGCGCCAATGAAATACTCTTCATGACTTACATCTTTTTCATTATTTATCTGAATATTAGCTATGATGTCGTCCCACAACTCTTTAACTTGATCTTTTGACCAAGAGTATGCACGCTGAAATCGAGGAACGACGTATTTTCTTTTTACTGAAAAAAGGTCAGAAATTGTTCTAGTATATGCGTGAAGTTCCATATCTTTAACGTATTGCTAGTTGTTGAATAGTAGTAAATACAAGGCTGGTCTATCATGCAACAATTTTATGCCTGGAATTCTGAAGCAGATAGATAAATCAAGGGTAATTGCTCTTTGCCTACATTGTCACCACTTGCTTTTAGAAATCTTCCTTGCAGCGGCAGTAATCTGAGACCAAAATTCAAGCGATCGCTCCTCTGACATTGGCGATCGCACCTCCTCCAATCGCAACCACATTTCTTGCAATGGCGATCGCCCCAACATCCTCAACTTGATGAGAGGCGATCGCCCTTCTTCGATGCTTCTTCGATACATGCAATGTTCAGTGTGGCTCCTGCATCCTAATCTCAATCGCCTTTGCATCCTGACCCTGAGAGGAAAATCAGGTAAATTGGGAGAGTGCTAGCCCCACAATCCGGCTTAGGAGAAATTGACGCATGACGGAGCAGCAGTTTGATGTCTTTTTGTGTCATAACAGCGAAGATAAGCGTGCCGTCATCGAAATCGCTCAGCAGCTTCAGCAAAATCGTCTCAAGCCTTGGCTCGATGCGTGGGAATTGCAGCCGGGGGCAATTTGGCAATATGCGTTAGAGCAGCAGATTGAGCGCATTGGTGCAGCAGCCGTTTTTGTTGGCAAGCAAGGGCTGGGCCCCTGGCAAAGTGAAGAAATCTATGCCTTTTTGCAAGAGTTTATCGGTCGCAGATGTCCGGTGATTCCGGTGATGCTGCCGGATGCCCCTCAACAGCCTAGATTGCCGGTATTCTTGCGTAGCCGTCACTGGGTAGACTTTCGGCTGCAAGAGCCTGATCCGCTGGTGCAGTTGATTTGGGGAATTACAGGGCAGAAGCCAGATAATTTGATAGATACTGCCGAGGTAATTTCGGTGCAAGAATCCCCAATCGTAGCTCGGCGTGAAGAAGATGACCTCGTCTCAGAACAAGGAATTGACTACACGCACTTGCGAGACTTGCTCAAAGCCCAAAACTTCAAAGATGCAGATTATGAAACCTATCTGCGCATGCTCGAAGCAGTCGGGCGAGAAAAAGGCGACTGGATTCGGAAGGAAGAATTACGGAAATTTCCCTGCACTGATCTCAAAACGATCGATCGCCTGTGGGTCAGATACAGCGACGGAAAATTTGGCTTCAGTGTGCAGAAGGATATTTACGTGCAGTGCGGTGCAAAGCTCGACGGCGAGTATCCGGGTGATAAGATTTGGAGAGAGTTTGGCGATCGCGTCGGATGGAGAGTGAAGAATAGCTGGATTAACTACAATGACGTAACATTTAACACCTCAGCACCTAAGGGGCACCTCCCTGTTTGTTGTGTGGATTGGGTGTGTTTTGTTGGGTTTGGGTTTGGAGGATTGGGTTGTCTTCTCTCGCATCGAGACTTGTAAAGTGTAAGGCATAGCGCTTTCAGATTTTCCAAAAGTTTTGTTTCAAAAGTCTCACCCTACGAAGAATCAACATCCTGACGATCCGATACCTGGTACCGTTTGTGATTCGGTATCTGTGACAATGCATACTCAGGGTGATAGCTATTTGCTTTCAAAAACTCTTCTGTGACAGCGTGAACCTCGTCCATCTGCGCGTCCCATTGTTCCCACAGATTCATTTGTCCGGGGCTGGGCTTCTGCGATTTCTTCTTAATCTTCAATCCTGCTAGCAGGTTGCTGCCCCAATGGCTTTTCCGCTCTGGCTTTGGCTGCGGTCGGTATTTCTTGCAAAACTTCCGATATGCTGCAGCTCATAGTTCCAATGTTTTGCCCAACGCTAAAAACGCGGGATGCCATTGGGTGATGCTGTCGTGGGTCAAGCGGTCATACGTTCCATAATTGCTGAAGTCATAAAACCACCCTTGTTGCATATTGGCAGCCTTTGGATTGCCATGAATATATCGCAGGGTGTTTAAGGCTCTGCGTTTATCTGTATTTGGAAAACCTGTGCTGTGGTAGCGCTTCTCCCAGAAGTGCCCAGTGCGATTCATTATTTTGTTGAAGCACATCGCCGTATACCAATTGAGCCAGTGCATCATGCGTGGCAAATCTTCAGGCTGTTTTGGCTCTAGAAGATAATGCACATGGTTGCTCATGATGCAGAGTGCATATAGCTTGAAGCCAAATCGCTCACGACATCGATCGATGGCATAGAGTAAAACTTCACGGCACTCAAATTGAGTCAGGCGAAACTCCCGATTGTTGCAACGGGTCGTGATGTGATAGCAATAGCCAGCGTTTAGCTCACGAGATTTGCGCGGCATGGCATTCAAATAGGGAAAATGCACACCTCGATCGTCTCATTCCAATACCGCAGAATCTGATCGCAGCGATCTCAACGCACGCCATACAATCATTCGTTTCGGCGCTCTGAACCGAATGATTCTAAAATTTTTGTCACAGCCCTAGCAGCTGATCATCCAAGGGGTATTAAAACTTGCAAGTCGCATGTTGTCAAAACGTACAACTTGCATATGGACACAACTGGACTCGAACCAGTGACCCCCACGATGTCAACGTGGTGCTCTAACCAACTGAGCTATGCGTCCGTGCTACTTAACAAATGTATCATACAAAATGCGTCCTGCACAAAACCCGAACAGCCGACAGCGGCAACCTACGCAGCAATAGCGCTGCTGTTTGATAACGACAAGAAGGTGGAGAAAAAGACAATTAAACTTGTTAGCCAAATAATGACGCGTAAAACAGCCATTATGGTGTAAGACTTTTCTTTATAGAACTTAACGTAATGTATAGGATGGGCTGAATTCATCTATCCAGAGATACGTTTAATGGCGATATAGGCAATGGCGACATAAATAATGGCGATGTAAATAATGGCGATATAGGCAATAGCGATATAAATAATGGCGAGATGCACAGCGGCAGAATATATAGAGGCATAATGCCACTCTGATGGGTGAAGAGAATCATGCTAAAGCGTAATCAGGAGGGCGATCGCCCGTGGCTGCATCTGCTGTTAGTGGTGGGGTGGCTGGCTATAGGGTTGGCTCTACGGCTATGGCATCTGACTTTGAAGCCGCTGTGGGCGGATGAATTTTCGACCATTGTGTTTAGTCTGGGTCACGGGTATCAGGATATTCCGCTGAATCAGTGGCTGACGAGCGATCGCCTTTTAGCTCCGATGCAGATGAATCCGCTAGGGACTGTCCAGTCCGTGACACAGCGGCTGTTTCAAGAGAGCAACCATCCGCCGCTTTACTTTGTGTTGACTCATTTTTGGCTGCGACTGTTTTCGCCAGAAGATGGGTTTGTATCGCTGTGGGGGGTGCGATCGCTCTCGGCAGTTGCTGGGGCATTGGCAATTCCGGCAATGTACCTGTTGGGCAAAATGGCCTCGCAGTCAAGGCTTGTAGGGCACTGGGCTGCTGTGCTAATGGCGGTGTCGCCCTTTGGCGTTTATCTGGCGCAAGAGGCGCGACATTATACGCTGGCAGTGGTGTGGATCATTCTGTCACTGTGCTGTTTGGCGATCGCGGTTCGTAGTCTCTACTCTCAGACGCTGATATCCAGACGGGTGGTGATGGCCTGGATTGCAGTCAATGGCTTGGGGATTGCGACCCATTATTTTGTCGTGCTCGCGCTGATGGCGGAGGCACTGGTGCTGCTGGGGGTGGCGATCGCCATGATGCGCTCATTGAAAGGGGCACTGAGCCTTACCTGGCAACGGATCGGAGTGGCGATCGCAGGCACCTTGGCCACAGGCGCAATCTGGCTCCCTGAAATCATTCGCAGTGATAGTCAAAACGACGAACTGACCCGCTGGATTTATCAGGACGGGTGGGCTGGGTTAGGGCTGTTGAGTCCACTGGTGCAAATGGTTACCAGTTGGTTGAGTATGGTAATCTTGCTGCCGATTCAAAATGTGCCGCAGTTGGTTTCCAGGCTATCAGGGGCGGTTTTGGTAGCGATCGCCATCATGCTAGCCATTGCCCTCTATCACAGCATTGGCAAAGCCTTGCAGACTAATCTCCGTCTGGCGGTGCTGACT
The DNA here is from genome assembly GCA_964502605.1 of uncultured bacterium. Taxonomy (GTDB): domain Bacteria; phylum Cyanobacteriota; class Cyanobacteriia; order CAZCXK01; family CAZCXK01; genus CAZCXK01. Next base: position 33,114 of record CAZCXK010000015.1, read on the forward strand.
CTTGGGGGCGTTTGGGGTGGGGCGATCGCCCTGTTTTTGATTCTCACCTACGGGGTTGGCATCGACCTGACACAGGTGTTTCGCTATCATTTTGTTTACTTTCCAGCCGTCTTGGGGGTGATTGCCGCCAGTTTTGCAGGGCTGTGGGCCCAGCCTGACCACACGCCGATGCGCGGTCTGATGGTTGGCATTGTCATTATTGGACTGGTTGGCTCGTTGAGCGTGGCCTCTGATATGAGCTTTCGCAAGGTGCATCGCCCCAATCGGGTAGCTGGGGCGATCGCTGCAAATAGCGCTACTAATTCTGAGCCCTTGGTGGCTGTTGCCATTGCTCATCAAAATCATGGGCAAACGGGGCGGCTGATGGGCATTGCCTGGGCATTGCGATCGCATTCATTAGTCGAGAATCCTATTTTCTTTCTCGATCACCAGGACTGTACTCTAGAGTCCACTTCTCCTTGCAATAGCCCTGGTCAAGCCCTAAAAGACACATTGACGCAGGTATCCCAACAGGTATCTCAATCTGTTGATTTATGGTTGCTCAACTATGATGGCCAGCCAAATTTGCGTCCGCAGGGGTGTCGCTATGACAAGACCCGTCGAGTAGACGGATACAAGTACCAGCTTTATCACTGTCCATTTTGATAATGGCTGCGCCCGCGCCCCTCAAGCGTGGCAGAATAGAACAGACGCGGGATAGTTGGAAGGTTAACAATCGCGTATTGAGGCCGCAGGTGAGAAAAATTCTGTTTGCCCAATCGAGCGAAATTGTTGTCTTGGTAGTCCTTTGGGTTGCTGTGGCTCTGCTGGATGGTTTCTGGCTTTGGCTTGATCAAGCTATCCCAGCGTGGGACCCTGCCGATCACCTGATTGGGGCGCTCAACTATTGGTGGACATTGAGCCACGCTCAATGGTTTTCGGGTGATTGGTGGGCTGGCATCTGGACGCTATCCTCTAAATATCCGCCCCTGCTATATATTTCTACGGCACCATTCTTTGCGCTGTTGGGCAGAGGCATCGACCAAGCTTCTCTGGTAGATTGGCTGTATACGGGCATTTTACTGGTTTCAGTCTACGTTCTTGGACGTCATCTGTTCAGTCCTTGGGTAGGGCTATGGGCGGCAGGGCTATGTCTGTTGTTTCCTCAGTTCTATAGTCTCCGCACTCAATATTTCATGGACTATCCGCTGACGGCACTGGTAGCGGCTAGTTTTTGTCTCCTAACCCTCTGGGCAGATGCGACTCAACGACGAACCCAATGGGTGCTGGCGCTGGCATTTGGCATTTGCTTTGGGCTGGCACTGCTGATGAAGCAAACAGCGGTAATGTTTTTGGCGCTACCCGGATTGTGGCTTTTGAGTCAGCGGCTCTGGTGGCGCGCCTGGATAGAATTAGCCCAGTTGCTGATGGCCTTGGTCATTACCTTTTTGATCATGGTGCCCTGGAGTCGCGCCAACTGGGTGTTTCAAATCAGTGCGGCCTTTAGTTCTAATACGCGGTCGGCGGCAATTGAGGGCGATCCAGCCTGGGATACGCTTGATGCGTGGGTATATTATTGGCAGCACCTACCCCAAACGGTCTCCTATCCGCTGCTGATTGTCCCTATTGTGGGGCTGCTGCTGGGCGGATGGAGGGCTTGGACCCATCCAATGAAGCCGTATGATCCGCGTTATCCAATGTCCTTGGCATGGCTAGCGCTGTTTCTAGGGGGAAGTTATATCATCTGGTCGGCGATCGCCAATAAAGATTTGCGCTACATCATGCCGTGGCTGCCAGTGGGGGCGATTATTCTAGCAGTCGGGCTGACTCAATGGCCTCGTCATGGGTGGGCGGTGCGTTGGGGCACAGTCGGTTTGGCGACACTGCTGCTAGTCTTTAATCTGTTTCCGGTGGGCGGGGCGATGGGTCTGAGCCTGTCTCGATGGCTGGCACCCTCCGGGCAACACCAGCCCTATCTGGGTGAGTCGTTTCCCCATGCGGCTGTGATTGACGACATTATTGCTGCTCAGCCGCACCAGATTGCCACACTGGGCGTATTACCTTCGACCCCTGAGATTAACCAGCACAACCTCACTTATTTCGGCAATCGTCGCAATTTTCAAGTCTACGCTCGACGCATGGGAAATAACCAGAGCGCGATTGAGCAAGATCTGCGATCGCTTTCTTGGTTCCTCAGTGTCACGCCTCCGCAGCTGAGTCATCATGATGCTAAATCACGCCGTCGCCAGAATGAGATTGTCCGTCAGATCCGCCAGTCTTCAGAGTTTGAGACCTATCGCAGGTGGGATCTTCCCGATGGTAGCCGTCTCAATCTATTTCACCGCTTGATGTCATTTGTTGAGGTGCAGGTCGAGAGTCAGCCGCAGAATCAGCCGCAGAATCAGCAGGAGACTGACCTAGTCAGCGTTCGGCTGGATCGTGTTACGCTGCCGGCGACTGTTCCTCCGGGATACCCAGTGCCTGTCACCTATGAATGGTCAGGTTCATGGCGATCGCTCCATCAAGGTCTGGTGCTATTAACCTGGCGCAATGCGGCGTTAAATCAGGAATTCTGGATTCATGACCACGGTATCGGTCTAGGGACATTGCATCCTCAACCGATTCAAGCCAATCAAAGTGTCATGGCTGCCTCGACCCTTGAGGGCGATCGCCCCACGCGTGTCATCGAACGCACGGCCATGCTCCCCGCTGCATCACTCTCCCCAGGAACGTATCGCCTAGAGGCCACCTATATCGATGCTGCAACGGGGAACACCTATGCCATGCCGACATCAGCGACCCTGCAAATTGATCCGGCAGCGGCACCTGTAGCGGCACCTGAGCTAGATTGGCTGACACAATTGAGAACCCTATCAGAGCAGATGTCAGGCGGGCTTGCTGCGCTCGATCCGGTGTTTCAGCAGATTGGCCGCATCAATCTGTATGACCCCATTCAAAATTACACGGTGCAAGCCGAGCGCACTCTAGAGTTACGACTGCAGCAAGATCCTGAAAATATCTTATATGCCTATAATCTCGCCTTATCTAGAGTGTTGCAGCGGGATGTTAGAGGGGCGATCGCAGCCTTTAACCGCATTACAGAACTTGATCCCCAAAATCCAAATGCCTACGCCTATCTAGCCTTTGTGAATCTCTATGATTGGCGTCCGGGAGCGGCTCAGCGAGCCCTCCAGCCTGCACTCAGGCTCCAACCCGACGCGCCTGAGCTACGGATTTTAAATGGTGTTGCAGCCCTGATGCGCGGCAACGTCATCCAAGCGTGGAAAGAGGGAAAAGTCGTATTGAAAGAATGAAGGGGCGATCGCGCAAATCCAAGCATGACATCACATTTATCCAGGTTCGTTCTCAACCTCGACAAAATTTTGTAATCTCACAAATGGCATCTCTGTGAGCTAGTCGCAGTGACCCAGTCGCCATACACTAGCAGCAGTGAACCCACAGCAGTGAATCAGTGGCAAGAGTCTACCTTGAACACATTACCCGCCAATTTGGCACGGCCACAGCCGTTGAAGACATTACCTTTGAAGTTCCAGATGGCGAATTTTGGGTATTAGTTGGCCCCTCGGGGTGCGGCAAGTCCACTATTTTGCGGACTATTGCCGGACTCGACCATGCGACATCAGGCAACCTCTACATTGGCGATCGCCTCGTCAATCGGGTTCCAGCTCGACAGCGCGATGTGGCAATGGTGTTTCAAAATTATGCGCTCTACCCCCATATGACGGTGGCTGAAAATCTGGGCTTTGGCTTACGCATGCGAAGGGCCGATCGAACTGAGATGCAGACTCGTGTGCAAACGGTTGCCCAAGCCTTAGCCATTGATCATTTACTCGACCGCAAGCCCGGTCAACTGTCAGGAGGGCAGCAGCAGCGGGTCGCACTCGGACGGGCGATCGCCCGCCAGCCCCAAGTATTTTTGTTAGATGAACCGCTGTCGAATCTCGATGCCCAACTGCGCGATGACACCCGAGTCGAACTAAAGCAGCTCCATCAAACCGTTGGCATCACGACCATTTATGTAACACATGACCAGGTTGAAGCGATGACGCTAGCCGATCAGATTGTCATTCTCAATCAAGGAAAAATTCAGCAGATTGGCCCACCGCAGCAGATTTATACCCAACCTGCCAATCAAATGGTGGCAACATTTTTGGGCAGCCCCCCCATGAATATTATGCCGGGGCTATATCAAGACAAGATGTTTTATAAGACAATTCTCATGGGCAGACATACCATCCCGTGCCCTGAGCAGTTTTTTGCAGGATTGACTCCCTATATCAATCGTCCAATTCATATCGGTCTGCGACCTGAACATATTCACATTGCGTCCCAGCCTGAAGCTGGACATCTCACAGTTGAGGTGATGCTGGTTGAGCCCCTTGGGCGAGAAACCTTAGTTCGGGCTCAGCTATCCAATAGCAGTTTAGCCACCGCTGCCAAGAAAGCGTTTCAGCCTGCCATTGTGAATATTCAGGTTTCACCAGACCGGTACGTGCGTGTGGGCGATTGCCTGCCGATCCGACTGGATCTGAATCAGGCGTTTGTCTTTGATCCTCAAACAGGCGATCGCATCATATAACTCGCCATCATAGTTGCATTATGTATGTTGCCATCATGCACGTCGCATTACAGTTGCACCCTATCAAAAGTTGCACCCTATCAAAAGACATCCAATAAAAAGCACCCCACTTTCATAGGGCGCTTTTTGACGCAGTCAAATCAGCCAACACGGTTTAGCTAATTAGCGAATAGGGTCGGCCTGCTACAGTGAGACCATAGGCACTGCCGATGCAGACCGATTCGACTGGAGACTAGCTCATCGCGGATTTGCTGCGGTCATAGTTGATGCGAAACGTCGGGTGGATTTTGCCTTGAATCAGGTTCCAGCGAGATGCCGCGTCTCCATGAACGCCAATTTCTGCAGCCAGACGGCTGAGCATATCTTGCTGACGACGCTTGATGATGCGGTGGTGATCGGTCATCAACGAACGTGCTTTATCTTGCACATTGAGCACAGATGTAGCAGCCGTGGGAACAGGAACAACAGCAGTTGGAACTGGCTCAGCCATGGATGCCACAGCAGCAGGTGATGCATCGACCGTTTCAGAGGCGATCGCCCCATCCTGGGTACGATAGGCAGCACCTCGATATACCAAATCGAGCGTGGTTGTGTAAACTGGAGCCTTCTTGGGATTGCGGAATCGAATATCTAAACCTCGATAGGTGCCGCGAGTTTCAACATCACCATATTGAACGTCGGGTGCTGTGTAGCTGTATGGAATGCCGCGATATGTGAGTTTCATAGGATTCGCCTCTTGGAATGTTGAGATGTGCGTTGGAGGCGCGTTCCTTCGGGATGACTCCCTACTTCCGTCTTTCCACTTCTAAGTCGTGGGAAAGATGAACGATTTCTTTTTCTGTATTCATTGTTACCGTTTTAAGCCTCAACGTCAAATTTGTTGCGTTTTTTATCAAGAAATTATGACATTTACGACATATTGGCCTGCAAAAACGGCAGCATCACGCGAGCGACCGCGTCAGCATATTCTTCATGGAGCCCCAGCGAACCGGGCAAGTGCTGCAGATCAAGCTGAGAAAATTGGTTCAGGGCTTCCATTTCAGCAGTTGATCCAGGTGGGGCGGAGGTGCCGACGATCACCAGTGCTGGCATGGAGAGCGCTTGAAAGGGAGCTAAAAACTCGTCGCGGCTGACAAACGGATCGAGCGCACCTGTAACAAAAGCTGCAGGTGCAAAGCGGGCACCAGGCTGCTGGGTAATACGATATTTATGGTCGATCAACTCTGGCGTCAGATTGGCCTCATTCTCATAGACATGCCGACGATACATGAAGCGCAAAAACGCAGGCGTCGTATTGAGTTTGTAAAGCACAGGCCCTAGCAACGGCGATCGCACGAGCTGTTGCACGGCATTTGCCACTTGAGAAGATGCGCCCATGGTCGGGAGAGGGCCGCGCCATGTTGGAGCCACTAGTGCAATCTTTGACCAGAGGGGAGGCTGATGAAGCGCCCAGTGCATGACATAGCCAGCAGCATGACCTGCCGCGACAACAGCAACTGGCGCAGAAAAGGTATCGCGCACAAAGTCATGCAGAAACTGTCGATAGACCTCTGCTTTATATGCGATGGCAGGCCGATCAGATGCACCAAAGCCGATCCAATCGAGGGCGATCGCCTGAAATTTTGCTGTCACTAGCTGAGCGGCGAGCCCATACCATTCTTCACGGGTAGACACCGTGCTCAATGCGGGCAACAGAAGCACCGGAGACCCCGTTCCCATAACCTCATAGGTCGCTGTAATTGACCGGCTCTGCAAGTGCCACTGATAGCGATGAATTGTACCTGAATGCTTCGCTAAAGCAGTCGTTGGAGTGTTAGATGTCGTTGTCATAGCACTGGATGCAATAGACTCGATGCAATTATCCCTGATTTCTATCATGCACCGAGACATGTCATTTGGGGCGATCGCCGCACTTTATGTAACTGCCGACCCTTGTTCTCATCAACCTTTTTTCTCATAACTATTACGATCCTTAAACTTTGCCATAAAAATGACATCTCTAGGATGACGATATGAGTGGCGAGGCTTAGATTACCACATCTGTCTCAGGACATAGTTTTAGGAGATTTCTAAACAGCATTTCTTGTAATTCTCATCATGTCTGTGGCGTTCACAAACCTGAATTGACTTCTGTTAATAAAGTTGTTATGTATAGATTTATTAAGACTATGAGTTTTCAGAGCGTTTTGATTGGAGTTTTTGAGCTGTATTAATTTCACTTCATGTCCACTGTGTTGCATACCCAAATGGTAGGTTCGCGATCGCACCAGTGTTTCGCAGGCTGCCCGTCATGCTATGTCTAAGCAGTTCACAAATGCGGATTTCTGCCAAGTGACGTTGGATCAAGTGGCAGCCATCAGATGATGTTGGGTGAGCTGGGATTGGGCGAAGTAGTGACAAAACACTGTTGGGACAACCAGCCTGATGTGATTAGGTTTATGCCTTAGGGGTGTGGCTTAACCCTACTCAGGTTTGAAATAATTAAGAAAGGTTATGCGTATTTATCGCTAAATCATCCTTGTTGGTTGCGCCTCTAAGTTTTATATCAGGGACTGAGACGGGATTTAGCACGCATTTCGCGAAGATTTGAAAGACATGTTGAGCCGAAATTCTTTGAGCATTTACCCAATTTAATCAAGCCAATCAAACCGGCCAAACCAAACCAACCGCAGTTATTCCAGACACGACACTATGAGACGATCTCAGACTTCAGATCCTGTAAAGGCATATCTACGCGAAATTGGTCGCGTTCCGTTGTTAACCCATGAACAAGAAATCCTTTATGGCAAGCAGGTACAGCGGTTAGTCCAGTTGCAAACAACCAGAACAGTCCTGACTGACGAGTTTGGTGCTGAGCCCAGCGTTGAGCAATGGGCCGATCGGTTGAATTTGCCTGTCGCTGAGCTTGAAAAGATTGCTGTCGAGGGCAAGCGTGCTCGTCAGCGGATGGTGAAAGCTAATTTGCGACTCGTTGTATCAGTGGCCAAGAAATACCTGAAACGTAATCTAGATTTTCTTGACTTAATTCAGGAAGGCACAATCGGGTTACATCGAGCAGTCGAGAAGTTTGACCCAACTAAAGGCTATCGATTTTCAACCTATGCCTATTGGTGGATTAGACAAGCCATCACACGGGCGATCGCCGAACAAAGCCGCACCATCAGGCTACCCATTCATGTGACTGAAAAGCTGAACAAAATTAAGAAAACTCAGCGACAGCTCACGCAATCCTTAGGGCGTGCGGCAACAATTGATGAACTAGCTCAGGAACTGGATTTGCAGCCTAAGCAAGTACGTGAATATCTGGATCGAGCCCGCCGTCCGCTTTCGTTAGATTTGCGGATTGGCGACAACGAAGATACCGAGCTTGGAGATTTACTGGAAGATTCTGGCCCATCTCCTGAAGATTATGTTGCCCATTCGACCCTTCGCAGTGATTTGGAAGCGATCATGGTGAGTTTGTCACCTCAACAGCGAGAAGTGTTGTCATTGCGGTTTGGGCTCACGGGGGGTAAATCGATGACGCTAGCGAAAATTGGCGATCGCCTTAATGTGAGTCGAGAACGGGTCAGGCAAATTCAACAGGAAGCCATCAAAAAGCTGCGCAAACATCGTTCTGAGCTGATTGAGTATTTAGCAAGCTAACTATGCAGTGTTAGTGACTTGTTGCGAATGGCAGCGGCGAAATGATTGTCATGTCTCAAGATCTTGACGCTAAGCAATCAAGCAAATTTGTCAACCATTGCGCAATGTGTACGCAATATACGACCAAGGTTTCGAGAGAACAGTCCTACTGGATGATGCCAGACGTTTAGCCGAATCTAGCCCAAGCGGGACTCATGTTTTCTGATGTCGATGGGTCAATCGTCATGGCAGTCATTCGTGGCCATTTGAGCAGCTAGTGGCGGTCTAGCTTGAGGCGAAGATCGCCCCCAGATTGCCTTAGGCCTTTACAAGTCTATGAAGAAACTGCAAGTATATAGTACTAGTGTTCTAGTATAGCCCTACGCGTGAATGCGAGGAAATGGGCTAATGCAGTTTCCGTATTTAGACTCAAAGCCAGGGGCCGGGTGAGACCTAAACCTCGTCATTCAAACCGATTTTCAAGCCGATTCAGCCGATTCAGTGTAAGCCAATTCATTAGGCAGCCCTTCTGGATTTTGGCGACTCTAGTTGGCATCATGTTTTGTCTTTTGACTTCAGAATTGCCGATCTCTCATTCGCAGCTGCGGCATTCTAATCCACAGCCGTCTAATGTCAGATCGTTGAGTCTACGGTTAATATCAGGTTTAACCTCAGGATGGTTGGGCGGTGATCAGTTTGAGCGGGTTTATCAGCAGATGTTAGATCGCGGTGGAGGCATATCAGCCTCTTCAGAGACATCCGCTCGCTGGATGAATGGCATTTCTCAAACTCGTTATAACGACTACCGGTTGGAGAAAAAACTGCCAGCTCAAGATGTGCTGCTGATTCAAACGGGTGAGGTGCGCGAAATCTACCGCCAGGTATGGGCTCAGGCTCAGTGTGACGCACTGGCCTCTCAAGATGCGATCGCCTGTTTAGAAGGGGCTCTGCAGACCAAGGGCGATCGCCTGATCTCCCAATCGCGACCTTCAGCATCCCAGGCAGAATCATTTCAAGAACTACCATCAGAATTACCTGCAGATATACCCGACCCTGCACACCAGTCCGGAGATGAATCAGGGTCAGGTTCGCATCGTATGGCTGCTGCTACTGATCATCAATCTGCTAGACCACCTGAACTCTCTAGCCACCATATTGATGAATCGGCTAATCGCGCCGTCTCACCTCCCTTTGATTCACCAATTTCATCAGAGGGGACTTCATCAGAGGGGTTCTCATCAGAGGCGATCGCCTATTTGCTAGATATTGCCTTAGGCGTCGAATATGGCAACGCCGAACCCGTAATTCGCAAGTGGCAACGTGAGATCAGAATCCAGGTGCACGGCACACCGACGCCTGAAGACGAACACACCCTAAACCAAGTAGTGCATGAGCTGCGCGACCTCACTGGACTATCCCTTCGATTTGATCAGACCAACCCCAACGTGACCATTTATTTCATACCCGAACCGGAATTTAGCAGTTACGAACCGAACTATATCCCGGTTAATATGGGATTTGCCTGGGTTGGGTGGAATTCTGACAGCGTAATTCAGTCTGCCCGCATTTTGATTACGACAGAGGGCATTACTCAAGTCGAGCGCAATCATCTCATTCGCGAAGAATTAACGCAGGCCATTAGCGGCTGTATGCAAGACTCTCATCACTACCCAGACTCCATTTTTTACCAGCCATGGTCACGCACCACTGCCTATAGCCAGCTCGATCAAGACGTGATTCAACTGATGTATCGCTCTGACATCAAACCGGGAATGACCCGAGAGCAGATCATGCAGGTTTTCAATGGAGAAACCGACTCTTGAACACGAATGAATAGTGCTAATGCTGGCTGGCTGACAAAACTCGTGAAAGGCTGATTCTCTCGTACCGCAGGCTTCGACTGCGCTCTGCCTAAGGTATCTGCAACGACGTGGATTGAGCGCAGCCGCAATCCACACTCCTCTGTCAGGTAACTAGGTGCTAATGATATGGACGCATCGAATCCCAAATTTATAAATTCATTAATCCTTATCTAAAAGAATTGCGATCGCATGTATTCTGCACCAATTGTGCAGATACCTGCTAAGCCAGACTCCTTCAGGCAGACAATTGGCTTTCCGTAGCCTAAGGCACTAAATTTTGGTGCATCTGCTGCCAAATTGTAACGGTATTCACGCACCCTTGTTCTACCGCAAGTTTTGTTGATCACCATCATTATGAGACAACTCAAATTTCTACTAACTGTTTTATTTTCGGCAGTGTTTACGATTTTCATCGTAGCCGCCTGTGCTCCCTCTGATACGCCCACGGCTGGTGATGCCTCTACCTCGCCAGAGACTGCTAGTGGTGGCACTACGCTAGTCATGGCAACATCGGCAGACTATCCACCTTACGAATTTTATGAAACCGCATCGGGTGAAGGCGAACCCATCGGGTTTGATATTGAGATCGCCAAAATGATTACGGAACAGCTGGGATATACCCTTGAGATTCAGGATATGGATTTCAACGGAATTATTCCGGCACTGCAGTCTGGGCGGGTTGATTTTGCGATGGCGGGCATGACCCCCACCGAAGAGCGGAAGCAGAGCGTGGATTTTTCGCAGATTTACTACGATGCGAAAAACACAATCGTGTCCCTTGCGGGGTCAGGATATTCTGATTATGCCAGTCTGGCAGGAAAAACCGTTGGCGTGCAGCTGGGGTCAATTCAGCAGGAAGAAGCCACTGAGCAAGCCGAATCTGTAGAGGGAATGACCATCGAGCCGCGCAACCGGGTCAGTGAGCTGATTCAAGAGCTGAAAGCAGGGCGTCTCGATGCTGCAATTGTGGAAGATACTGTTGCGAAAGGCTATGTGCAGAGTAACCCTGATCTAGAATTTGCCACGGTTGAGATTGCAGGAGACTCTGGATCGGCGATCGCCTTTCCCAAAGATTCAGAACTGGTTGCTGAATTTGATCAGGCTCTCACCGAGATGAGAGACTCAGGTGCGCTTGACGCGCTAGTCACCAAATGGTTTGAGGAGTATTACGAGCAGCAAGGGGCTGCCGAATAGTCTAGAGGAATTCAAATTAATAATGACAATTGGTCTCATGCCCCTAGTTTCTGTGCAAAGTGTTTCCCTGGCTGCTCTCAATCTAGATTTCAGCCGCATTCTTCCCTCCGTTCCGTACATCCTTGAAGGAATTTTAGTTACCCTTCGATTCACGGCACTTTCTGCCATCTTTGGATTTATTTGGGGGACGATTTTATCCCTGTTTAAAATATCCAGCATCAAACCGCTCAACTGGTTTGGGATGGCCTATACGTCGGTGTTTCGGGGTACGCCGCTTCTCGTAACGCTGTCGATTATTTATTTCGCGACGCCCCAGCTGACCGGCTACGACATTTCCGGCTTTCAGGCTGGGGTGATCACCTTTAGCCTCAATTCGGGGGCTTACATTTCTGAAGTGATTCGAGCGGGTATTCTCGCAATTGAACGCGGGCAGACCGAAGCGGCCATGTCATTGGGGGTGCGCTATCGACCCATGATGCTGGATATTATTCTGCCTCAGGCAATTAAAAACATCTTGCCTGCCCTAGTGAATGAAACGATCGCCCTGCTCAAAGATTCGGCGTTGGTATCGACCATTGGAGCCCAAGATCTGCTGCGGCGCGCCCAGATTGTGGGTGCCGAAAAGTATGTCTATTTTGAACCTCTGCTGATCGTGGCGGTGATTTACTATCTCATGGTGATGGCGTTAACTATCGCTGCAACCGTGCTCGAACGGAAACTCCGCAAGAGCAGCTAGATTGGAGATGTCACTCAGACGCCGTGCTCATTGAGTCGTGCTTAAACTTCACAGTTTGTTTCAGTTGTTGACCCTTATTATCTATGCAAGATTCCTCTCACCCCCCGGCTAATGGCGCGATCGCCGTCAAAGTTGATCGGCTCTACAAATCATTTGGCGATCTCAAGGTCTTAAAAGAAATTTCTACCGAGATTTGTCGGGGTGAAGTGGTGGCGATGATCGGCCCTTCTGGATCAGGCAAGTCAACGTTTTTACGCTGCATCAACTTGCTAGAAACCCCCACATCGGGCGTTATCAGCATTGAGGGTGTGGATATTACATCTCCCAAAACCGACGTGATGAAAATTCGTCAGAACGTTGGGATGGTGTTTCAACATTTCAATCTCTTTCCTCATATGACGGTGTTGCAGAATGTGACATATGCTCCGATCAAAGTGAAAGGTTTCTCAACCACTGTGGCTAAAGAGAAAGGTATGGAGTTGTTGGGGCAAGTGGGGCTATCAGAAAAAGCAGATGAATATCCATCTCGGCTATCAGGTGGGCAAAAGCAACGGGTGGCGATCGCCCGTGCGCTGGCAATGGAACCAGATATCATGCTGTTTGATGAACCCACCTCGGCACTCGACCCAGAAATGGTGAAAGAAGTGCTAGATGTGATGAAAGACCTGGCTAATTCAGGTATGACAATGGCGATCGTCACCCATGAAATGGGCTTTGCTCGCGAAGTTGCGAATCGCATTCTGTTTCTCGATCAGGGGCGCTTGGTAGAAGACGCCCCCCCAGATGTGTTTTTCAGCACGCCCAAGAGTGTTCGAGCGTCACAGTTTCTCGAAAAGGTTTTGTAAGGGTAGAACCAGGTTTGGGGTGGCTTAGCGCTCCATAGTTGGTCTATCAATAGGCCAGGATGCTAGGATGCCAGGATGCTTTGCCCAGAATCACTCAGTGGGGTTGATCAACGAATAGAACCCTGGGATTTGATATTAGCGTTGTAGGAAACGGATCGCCCTTTAAGCTTCGCCATTCTCCATTATGGCTTGAAGCATCACGGGTTGAGCCGCAAGTTTCGACCTCGCGTCACAATGCTTCGCCAATAGAACTGCAACATCCGAGTTTAGAAGGCGAAACCTGCACTTTGACCTCGGAGCATTTACCTCTAGACCTATTGTATGTACACAGCAGCCATACAAGACATCATGATATTGCCTGCTACCTCCCGCTATAGCAAGGCACTTGGACAATAGGCTTGCATCAAAAAAATCCGATCGCTCTTGCTAGAGCTTGTTGTGCGGTAACGACAGCTTGTTGTGCGGTGACGACAACTTGTTGTGCGGTGACGACAACTTGTTGTGCGGTGACGACAACTTGTTGTGCGGT